>NZ_JAAZWB010000083.1 GCF_012524115.1 Bacillus sp. RO1 | reverse complement strand
TGTTGAATGAAATGAAGACCTCTGTAGCGCGAAAACGGATAGAGAGGTGTTTTGAAAAGAGGTATGAAGACTTCAGCAGCGCCAAAATGAGTAGAGAGAGGTCTTGAGGAGAGGTATGAAGACTTCTGTTAAGTGAAAATGGATAGAGAGAGGTCTTGAGAAGGGCTATGAAGACTTCAGCAGCGCCAAAATGAGTAGAGAGAGGTCTTGAGAAGAGGTATGAAGACTTCAGCAAAGCCAAAATGAGTAGAGAGAGGTCTTGAGGAGGGCTATGAAGACTTCAGCAGCGCCAAAATGAGTAGAGAGAGGTCTTGAGGAGAGGTATGAAGACTTCTGTTAAGTGAAAATGGATAGAGAGAGGTCTTGAGAAGAGGTATGAAGACTTCAGTAGCACCAAAATGAGTAGAGAGAGGTCTTGAGAAGAGGTATGAAGACTTCAGCAAAGCCAAAATGAGTAGAGAGAGGTCTTGAGAAGGGGTATGAAGACTTCAGCAGCGCCAAAATGAGTAGAGAGAGGTCTTGAGAAGAGGTATGAAGACTTCAGCGGCGCGAAAACGGATAGAGAGAGGTCTTGAGGAATGCTATGAAGACTTCAATAACGCCAAAATGGATAGAGAGAGGTCTTGAGAAGAGGTATGAAGACTTCAGCAAAGCCGAAATGAGTAGAGAGAGGTTTTGAGGAGAGGTATGAAGACCGCAGTAGCGCGAAAACGGATAGAGAGAGGTCTTGAAAAAGGGTTCCAATTATAAAAGAAGTCTAAAGCAACAATAAAAAACCACCCACAATTCACTTGCGGATGGTTCATACTTACCTTATTTTAAATTCTCCGGATTCAATCCTTCAAGCTCTGAGATGACAAACTTTCCATCTTTTCTGATCAGAACATCATCAAAGTAGATTTCTCCTCCGCCATATTCAGGACGTTGGATCATTACCATATCCCAATGAATATCGGAATTATTGCCGTTCCAAGCATCTTCATATGCCTGACCAGGAGTGAAATGGAAGCTTCCATCAATTTTTTCGTCAAATAGGATATCCTGCATCGGATGTTGGATATAAGGGTTAACACCGATTGCGAACTCTCCAATGAAACGTGCACCTTCATCTGTATCAAAGATTTTATTGATACGGTCAGAATCATTGGCTGTTGCTTCCACAATTTTTCCGTCGCGGAAAGTCAATTTCACATTTTCATATGTGAAGCCTTGGTATGGAGATGGTGTATTATACGTAATTGTACCGTTAACAGAATCCTTCACAGGAGCTGTATATACCTCGCCATCTGGAATATTCATTTCACCTGCGCATTTAATTGCAGGGATATCTTTAATAGAGAATGTAAGATCTGTACCTTCTCCGGTAATTCGTACCTTGTCTGTTTTATTCATTAATTCAACAAGAGCATCCATCGCATTGCTCATTTTTCCATAATCAAGATTACATACATCGAAATAGAAGTTCTCAAAACCTTCTGTGCTCATTTTTGCAAGCTGAGCCATGCTGGCATTTGGATAACGAAGAACGACCCATTTCGTTTTAGGAACACGGATGTCACGGTGCACTTTCTTCCCTACCGTACTGCCTTGGATTTTTTGTTTGTCATCAGGAACATCAGACAATTCTGCGATGTTGTCGCCTGAACGAAGCCCGATATAAGCATCCATGTTTTTCATGACATTTGCTTCAAAATCTGCTTTCATGCTATATTGTTCTTCACGAGCTCCCATTAGTAGGGCTCGGTCTACCTGGACATCTTTTAAAGATACGAATGGATAACCGCCAGCTTTATATGCTTCATCAACAAGTGCTACGACAAGTTCTCTTTGCAGTCCAAAGTTTTCGATTAATACCTTTTCGCCTTTTTGAAGACGAACAGAATAGTTAATTAAGTTTTTTGCAAGTGTTTGAATACGAGGATCCTTCATTGTATTGCCCCCTAAGAAAATGGTTATGTAACATCACTATTGTAACCGATTACGCGTATTTTGTTGAATTTTTTGTCTAAAAATATTAGTAATATTTTTAAAAATTCTTTAAATTTTTGAAGGGATTTTCCTTTTGTCCTAGAATAAAACAGAGTATAGAATGTTTAAACTGTAATAAGTGGGGTAAATAGTAAGTATGTATGTCAGCAGCCAGGAGGTGTCACGTTGAGTGAGTTGCTTTACATTAGCGCAATTATTGTAGCTATTGCTTTTTTAATATTGGTTATTTTTGTTTCAAAAACACTTCTTTCCGTGCAAGGCACTTTAAATCAAGTTGCCGGTACATTAGGTGGTATTGAAAAACAGATGCAAGGGATCACATCCGAGACAGAGCAGATATTACATAAAACCAATGTATTAATGGACGACATTCAAGACAAGTCGCAACAACTTAATACGGTTGTAACTGCTGTAAAGGATGTTGGAACTTCCATTCAAGGATTTAATCATTCCGTTTCACGTTTATCTAATAATGTTGCACAACAACTAGATCAAAATCAGGATAAGGTGTCGCAAGTTGTCCAGTGGTCCAATGTAGCAATGGAGCTTGTTGACAAATGGAATGAGAGAAAACAGAAAAACAAAATTAACAAAATTTGAGGAGGAATCGGAAATGGGCGAAGAGAACAAGAAAGAGATGAACACGAACACTGACGGTATTAATACGAAGGACTTTTTAATCGGTACACTTATTGGTGGAATTGTGGGAGCTACAACTGCATTGTTCCTGGCTCCTAAATCCGGTAGAGAGCTTCGTGAAGATATCACGGATCAGGCGACTCATTTAAAAGAAAGAACAGATAACTGGAAGGTTCAAGCTACTGAATATACTACTGAATTAGCTGAAACTGCCAAGGATAAGAAAAACCAGTTGACTAAGGCCATTGCTGATCAAACACAACAAGTGATGGATAAGGTAAAACAATTGCGAGATAAGAATGGGGATGTATCCATGGAGCTGCAAGAGCAGGTTCAAGATATCATCTCAGAAGCCGCTACTGCTATCGAAACAGAATCTGATGAAATGACGGATGAAGTGAAGAAGCGACTTGAAGATACAAAAGCTGCGTTAGAAGACGTAGAGAAAAAGCTATCTGCAAGCGATGAAGATAAAGAAGAAAAATAAGCAATCTCATAACTTGAGAATAAAACGGCGAAGTGGTATGATAACTTCGCCGTTTTTAATTTACATAAACATATAGAAGAGGGTGTAATAGTATGAGCAAATCAATCGTGCAATCTGTAGAACAATTCGATCAAATCGTCCAAGAAAATGAGACTTTCTTGTTTTTCAAAAACAGTACAACATGTCCAATCAGTCATGCTGCATTCGAAGAATTCGAGAACTTTGTAGCAGACCAAAATCAGGTTCCATGTTTCTATTTGAATGTCCAAGAAGCTAGACCGCTCTCCAATCACATCGCAGAAACATTTGATGTAAAGCATGAATCACCGCAAGCTTTGTTATTTAAAGATGGCAAAATTGCTTGGAATGCTTCTCACTGGAAGATAACATATTCTTCCCTTCAAGAGAATGTAAAATAAAACGAACGTGCGACTATGCACGTTCGTTTTATTTCGGACTAATAAATGCTTAAGCCTTATCTTTTATATTGGCATCTAAAACTTTGCTTTTCCACTCTATGTCTAATTCATCTCCATGATCGATAAAATCGTAGAAGGAGGCTTCTGTTCCATTTTTCTTTAACATAAAAGATCCGGCCCCTTGTGGTCTTTCGATGTCTACGAAGCGGAACATATCTTGGAAAATGAAAGGCTCCTTGCGTCTGACCATCACTTGTAAATGATCTCCTCTATTTAAGGAATCCTCTTCTAAAAGCAACTGCCCATTTCGATAAAATTCAAGCAACACCTTGCTCAAAACAATTTTTTTTCCTTTGAAAGTTACTGCTATTTCTTGTTTTGTTTCATACTGCTGAACAATCGAAAGCATTTTAACTGTAGGTATGCTTCCCTTTTCCCATACGATACTGTCATCATTAGAAAAATGGTCATTTAAAGACACTTGTTTTCCATTCTTCTTAACTTGGACAGAAAAGGGTGATAGGTTAGTTTTTTCATCATTTATGAATAGGTAAAACGGCTCTAGATCTTTCTCTGGGATTTCACAGTTTTGCACCAGGAGCTCTCCTATGGTATCCGGATAAGTGTAAGTAACCTTGTCACGATCTGCAAGTGGTTGTTCTAAAGCAGTAAGTTGACCGTTAAGGAGTATGCTGGGATTGATCGTTTTAGAATGGCCGTTCACAGTTACTGAAAGGGTAGGTAACGCTGACCCTACAACCTCCATGACAGTAAGAGAGGCTGATTTTCCATCCATTCCTTTTTCCACTAAAATAATATCCCCGTTTTCAATTGAATCGAAGCTGTGAGCAGGCTGACCGTTTCTTGAGATCTTAGGTGCCTCTCCAAAACTTCCTGGACATGTCAGGCTTTTTCCATTCACTTCTACCATTAATGCCAAGCCTGGCTTACCAACCAATTTGTTGATGCTAATCCCAGCAGCTAAAAGGCTGTCTCCAATGGTCAATTTTTTTACATCAAATAAACGAACGGGGAGCTCATTAACAGTAACAGAAACATATTCTATTGGTTTCTCCTTTGCGGCTATGGCAATCCCTACAGGAGTGATAAATTCAGGGCCTTGAACAGGAATGTCTGTTTGATCCAATTGCTGGATTGCATCTACCCCGCGAATTGCTACTCGATTTTTGGGTAAACCCAGTTTTTCTGCAATGAGAGAGGGCAAGGAAGGGGTTAGGCTTCCTCCTCCCACAAGCATGACTGCCTTGGGTGCTGTCTGGTTATTCTGCCTCTTTATTTCCTTTGTGATAGAGGATGCGAGTTTTTCAATGGATGTAAAAATCTGATGTACCATTTCCTGTTTAGATAGAGTTTGTTGAAAGCCAAGGATATCGGTAAAAGTAATTTCCTCATTATGGAGCAAGTCTCGTTTAGCCTGTTCCGCTTGTGGAAAATCCAATAAAAAAGCATCACTCAAACCTTCCGTAATTTCATCTCCCGCAACAGGGACCATTCCGTATGCAGTGACGGTACCATCCATAGAGATTGCGACATCAGATGTTCCAGCACCAATGTCTACTAAGGCAACATTCAATCTTCTCATAGAAGGAGGGATCAGAGCATTAATAGCCGCAATTGGTTCAAGTGTCAGGGCCTCAAGTTGAAGACCAGATCGTTGGAGGGCTGAAATCAATGATTCTACTACAATTTTAGGCAAGAAGGTCGAAATGATTTCAACTGATGCTTTTTCCCCTCTTTGATCAAGCAGACTGCCTATTTCTTCTTCATCTAAGTAATACCGAAGCACTGAATATCCGACACAGAAATACTGATTAGTATAGTCAATTTCACTTTCTTGGAGTAACTTCCTTTGCGCTTCTTGGACAGCAGAAAGTTCTAATAAAAATATATCATCTTCCGTAAACAAGGCCCTTCCTTTAATGTCTTGTATCGCGTAGGCTGTTTGAGTTTTTAATGCTCGTCCTGCTGCAGCGACGCATACTTTTTTTAATGGTCCATGTTTTTCTTCTAACTTTTCTTTCACATATGTAATTACTTTAGAAACTGCCAAAATATCATGTATTTGACCATCTAACATTGCCCGTTCTTCGTGCTCCTTTACTACTATATCCTTGATGCGGAACTTACTCTGATCCTGTTCTAGCAGTAGGCCAACTACTGATCTTGTTCCAATATCTAATGCGAAAATCAAAAAAGATTCACCATCCCTATGTAGCATCATATAATACTTTACCGCTTAAAAGCGTTTAATTAATAAAGAAAAAATCCGTGACAATCAGAAAGTCATCGTTTATAATAACTAATTAATAGAAATGTACCACAACTTGGTACTGTTATAAATACAGAAAGGATGAAATTATATGAGTCATAACGAATTAGACGCCTTGCGAAAACAAGTCGAAGAACTAAACTTACAACTATTAGAGGTTATCAACAAGCGCGGTGAGCTTGTCCAAGAAATAGGAAAGCTTAAAGAGGCGCAAGGTGTAAATCGATATGACCCGGTCCGTGAAAGAAAAATGTTGGACTTAATCACGGAACATAACGATGGACCTTTCGAAACTTCCACTTTACAGCATATATTCAAAGAAATATTCAAAGCAGGACTTGAACTGCAAAAAGATGATCACAGAAAAGCACTGCTCGTTTCCCGTAAGAAAAAACCGGAAGATACGGTTGTTGAAGTAAAAGGAGTAAAAATTGGCGATGGATCTCAAAACTTCATCATCGGTCCTTGCGCCGTTGAAAGTTATGAACAGGTTGCCCAAGTGGCTCAAGCCGCAAAAGCACAAGGAATAAAACTTCTTCGTGGTGGAGCATTTAAGCCAAGAACTTCTCCATACGACTTCCAAGGACTTGGATTGGAAGGCTTAAAAATATTAAAACGTGTTGGTGATGAGTTTGATATGGCTATCATAAGTGAAATCATCAACCCAGCTGATATTGAAGTCGCATGCGATTACGTAGACGTCATTCAAATCGGTGCGCGTAACATGCAAAACTTTGAACTACTGAAAGCAGCTGGTGCAGTGAATAAACCGGTCCTTCTAAAAAGAGGACTTGCAGCTACAATTGATGAGTTCATCAATGCAGCTGAGTACATTATCGCTCAAGGTAACGATCAAATCATTTTATGTGAGCGTGGAATTAGAACTTACGAGAAAGCAACACGTAATACACTAGATATCTCAGCTGTACCAATTCTGAAAAAAGAAACTCACTTACCTGTATTTGTGGATGTAACACATTCCACTGGTAGAAAAGATCTCCTATTGCCTACTGCAAAGGCAGCACTTGCAATCGGTGCAGATGGAGTGATGGCGGAAGTTCATCCTGATCCGGCAGTAGCACTTTCCGACGCGGCGCAGCAGATGGACATCGATCAGTTCAATGAGTTCATCACGGAATTGCGCAGCCACTACGCATACAAATCTTAATAAGGTTTCACCAAAGACGAGCGGGCAGAACGCTCGTCTTTGTCTGTTTTCATAAGTTTTCATAAAAAATTTACATTTAGCAAAAGATATAAGCAGGAGTATAGTAAATTCATTGCTTGTCTGCTTAGAATAACGTATGATTATTAGATAAATGCGTTATTTTGCCAAATTTATCTTATTGGCTGTGTTATGGAAGTTGTTGATGTATCCTAGCTGTTGATTGGAGCAAAAGGCGAAGAATCCGCCGGGAAGGTAGCGGCAATGTAGAGACCCCGCAGGCTTGCCGAGGAGGCTCAAGGTCGCCCTCTGGATAAGCGTAGCCATTTGCGGAAATCAAAAGCGGTTTTTTACAGAACATATTATTAAATATTGCCTTACATAGATGCATGTATATAGAAGGAGAGTGTGTGTGAATGAATGTAACAATTTATGATGTTGCCAGAGAAGCGAACGTTTCCATGGCAACGGTTTCCCGAGTAGTAAACGGAAACCCGAATGTAAAACCAACCACAAGAAAAAAAGTATTGGAAGCAATTGAACGACTTGGATATCGTCCGAATGCTGTAGCAAGAGGACTGGCAAGCAAAAAAACAACAACAGTAGGAGTAATCATCCCTGATATTTCTAACATCTTCTATGCAGAGTTAGCTCGCGGAATTGAAGATATTGCAACGATGTATAAATACAATATCATCCTAAGCAACTCTGACCAAAATGTGGACAAGGAATTGCACCTGTTAAACACGATGCTTGGCAAACAAGTAGATGGAATTGTTTTCATGAGTGGGAATATAACAGAAGAGTTGGCATCTGAATTTGAAAGATCACCAGTCCCAATTGTATTGGCTGCATCCATTGAAAAAGACAACAAGGTGCCTTCCGTAACCATTGATTATGTCCAAGCCTCTTTTGATGCTGTAACCGCATTAATTGAAAAAGGGCATAAACGAGTGGGCTACGTGTCAGGTCTTTTTGAAGAACCAATCAATGGGGAGAAAAAACTGACTGGTTATAAACGCGCACTAGAAGATGCTGGTCTTTCTTATGATGAGGAGATTGTGTTAGAAGGTGACTATTCGTACGATTCCGGTATAGAAGCAGTCGAAAAACTTATCGCATTGAAAGACCGCCCAACAGCGATTTTTGTTGGAACAGATGAAATGGCTTTAGGAGTCATCCATGGTGCTCAGGACAACGGATTGAACATCCCGGAAGACATTGAAGTAATCGGATTTGATAACACTAGACTTGCTACAATGGTCCGCCCACAACTCTCCACAGTTGTGCAACCAATGTATGACATCGGGGCAGTAGCCATGAGACTATTAACGAAATTCATGAATAAAGAGAAAGTAGAAGATCAAACTGTCGTACTTCCACATAGAATTGAATTTAGACGCTCAACAAAATAAAAAAACTGTCGATATAGATAGTAAAAGAAGAGGACAACCACCAAAACGTTTGTCCTCTTTCTTTATCTAAAAATGACAATCCATTGATTAATCACTTTCCCCAGTTGACTGGAGTGAAAGGTGAGAGACTCCAGCGGGGGAGTAACGGTAGCTTGAGACCCCACAGGCAAAGCCGAGGAGGCTCAAGCACCGTCCCGCGGAAAGCGATCACCTGAAACGAAAGGAAACTGGGAGTTAGTGAGATAAGTCAATAAAAACAAGAGCGTTTAAGGTCAGGGGAGAAAGTATGAAAAAGTTTGATATGTTAACACCAATAGGTCTCGTTCTCGGTCTAGCAATGATATTATTCGGCATCATTAACAACTCTGGTTTAAGCGGTGCAAGCAGCTTCTTGCATTTTCCCTCGTTTCTAATCGTAATTGGAGGAACACTAGGAGCGCTACTAATTACCTTTAACCTAAAAGAAATGAAAGTAATGCCAACCGTAATTAAAGCAGCATTTTCCCGACAAGAAAATGAACTGCCAAACTTAATTCAGACATTTGTCCGATTATCAGATCGAGCTAGAAGAGAGGGGCTATTAGCTCTGGAGGCGGAGCTTGAAGATGTAGAAGATGATTTTATAAAAAAAGGCGTCCTGCTTGCTGTGGATGGTGTGGAACCAGAAGTAATCCATGACATTATGAATGCTGAAATCTCAGCAATGGAAGAAAGACATATGAAGGGGAGAAGCATTCTTGAAAAAGCAGGGGATTATGCTCCTTCATGGGGGATGATTGGTACGTTGATTGGATTGGTCCTAATGTTGAAAAACTTAAACGATCCTACCACCCTTGGACCAAACATGGCCATTGCTATTCTGACAACGTTGTATGGAACACTTTTAGCAAATCTTGTATTTCTCCCAATGGCTAGTAAACTTGCAAATAAGACGGAAAAAGAAGTATTTTTAAAACAAATTATTATCGAAGGGGTTATCGGCGTTCAATCTGGACAGAACCCTAAAATTTTGGAGGAAAAACTTTCTGCTTTCCTTTCCAATCAAGATAGGAAAAGAAAAGAAGAACCAGTAGCTGAAACATTGGAGGAGAACTTTCAATGAAGCGCCGTAAAAGAAAGGTGTCTGTTGAAAGTGGTGCACCAAAGTGGATGGTCACGTTTTCCGACCTCTTTATGCTTGTTTTAGTATTTTTTATTTTATTATTTTCCATGTCACAAATAGACTTGGTAAAATTTAAAGCTGTAGCAGAGTCGTTCAAGCAAGTGAATATCTTGGATTATAATCCTTCCGCTGTTCCCTTCGAGCACCCGACAGATTTCTCTGTAAATACAGAATCGACCAATAACCAAGAAGATGTTTCGAAAAATCAAGAAGTAGCGCAGGCGAATGAAGATAGTCTGCAAGAACTGCTTGTTGAAGTACAAACATTTTTAGCTGAAAATGACCTCGAGGATGTAGTGGTAGCCAACAGGACAGAGCGTGGGATTGTCCTTGTGCTTGAGGAAAAAGTTTTATATGAGACGGCTGAAGCAAGAATCCTTCCTATTGCGCATCCTTTTCTCGATAAAGTTGGAACATTACTAACCAAAATTCCTAATTTGGTCAAGGTAGAAGGACATACCGATAACAGACCGATTTCAACAGAAAAGTTTCCTTCTAACTGGGAACTATCTGCAGCGAGGGCAAGTAGTGTCATTCGATATTTGATCGACTCTCATGACTTAGATCCTGAGCGTTTTATTGCCGTGGGTTATGGGGATACAAGGCCGATTGTAGAGAATACATCAGATGCTAACTATCAAAAGAATAGAAGGGTAGAAATTGTCATTTCCGATCCACAAAAAGAAGAAATAGTTAACTGATATCATGAAAAAACCAGCTCTTCACGCTAATTGGCGTAGTGCTGGTTTTTCTTTATCCAATCTGTGAATTATTATCAGTTCGCAGATGGCTAATGGGATATAGAGCTTTTAAAAGGAGCTGTTTATTTTTCTCCGTAATTTCCTGTTTTCGTGGAATGGGTTTATAAAGGTCCTGGGGGTCTTCCCATGTGGAAGGCAACGCAACAGGTGCCTTGTCTTTCCATTCGTTTATCCAATCTTCTGACAATGACCCATACATATTGTTCTTTTCCATCATCTCTAACCAAACATGAGACCATGCCCTTGGAACGACTCTCCAAATATCATAGCCGCCTCCTCCAACACCAATCCATCGCCCTCTGCAATATTGATGGGCAATTTTATGAGCAAGCTTCGGAATCTCCCGATACACTTTAATAGAAGTGGACAGATGGGTGAGTGGGTCAAAGTAATGAGCATCAGCACCATTTTGCGTTAAAATGACATCTGGCTTAAAGAAATTGGCCACTTCTGTAAGTGACTGTTCATAAACCTCCAAGAAAGAGTCATCCTCTGTAAAGGCGTCGATGGGAATATTGAAAGAATACCCATATCCATCCCCTTGCCCCCGTTCATTTACATTACCTGTCCCAGGGAATAAATACCGCCCCGTTTCATGGATGGAAAGGGTGCATACATTGGGATCCTCGTAAAAAGCCCACTGCACACCGTCGCCGTGATGGGCATCCGTATCTACATAGAGAACTCTTGCTCCATACTTTTCCTGAAGATACTTTATGGCCACAGCAGTGTCGTTATAAATACAAAATCCTGATGCCTTTCCCCGGAAACCATGATGCAGCCCGCCACCTAGATTTAAGGCATGTTCGGTTTTTCCTGTCATGACTTGATCGACAGCTGTTAAAGTTCCACCGACAAGCAGTGCACTGGCTTCGTGCATATCAGGAAATATAGGTGTATCTTCTGTCCCGAGCCCATAGTTGTTTGCTTTTTCTTTAGGCAGTAACCCTTTTCCAGCCAATTTAACAGCCTCAATATAGCGCGGATCATGAATAAGCGCTAATTCCTCATCAGTAGCCATTCTCGGTGGAACAATATCTTGACTAGAGAGCAGGTTGCTCTTTTGTAGCAAGTCATAAGTGAGTTTAACTCTTAGTTGATTAAAGGGATGGTTTTCACTGAACTTATAGGTCTGAAAATCATCCGAATACACAAAGACTGCTTTTTTCATGAGGTTACACCCGGCAAGTTCGGCCATAGCACTTCATAGCCTTCTTCCTGCAGGTCATGAATGACACCTGTAGGATTCATCGTCTGAACCCGGAAGACAAGAATTTTAAATTGCTCATCTTGATGAGGGTAGACAAGCACACTGAGGATATTTAGCTTTCGTTTCTTTAACATGGAGGTTACTTCTGCAAGCTTCCCGGCAATATTTTCGACTTTTACTTCGAACTGTGATGCAGGCTGATTTGCTCCTGTTAATTGTACAAATGTATAGAGCAGGTCCGTTTCTGTAACAATTCCTACGAGTTTGGATTCTTGTATGATCGGAAGGCAACCAATCTTATATTCATAAAAAGTCGCGGCAACCTCCTCAACAAAATCCAGGGGGTGTCCTGTTAATACATTTGTTTTCATTACTTTGGAAAGAGGCTGCTGTAGGTCCTCTTGGGCACTATTTTCATATAATGCTGCCTGAAGCCCGTTTCGAACATCCCTATCAGATATTATCCCAACCAACTGCCGATTATCATTTACGATAGGAATATGACGGATATTCTTTTCTTCCATAAGGTGAAGGGCTTGCTCCACCGTATCAGTGGGCAGTAATGTATGAACATCTTTCTTCATAATTCTTTCTACAATCATGGTCTTTCCTCCTTCTAAAAGAAGTTCCGTATAAACCATTATATGCTAGTACATAAAACGGTTGTGAAAGCGAAGTTGATCAAATCTCTGTACAGATTCCTGGTCAATATTTTTGCCGATTCTAGCCATTAAACAGTTGGCAGGATGGGAACTGATTTCAGGGTCGTCGGTTGCATAGTATTCCAAACCACCGGCATTCATCATTTTTTCCATTATTTTTCTATACTCCCAAACATTAAGTCCCGTTCCCTTTAAGTCCCAGTGCCAATAATATTCGGTTGTTATGACAATATAGTTTTCCATCATGTCATCCATCATTGAAACTTGAAGCAGGGATTTACCAACAGAACTCCCGCGAACTTCCGGCACTACTTCAATGGCACCAAGTTCAATAAGGTTTTCCATTTTCCCTTCTGACCATCTTTCCATCGGATCAGGGTAGAGATAGGTAACATAGCCAACTATGGTATCATGTGTTCTTGCAATGATGATTCTTCCCTCTGGAAGGCCTGCAATTTCAATCAAAGCCTTACGCTGTTGTTCCGGAGGTCTAAATGCAACAAGGTCTTTATGAAATTCATAGCTTGCCAGCTTCTCTGGTGTAACTGGTCCTTCAATGATCAAGCGGCTATTTTTCGTTCTAATTTCCTTAGCATTATACGTTTTTCTGTGTTCCATCTAACTCTCCACCTACTTTTACCTACAAGAATAATTGTAATCTTCTAATGATATTTTCTCATTTTACAAGAAAAACACAAGCGAATTAAACCGCTTTCATTTTACTCTACCTCTAGTCTACTAGAAAACACAAAATTATTCATGCAATACTATTAATTTTTAAAAAATTGAGAAAAAATTCTATCTGTACTATAATAGTATTGTAGAAATATACATAAGGGGTGTTTGTGGATGAAAGTGGAAGCGTTACCAGTAACGAAGGGGAACTACAATCTAGAAGACTATGAACAAACCTACCGAAATTTTGACTGGTCAGAGGTAGAAAAAAACTTCAGTTTTTCTGAAACGGGAAGAGTGAACGTCGCTCATGAAGCCATCGACCGTCACGCAGAATCTGCACGTAAAAATAAAGTAGCACTATATTACCGTGATCCAGAACGTGATGAAAAGTATACGTTCAAGGAAATGAAAGATATGTCCAACAAAGCAGGTAACATTTTAAAACAGACTTGCGATGTGGAAAAAGGAGATCGTGTCTTTATTTTCATGCCACGTTCCCCTGAACTATATTTTGCAGCACTTGGAGCGATCAAGCTTGGCGCGATTGTCGGTCCATTGTTTGAGGCATTTATGGAAGGCGCTGTTAAGGACCGATTAGAGGACAGTGAAGCAAAAGTAATCATCACTACACCAGAACTGCTTAATCGCATCCCGCTAGATGATCTGCCTGCACTGAAGCATGTTGTACTCGTAGGGGAAAATGTGAAAGAGGAAGGACCTTTCATCGACTTCAACTCCCGTATGAAGGAAGCAAGCAGAACGCTTCAAGTGGAATGGGTGGAAAAAACAGACGGCTTGGTGCTTCATTATACAAGCGGATCCACCGGGAAGCCAAAAGGAGTGCTTCATGTTCATAATGCCATGATTCAGCACTACCAAACAGCTAAGTGGGTATTGGATCTTAAAGAAGAAGATGTGTACTGGTGCACCGCTGATCCAGGTTGGGTAACAGGAACGGCTTATGGTATCTTCGGACCTTGGCTGGTAGGAGCATCCAATGTCATTGTTGGTGGCCGTTTCAGACCGGAAGCATGGTATGAGACAATTGAGGATTATGGCGTATCTGTATGGTATAGCGCACCAACAGCATTCCGTATGTTGATGGGAGCAGGAGACGAAGTAGTCAAAAAGTTTGATTTATCTTCTCTTCGCCATATCCTGAGTGTTGGGGAACCGTTAAACCCGGAAGTAATTCGTTGGGGTGTGAAGGTATTTAATCTCCGCGTACACGATACATGGTGGATGACAGAGACAGGTGCACAATTGATTTGTAACTATCCAGCAATGGAAATCAAGCCTGGTTCCATGGGCAAGCCGATTCCGGGAGTAGAAGCGGCAATTGTGGACGATCAAGGAAACGAACTTCCGCCATATCGCATGGGCAACCTTGCGATTAAAAAAGGCTGGCCGTCCATGATGCACACGATCTGGAACAATAAAGAAAAGTATGAGTCCTATTTCATGCCAGGTGACTGGTACGTTTCCGGTGATTCGGCTTATATGGATGAAGAAGGCTACTTCTGGTTCCAAGGCCGTATCGATGATGTTATCATGACATCCGGTGAGCGTGTTGGACCATTTGAAGTGGAAAGCAAGCTTGTGGAGCACCCTGCTGTTGCTGAAGCCGGAGTTATCGGTAAACCGGATCCTGTGCGCGGTGAAATCATTAAAGCGTTCGTTGCGCTTCGTGACGGTCATACAGCAAGTGACGAGCTCAAAGAGGAGATACGTCAATTTGTGAAACGGGGTCTTGCAGCACATGCGGCACCGCGTGAAATTGAATTCCGCGACAAGCTTCCAAAGACTCGTAGTGGAAAAATCATGCGTCGTGTGTTGAAAGCATGGGAGCTGGATTTGCCTACTGGTGATTTGTCTACGATGGAGGATTAATAGTATTTTCGGATTTTCTAAAAACAACAGCCTACCGTTTTTGCGGTGGGGTGTTGTTTTTTTATTTGGGGAATTATTAGGAGAGGTGGGCTGTGTCGAATTTTGTTAAAAGGTAGAAGGCTGCTTGAAAATTGTAGAAGGTTAACTGGAAAAGGTAGAAGATCGCGTGAAAGTAGTAGAAGGGTATCCCAACAAGGTAGAAGGTCTCACAAAAGTGGTAGAAGCTCTCTCCGAAAAAGACAGTACAAAAGAAAAATCACACTTTTCAAAATTTCGTATTGCGAAATAAACCCCTACAAGAGTACTATAGATACAGGACATATAGAGAATAGGGGAAACAGCAATGGGAAAACATAAGTTATTTTTATACACAAAGGCATTATCTGACTTCGGTTCATTTATGGATTTGATTGTATTGAATGTAGTCGTATATGCAGCAACTGGGAGTCCTGTCTGGTTGGCTGCAACGATGGCTGCTAGAACAATTGGGGGTGTTCTGGCCAGCTTAGTTAGTGGAATAGCGGCAGATAAATGGAATAGAAAGACCATCATGCTTGTGACGGACATCTTGCGGGCGGGACTGATTCTTTTATTAATCCCCTTTCCTGATCCAGTAATGATTCTGGTCGTATCCGCTTTAATCGGATTTATTAGTAGCTTCTTTATGGTCAGTTTCAGTGCGGAGGTTCCGCAAATATTCGGCCAAGATAAAATTCTTGAAACGAACTCGCTTATTGCGAGATTGACCTCCATCAGCCTTGTCACTGGATTTATCGGTGCAGGGGTAATAACGGAAGTTTTAGGATATAAGTACACCTTATTGATTGATGCAGGGACATATCTGCTATCCGGCTTTGTCCTTTGGAGAATGAAGTGGGATCCTACCACAGCTAAGAAAAACAAGGAGATTGTCAGCGGATTTAGAAATAATATTTTGTCCGTTCTCAAGGATACGAGGGAGGTGTACCGTTACCTTAAGTTAGCACCTATGCTCTTAATGATAAATGTTGTATTTCTGGTAGGAGCTTTTGCAGGTAGCTCGCATAATCTTGGGATTCCTTTATTGGCCGAACAGATTGATGGAGATCGTCAAAGCTTCTATTACGGCATGATTTGGGGTGTCTGGGGGATAGGTTCGGTTCTTGCAACTTACACGATACCAAAACTAAAAATTATTAGAAGTGAAAAAATTTATTCTGTATTTTTCTTATCGGCTATGTTCATGTCACTCGGCTTTATTATCTTCTTGTCAAATACATTCATTAGCGTCATTTTATTTTTTGCTTTTTTAACAGGGATTTTTGATGCTTGTTTTACAACTTTACATGCAAGCATTCTTCAGAAGTCGGATAATTACATAAGGGGGAGGGTTTTTGCCGTAGGGATGCTGCTGAAGTCACTAGGCTTTGCACTAGGGTTTGTCATTGCGCCAATTTTGTTAAAAGGTCTTACCATGCCACAAATGGTACTCATCCTGCATGGAACTCTCATAACGACTTCATTAATTATTTTTATAGTCGCTAGCAACTGGAGTAACAAGAAAAGACAAAACGCAGCTTTAACATAATGAACAAGGCACTTACCCATGTGGGTAAGTGCCTTTTAGGTTTATTGCCTAGAAAAATTAATCTTCTCCGTCGTCTCCACTATCATCTGGTGGAGGATCTGTAGAGTTATCGTCGCCGTTACCGCCGTCGTCATCTCCACCACCATCGTTTTCACCGCCATCGTCATTACCGCCACCACCATTGGAAGGTGGTTTAGGATCCGGTTTTGGCTTAGGCTTAGGTTTTGGTTCATCTTTTTTATCCGGATCTCCAAGCTTTGCTGAGCTGGATGGAGAAGATTCTTTACCACTGGCATTAACTGCAGTGACGTAGAAGAATCCGGATTTTTGAGAGATTTTGGTGCTCATGTTGTCATCAGCTTGCACGGAAGCAATTCTTCGTGCGGAGCTAGCGCTGTTTTCTTTATAGTAAACGTAATAACCAATAACGTCTTTTTGTGAGCTTGCTGCCCATGTTAAAGTGGAGCCGGATACGTTCACACCACCAACTTGTTTCGGTGCCGAACTGTTAGCTGGCAGAGGATCCTCAGAAAGTACCGTCAATCCATCAAAGAGAGTTTTATCCTTCATGTATTTAGCGAGTTCTTCCAAGCTATCCAGTTGAAGTTTCTTCAAGAAATCCGGTTTAATCATCGGTCCTTCCTTAACAAATTCGGAAGGTGTTGAACTTAATGGTGCATAAGCAATGTCCCCAATTTGAACATATTTCCCTGTTGTTAAACTATCATCCGTTTTCGTTGGAGCATATTTTGCGTTAAAAATGTCTTCCCCAACAAGGCCTGCTTTTTGGCAAAGATCGGATGGTAACAAACCTGACAGCTTACAATAGCTGCGGCGAACGATTCCGCCTGGCATTTGGAATTGTCCGGAAGGGCCAATTAATTCCGGATTGATGTCGTAGGCACCGTTTAGTAGTTGTGCCCATAGTATTTGGCTTCTTTGTGTAGGAGTTCTACCACTATTTGCCCTTAATACATGTCTCTCGTCATACCCCATCCATAGACCAAAGGTAATATTTGGATTAGAACCCATCATCCAAATATCATGTGTATCCTGGGTGGTACCGGTCTTTCCAGCCCAATCGGAACTGAATTGTATATGATCTCTTGCTACGTTTGCAGTACCCCTTCTAAAAGTATCACGCATAGTATCTATCATTAAATATGCAGTCTGAGGAGAATAAATCTCGACAGGCTCTACTTTATGCTCATAGATGACTTCCCCATCTTTTGTTTTAATACTTTCAATTAAGTAAGGTTCAACGTAATTCCCACCGTTTGCGAAGGTAACGTAACCTGCTGTATTTTCTTCTACGCTAACCCCGACAGATGGTGAACCAAGAACTGCAGAGATGTTTGCAGCATCCCCTTGGGTTAGTTTTGTAAAGTTTTGTTTGAATAAGTATTCCATCGGACGTTGAGGCAGAATTTCCATATATCCACGGATAGCCGCTAAGTTATGGGAAAGTGCCACGGATTGACGCACAGTTTGAAGACCGTTGAATTGATTATTCCAGTTGTTCGGTGACCACGGATCTTGTCCTGGAAGGTGCACGGTCAACGGTGTATCCGCAAGTATGCTGCCTGGTTGGAGTGTCCCCATTTCATATGCAGGTGCATATCCAAGTAACGGCTTCATGGTAGACCCATTATGACGCCAAGTGTTGGTGGCGAAGTTTAAGTCCTTGATTTTGAAATCTCTTCCTCCTACAAAACTGATTATTGCACCAGTTTTGTTGTTCATCAACAAGGCGCCAACTTGTTCTGCGTTTTTTGCTACAAGTTCTCCTGTATCAGGGTCAGTCTCTTCTTCATAAGAATACACCTTTGTTTCATTAAAGTAAGGAAACTCCTGTGTAATCTGTCTCATTTTCGAATAAATGTCTTTATCTATCGTTGTTTTGATTACATAGCCCTTTTGTCTAAGCGTTGTATCTGCCAACTGCAAATATTCTCCAAGTAATTGTTCGTTACTGTCTAGCTCTTCTTTTTCGTAGCCATCATTTAATGCCAGTTGCTCTGCAATGATTTCTTGCGCACGTTCTTCAATCTCGAATGCTACGTACGGGTATTCTTCAATGGCACTGTTAGTGGGCTCCGCTAGATCTTTTGTGATGTCATAAGCGAGTGCCTCTTCATACTGATTATCATCAATATGTCCCATTGCGTGCATACGGTGAAGTACATATCTCATTCTATCGAGACCTGGTTCCAGTCCTTCAGGAGTTTTCACTTCCGCTGAACGAGTAAAAGGAGTATAGGCAAATGGGCTTTGTGGAAGTCCAGCAATAAAGGCAGCTTGTGGAATGGACAATTCACTGATGTCAACACCAAAAATCCCCTCTGCTGCTGTCTGAGCTCCGGCAATGTTTCTACCGTTTGAATCCCTACCAAAAGGTGAAACATTTAGGTATGCTTCAAGTATCTCTTCTTTCGAGAAATAGTTCTCCAGGCGAAGGGCGAGGAGTATCTCTTTTGCTTTTCGATCAAAAGAGACATCATTTGTTAAAATTTGATTCTTGATCAACTGTTGTGTTAACGTACTTCCACCAGTTTGGTTGGCGGAATTTGTTACTTCCTGAACAAGGGCACGAACGATGGCTTTTGGTACGACCCCTTCATGTTCATAGAAGTATTCATCTTCTGTTGAGACAAGTGCGTTAATTAAATGCTCTGATACGTTATCCAGGGACACTTCTTCACGAAGTAGATCTGCACGATATTTTCCTAAATAAACGTCATTGGCAAAATACATTTCTGTAGATTCTTCGTAGTTGTAAATGTTTTTTCTCAAATCTTCGTAAGAACGAATGGGTTCTTCTTTGACGAGTGCTGCAAAATAACCCGCACCTGCACCGCCAGCAAATGACACCCCGATTACTCCGATAACGAGAAAAACAAGAATGAGATTCCACACTACTAAATATGTAATGTTGGCGCCTTTTTTCGTCTTATTATTTATGAAAAATTGAAAAAAGGTCTGTGATTTTTCTTTGAACTTGTCGTAGTTTGACATATTTTATCTACCCCCCGGCAAATCATACTAATTATAGCATATTGAGGTTTTATAGCGACAAACTTTTTGTTTTCTTCCAAAATTTTCTTTATGTTTCTGTTGACATGATACGCTTTTTTATGGTAAAAAGACTTTATATAAATTTTTGATTAGTTATAGAATGTGCTAAGAAAGGAATAAGTAGTACAAATAGGCATGCTTAAAGAGAGCTGATGGTTGGTGAGAATCAGTACACCTATTTGAATGAATTACCTCCTCGAGCATCTTTTGGGAACGGCCGCACCTTGGCTTAGTAGCAGGAGACGGTGAGAACCGTTACATTTTTGAGTGGGAAAGCGGCTTTGTCTGCTTTTCAATTAGGGTGGTACCGCGTATAAACTCGTCCCTTCTTTTATAGGAGGGATGGGTTTTTTTGTGTTCAGGTACTGCTTAACATAGCTGATGCTCTCCACAAACGGCTTCGCTTTTTGCGCCGAGCATCAGCTAAGTAATCCGCTTAATTATATATAATAAAGCAACATAAAAAGGAGATATTACAATGAGTTTATTAGAAGATTTGCAGTTTAGAGGGTTAGTGAATCAGATTACGGATGAAGATGGATTGACGAAGCTTTTATCAGAAGAAAAGGTGAAGTTGTACTCTGGTTTTGATCCAACAGGGGACAGTTTGCATATCGGACATTTGCTGCCGATTCTTACTTTGAGAAGATTTCAGCAGGCAGGTCACCATCCAATTGCGTTGGTAGGTGGAGCAACTGGATTAATTGGCGATCCTAGTGGTAAAAAAGCGGAACGTACTTTGAACACATCTGACATCGTTGTCGAGTGGTCCAACCGAATCAAAGGGCAACTATCTCAATTTTTGGATTTCACAGCTACAGAAAATCCAGCAGTGATTGCAAACAACCATGACTGGATTGGGGAAATGAATGTCATTTCTTTCCTTCGTGATGTTGGGAAGAACTTTGGTCTTAATTACATGCTTGCAAAAGATTCCGTACAATCCCGTATTGAATCTGGAATCTCTTACACAGAATTCAGTTACATGATTCTTCAATCTTTGGACTTCTTGCATTTATACAGAGGTCAAAATTGCAAGCTTCAAATTGGTGGAAGCGACCAATGGGGAAATATCACAGCAGGTATGGAGCTAATCCGTAAATCCGAAGAGAATGCTAAAGCATTTGGTCTGACGATTCCACTTGTGACAAAAGCGGATGGCACGAAATTTGGTAAAACTGAAGGGGGCGCCATTTGGTTAGACCGAGAGAAGACGTCACCTTACGAGTTCTACCAATTCTGGATCAATACAGATGACCGTGATGTTGTGAAATACTTGAAATTCTTTACGTTCTTGTCACGCGTTGAGATCTTGGAGCTTGAAAAAGAACTGCAAGAAGCACCGGAAAAGCGTTCTGCTCATAAACGTCTTGCAGAAGAAGTTACGAAGTTGGTACACGGTGAGGCTGCTTTAGAACAGGCAATCCGGATTTCAAAAGCATTGTTCAGCGGCTCCATCTCTGAACTTTCTGCTGATGAAATTAAACAAGGTTTTGCGGATGTTCCTTCTTTTACAGTGGAAAATGATGAGCAGTTAGCATTAGTGGAACTGTTGGTTGCAAGTAAGATTGCGCCTTCAAAGCGTCAAGCGCGTGAAGATATTACAAATGGGGCTATTTCCATTAATGGAGAGAAGGTTCAGGATCTTGCTTACGTGTTAGGTGAAAGCGACCGCATTGAAGGTCAATTTACTGTTGTTAGAAGAGGGAAGAAGAAATACTTCCTTATTAAATACTAATCTCTTGTGAGGACTGTCCGTTTGGGCAGTCTTTTTTTGCGTGGTAGGAAATTAGCGCAAACTTTCTTGATGAAGACCTCAGTTAAGCCGGAATGGAGTGAGAGAAGTCTTCATGAACGGTATGAAGACCTCCAGGACATGCAAATAGAGTGAGAGAGGTCTTCATGGACGGTATGAAGACGTCCGTGTCGTGAAAATGGAGTCAGAGAGGTCTTCATGGACGGTATGAAGACGTCCGTGTCGTGAAAATAGAGTGAGAGAGGTCTTCATGGACGGTATGAAGACGTCCGTGTCGTGAAAATGGAGTGAGAGAGGTCTTCATGGACGGTATGAAGACGCCCGTGTCGTGAAAATGGAGTGAGAGAGGTCTTCATGGACGGTATGAAGACGCCCGTGTCGTGAAAATGGAGTGAGAGAAGTCTTCATGAACGGTATGAAGACGTCCAGGACATGCAAATAGAGTGAGAGAGGTCTTCATGGACGGTATGAAGACGCCCGTGTCGTGAAAATGGAGTGAGAGAAGTCTTCATGAACGGTATGAAGACCTCCAGGACATGCAAATGGAGTGAGAGAAGTCTTCATGGACGGTATGAAGACGCCCGTGTCGTGAAAATGGAGTGAGAGAAGTCTTCATGAACGGTATGAAGACGTCCAGGACATGCAAATAGAGTGAGGGAAGTCTTCATAGAAGTATCAGTAATCGCTAACATGAAAAATCAGCCATTTTTTTTCACCCTCTAGCTTAATAGGTGGTAAACTTAGTTGTATGTGGAGAAACCTTTAGGAGGGATGGGTATTGTTTCAAAAAGAGGTTTATGTTTTTGATAAAGACAAGCCGGTTAAAGCTATTATCCGAAATTATCGGGAAAAGGACTTTGCTCAATTAATCCGCGTACAGCAGGAATGTTTTCCGCCACCTTTTCCATCAGAGCTGTGGTGGAATGAGGAACAGCTAAAGAATCATGTGGATTTGTTTCCGGACGGATCACTTTGTGTAGAAATTGATGGGGAAATTGCTGGCTCCATGACTGGTTTGCGTGTAAACTACACTCCCGGTGAGCCTGATCATAGTTGGGAACAAATTACGGATAACGGCTATATTCGTAACCACCAGTCTGAAGGCAACACTTTGTATGTAGTGGATATTAGCGTCAGTCCAGCTTACAGAAAGCTTGGACTTGGAAAGTGGCTCATGCAATCCATGTATGAAGTGGTCATTCAGCTGGGGATGGAACGTTTATTGGGTGGAGGAAGGATGCCGCACTATCATAAGTATAAGGACGAAATGTCAGCAGAAGGCTATCTAGAAAAAGTGGTTAACGGCGACATCAAAGACCCCGTTATTTCTTTCCTCTTGCACTGTGGACGAACCCCTGTAAAAGTGGTCAAAAACTACCTCGAAGACGAAGACTCATGCAACCATGCCACGTTGATGGAATGGAAAAATCCTTTTGGACCATAAAAAAAACAGGACGGAATTTTCCGTCCTGTTTTCTAGGTCATCACTATTAACGAGAGTAGAACTCAACGATTAGTGCTTCATTGATTTCAGCAGCTAATTCAGAGCGCTCAGGTAAACGAGTGAACGTACCTTCTAAAGCGTCAGCAGTGAAAGTTAGGTATTCTGGTACGAAGTTGTTTACTTCTACAGATTCCTTAACAGAGCTTAGGTTGCGAGATTTTTCGCGAACTGCGATTACTTGACCAGGCTTAACGCGGAAAGATGGGATATCTACGCGAGATCCATCAACCGTGATGTGACCGTGGTTAACTAATTGACGAGCTCCACGACGAGTGCGAGCAAGACCTAAACGGTAAACTAGGTTGTCTAAACGAGATTCTAAAAGAATCATGAAGTTTTCACCGTGCTTACCTTGCATTTTACCAGCAGCATCGAAAATGCTACGGAATTGACGCTCATTTACGCCGTACATGTGACGTAATTTTTGTTTTTCTTGTAATTGTAAGCCGTACTCAGAAAGCTTTTTACGTTGGTTAGGACCGTGTTGTCCTGGTGCGTAAGGACGCTTTTCTAATTCTTTACCTGTACCGCTTAATGAAATGCCTAGACGGCGAGAGAGTTTCCAACTTGGACCTGTATAACGAGCCATGAATGACTCCTCCTTCGTGTTATTATTTGTTGTAAAATAATAACAGATGTGACTCATCTACTTGACCATTTTGTTTTCATGTATCCTCGCTCTGCAGCAAAGAGTTACACGATACACCTCCGTAAAGTTGTTACGGGGAACAAAATGAATCAACATAGCATACCACATAGGCTGCAATATTTTACACAAAGGCTATTATATCGGAAAAAAGGATAAGAAGTCAAGGATAGTTTAGAAAAGGTTGGGGACTTAAAAAAAGCGGACTATTAAATAGGATAAAGTAGCAGATGTTTATGATATAATTTTTTCAGAATTATTTCAAGGTGGAATGAAGATGTATAAAGAAACAGGCAAGGAAAAATTGATCCGATTCAGCATCATTTCAGCAATTGCTGCGGTAACACTCTATTTATTTGTAAGTCAATATACTTCAACTAACGAAGAGGTTGTTGTTCAACCAGAACAACAACAGGTAAAACAATTGGCTGTCGTTCTTCAAGAAATGGATTTCCAACATCATTCTCCAATGCTAGCCATGGTAAAAGAACATGAAAATCAACCTATGCTAATTATTTATAAAGTAGACATCGAAAACAACTATCGCTTTGAAACTCAGTACGCCGTGAAATTAGAAGAGACGCCGACCGATATAAAACGGGATGAAGTCTCTGATGGGGTTTGGCTGAAGACAGACAACACCTGGACCTATTATGATTCACAGCTGAAACAAGTGAAAAGGCAAGAACAACATATTAATAATGAAGAACTGACATTTTCAGTGGATATAAATGAAGTAGATTCTAAACGGTATGAATTACAGATTCATAATGAAGATGGAACAATACTAAAAAAGGAACTTGATAAAGAACCATTGTCCGTTGTTCGACTTTCTGGACAAAAAGATCTTTGGTTTGTTTTATTTGAAAAAGACACGATTTTATTAGTTCCGTAAAATAATACTAGGAAAATGTTACCTATTACCGTTATAATATAGGTAATAAGTAATATAAAAGGTGAAAAAAATGGAATCCAATAACAAAATGCTCGAAATTAAAAGCAGAATATTTGATTTTTTCCTTTCGTCTTCAGATCTTACACAAACTACTTTTCTCACACAGTTACAGCTGTTATTGAAAGAAGAACTCCAAGCAGAACAGGCTATAGTAACGTTGAAAGGGGAGCTTCTTTCACAAAACCAATCTATTATTTGTGAGCAGGCAATCTCCTATACTATTCATTCAGGTGAAGGTAGTGATGTGGAAAATGTTATCATTCCTCTTTTTGATGAGGAACATGCTATAGGCAAAATAGACCTGCATTTTCATTCTCCTGTACCTCTTCCACTAGATAGCTTCAATCAAATGTCAAAAGAACTCTCAATTATTTTTCAACATTATAATGAATACATACATAAAAGAAATGAAGAAAAACAATATCAAGAATTGTACACCATCACTTCTAAATTTCATTCAGCTATGAAGGTAGAAGGTATACTATCTGAAGTGATTAAATTGTTACAAAGAATGTATGAGGACTTTTCTTACCTTCTTTTACTTACTTCAGATAATGATGATCTTAAGCATCTGCCCATTAAAAAATTGGATTTTGAAGATAACAATATTTGTGCCATGAATGCCTATGTGACAGGAGAGGTTCAATATGAAAATTCCATTAAAGATAGAAGGGCGAATATCTATATCCCTATAAAGGGAGGACAAGGGGTATATGGTGTCATGCAGATCATTTCGTTAGATGCTGCGACACTTCCTGAATCAGAAATAAAGTTCATTAAACTACTAGCAGACGAAACAGGTGCAGCACTCGAGAATACGCAACTTTATGAGCAATCCAAGCAGGTTATATCTGATTTGCAACTTATCAATGAAACCTCCCATCAATTGAATACAAACTTAAGGCTAACCGAAGTGACCTCCTTTATGGTGAAAAAAATTCTTCAGTCCTTTCATGCAAAAGAAGTAGCATTCGTTTTTTATCAAGAAACAGGTACGGAGATTTTGCCAGGTTC
This sequence comes from Bacillus sp. RO1, assembly GCF_012524115.1. GTDB lineage: Bacteria > Bacillota > Bacilli > Bacillales > Bacillaceae_I > Sutcliffiella_A. Next base: position 67,033 of record NZ_JAAZWB010000083.1, on the reverse strand, counting down.
AACAAAATTCTTTCAGCAACATGACATAGAAGAATATCTTCTGCATATGAAGGAGTTTTTATATTCCGATGAGGAACCTCTTTTTATTGGAGATCTTCGTGTACATAAACGTTTATCGGACCTTCCCTTCTGTTCTTGCATGGTGATCCCCATGCTCATACCAAATGGGGGGAGAGGGGCTTGTGTAGTGACACATCCCTTGCCGTATTTTTTCAGCTTTGAACAATTTAAGCTCTTGCAGTCACTTATTCACCATTCGACTTTGGCTTTTAATAACTCCATGCTACGGGAAGAATTGGAGAAATATGTGATAACCGATTATCTGACAAAACTTTATTCCAGAAAATATTTGGATGATAAAATAGAGAAATCAATGAAAAATGACTCCTTTGGGACATTCATTCTTTTAGATATCGATGACTTTAAAATTGTAAATGACACGTTTGGCCATCAGGTAGGAGATAAAATCCTCATCCAGGTCGCCGATATTATAAAGGGAAATATCAGGGAGACCGATATCGGAGCAAGATGGGGTGGAGAAGAACTTGCCATTTATTTACCTAAAGTAGATTTGAAATTAGGGGAAAGTATAGTCCTTAGAATTATAGAAAAAATTAGGGGACAGACGAATCCGGGAGTAACGGTTTCATGTGGAATTTCATTTTGGAACAAGAATACTCAGGATTCACCGAGGGACCTCTTTCACAGAGCGGACTATGCCCTATATAAAGCGAAGGATCAAGGGAAAGACCAATTATTTATAGAAGGTTTTTCTGAAACAAGTAAAAAGGTTAAAAGCTAATGACACACTCCCTTCATCTGTTACAGATGAAGGGTTTATACATTCTGGAATAATTTTTGCGACCATTAAAGAAAACGCTTTCATTTTTCTGTCGTTTGCCATATGCTAGTAATGGATGGGAAATTGGAAGGGAGAAATTTTTATGGATAAGCAGAAAAAACAGCAGTTTGAGACGGAAGTTATTCATCATGGATATGATAGTTCCATTTATCAAGGAAGCTTGGCACCGCCAATCTTTCAAACTTCTACTTTTTCCTTTCAAACGGCACAACAAGGGGAAAACAGGTTTGCAGGAGAAGAAGAGGGCTACATTTATTCAAGACTTGGAAATCCAACAGTAAAAATGCTAGAAGAGCGGATAGCCTCCCTTGAAAACGGTGAAGCAGGTCTTGCATTCGGATCGGGTATGGCGGCAGTTTCCGCTGTATTGATTGCCTTAACGAAAAGCAACGACCACATCCTTTGTTCACAAGGGATTTATGGATGCACGTTTGGACTATTACAATTATTGAAAGATAAATATAATGTGTCACATAGCTTTTGTACGATGCAGACAGAAACGGAAATCATAGAAGCCATCCAACCAGAGACGACATGCATCTATGTGGAAACACCAATCAATCCGACCATGGCATTAATAGACTTGGAACTTATCGTTTCCATAGCTAAAGAGAAAAATATTAAGGTAGTCGTTGATAATACTTTCTGCTCTCCTTATTTGCAGAAGCCGCTAGATCTAGGCTGTGATATTGTGATTCACAGCGCGACTAAGTACATTGGCGGACATGGGGATGTGATCGCTGGTTTGATTGTCGGTTCTAAAGAGATGATTACAGAAATATCCATGACTACATTGAAAGATATTGGTGGGGTCATGTCTCCGTTTGATGCGTGGTTACTGATTCGTGGCCTGAAGACTTTGCACGTCCGCTTGGACCGCCATTGTGATAATGCCGAATACATTTTTGAACAATTAGAAGCACATCCTATTGTGGAAAAGGTTTTTTATCCAGGTGATAAGAAGAGTGAAGCATATCCAATCATGCAAAAACAGATGAAAAAAGGTGGGGGGCTTATTTCTTTTACCATTAAAGGTGGAAAAGAGGAAGCTCAAAGACTATTAAATGAATTGCAGCTGATTAAAATTGCAGTAAGTCTAGGGGATGCGGAAACCTTGATACAGCATCCGGCTACGATGACCCATGCGGTTGTACCAAAAGAAAACAGAGAACTCATGGGGATAACAGACAGTCTACTTCGCCTCTCAGTCGGCCTAGAAGGAAAAGAAGACATCTGGCAAGACCTGAAAAAAGCATTAGATAGTTTATAAGAAACATAGAAAAAGCGTCTAACCCTGAGTATTTGGGTTAGACGCTTTTTTGATGAATAAGAAAGCAAACAAGTTTGTTGATTACCGTTCCAGGCGCTCCGCTTGCCTGCGGGCGGTCCGTGAGCCTCCTCAGGCTTCGCCTTCCGGGGTCTCACCAGTCCCTTCCTCCCGCGGGCGTCTACGCGCCTTCCACTCCAATCAACAAGGTGGCTTCATGTATTGAAGGGTTTTTGAAAAGGCATTACATAGGTCTAAGTATTTTTTAGCTGTGGATTGGAGCAAATGGCGGAGACTCCAGCGGGGGAGTAACGGTAGGTTGAGACCCCTGAAGCGTTGTGAGGAGGCTCAAGCACCGTCCCGCGGAAAGCGAAGTCATTTGCGGAAAGGAACAGCTGCTATTAACTACTAACTAATGTTTTTTTACTAGGAAGGACCGGACGGTTTTTTTCTTATTTTTCTTATGCATCAGCAAGCAAGATAGATACAAATTTCTCCAGATAGACTTTATCCAGCTCATCAAAACGATCCTTGATTGGGCTATCAATATCAAGAACCCCGATAACCTTCCCATCTAGTACCATCGGAACAACAATCTCTGACTGTGAGGCTGCATCACAAGCGATATGACCCGGGAAAGCGTGCACATCAGCCACAAGTTGCGTTTGTATGGATGATGCAGCCGTTCCGCATACACCACGACCAAATGGAATTCTGACACATGCAGGCAAGCCTTGGAACGGTCCCAACACCAACATGTCTTGTTTAGACTCATCTGTTAAGTAAAAGCCAACCCAATTCACTTCCGTTAAGAATACATTCAACAATGCTGAAGCATTGGAAAGGTTGGCAATGAAATTAGGCTCATCGGCAATAAGAGCTTGCAATTGTTTTAGTACAAGTTCGTAGTTTTCTTCTCTTGTACCTTTATAGTTTTCGACTTGAAACATCATAATCCCCTCGCATTTTCATAGCTAATTGTGGAAAAACAACAACAAAAGTAGAATACCTAATGAAGTTGTCGACATTTAATAAAAGGATATACGTTCATCTTCACGAAATCAATAATTAAGAATCGAAATCACCAGAAAGGGTGAAGAAGATGGAAAAGACAAAGCAACGAATCATTGATGCAGCAATCATTCTTTTTAATACAAAAGGGTTTGATGGCACCTCTGTACGGGAGCTTGCTAAGAAAGCAAATGTAAACGTGGGGCACATCTCCTATTATTTTGATAATAAAGCAGGTCTGCAAGAACATCTATTATCTAGTTTCTTTGATCAGTACGTTTCCATCTTAGAAAAAGTTTACAAAAAGATGTCCTCTTACACTGCAAAGGAATGCCTACTGGAATGTGTAGAAAAAACCATGCAGTTTCATCGTGAAAATCGTCAATTGGCAAGGTACGTTTATCGGGAGCTTACGTTTGATACTATTCTTGTCAGGGAAATCATGTCAACGTATTTAACGAAGGAGAAGTATTACTATAAAGCAATTTTAGAGAAAGGGCATAAAAAGAAGGAGTTTCACGTTCCGTCTGTTCTGATGGCTGTCATGCAATTGAAGAGTATGATTAGTACGCCGTTTTTGCAATCTCAGTATTTGGCGGAGGTGTGGCATATTATGCCGTATGAAACGTCTGCGGTGGATCAGTATGAGAAGGTTATTGTTCAATGGTTGGAGCAGTTTATATTTGTGGAGCAAGAGCAGTTAGAGAAAATTGCATTATAATATTCCACTTACTGTTGATCTTCGCTGCAGGCGCTTCGCTTTCCGCGGGCGGTCCTGGAGCCTCCTCACAACGCTTCATGGGTCTCCCCTGTCCCTTCCTCCCGCAGGACAAGGAAGGCTTCGGAAGCGATACATCGCACGAAGAAAATGTGCTAGCATTTTCGAGGAGTCTTCGCGCCCTCCGCTCAGATCAACATGGATATTCTTATAATAACTCTTTATCAATAAATTTATATCCTTGCCCAAGTCCCTTTACTGTGTGTGCGTCGGATCCGTACACGAGGGGGATTTTTCTTTTTTTTGCTTCTTTTGCAATGGACATTGGAGGATAGGAGTCTTTACATAGTGGTTTGACAAATCCGGCGCCATTATAGTCCAGTTCATACCCTTTTAGAGAGACTGCATCCAAGATTGGATTAGTATACTCCTGGATGGCTTTATTGTGTGGAAAGCGCTTTTTGAATTTTTCTACCAAAGTAATATGGCCGATTCTTTTTGGTTTATATGGGCCTAAATCAGAGTGGATGGATGTTAAGAGAGTGGAGAAATAAGATTCATAAACTGCTGAAAGCCCTCCAAAAACCCCGATAATTCTTTCAAATTCATCCTCACTGAAGTCTAAGCAATAATACAATTCTTCTTTTTTTAAAAAATGAACAGATAATATGCTGTCATCCAAAAGAGGTCCCAGTTCTTCTAAAATTTCACGTGTTTCTTTTTCGTATCCATCAATATAATCCACTTCCAAACCTATGTTAATCTTTATGTCAGATGCATAAAAAGACTTTATTTTCTGCAATTCTTCCATATAGGCAGGGATGCTGTCCCAATCCATGGCACTATCCCTGTCAGGAGCTGGATCGGTAAATGATTCTGGTAGTGGGGCGTGTTCTGTAAAGGAAATCTCTTTGTATTTTAGGTGTAAAGCTTGTTTAATATACTTTTCTATTGTATCTGTGCTACCATGCGGACAATAGGGGGTATGGACATGTTTGTCGATAATCAAGAAAAACCCTCCGATACTAGAAGAAATATGTAAAAAAATTAAAAATATTGGTCAAAAAATGTCGTTTACATGGTATCATAAAAACATTGAAATATAAATAAAATGGGCGTGGAATATATATCAGTCCATTTAGATTTTTATACATATATGAGTTATTGATTAAGATGAATAAATGTACATAGAAGACAGGAACCACCATCCGGGTAGAAGGGGACTAGGTATGGAGTATATTATTGGGATTTTAGCACTAGTAGTTATTTTTATCAGCATTAGTTTTGTTAGAAGGAAGAAGATTTATCAAGAAGTGGACCGCTTAGAAAACTGGAAAGTGTCGATTATGAACAAACCGGTATCAGAAGAACTTTCTAAAGTGAAAGATTTAAACATGACCGGTCAGACGGAACAGCTTTTTGAGAACTGGCGTTATCAATGGGATAATATCTTATCAACAGAACTTGTAAATATTGAAGAATACCTTTTTGATGCGGAAGATTTTGTTGATAAATATCGCTTCAAAAAAGCAAAAGATGTGTTGTCGTTAGCTGACAGTAAACTTAAGGATATTGAATTAAAAATTAAAGCGATATACGATGAATTAGATGAACTGATTGGCAGCCAAGCAAAAAGTGCTGAAGAAAATGAAAAATTGGAAGCGAAATACTCTAATTTTAAAAAGCAACTGCTGAACCAACGCCATCAATATGGAAGCACAACCCCTTTATTGGAGAAAGAACTGGAACAGATTCAACAGCTTTTTGCAGAATTTCACCAATCTATATCCAATGGAGATTATCTAGTTGCAAGAGAGTTGATTGCGAAGATTGAGAAAGATCTAGAAGTTTTTGAAGCCAAACTAGAACATATACCAGGACTGTTAATTGAATGCCAGTCTGTGATTCCTAGTCAACTTGCCGAAGTGGAAACGGGCTATAAGGAAATGCTTGCAGAAGGGTACATCCTCGATCATGTAAACCTGGAAAAAAGCATTGCTAGCCTTCATGATAAACTCAAGCAGTCTACGAAGTTACTCATGGAAACTAAGGTATTGGAAGCTAATGAAGGCATCGAGGTTATTAAAACCGAAATGGATGATCTTTATGATCAGATTGAAAAAGAAGTTTTGGCAAAACACTATGTCATAAAAGAACTTCCATCTGTTGAAGGCATTTTGATCGCTTTGTCATCTGCTAGTGAAAAGACAAAGCAAGAAACCTACGTGGTGCAGGAAAGCTATCAGCTACAGCAGGAAGACATTCAAACACAACAGAAAATAGAAGAATCCATGCTTGCACTTAATGACCGCTATGAAAAGCTCAGTGGCCACCTTCTTGATCAGACCATTGCCTTCAGCATTTTAAAAGAGGAGTTGGAGGACATCTGTGAACAGATCGACTCTCTTCAGGAGATTCATCAACAATATACGGAGAGCTTGATGGCATTACGAAAAGATGAAATGGCTGCAAGAGAGCAATTGAACTCCTTAAGAAAAATGCTGTTTGAAGTAAAACGTTCGATTGAAAAAAGTAATATTCCTGGATTACCAAAAAGCATATATCAGGAGCTATCCATGGCGAATGATCAGCTGAAGGCTGTAACGGGGAAATTGGAAGAAAAACCGTTAAATATCGTGGAAGTAAATGCAGTGTTATATGAAGCAGTAACAAGTGTTGAAAAATGCCATGAGGAAGCACTCGATATCCTTGATCATGCTTACTTAGCGGAAAGTATTATCCAGTATGGCAATAGATACCGCAGCAAACATCCTACCGTGCATCAAAGCTTGGTAGAAGCAGAGCAGTTATTTAGAAATTACGAATATAAAAGCGCTTTGGAAGAAGCGGCTACTTCGCTAGAAAAGGTAGAACCAGGTGTATTGAAGAAAATAGAAAAAGTACTTGAAAAGGAAAACTAAAAGTGAAGTACGCGCAGACTTTACTTGTAGCCATCCTACTCATCTGTGGGACCTTTATATGGTACAGTTTTTATACAACCTTTCAGGAAAAGAGAGAGGAGGGTGCACAACCTGCTATTTCTTCTCCTTCACAGGAAGAAGAAACAGGTGCTCCTCCTTCAGTAGATAAAGATACGGATGAGAAAGTCACTATCCCATACAATCATCAAAATGGACTCACTCACCAAATGGTCAATGAGTGGAACCTAGAGGATGAACGGATCAGTATCGATCGCCTTCTATCTCTATTAGAAAAAAACAAACCATAAAAAAGGCTTGGATTCTCAAATCCAAGCCTTTTTTAAAAGAATAAGAAGTATAAAATCCAGTTGATTTCCGTTCCAGGGCTTCGCTTGCCTGCGGGCGATCCGTGAGCCTCCTCACAACGCTACAGAGTCTAACCTGTCCCTTCCTCCTCGGGCGTATAGGCGCCTTGAGAATAACCAAACAACTAAAAAAGAACCGGACAGTTTTGCCCGGTTCTTTTTTTGGTATTACGCAATGCTTTCATTAGACTGTTTTGTAGTTAAAGCACCAACAAGCATCCCAATTAACACACCAATCACTGCAGGAACCAACCAACCTACTCCTTCATTATAAAAAGGAAGTATGCTGAAAATGTCCTGTAAGAAAGTTAATTGGATACCAGCCATAGCCAATCCATCCACGAAACTTACAATACCAGTGAACAGCAGAGCAAACCCATACACAAACGACTCATTTCTCCAACGATAAAACGAAAGAATAATCAATACAATTGCTAATGGATAAATCATAATCAATACAGGCAACGATATTGTAATCAATTGCTCTAAGCCGACATTAGATACAACCAAACTAAAGACGGACAAGATTGCCACAAATACCTTATATGATACGGATGGCATAATTTTAGAGAAGAATTTACTTGTCGCAGAAACAAGTCCTACAGATGTCGTTAAGCATGCAAACGTAATTGCAAGCCCTAAAATAACCGCTCCGATAGAACCAAACAGATAATTAGCAGCACCAGATAATATTTGACCGCCATTTCCTGCAGCTCCTACTGCATCAAGACTAGTTGCACCAAGATAGGAAAGACCTGCATAGACGACAGTCAAGCCTATGGCAGCAATAAATCCTGCTTTTAAACATAGGGAAGTAATCGTTTTTCTATCTGTTACACCTTTATCCTTTATTGCAGAGATTACAACAATTCCGAAAACTAAAGCTGCAATGGTGTCCATAGTTAGATACCCTTCAAGGAAGCCCTTAAAGAAAGCGGAACTTTGGTATGCTTCTGTTGGAGCACCTATAGCCCCCATCGGAGTGATAATACTTTTGACAACAAGAATACCAATTACCAGCAACAATATCGGTGTTAAGACTTTCCCGATCCGATCTACAAGTTTTGCTGGATTTAAAGCAAGATAATACGTAATAGCAAAGAATACTAATGTAAATAGAAAAAGTGCCAGTCCCTGTGGGTTAACCGATTCAGGTAAGAAAGGTGTTGCAGCAATTTCAAAGGCTACAGTACCTGTACGCGGGATACCGAAGAATGGCCCGATCGCTAAGTACATAATGATAGTAAAAACAATTCCGAAAATTGGGTGTACACGATTAGCAAGTGTTTGAAGGTCGCCTCCTGTGTAAGCAATGGCCATTACTCCAAGAAGTGGCAGGCCAACTCCTGTAATCAAGAAACCTATAACTGAGATTCCTACGTTATCACCGGCTGCTTGTCCAAGTAATGGAGGGAAAATCATATTCCCGGCACCTAAAAATAAGGCAAACAGCATTAGTCCCAATACCAATATATCCTTATTTGTATATACTTTTTTTTGCATGAAAATCCTCCTGATGAGAAAATAAGATGAATACGTTTTCATCCTATCATAATTTTGAAGAAATTTGTCGAATAACATAAAAGTTCAACAATTCAATATATTAGAAAAACAATTACTAGTTTAACATGTCTATACATGTTTAGAAAGAAAAAAATAACTATTTCTAATAAATACCTTTCTCCGGGTCCTATATGGGGAGGCAATTCTTTTCCACAGATATAAAATGTGCTAACATTAATATTCGCTTAGAAGAAAATATTATCTATATTAATTTGATGATTCTAATTCCTCATCATGCTAATGGAGGATGAACATGATCTATTTAGACAATAGCGCTACTACCAGACCATATAAAGAAGTGTTGGATGCTTACCTTAAGGTGTCCACAGAATATTTTGGCAACCCATCCTCGCTTCATTCCCTTGGCGGCGATGCAGAAATGCTCCTTAACCGTTCAAGGGAGACAATTGCATCCTTGCTGCATGTCCATCATAAGGAAGTCATTTTCACTTCAGGTGGAACAGAAAGCAACAACTTGGCGATAAAAGGATGTGCCTTAAGCAAAAGAAATCTCGGTAAACATATCATCACAACCGCTATCGAGCATCCTTCCGTAACAAATGCAATGAAAGATTTGGAAAAGGAAGGCTTTGAAGTGACGATCCTTCCTGTTGATAAACAAGGAAGAATTACGAAAAAGCAAGTGGAAGATGCGTTAAAGAAAGAAACGGTGTTGGTTTCTATCATACATGTGAATAATGAAACTGGAGTAATCCAGCCTGTAGAAGAAATAGGAGAAGTTCTTATAAATTACCCCAATGTAAGCTTCCATGTTGATCATATACAAGGGATCGGGAAAGTTCCGTTAAAAATGGATGTAATTGACCTATGTTCACTTTCGGCCCACAAGTTTCACGGGCTAAAGGGAAACGGTGTACTTATTGCCAAAAAAGGAGTCAAGCTTCATCCCCTTTTTAGTGGAGGAGATCAGGAATGGACGTTACGTTCCGGAACAGAGAATGTAGCTGGAATAGTTGCCATGACCAAAGCTTTGCGACTGACCTTAGAGAATTATGAAAAATACCTATCAGATTTAACTCTTTTAAAACATTTTCTTCTTGATGAATTGGTGCAGATAAATGGATTATTTATTCATACGTCCAAAAGTCAAAGTGCTCCGCATATAGTCAATTTTTCCGTACCGGGCATTAAGTCGGAAGTACTGGTACATGCATTAGGCAATAAGGATATTTATGTATCCACCACCTCTGCCTGTTCTTCCAAGCGAAAAGCACCAAGCAAGACCTTATTGGCGATGGGTGTGACGAGAACGCAGGCGGAAAGTGCTCTTAGGATAAGCATGACCTACGGTACAACGAAAGAAGAAATACGCTTATTTTTAAAAGAACTTATAAAAGCCATAAACACAATAAAAGAAGTAACGAGGTAAAAGATATGAACTATGATCACATATTAATACGATTTGGTGAACTGTCTACAAAAGGAAGAAACCGTAAACAGTTTGTGCAGCGCCTGAGCTTCAATATTTTAGAAAAGATTAAGGACTTCCCAAACGTCACTATCGAAAAAAGCAGAGACAGAATGTTCATCAAATTAAATGGGGAGCCGCATGAACAGATTCTAGACCGACTTCAAAGCATCTTTGGCATTCACTCTTTTAGCCTAGCTGTCAAAACGAAAACTGAACTAGAAGAAATAAAAAAAGGAGCATTATTCGCTCTCGAGGCTTTACCTTACAAAGGAAAAACGTTTAAAGTGACTGCCAAGCGCGCTTACAAAAACTTTGAACTTGATACCAATGAATTGAACCATGCAATCGGATCACATTTATTACGGAATACCGAAGACTTGACAGTGAATGTAAAGCAACCAGATATTAATGTAAGAGTGGAAGTCAGAGAAGAAGCCACCTATATTACGTGTAAGGATATTTCCGGCGCAGGAGGTCTACCGGTCGGAACAAGTGGGACCGGAGTGCTTATGCTGTCTGGAGGGATAGACAGTCCGGTAGCAGGTTATTTGGCAATGAAGCGTGGCATTAGACTGGAGGTTGTCCACTTCTTCAGCCCTCCGTATACAAGTGAACGTGCGAAACAGAAAGTAGTGGAACTGACAGAAAGACTGACAGATTTCGGACACTCCATTAATTTGCATATTGTTCCGTTTACAGACATTCAAGTAGCCATACAAAAGCAAGTTCCGGAAAACTATACGATGACGTCCACCAGAAGGTTCATGTTAAAGATTGCGGACAAAATCTGTGAAAAAGAGCAAGGGCTTGCCATCATTACTGGAGAAAGCTTGGGACAAGTGGCTAGTCAGACCTTACAAAGCATGTCGACCATAAATGAGGTAACTTCCACTCCAATCATTCGCCCGCTCATTACAATGGACAAAATAGAGATCATGGATATTGCCAGACAAATTGATACGTTGGAAATTTCCAACCGACCGTATGAAGACTGTTGTACCATTTTCACTCCGTCTGCACCAAAAACAAAGCCCAAAAAAGAAAAAATTAATTTTTACGAGAGTTTCTTTGATATTGATAAAATGGTGAACGATGCAGTCGAACGTACAGAAAAGCTACTAATAACAGGGAAAAAGAAAGAAGAAGACAATATTATCAATGATTTATTTTAACGGGTGGGTACTGTGAAGAATTACCATATTTAAAATATGAATGATGCCATGTGTTTTTACACATTCTATATTCACAAGGAGGTGAAAACACATGGCAAACAACAGTTCAAACCAACTAGTTGTACCTGGTGTACAACAAGCTCTTGACCAAATGAAATACGAAATCGCTTCTGAATTCGGAGTTCAACTTGGTCCTGATGCAACTGCTCGCGCTAACGGTTCCGTTGGTGGAGAAATCACTAAACGCTTAGTTCAAATGGCTGAACAAAGCTTCAGTGGCGGTTACCAAAAATAATATATAAAATGGCTACGAGGTGGGGGAAACCCCACCTTTCTTCTATTCTGATCTTGGAGGTGCTTTTTTATGAAGGAGCAAAATCAAGTAGAAAAACAACAGAAGAAACAGGGAAGAAAACGCCGCAACGAGCCAAAGCATGCGGTAAAATCGAATGAGCAGTAAAATTTGTTTGGGCACCTTCTATTTTAGGAAGGTGTTTTTATTTTTTATATAAAATTTCCACAAAATAATTCAAATTATTTAAAAAATTATGTAATATAGAGGTAGTACTATTACAAAGGGGATGACTTCATATGAAAAGAGAAGAACTTTTAGCACCGCAAAAGTACAATCTGGTTGAAGAAGTGGAAAAGTACGTACAAGACAGCGAAAGGCTCGCACTCATTTGGGAAAGCGAACAAGGGGAGAAGCAACAAGTAACGTATCAAGAATTAATGAAAGCTGCAAATAAAATTGGAAACGCTTTACTTTCTGAAGGACTGCAAAAAGGGGATGTAGTTCTTGTCATGATGCCGAGGCTTATTGAATCGTATCAAGTATACTTAGGTGCACTTAAAGCCGGTATTGCGGTTATTCCATGCTCTGAAATGTTAAGGGAAAAAGATCTTGCATACCGAATTGAACACGGAGATGTTAAAGGGATTATTACATATCAACCATTTGTGGAACAGGCAGATAAATTAGAGGAAGTGAGCAACCTGGTAAGATTCAGTGTTGGTGGTTTAGCTGAAAAAGGTTGGACAAACATGCATGAAGCGATGGAAAAACAATCAGATCAACTTGAATTTGCTTCCACTTCAAAAGATGACATGGCTTTCCTGTCTTATACATCAGGTACAACGGGCAACCCTAAAGGCGTAGTTCATACGCATGGCTGGGCTTACGCGCATCTTCGTACCACCTCCAAGAACTGGCTTGGTATCGAAGACAATGATGTAGTATGGGCAACTGCAAGTCCTGGCTGGCAGAAATGGATTTGGAGTCCGTTCCTATCCACGCTTGGTTCTGGAGCAACAGGCTTTGTCTATCATGGAAAATTCGATCCCAATACCTATTTGAAGCTATTGGAGAAACATGAAGTGAATGTCCTTTGTTGTACACCGACAGAATATCGTCTAATGGCGAAGGTGGATAACTTGAACGCTTATCAGCTGCCACATCTTCACAGTGCAGTATCAGCAGGGGAACCATTAAACCGAGAAGTAATTGACACTTTCCGTAAACATTTCCAAATCGATGTCCGAGACGGCTATGGCCAGACGGAAAACACGCTGTTACTCGGAGTTTTAAAAGGAATGGAAATCAAATCTGGTTCAATGGGAAAACCGACACCCGGCAACCGGGTAACCATCATCAATGAGGATGCCGAAGAGTGTGCAGTGGGGGAAGTAGGGGACATCGCGGTACACGTAGAGACACCTGCCCTTTTCAAGCACTATTACAAAGATCCTGAGCGTACTTCCAGACAATTTAGAGGGGACTATTATATAACTGGAGATAAAGCAAAGAAAGATGCAGAAGGATATTTCTGGTTTGAGGGAAGAAGTGATGATATTATCATCAGCTCTGGATACACAATTGGACCATTTGAAGTGGAAGATGCATTAGTAAAGCATCCGTTGGTGCGAGAATGTGCGGTAGTAGCGAGTCCGGATGAAATCAGAGGGAATGTAGTCAAGGCGTTTGTTGTACTTCAGGATGGAGTGGAGCAAGAGGAAGTCAAACTGACTAAACTGCTTCAAGAGCATGTCAAAGAATTGACGGCCCCATATAAGTACCCTCGCAAAATCGAGTACGTTGCCGAGCTTCCGAAAACTACTTCTGGAAAAATAAGAAGAATCGAACTAAGACAGCAAGAATTGGCTCAAGCGGCACAAGCCTGATAAAGATAAATCTTCAAAGGAAAGGCAGTAAGGCTGGGGATCAGATTCCTTGACCCCACCCTTACTGTCTTTTTTAATGCGATTTTTTTGTGCCAGACCTTCACAAATGATAATCTAGATGTAATTTTACAAAAAGAAGGAGAAAGATTACCATGGGAGAAATTTGGTACGGTGGAACAATCTACACCATGAAAGCAGAATTGGAAACGGTCGAAGCTGTGTATACGGAAGATGGATTCATCAAAGACATCGGCACTCAAGAAGAGATTTTCTCTACATACCACAATGCACAAAAGCAAGATTTAAAAGGGGCAGTTATGTACCCTGGCTTTACAGACAGTCATATGCACTTGATTGGGCACGGTGAGAAATTATTACGACTAGATTTATCAAACTACACATCCCCCAAAGAGGTAAAAAAAGCATTATTGAAAAAAGTCCAAGAAACCCCTGAAGGAGAATGGATCTTCGGGGAGGGGTGGAATGAGAATAATTTTGTTGATCGGAAAATTTTCCACAGGACCGAGCTCGATGAAATCACTTCCAATCACCCCATGATTTTATCAAGGATTTGCCGCCACGCAGTTTTAGTCAACAGCAAAGCGTTGGAATTTGCCGGCATCACAAAAGAAACAGAAAATCCTCCGGGAGGCGTCATTGTAAAAGATATCGATGGGGAACCGACCGGGTACTTACTTGACCAAGCACAGGAATTAGTGAAAAAGAAGATACCAAAAGCGAGCGAAAGTTATTTATACAATGCTTTAAAAACTTCTATTGAAGATTGCTTACGCCTCGGATTGGTAGGCAGTCACAGTGAAGATTTAAGTTATTATGGCAGTTTTGCTAAAACATTTGGAGCGTTTGAAAATGTCATTGAACGGGACAAGTTAAAGTATCGTGCCCATTTGTTGGTTCACCATGAAGTAGTGGATGATATGCATGAAGAAGGTCATAAGTTTAACGAGACAACTGGCTTCATTACCCTCGGTGCCATGAAAATATTTGCAGATGGTGCACTGGGAGGCAGGACTGCTTTGTTAAGCCGTCCTTATAATGACGCTCCTGAGACATCCGGAGTTGCTATCCATACACAAGAACAACTTAATAGTCTAGTAAAAAAAGCAAGAGAATATGGAATGACCGTTGCTGTTCATACCATCGGGGATCTTGCATTTGAGTATATGTTAGATGCGATTGAAAACTATCCTGCTCCAGAGGGGGAAAGAGATAGACTTATTCATGCTCAAATCTTAACGAAGGACCTGATTGATCGTGCGAAAAAACTGCCACTCATTTTAGATATTCAACCACGTTTTGTCGCAACAGACTTTCCTTGGATTATTGAACGTTTAGGAGAGGAAAGACTCAACTATTCGTATGCCTGGAAAACACTTCTGGATGAAGGACTCATTTGTGCAGGCGGTTCTGATGCTCCAATTGAACCGGTTGACCCGATTTTGGGTATTCACGCTGCTGTTACAAGGCAAACACCCGGAGACATAGAAAGAACTGTCTATCAGCCAGAACAACGTCTTTCTATGTATGAGGCAATCGGTCTCTTTACAAAAGGTAGCGCACAAGCAATTTCAGAAGAACATAAACAAGGAATCATTGATACCGGCTATTACGCAGACTTCACAGTACTCGATACCGACCTATTCAAAGCAACAGACGATGAAATCATAAATACCACCGTAACCATGACAATTGTAGACGGCACGGTTGTGTATGAAAGAGATTAAGAATTGAATGAAGATATATAGCTGTTGATTGGAGCAAAAGGCGAAGACTCCTGAGGGAGATAGCGCTAGGTGGAGACCCCGCAGGCGTAGCCGAGGAGGCTCTCGTCAGCCCCTAGGAAAGCGAGGCCATTTGCGGAAATCAACAGCGGAGTTATAGCGTATACAAAAGGACACCGGGCTCATACGGTGTCCTTTGTTGATAATAGTGGTAAAATTTATAAGAATGTACGTTTGACCTTCTCCCAAAACGAATTATCCTTTAACTTCACAGTCTTAATTTTTTTATCAGTAAGCTGAATATCCAACCTCTCCACATGTTTAATGCTAAGTGCCTCATTATCAATGCCGATCGTAGGATAGTCATTCCCATCCTGAATTACTTTTAGAGTCAATTTCCTGGCACCTGCCATGATGAACGGCGATCCAAGGGTGCGATAGCTGTTATTGTTAATAGAAGCTAGCTCACTTACCTGAAAACAAGGGAGCATTGGGTCCACAACAGCACCATGGACTGATTTATTGTAGGCAGTGCTGCCAGTAGGGGTGGAGACAATCATCCCATCCCCACGGAACGTTTCAAAGTGGAGCTCATCTATGTAGACATCAATAGCAAAAGTCTTTATGATGGCAGAGCGGATGGAGCATTCATTTAAACATTGAAAGGAAGAAGTACCATCAATTGTTACTTCAATAGTTGGATACTTTCTAACCTCAATTTGTTCAAATGCCATGGCCTCTACCATTTTTTCTGTATCATCGATATGGAAGTCACAATAAAAACTTGAAGTTTCCTCAGTATTGATTCCAGCATAAAGGCAATCATCCTTGAAACCTGTTTTCTGAACGGCTTGAAGGAAGGTTCCGTCTCCTCCGACTGCTACAATAATGTTAGCATTGCGGTAATCGCTTAGTATTTCAAAGTTATTTTGTACGGCTAATTGTTCAAGCTTTTCAACTTTTGCAACTAGTTCTTCTTCCTTTTTATAAAAGAAAAATATTTTACGGCGTTCTGTCATTGTTTTTCCTCCTCTTCATAATAAAAAATGGAAATTAAACAAAAAATATCCAAAAAATTATCCTTTTGGAAAAAAATTTAGTACAATTCTATATTGTGATAAGTTTACCATTTTGATGAAACTTTTTGAAACGATTTAACGTATATCTACTGTACGTACAAATAGGAGGTTTAGATATGAGCGGAAAGCGTTGGGCCGCATTAGGCATTGCGGCATTATTATTTTTTGTGTCGATTATCACGAGTCTGGCAACACAACCTGCGGAAAGCACAACATCTGGTTCTTTTTCAGATATTTTCGGCGGCGAAGAAGAGTTTATTGAGGAAGTTATAGAAGACGGAAGTCCAAACCGCAAGATTCTTGTACTAGAAGTTAATGGTGTCATCCAGGATACAGGAAGCGACGTGACATCTGTATTTCAATCTCCAGGATATAACCACCGTCAATTTTTGAGAATGTTAGATCAAGCCAAAGAAGATGATACTGTTCAGGGTATCATCGTGCGCGTCAATACACCGGGTGGCGGCGTTTCAGAAAGTGCAGAGATACATAAGAAATTGGTGGAGATTAAAGAAGAAACAGAGAAGCCAATTTATATATCTATGGGCGCAATGGCAGCTTCAGGTGGATACTATATTGCTGCACCTGCCAACAAAATTTACGCTTCACCTGAGACCATTACCGGTTCGATTGGTGTTATCATGCAAGGCATTAATTATAAAGAGCTTGCCGAAAAATATGGCGTTAAATTTGATACCATCAAGAGTGGGCCATACAAAGATATTATGTCCCCGACAAAGGATATGTCTGAGGAAGAGCGTCAAATTCTGCAATCAATGGTAGACAATATGTATGATCAATTTGTAGAGGTTATTGTGGAAGGCCGAGGTATGAGTGAATCGGAAGTAAGAAGAGTTGCTGACGGAAGGATTTATGACGGCCAACAAGCGAAAGATATCAACATAGTCGATGAGCTTGGTTATTTTGAAGACGTTATTGAAGCAATGAAGGAAGACCATGATATGGGGAACGTCCAAGTTGTTCAATACACAGAAAACCTAGGCCTAGGTTCCTTGTTCGCCATGAATGCCCAAGCTCTATTAAAGCCAGAGTCTGAAATGCAGATGTTAGCAAAACTTATCAATCAACCTAATTCTCCAAGACTAATGTACTTGTATGCAGAGTAGGAGGGAGAAGAAATGAGAGATGAGCAAAATAATGAACATACAAACGAGAATGTAATACATGAAGAAGTGAACGTAGTCGAAGAAAGAACCAGCAATAATGCGATGTTGCCTGCGAAGGAAGTAACGGTCGCCGAATATCGCTATGCAGGGTTTTGGATGAGACTTTGGGCATTTCTGTTAGATTTAATAATCATTTGGAGCATTGGAGCTATCTTGATATTTCCGATTTTTAGACTACTAGGGATATCGACTAGTCAAAGCTTCATGTTCTCCCCTGCAACTATTGCAACTACTATCGTGCTATATGGATATTTCATTCTTATGACAAAGTATTTTAAACAGACGTTAGGAAAAATGGTGTTTGGTTTACGGGTGGTCGACCTAAAGGCTGATGACCTTTCATGGAGAACCATTTTCTTTAGAGAAGGTGTAGGACGTTATATCGCTTTAGTCTATGCACCTATCACCTACATCGTCTTTCTTGTGGCAGCTTTTACAAGCAAAAAGCAAGGTGTACACGACTTTATTGCAGACACGACAGTCGTTCATGAAAAATAACCAATAAACCTGAAGTCCATCGTGACTTTAGGTTTATTTTTTTTATGCTAGGAGATAATGGAAGAGGGAGGAAAGGGTGTGAAAGTGTGATTTGGGCCATAATAATCTTTGCCATCATCATTCTTCTTTTAATCATGGTTCTCGTCACTAAAATTACCATCCAATTTTACTACCATCATCAACAAGATAATGATCAGATGACAGTGAAACTAAGTGCATGGTACGGGTTGTTGCGGTACACCATTGATGTACCTTTAATCAGTGTGGATAAAGAAACAGCATCCATTCATGTCGAGGAAAAAACCAAAGTTGGAGGCGGAGATCCGTCTCAAGGAAAACAAAAAGAGAAAGATTTTTCTCCTAAAGAGATATGGCAAAGCTTTGAAGATACATATGAACTGGTGCGCCACGTTGTGGGGATGCATGAGATAGTAAGAAGATTGCTTGCTAGAGTGGAAGTGAATCACTTGGAATGGCATAGTAACGTTGGATTAGGGGATGCAGCACATACTGGAATGCTTGTAGGGGCAGGTTGGACGATTAAAGGTGGAATTGTTGGTTTTTTAAGCAATTATACAGACTTCCGAGCTCAGCCGGAACTCTCCATCACTCCTTATTTCCAATATGCTGTTTCCCAGACAATGTTTAAGTGTATGATTCGGTTTCGAATCGGGCATGCTATGTTGGCAGGAATAAGAATCGTTAAATATTGGAAGGGCGGTAGACCAAAGTTTAAAACCCGTCCTTTATCCGTGTTGTCCAAAGAGGATAATCACAAATCCATGTAACAGCAATAAGGAGGATCAATATGTCTGAACATCCAATTAAGAGTCTTATGACAACAGCGATGGAAAATTTAAAGGATATGATTGATGTTAATACCATCATCGGTGACCCGGTAGAAACGCCGGATGGAAGTGTCATTTTGACAGTTTCCAAAGTCGGATTTGGGTTCGCAGCAGGAGGAAGTGAGTTCCAAGGTGGGAGTTCTTCAGGACCTGAAAGACACGATGGCGGTGGCAATCAACAAAGCCAAGGTCACAAGCTTCCGTTTGGTGGAGGTAGTGGGGGTGGCGTTTCCATCACTCCAATCGCTTTCTTGATTGTAAATTCGCAAGGAGTGAAAATGCTTCACCTTGATGAGAGCACAAGTATCTATGAGAGACTACTGGATTTGGCTCCACAGGCAGTTGAGAAAGTGCAGCAAATGTTGAATAACAATAAACAAAACAGTGGAAATCACTCTGACCATTCCTACAACAACCATAAACAGGATTTAGACTTCTAACATTGCCGGCTGCACAGCAGTTGGCTTTTTGTTTGGTTGCTGGGGATTAGGGGATCTAGGGATTTCGGGCGGATATCAAGAAAACTGCGGTGGATTTCAAGAAAACTGCGGGGGATATCAAGAAAACTAGGGCGGATATCAAGAAATTCCAGGGGATATCAAGAAATTCCAGGGGATATCAAGAAACTGCGGAATATATCAAGAAAACTCAGGATATATCAATAAATCTACACATTTCGACAAACTTAGCCCCCTGATTAAAACCAACACTTTGCCCTCCAAACTAACAAAGATTGATTAATTGCAAAACTTAAAAAACATAGCTATTATTACAAGTGTACATACAATTTGAGGAGGGAAATAAACATGGCAAACGTAACATTTAAAGGCAACCCAATGACACTAGTCGGAAGCGAAGTGAAAGTGGGCGACCAGGCTCCAAACTTCTCCGTTCTTGCAAACGACCTATCTCCAGTAACATTGGAAAACTACAAAGGATTCAAGAAACTAATCAGCGTAGTTCCTTCCATTGATACAGGAGTATGCGACCAACAAACCCGCAAATTTAACGAAGAGGCAGCAAAGCTTGATAACGTAAAAGTCATTACAGTTAGCATGGACTTGCCTTTCGCTCAAAAACGCTGGTGTGCAGCTAGTGGGCTTGACAATGTTGAGGTAGTATCTGACCACCGTGATGCATCTTTCGGTGAAGCATACGGCGTACTAATGCAAGAGCTTCGTCTACTTGCACGCTCCACGTTTGTTGTGGACTCCAACGACAAAGTAACATATGTTGAATACGTAGGGGAAGGTACAGACCACCCTAACTATGAAGCGGCAATCGAAGCAGTAAAATCTGCTGAATAATACCCTACTCAAAACCATTGCACCAAGACGAGCAGACTGTGATAATAGCAGTCTGCTTTATTTTTGCCCATTCTCCATGTAAAATAGGAATACTGAAATTTGGATGGGATCTTTCACATGAAGTGGTCCTCCTGTTGATTGGAGTGCAAGGTGTGAGACTCCTCGAAAACTCTAACGCATTTTCTTCGTGAGATGAGTCGCTCCCGAAGCCTTCCTTGTCCTGGGGGAGATAGCGGTAGGTTGAGACCCCGCAGCGAAGCCGAGGATGCTCAAGCTCCGCCCAAAGGATAAGCGAACACCTGGAACGGAAATCAACAGAGTAAACGCAAGTTACAAGAAAAGGAGTGGCACAATGTCCATTACAAAACTAGAAAATACATTTACTTTATTCGATACAACCGCACAAATCCTACAAGAAGAACTAGACTGTACATACCTAGAAGCACTAGCAGAAACCGCAGAAAACCTCTTCCACGGAGCAGTCATCCAAGAAGAAGTATCAGAAGTGACAAAACGCAGACTTGAAAAAGAATACAGCAAACAAAACATCGCTTCCCTTCAAAAAGAAGAAATCAGAAAAGGTTTCCAACTAGCAATCCTTAAAGGAATGAAAGATGCCGTTCAAGCGAACCACCAAATGACTCCAGATGCGATCGCCATGTTCATGGGATACCTCGTCGGCAAATACACCTCACATCTGCAACAGCTGACCATGTTGGACCCTGCCATCGGTACAGGAAACCTTCTTACAGCTGTCCTTAACCATCAGCCGAACAAAAAGCTAGAGGCGTTTGGAGTGGATGTGGACGACCTGTTAGTGAAGCTTGCCTATAACAACGCCAACCTGCAAGAACAGGCAATCAGTTTATTTAACCAAGATGGCTTAAGCAACCTCTTTGTAGAACCAGTTGATGTGGTAGTGAGTGATCTTCCGGTTGGCTATTATCCTGATGATAACAATGCTGCCAACTTCAAACTAAAAGCAGAAGAAGGCCATTCCTATGCACATTATCTGTTTATCGAACAAGGCTTGCGTTACACAAAACCAGGTGGCCACCTGCTATTCTTGGTTCCTAACTCCATGTTTGAAGAAGAGGAAGCCAAAAAAGTCAACGCTCTAATAAAAGATGAAGCGTATATTCAAGGAATGCTTCAACTTCCGGAAACCATGTTCCAAAATAAAAATCATGCAAAAAGCATCCTTGTTCTACAGAAAAAAGGAATAGGCATTGAACCTCCTAAAGAAGCTTTATTAGTAAACCTGCCAAGTTTCTCCAACATGCAGGCAATGGAGAAAATCATGAGCCAAATCAACCACTGGTTTTCTGATCAAAAAAAGAATAAGTAATAATACGATAACCTAGTTGATCGTAGTGGAAGGAGCGGAGACTCCTCGAAAATGCTATCGCATTTTCTTCGTGCTATGAATCGCTGCCGAAGCCTTCCTTGTCCTGCGGGAGGAAGGGACAGGGAAGACCCCACAGGGCGCAGCCCGAGGAGGCTTCCCCGCCGCCCGCAAAAAGCGAAGCTCCTGCAACAAAGATCAACCGTAAGTGTAGATTTAACAGTCTAAAAAAACTATGCTATTCTTCAGAAAATAACGAATATATAAGGTAAGCGTTACCATATAGGGAAGCCTCTTGCAAATGCAGTATCACGGTGTTTAAATGAAAAAGGTATATATAATATCGGAACTTTGCACAAGATAGGTAGAGTGTAAAAAATCATTTAATTATCCATCCAAGTGTGACCATATAAAAGGAGTTGTACGTATCGTCATGTCAAAAGTTATTGCAATTAATGCAGGAAGCTCTTCTCTTAAATTTCAATTGTTTGAAATGCCTAGTGAAAATGTTATTACAAAAGGGCTAGTGGAACGTATCGGCTTAAACGATGCTGTTTTCACTATCTCTGTGAACGGCGAAAAAGTAACAGAAATCACAGACATTCCAGAACACGGGGTAGCTGTAAAAATCTTATTGAAAAAACTAATCGATCTTGACATCATCCAAAGCTTCGATGAAATTACAGGAATTGGCCACCGTGTCGTACATGGCGGGGAAAAATTCAATGATTCCGTCCTAATTACTGATGAAGTGTTAAGTCAATTAGAACAACTATCAGAGCTTGCACCACTTCATAACCCGGCAAACGTCGTAGGAATTAAAGCATTCAAGGAGATCCTCCCGAATGTACCGGCAGTGGCTGTTTTTGATACAGCATTCCATCAATCCATGCCGGAAAAATCTTTCCTTTACAGCTTGCCTTACGAGTACTATGAAGACTATGGCATTCGTAAATATGGTTTCCATGGTACTTCTCATAAATATGTTTCCGAGCGTGCTGCAGAATTACTTGGCAGACCGGTTGAGCAACTTCGCCTGATTTCTTGTCACCTTGGGAACGGTGCAAGTATTGCGGCAATCGAAGGCGGAAAATCCATCGATACTTCCATGGGCTTCACACCGCTTGCAGGTGTAGCAATGGGAACTCGCTCTGGTAATATTGACCCTGCTTTAATTCCATTCATCATGGAGAAAACAGGCAAAACAGCCGACGAAGTATTAGAAGTATTGAACAAACGCAGTGGTATCCTTGGGGTTTCTGGATTCTCCAGTGATCTTCGTGATATTGAATCTGCTGCTACAGAAGGTAATGAGCGTGCAGAACTTGCATTAGAAGTATTCGCAGGTCGTATTCATAAATATATTGGTTCTTATGCTGCGAGAATGTACGGAGTGGACGCGATCATCTTTACTGCAGGAATTGGTGAGAACAGTGATGTAATCCGTGCAAGAGTTCTTCAAGGACTTGAGTTCATGGGTGTTTACTGGGATCCAGCATTGAACAAGGTTCGTGGTAAAGAAGCATTTATTAACTACCCGCACTCTCCAGTTAAAGTCATCGTTATTCCTACGAATGAAGAAGTAATGATTGCTAGAGATGTAATGAAAATAGCATTATAATATTCAGTCCCCGATCGGTTTCATTCATCAGATCGGGGACTGTTTTTTTGTACAGAATTACTATGGTATAATGGAGAAAACTAGCAGTTGGAAAAGTGAGGGGAAGAACTGTGTCCAATAGAAGTCAGGAAGAACAATGGAAATATAAACTTTCACAATGGGAAGAAAAACTATATACATACGAACCATCCCAATTTTCAGATACAATGGATCATTGGGTGGACAAGGCCTTTGATCTACTGTCAGACGATAAAAAGCAGTTATTTTTTGCCCAAATCGACACATGGTTATTTCATTTACACGGCATCATTCAGCAGTCTTCCTTCCAACAGCAAGCAGAAGAACGGATTGTTAATATGGCCCGAAGCTATAGAGAAGACATTAAAAGGATTGAAGATATTCGGGAACTGCCTTTATCACAAAAAGCATTTATCGCAGAGCAGCAGATTGCCAAGCAAAAGCTTTATTCGGTGATTCAAGGTGGAATGACAGGAACGGCAAAACTGTCCACCCTTGCCATTGACATCCCAGCTTTTGCAGCACTAAATATTCGTACCACACAGCTTATTGCGATGTCTTACGGCTATAGAGCAAGTACGCCTGTTGAAATGGTAAAGTCATTACAATTATTCTATGGTGCGACCATTCCTAAAAAATATCAGCATGAGCGTTGGGAAACATTGAAAAGTGAACTTGGACAGGATGTTGATCATTATTTTGACGTGTTAACAGATAAAGATCACCCGACTGGATGGCTCCAACAACCTTTAATGCACCTAATTAAATTATTATTTGTTGCAATAATTGGACGCAAAAAAGTAAACAATGTTCCGCTCCTCGGTATGATAACCGCAGCAGGAACAAACTATTACTGGACCAAAGAAGTCTCAGAATTCTCCCATTACTACTACATGATGAGACACCTAGTAGAAAACGGAGAACTAGACGAATCAGAATGTGAGATGTTTTAATGTAATATGGATAATATAGCAATTGCTTGGAGAAAAAGACGAAGACTCCTCGAAAATGCTACGCATTTTCTTCGTGCGAAGTATCGCTGCCGAAGCATTCCTTGTCCTGCAGGGGAGTAGCGACATTGTTGAGACCCCTGAAGCGTTGTGAGGAGTCTCAAGGTCGCCCTCTGGATAAGCGAAGTCTTTTGCGGAGAGCAACTGCGTCGTCCAAGAAAAAGACGAATATCCATACCAGATATTCGTCTTTTATGAGTGTATTTTAGATGATGATACATACTGATTCATTCGATACCACAGCCACAAATCATTAATAACACTAGCATGACCTGCAATTTCCGAATTCAATTCGCAAGAGCGCTCAAAATCCCCTTCATCGTTCAATTGAGCCTGCTTGTAATTAATTTCTTCTTCTAACTCTTTGATCCGGTCCGGTATGCTCCCCCGTATCTTTTCCCACTTTAATAAGATTTCCTGCTGTGTTTCTTTGTTATATTGAGTCCATTCTAAATCCAACTGTGGCAAAGATATTCCAAGCCTTGGATCCTTTATAAAAGAAAACATCGCTACTTCCTTCCTTTTCTCCCCATTTTTACTCATTGTATAATAACTAACAAGAACATTCTATCCATTCACTCTGTAATTTTTTCCACCTTTAAATGTCTGGCACTCGATGCAAACTAGAAGGGATACTTAGTCGAAAGGTGGAAACCATTATGAAAAAAGATCCAAAAGAAGTTTTCTCTTATGATGATAATGCAGTAAATGAGGTTCACAATCAAATTACGGATGCTTACTCAAGCGGGGTAGTCGGACAGCAATACAGCTCAAACGCATATCAACCGGTAGAAGGAGAAAGCGAACACACTTCCCAAGAATAAAAAAACAGGTGCCGTCATCAGGCACCTATTTTTGTGAGATTTTTTTAACGAAGAAATAAATTACCCCTGTGAAAAGGAAAGCCAAGAATCCAGGAGATAAGCTTTCAGGCAATAGTAAATAAACGCCTATCCCAATTCCAATACAAATAAAAGCGAATTTGTTGTAGGAGGGTAATCCCTCACTAATGTTAATTTGCTGTCTCTTAATAAAAAGAAAATCAGTGATAATGACAGCGGATAACGGGATGACGAATGCTCCAATTAAAGATATATATTTCTCTGCTTCTTCCACCAATGCAGGTGACAGGGATAAAAGTATTCCCGTAGTACCAAAAAGTAAGCTACTTTTTAATCTTCCAAGCTGGGGTAAAGAATTCAATAAACTGAATCCTCCTGTGTAGGCATTGCTTAAGTTAATGGAAACCATCGATAATATGGCCGCACCTAAAATGATTGCGGTTAATAGGCCAGAGTTGGTCATTTCGCTGGTTGCAATAAACGGATTCAGGTTTCCTGTCAGACTAGCTGTGTAAGCTCCAAAAAAAGCAGTAAGAATAAAGCCTAGGGCATTTCCAGTAAATAGCCCCCAGAATCCCTGTCTGGAAGTAATGGCGTACCTCGTCACATCTGCTGAAGAGGACACACCAGATACATATTGAACAAAAGCAAGACTTGCAAAAAAGCCCATGGTCGGAAGGTTCCAGCCGCCATCCACTTTTGCAGAAGATCCCACACTCATTCCATTAGTAAGCAAAAGATATAGCATCACAAGCTGCCCGAGAATCAGCCATGGCATAAAGTATTTGGTTGCCCTTTTTACAGCATCAAATCCTACAAGTGCAAGGCCGCTCATGATGAAGGCTAAGAACATAGCAATTATGTAAAATGGTAATGAAAACTGAAAGGCCCTCTCAAGAATGAACTGTATCACCAACGTACCACCTATGGTCTGTACAGAGAACCAGTAGAGGGACGTTAGGGTGCGAATGGGGGAGGAAATATACCTTGATCCCTTTATGCCGATGATGGACCGTATGGCAAATTGAGAAGGAATCCCCCGCTCGGCACCAGGCAATGATAAATAGGAAACAAATAAAAAGGCAAGTGTTGCGCCAAATATAGTGGAGATAAAGGCTGCATAAAAGCTGAGGCCCCCTTGAATTACAGCGAGTGCCGGGACAAGGAAATTCCCCGCATTGACCGAAAATGCAACCTGTATAATTAAATATTCATACCAACGTGTTTGTCTTAATTCTTGTGGAACGGCTTCTAAACCGAAACGCTCTATTCGGCTTTGAGGAGGAAGTGCCACAGTTTGTGCTTTAGACATGAGAAGGTCATACTCCTTTCTTTCGTGTACCTAACAATCATTTTATCGTATCTTAACGGGTTATATGTTGTAAATTTAATGAATTTACAAGAAAATATAGAGGTAAGCAATTCTATTAAGGGGGAATCCAGTTTGAGACATGCCGTAATAACAGCTGGTTCCAAAGGACTTGGAAAAAAAGTGACGGAACAGCTGTTGAAAAAAGGATGTTCTGTTTCAATAAATTATAGAAATGACACAGAAGCTATTGAAAAGCTTAAACAGGAATGGAGCCACATCGGAGAAAACAGACTGCATTTTTTTCAAGGGGACGTAACGAAAAAAGAACAGATGCAGCAATTCATAGACGAAGTATACGAACGCTTCGGAAGAATTGATTATTTAATCAATAACGCAGGACCTTATATTTTTGAACGTAAAAAATTGGCTGATTACTCGGATGAGGAGTGGTATGAAATGATAGAAGGCAATCTTAGTGCCGTTTTCCATCTTTTCCGTAAAACTATCCCCCTCATGAGAGACCAGCGTTTTGGGCGCATCATCACATACGGTTTTCAGGGTGCTGAATCTTCCCCAGGGTGGATCTATCGTTCTGCTTTTGCAGCAGCGAAGGCAGGCCTTGTATCACTGACAAAATCTATTGCAATTGAAGAAGCAGAGCATGGCATCACGGCCAATATGATCTGCCCAGGTAATATTGTGGGGGAGATGAAAGAAGCGACAATTGAGCAAGCGAGAGGGTTGGAAGACTCCAAGGATACCCCAGTCGGCCGTTCTGGAACTGGTGAAGATATTGCCAGAGCCATAGATTTTTTATGTGAAGAAAACTCCGACATGATTACAGGAGCCGTGTTAGAAGTAACTGGTGGAGTAGAAGTAATCAATCGTTTCCGATAATCTAAGAGATTTTAGTCTCTAAATTTTGATAATATTGATAATTCCGCCTGTTTTAAAGCGCTTACAAAAATGCGTAAAAAACTGTTTTACATTTTCTAGTTTAATGTTATATTAGTTACGTCTTAACGCTTTGTGATTATGATGAAGGAGGTATTTGATCCATGAGAATTGGAGTACCTAGAGAGATAAAAAACAACGAAAACCGTGTTGCGATGACACCTGCAGGGGTAGTGAACCTTGTTGGCTTCGGACATGAAGTATACATAGAAAAAGAAGCTGGAATCGGATCTGGCTTTACGGATGAGCAGTATGTACAAGCTGGTGCAAAAATGGTGGAAACAGCAGAAGAAGCATGGTCCATGGACATGGTAATGAAGGTTAAAGAGCCACTTCCTTCTGAATACAGCTATTTCCGTGAGGGGTTAATCCTATTCACTTATCTTCACCTTGCTCCAGAACCTGAGCTGACAAAAGCACTCATTGACAACAAAGTAGTGGGGATTGCTTATGAAACCGTTCAACTTCCAAACGGCTCCCTGCCATTATTAACACCAATGAGTGAAGTAGCTGGTCGTATGGCTACACAAATTGGTGCTCAATTCCTTGAAAAAATCAAAGGTGGCAAAGGTATCCTACTAGGTGGTGTTCCTGGTGTCCGCCGCGGGAAGGTAACGATCATCGGTGGAGGTGTCGCTGGTACGAATGCTGCGAAGATGGCAATCGGACTTGGTGCGGATGTGACAATCCTTGACTTAAACCCAGATCGTCTTCGTCAGTTGGATGATATTTTCGGAAAAGACATCCAAACGCTTATGAGTAACCCGTTAAACCTTGAAATCGCAGTAAAAGAATCAGATCTTGTCATTGGTGCGGTACTTATTCCAGGTGCTAAAGCGCCTAAGCTTGTAACAGAGGAAATGATTCAATCCATGGGTGCAGGTTCTGTTGTGGTGGATATCGCTATCGACCAGGGCGGAATTTTTGAAACGACAGATCGCATCACCACGCATGATGACCCAACATATGTGAAGCATGAAGTCGTTCATTATGCAGTTGCGAACATGCCAGGTGCAGTTCCGCGTACATCCACTATCGCATTGACGAATGTAACGGTTCCTTATGCGGTGCAAATTGCAAACAAAGGCTACAAACAGGCATGCTTAGATAATGAAGCGTTACTAAAAGGTATCAACACGCTTGACGGATATGTAACATATGCGGCAGTGGCAGAGTCTCACGGCTTGGCATATGAGAGTGCAAGCAACTTGTTAGTGAAAAATTAATGATTATAAAAACAGGTACCCTTTTATTATAGGGTACCTGTTTTCTTATTATGGCTTGATAATTTGTAGGTCTTTCGGATAGCTCGTTAACAGTTCGATTCCGCTGTCTGTTACTAAAATATCATCCTCGATTCGTACCCCACCGACTCCTGGTTTATAGATCCCCGGCTCAATCGTAAACGCCATCCCTTTCTGCAGTTTCATTGAATTGGTTTCATTCATGGATGGATACTCGTGTACTTCAATTCCAAGTCCGTGTCCTATGCGGTGGGTGAAAAATTCTCCAAATCCACTTTCTGTAATGATGGAACGAGCTGTACGATCAATCTGCCCGATCTCCACTCCAGGTTTACAAATATCCACGGCAGCAAGCTGTGCTTTCAATACAGTTTCATAGATTTCCTGCTGCTGTTCGTTCACATCACCAAAGGCAACAGTTCTTGTAATATCTGAGCAATATCCATTTAAAACTACACCAAGGTCGAATAAAACAAGGTCGCCTTCTTTCACTTGATCCAAGCCTGGCTTTCCATGAGGAGCGGCGGTTTTTAACCCTGTCAGCGCCATGGTTGAAAAGGACATTTGGCTGATACCCTTTTTCTTTAGCTCATACTCGATGATGGCAACAAGCTCCTGCTCGGTAACACCTTTTTTAAGATGATGGACCCCAACTTCCACTCCGAAATCAGCGAGTTTAGCTGCTTCTCTCAAGATGGAAACCTCTTCTTCATCTTTTACTAGACGAAGCTGGTACATTTTCTCTTCTGCCGCGGCAAGTTTTACACCTAGGAAAATCTCCTCTAACTTATGTAAACGCCCCACAGTCATATGTTCCTTCTCAACTGCAAGCTTTTCCATGTTTAAACCTTGTAGTTTCACATACTCCTGGACCTTTTGCCAAGGATCGTCAGTGTCATTGTAACCCACAATACCGTAAGCCCAACCGGTATTTTTCACCTGCTCGACTTCCATATTCGGGCATACGATCGCAGGCTCGCTGTTTGGGAAAGCAAGTAGTCCCAATAGCCTTTCATGTGGATCCGTGTAAAAACCGCTTATGTAAAATACATTCGGGGTAGACGTTAAGAAACAACCGGATAAGTCCTCCTGTTTAAGCCATTCCACCAGTTGTTGCAGACGATGTTCCTTCAAATCAGCCACTCCTTTATCGGGTAAATTACTTCCAGTTACGAAGTTTAATACGTTTACATTAAGAGTATCAGGGAATCATACTTGTGTAAATTTTATTAGAAGGATTTTTGGTTAAAAAAGAGAAGATTATTTGGTGTGAAGAATTT
Organism: Bacillus sp. RO1; assembly: GCF_012524115.1. GTDB lineage: Bacteria > Bacillota > Bacilli > Bacillales > Bacillaceae_I > Sutcliffiella_A. The sequence continues at coordinate 37,254 of NZ_JAAZWB010000083.1, read as the reverse complement.
AAGTTGGAGAAGGAGAGGTTGTTGGAATGAAGGTTTCCTATCATGGACATTCTGTAGTAAAAGTAGAGGCTAACGGAAAGACCTTTCTTTTTGATCCGTTTATTACGGGAAATGGCTTGACAGATTTAACAGCAGAAGACGTAAAAGTGGATGTGATTCTTTTAACACACGGCCACAATGACCATGTTGGGGATACGGTGGACCTGGCTTTGAAGAATGACGCATTAGTTGTTGCGCCGTTTGAGCTTGCTGAATATTTAGGCTGGCAAGGTGTGAGGGTTCATGAAATGCATATCGGAGGAGCGCATGAGTTTGATTTTGGAAGAGTGAAATTGACGCAAGCTTTTCATGGGTCAAGTTATACAGATTATGAAACAAAAACAATTGTCTATACAGGAATGCCTAGTGGGATCCTGTTGACCATTGATGGGAAGACGATTTTCCATGCCGGAGATACAGCATTATTTTCTGATATGAAACTAATCGGCGAATTAAATGATATAGATGTGGCATTCCTTCCAATTGGGGATAACTTCACGATGGGTCCGGATGATGCGGTGCTTGCAGCAAAGTGGTTGGATGCTTCTTCGGTGGTACCGATTCATTTTAATACGTTCCCCGTCATTGAACAAAATCCACATGAGTTTGTTTCCAAACTTCCTGAAGGCGTCGGGAGAGTGCTGGAAGTGGGAGAAGTTATGGAATTATAGTGGCTTATAAAAAGGCTCTGTTAAAGCAAACTTTTAATTTTTGCAGCAACCTAGCTGTTGATTGGAGCAAATGGCGAAGACTCCTGCGGGGGAGTAGCGACAATGTTGAGACCCCACAGGGCACAGCCCGAGGAGGCTCAAGGTCGCCCCGCGGAAAGCAAAGCCATTTGTGGAAATCAACAGCGGTGTTTAACAGAGCCTATAAAAAAGAAGCAGAGCTGCTTCTTTTTTTTGTTGTGCCGAATATACATGATACAAGCTATCGAGTTTGGAAGGAGTGTCAAATGTTGAAGAATAGACTTTTATTATCGTTATTGTGTATCGGTGCAATGCTATACGTTGCAGTACCGCGTTTGCCCGTGACGGAAGATGGTCTTGCAGGATGGTTTGGCGTTGCATGGCTGGTGCTTGCTTTAATGGCAGTTGGAGGTAATATTGCAGCAATCATGTACTTGCCAAAGCGAAACCGTGTGGTCCGAAAAGCGAAATTGGCAGAGGTCAAAAAGGTCCGATTGCGTCAATATCAGTAAACACATTGAATACAAGCTCTAACACCCGTATAATAAAAGTACAAATAACTATGTGGACGGGTGAAGAGTGTGACAAAGCATGAACAGATTCTCCAATATATAGAGGAACTTCCTATTGGAGAAAAAATATCAGTACGACAAATAGCCAAGGCGTTGACGGTGAGTGAAGGTACGGCATACAGAGCGATTAAGGATGCCGAAAATAAAGGATATGTTAGTACCATCGAACGCGTTGGTACTATTCGTATTGAGCGGAAAAAGAAAGAGAATATCGAAAAGCTTACATTTGCCGAAGTGGTCAACATTGTGGATGGACAAGTTCTTGGTGGCAGAGAAGGACTTCATAAGACATTGAACAAATTTGTCATTGGTGCGATGAAACTAGAAGCGATGATGCGCTATACGGAAGCTGGTAACTTGTTGATTGTCGGTAACCGCTACAACGCCCATAAGCTTGCCATTGAAGCTGGTGCTGCTGTGTTGATTACCGGTGGATTTGATACAGACGATGAGGTAAAGCGATTAGCGGATGAAATGAAGCTTCCAATCATCTCGAGTAGCTATGATACGTTTACTGTTGCGACATTAATTAACCGTGCCATCTATGATCAGTTGATTAAAAAGGAAATTGTATTGGTGGAGGATATTTTGACACCAATTGAGGCGACGACTTACTTAACCACAGAAGATACCATTGCGGAATGGTATAAGGTGAACGAAGAAATCAAGCATAGCCGCTTTCCAATTATTGATAAAAACTTAAAGGTTCAAGGTGTGGTTACTTCCAAGGACGTGCTTGGGAAGGATTCTTCGACGCCAATTGAAAAAGTGATGACCAAAAATCCGATCACCGTTAACGGGAAAACGTCAGTCGCGTCCGCTGCCCATATCATGGTATGGGAAGGAATCGAGATGCTGCCTGTGGTTGACCCGAACCACCGTCTTCTTGGAATCATCAGCCGTCAAGATGTATTGAAGGCGTTGCAGATGATCCAAAGGCAGCCACAGGTCGGTGAGACCCTTGATGACATTGTGACCAATCAATTTTTGGATGTCACTGAATCAAAGGGGGAAGAATCCTACCAGAGCGAAGTGACCCCTCAGATGACCAACTCGGTCGGGACGATATCTTATGGCGTGTTTACAACAATCGTGACCGAAGCTGCGAAGCGTGTGATTCGTAATGTGAAAAAGAGTGATATGGTCGTGGAGAACATCACGATTTATTTTATAAAGCCAGTCCAAATTGACAGTACGATCGAGATTCGGCCGAAAGTACTGGAAGTCGGCCGCAAGTTCGGTAAAGTGGATGTGGAAGTGTACCATGAAGGCAATGTTGTGGGCAAGGCAATGATGATGGTGCAGTTGATACAGTAGTGGATTGAGAAGGCATGCGCAATTTAGGCGTGGAACGCTCTCACCTTTTGGGGTGGGGGCGTTTTTTTGTGTGGTTTGGTGTTGGAGATGGCAAAGACTAAAGTGTGGAAGGGCTTTTGGTGGGGGTGGTGTGAGGGTGCGGAGTGGGAATAATGGATAAATTGATTTTACAATGGATATATGGGTTTTAGAATGGATATATTCGATTTACAATGGATATATCAGTTTTACAATGGATATTTTCATTTTACAATGGATATGTGAAAATTCGAGTATTCTATTTGTAGAATTTGCAGGAATTTAAATGTTCAGAGTCGAAAGTACCAAGACAAGTTATCAAAGGAGTGACTAAATGATAAAAAAACATAGAGAAAAGTCGAATAGGATGCTGATACATGAAGCCGGCTTGAGGAGACTGTTACCGTCCCACCCTCAATACCAATTGATTGAACAGGAATATGGAAAAATGAAATACGGTTACAAAGGTGAAGAGGCATTAGATTACTATTTAACCTTTCTCCCTCATGAAAACTACCACATTCTTCACGGCCTCCGTATAGAAGACCCCAAAGGTAGATATTTTCAAATGGATACGCTACTCATTACATCCACCCATTGCTTAGTAATAGATTCGAAATACGTATCTGGTAAACTAGAGTTTGATGAAGTGGGATGTCAACTCATCCGGCATAAGGCAGATGGGGAAATGGAAAGAATGGCTGATCCTCTCTCTCAAGTAGCACGTCAACGTTTTCAACTTTCACTATGGTTAGAACATCAAGGCTTCCCAAGCTTACCTATTGCAAGTTTAGTGGCTTTAACTCACAACAAGGCCCATCTGGTCAAAACTTCTCCCTCACTTATGAAAAAGGTAACTTTTCTAACTAACCTCCCAAATAGAGTGAACGAAATAAATGCACTCCATTCAACCGAGGTCCTAAATAAAAAAGATCTTAACAAGCTTACTAAAACATTAATCAAGAAACATACCCATGACAGCTTTAATTTTCTACAAACCTATAACATTAAACAGGAAGAACTCATAAAAGGTGTAATATGTATGGATTGCGGGTCGAACTTGATGAAGAAAATAAGAAAATACTGGACTTGTAAGAAATGCAATACCCAATCGCTGTCAGCGCATCTTTATGCGATAGAAGATTATAAAGTATTAATAGCTACTACCATTCAGAATAAAGATTTGAAGGATTTCCTTCTACTTAGTTCTGCGTCAGAAGCGTATAATATCTTGGCATCACTTGATTTGCCTTCGGTCGGCCACAAAAAAGGGAGGAGTTACTCGCTAGAACATTTTAAAACTTCTTTAACGCCATAAGCACAAACAAAAAAGCCGCCCCAAAAAGGAACGACTCTCCACTCAACCTCAATCCGTAACCGTCTTCTCTTTCATTTCTGCTTCCTTCACCGCTTCCGCTTCTTCAATTGCAAAAGGTAGGTAGAAACGGTAGGCTTTGTAGCCCGCCCAGATGCTTCCTAATCCTACAGCCAACAATATTATCCCGACAACAATGGCAACCGTGGATAGTGGATTAATGAGAGAATTAACGCCAAAAAAGAAAACAAAACATCCCAGAGCGATGCTGGATTTTGCGCTTAGCCATTTTTTTTCGGCTGGCAATTGGGTACGGAAGTATTTTACTTTATACATGAAGTAGAACATTAATGAAAAGATGATGAGAAAAACAAAAATAGCCAAAAGGACACACTCCTTTATATTTCAAACATGATAGTAAATATTTTACCATACGCATACAAGCTATATTGTAACGTGTTCGTGAACAAAATTCTACTTTTCCACAAAAATGATATTTCTTTGAGAACCAGGGAAACTGTGATTAAATAAAAGAAAAGAAACAGGTGAAAGAGGGTTACATACGATGAGGCAGCAGATTATCGATGAAATTAAGGCACATGATACGGTTATCATCCACCGTCATGTTAGGCCTGACCCAGATGCGTATGGGTCGCAATGTGGATTGGCTGAGTTGGTCAAGGAAAGCTATCCGGAAAAAAAGGTGTATCGCGTTGGGGAAGCGGAGGAGTCATTAAATTTCTTGAGTAAGCTTGATGAAATACCGGACTCCAGTTACGACGGAGCGCTTGTGATTGTATGTGATACTGCCAATACCGAGCGTATCTGTGATAAGCGCTACAAGCTGGCAGCTAAGTGGATAAAGATCGACCACCATCCGAATGAGGACAGATACGGGGATCTGATGTGGGTGGATACGGATTCGAGTTCGACGAGTGAAATGATATACGAACTGTATCTAGCAGGAAAAAACCAAGGATGGGTTATGACGAAGGAAGCTGCAAGACTTATATTCGCGGGAATAATTGGAGATACGGGCAGATTCCTTTTCCAAAGCACCAATACGAAGACATTCCAATATGCGAGTGAACTTTTGAGCTACGGATTCTCTATGACAGAGCTTTATGATGAGCTGTACCGAACGAAGTTGCATATAGCCAAGCTTAGCGGATTTGTGCTTGAGAACTTCTCCATGCATGAGAATGGGATTGCTTCTATGAAGATTACTCCTGATATTTTGCAACGATATAACGCCCTTCCTTCTGAAGCGTCGCAATTGGTTGGGATGCTTGGGAACATTGAAGGCATTAAGGCGTGGGCTTTCTTTATTGAAGAAGCAGATCAGATCAGGGTAAGGCTTCGTTCAAAAGGGATCATCGTCAATGAAATTGCCAAGAAGTACAACGGTGGAGGTCATCCGTTGGCGTCAGGGGCATCTATTTATAAATGGGAAGAGGCGGACCATGTTCTCGCTGACCTAATTGAAGCTTCCAGAGCACAATTGCAAGGGGAGTAGGAAAGTAAAAGAGGAAGTGGCTACAACAACATGCAGTCGCTTCCTCTCCTCATTCCATTTTCACAATCAACAAGTCCATCTCAATTGTAGTGTCTATATAAAGAAAGTCGACCTCGAAGTAGTATCTTTTGTCATCAAGTGTGTAGCTTTTGTTTTCAATGACTTTTATAAGCAATTGACGATTGTCTTTAATGCTCGCGACATCCTTTGAAACCTGGTCGTTGAGATCCTCTGTAATCCTTGCAATGATGGAGGAACGGCTGAACGAGTTGAGCATGTACTTTTCATGATTGATGATGGATATTTTAAAGTCTTCTATTTTTAATTGGTCTTTTTCCTCTTTTAATTTATCATTGTCCTCTGTCAATATATGAATTCTGTTTTTGTAGCTTCTCACTTCTTCCTTATATTTAATGAGATCGCCGATATTCTTTTCCAAAGTGACGCCGTACATAAGCATGAATATTAGCCAGCCTACGATTGCACCCAACACCACTCCGGAAAAAAAACGTTGCCACCCGGGATCGCGGTTATATGGAGGAACCCTCATGCTATAAAGTCTCCTGTGTGAGCCAGCTGATAATGAGTGCGCCGGTTTGGGCGCCACCTGTTGCTGAGATTATTAATAGCAACTGTTTTACTAAGAATTTCGTTTCGCCGTTGAACAGCCCTTTTTCCAGATTATAAAAAGTGTCAAAGGTACCTCCGATGGCGGCAACGATTGCCCATATCTTCAAACTTTTGGCCAAGCTCCACATTCTCGTCAATGGTGGATCCCCTACTAGAAAAGCGGCAATTCCACCGATGATTGCTCCTCCAAGTATTACCCCAACTGCGATGAAAAAACTGAAAATAAGGGTAGCGACGAATGGATCTTTTACGTCCATTTTCATCATCCTTTCTGTCCTTATTCATATATATGGACAGGAAGTGGTAAGTATGTGATGTTAATGGAGAAGTTTCTTCATTGTGTTTAGAACAGAATAGACCCTATAATGAATATATAAAATGGAAGCGTTAAATAAGGTGTGATGATTAATGAGTGTCGTTCATTTACATATAAAAAGCAGTTATAGTCTGTTGAACAGTTCTGTCAGATTTTCTAAGCTTGTTGCACGTGCGAACGAGCTTGGTTTAAAGTCCCTTGCGCTTACAGACGAAGATGTGATGTATGGGGCCGTGGATTTTTATAAAGCTTGTAAAGCCGCAAACATTAAGCCAATTATCGGTCTGACGCTTTCCGTCCTGTCGGATGAGAAGGACGAGGAGTCGAGGTATCCTGTCATTCTTTTGGCGAAAGATAACCAGGGATTTACGAACCTGATGAAATTATCAAGTGTGGTGCAGACCAAATCGCCACAAGGGGTTCCGAAAAGATGGTTGAAGCATTATACCAAAGGGCTGATTGTGATTTTATCTGGTTCTGAATCCGAACTTGCTCAAAAAGAAGCGCAAACTACGGAAGTCTACCTTGAAATGTTTGAGCAAGATTGTGTGTATTTGGGGATTGATCGGAATTCCACCCTAGCACATGAACGTTCTGAAGCTACAAGGAAAAGACATAGCGAGTTGCCAATCGTTGCCTTAAGCAAGGTGCATTATCTTCTCCAAGAGGAAGTCTTTGTCTATGAGTGTTTACGCAGCATCAAACAAGGCACTAAGCTTGAATCCCTGCCTAAAGAGGCTCCAGATTATCTACGGGCAACTGATGAAATGACACAGTTATTTGAAGATATCCCGGATGCATTGGAGAATACATGGAAGATTAGTAACCAATGTCACGTGGAATTGGAGTTTGGACAAGCCGCTCTCCCAAGTTATCCGGTTCCTGAGGAGGAAAGTGCAGACGAATATTTAGAAAAGATCTGCTGGGAAGGACTTCAAACAAGGATTGGGGAACCGTCTGAAGAGTATAAAGATCGCCTGACCTATGAGCTTCAAGTAATTAAAGGGATGAAGTTCAGTGATTATTTTTTAATTGTTTGGGACTTTATGTATTTTGCCAGAAATGCAGGGATCTTGACTGGACCGGGCCGTGGTTCTGCTGCTGGTTCATTGGTCGCTTATTCCCTTTTCATCACTGATGTGGATCCGATCATACATGATCTTCTTTTTGAAAGGTTTCTTAACCCTGAGCGTATCACCATGCCGGATATTGATATCGACTTTCAAGATAATAAACGGGATGAGGTTATCCGTTATGTGGCGGAAAAGTACGGAGAGCTCCATGTTGCCCAAATCATCACATTTGGTACCTTGGCTGCAAAGGCGGCATGGCGGGATGTTGCCAAGGTTTTAAACCTTTCAGGAAAAGAACTTGAGATGATATCTAAAATGATTCCATCGAGGCCTGGCATAACGCTTGATGTGGCGTATCAAGAGAATGAAAAATTGCAAAGAGCGATAAACGAAACAAAGGAAAGAAAGCGTGCCTTTCAAACAGCGCAGAAAATCGAGGGGCTTCCCCGTCATTCTTCTACACATGCAGCAGGAGTGGTCATTACCCACAAGCCTCTAACGGAATTAATCCCGATACACGCTGGTCAACAAGACATCTACCTTACTCAATACACGATGGAAACCCTTGAGGAGCTTGGGCTGCTTAAGATGGACTTTCTTGGACTGAGAAACTTAACAATGATTCAAAGCATCCGCTATCAAGTAAAAAAAGAAACAAATCATCCCATAAAGGAAATACCGCTCGATGATGCAGCAACCTTCCGCCTTTTAAGTGAAGGTGACACGTCCGGGATCTTTCAACTAGAGTCACCTGGGATGAAAAAGGTTCTTACAAAGCTTAAGCCTTCAAACCTAGAAGATATCGTGGCGGTCAACGCCCTTTACCGTCCGGGTCCAATGGAACAGATTCCTTTGTTTATTGAACGCAAGCACGGACTGAGAAAAGTGGAATATCCACATCCAGATCTGATTCCTATTTTGGAGAAAACATTTGGAGTTATTGTGTATCAAGAGCAAATCATGCAAATTGCGGCCGTAATGGCAGGATTCTCTTTAGGCGAAGCAGATTTATTAAGAAGAGCGGTAGGAAAGAAAAAGAAAGAAGTTCTGGCAAAAGAAAGAGCGCATTTTGTGAAGGGGTGCCTGAACAAAGGCTATGACGAAAAGGTTGCCAACTCTGTCTATGATCTGATTGTCCGATTTGCTGATTATGGTTTTAACCGAAGCCACGCGGTAGCCTATAGTATGATTTCTTATGAACTTGCCTATCTAAAGGCAAACTATCCAAAAATTTTCATGGCGACACTTCTTTCCAGTGTCATGGGAAGTGAGCAAAAACTCTCCCAATATATCACGGAGACAAAACGGAAAGGCATACAAGTCCTTCCCCCCTCTATCAATAAAAGTGGCATTGCATTTCAGGTGGAAGAGGCAGGCATCCGCTTTAGTTTGTTAACGATTAAAGGAGTGGGAGTGCAGGCTATCAAAGCTCTAATAGAGGAGCGGAGAAAAAAGCCTTTTAGTGATTTATTTGATTTTTGCAACAGGGCTTCTTCAAAAATCAATCGGAAGACTATAGAAATGCTCATCTTTGGAGGGAGCATGGACGAGTTTGGTGAGGACAGGGCTACGCTTCTTGCAACTTTGGATGTAGCCATGCAGCATGCAGAGCTTGTCATGCCTTCAGATGACGACCAGATTGACTTTTTCTTAGAAGAAGAATTCAATATTAAACCGAAGTATGTAAAGGTGGAACCGTTACAATTGACGGAACAATTGCAATTGGAGAAAGAGGCATTGGGCTTTTATCTATCCAAACATCCGACAGAACCGTTTGCAGCATACTTTCAGCTCGGTGGTGCGTCCCTTATTCTTGACCTTCCGTCCACTGTATCAAAAAAGGTGAGAGTCGGAAGTTTCATATCTAATGAACGGGTAATTCGAACAAAAAAGGGAGACCTCATGGCATTCCTTACTCTCTCTGATCAATCGGGTGACTTAGAAGCTGTAGCATTTCCAGAACTATATAAACGATTTTCTCATCTATTGAAAACTGGGGAAACGTTAATGGTAGAAGGAAATCTGGAAGAACGGGAAGGGAAAGTACAGCTGATCATAAAAAATATTATCGAAATTGATACACTGATAGAACAATATGCACATCTGATTGGTGATCTTTTTTTACAAATCGACGAAGAAAAACATGAACAAGAAGTGTTTCAACATCTGCAAAAAGTGCTAAGAACGCATCATGGCCCATCAACAGTTTATGTCCATTATACGCAAGCGAAAAAAACGATAAAACTCCAGCCGGCCTTATATGTAACACCTACCGATGAATGTTTGCTAAAGCTGAAAACCATCCTCGGGGATGAGAATGTAGTGTTTAAAAAATCTTTACAATGATTAATATTATGATATAGTTAACAAGGAGGTGGTCAGACCACCTTTTCCTTGTTTTTTTTAGTATAATGAAATGGTAAATATATTAAATGGAAGTCATCACAAGATCCTAATGTAATAAAGGCAATGAGGATGACAAAAATAGCAGGGGGGACATGTATCATGTCTTTAAAAGAAGAAGCTTTACATATGCACAAGATTCACCAGGGGAAATTGGAGTCAAAATCAAAAGTTCCCGTAAGAAATGCTAAGGATTTAAGTCTGGCATATTCTCCTGGAGTGGCTGAGCCGTGTAAAGCAATTTATGATGATAAAAACAAAGTCTATGATTATACGATGAAGGGCAATATGGTAGCTGTCGTTTCAGACGGGACAGCAGTATTGGGACTTGGCAACATCGGTCCTGAAGCAGCTTTACCGGTAATGGAAGGAAAAGCGGTATTGTTCAAAAGCTTTGCTGGAGTGGATGCATTCCCGATTTGCTTGAACACGACGGATGTAGATAAAATTGTAGAAACTGTGAAGCTTCTTGAGCCTACTTTCGGAGGAGTCAATCTTGAGGATATCGCTGCTCCAAACTGTTTCGTTGTGGAAGAGCGTCTGAAGAAGGAAACGAATATCCCTATTTTTCATGACGATCAACATGGAACGGCAATTGTAACGGTTGCAGGTCTTGTTAATGCCCTCAAGCTAGTGAAAAAGAATATCGGAGAAATAAAAGTGGTAGCCAATGGTGCAGGTGCTGCGGGAATTGCCATCATTAAATTATTATATCGATATGGTGTAAGGGATATTACAATGTGTGATTCAAAAGGTGCCATTTATGAAGGACGTCCATTTGGGATGAACAGTGTAAAAGCAGAAGTTGCTAGCTACACAAATCGCAGCAAAGTTGAAGGGACATTAGCAGATGTGATGAAAGACGCTGATGTGTTCATCGGAGTGTCTGTTGAAGGTGCTTTGACACAAGCGATGATTGAAAGCATGAACAAGGATGCCATTATCTTTGCCATGGCCAACCCTAACCCGGAAATCATGCCGGCAGAAGCAAAGCTTGCAGGTGCAAGTGTGGTAGGGACTGGACGTTCCGACTTCCCTAACCAAGTAAATAATGTCTTGGCTTTTCCGGGAATATTCCGCGGTGCGCTTGACGTAAGGGCCACTCATATTAACGAACAAATGAAAATCGCTGCGGTGGAAGCAATAGCAAGCTTGGTTTCTGATGATGAGCTAAGTGATGATTATGTCATACCAGCTCCTTTTGACCCACGTGTAGCTCCTGCGGTAGCAGCAGCTGTCGCAAAAGCTGCTATGGAGACCGGAGTTGCCCGTATTAAGGTGGATCCAGAAGAGGTAGCAGAGAAAACCAGACGGACCGCCATTATTGGAAAAAGTGAATAGTCTATGACTACACCTACGAAAATGTATTTAGAGATTGTCAAAAAAATTCGGGCCATCATTGTAGCAGACGGCTTGAAAGCAGGAGACAAGATTCCTTCCGAGCGTGAACTGTCCGATCGATTAAATGTCGGACGGTCCTCTGTTCGGGAAGCACTCCGGGCATTGGAGCTTTTGGGGCTCATTGAAACAAGGCGTGGGGAAGGAACATTCATCAAAGATTTTAAAGAGCACCACCTAGTGGAACTATTGGGAACGTTCATTTTGGAGCAGGACAAGACCAAAAATGATTTGTTAGAAACCAAACTGGAGATAGAAAAATCATGCATCCAGTTATTTATGCAAAAAGCTTCTGTAAAAGATTATGAGAAAATGAGAGAAATGCTTTCAGCTCCCATATCCAGAACAGATCTTTTCAAAGGGATTATGACGATAGTAGACAACAGTTTGATGCTAAGAATTTGGACACTTGTCAATAGTTATGCACAGATTATCTGTAAGGATAATATGATAGAGAGTGGTGTTTTAGAAGAGTTACTAGAGGCGATGAGAGAAAAGCAAGCGGAACAAGTGATAAAGCTATATGAAAAACATTTTACGGAAATTGTCGATAAAAAGTAGACAAGAATCTACAACATCCATCGTGGAGTTTCCGTTACATTAACAGTATGAGTATAAAGGTAAGTAAAGGAATTTGTTTATTGAAATAATGTTAACAGCCTTACTTACCTATATTTTGACCTGTTATTAGTACCAAATACCAAAACTAAGTAACAAGTTTCTGTAATTAAGGGAGGTTCTGTTGTTTTGTTGAAGGATTTGTTCACAAAGAAGAAAAAATACGCATCCATTCCATCGGAACAAGCAAATCAAGATGTACCAGAAGGAATTATGACCAAATGTCCAAGCTGTAAAAAAATAATGTATACAAAAGAGTTAATGAAAAACCTGAAGGTCTGTCTACACTGTGGCCATCATCATCCCATGAATGCAAAAGAAAGAATTCAAAGCTTATTGGATAAAGGGAGCTTTACCGCATATGATGTGGATATGGTTTCTGAAAATCCTCTTAATTTCCCAAACTATTTGGAAAAACTAGAAGGTGACAGGAAGAAAACCGGAATCAATGAGGCGGTTGTGACTGGTGAGGGTACGATTAATAGTTTCCCGATTGTCGTTGCTGTTATGGATTCTACTTTCCGCATGGGAAGCATGGGATCGGTAGTCGGTGAAAAAATCACCCGTGCCATTGAAAAGGCAAAAGAGAAGAGAGTACCATTCCTTATTTTCACTGCTTCAGGTGGTGCAAGAATGCAGGAAGGTGTTTTAAGTTTGATGCAAATGGCGAAAACTAGTAGTGCCCTAAAGCTTCATAGTGAAAGTGGCGGATTGATCATTTCGGTGATGACTCATCCAACTACGGGTGGCGTATCTGCTAGTTTCGCATCATTAGGAGATTATAACTTTGCAGAACCGAAAGCCTTGATAGGATTTGCCGGGAGACGTATCATCGAGCAAACCATTCGGGAGGATCTTCCGGAAGACTTTCAAACGGCGGAATTTTTATTGAAATGTGGTCAACTAGATGCTGTTATTCCTCGTCTTGAGCTAAAAGAAACCTTAACAAATGTATTAGATATACACCAGGGAGGAGGGGAGACGAGATGGTAGGAGAAATGGAATTCGAAAAACCGGTTGTAGAACTTCGTAAGAAAATAGGTGAATTAAAAGAGTTCACGAAAAATAGCGACATGGATCTTACTAGTGAAATTGAGAAGCTTGAAGTAAGACTAGAAAAACTAGAATCAGATATCTATGGAAACTTAAGTCCATGGGATCGCGTCCAAATAGCCAGACATCCCGAACGCCCCACCACGTTGGATTATATTGAACGTGTTTTCACGAACTTTTTAGAATTACATGGAGACCGATACTATGGCGATGATGAAGCAATAGTAGGTGGAATTGGAAAATTTGACGGCGTACCTATCACCATTATCGGTCATCAGCGTGGGAAGGATACGAAAGAAAATATTCGCAGAAATTTCGGCATGCCGCACCCGGAAGGATACCGCAAAGCATTAAGGCTGATGTATCAGGCAGAGAAATTCAACCGTCCTATCGTGTGCTTCATTGATACGAAGGGTGCTTACCCTGGGAAAGCTGCAGAAGAGCGTGGACAAAGTGAAGCCATTGCCAAAAACCTCTTTGAAATGGCAGGCTTGAAAGTTCCGGTTATTTGTATTGTCATTGGTGAAGGAGGAAGCGGCGGGGCTCTTGCACTTGGTGTCGGGAATCATGTACACATGCTTGAGAACTCTACTTATTCTGTTATTTCGCCAGAAGGAGCGGCGGCTATTCTTTGGAAAGATGCCAGTCTTGCTAAGAAAGCAGCAGAATCTATGAGGATTACTGCACCTGATCTGTACGATTTAGGAATCATTGATAAAATTATTCCAGAAGCCAAGGGCGGGGCCCACAAAAATGTAGATGTTCAAGCAAAAGGAATTAAAGAGATATTGAAAGAGTCCCTTCAAGATCTCATGCCATTGACTGCAGAGGAATTAATCGAACACCGCTATGCAAAATATAAACGAATTGGTGCATTCTCGTTTAAGGAGCAGCTTAAGCCTGAAAAGATCAACCAGTAGATGAGCGTAGATATTCCATATACAACACAAAAGAATTTTCAACAGGAGGGAATAGGTTATTTTCCTCCTGTTTTCTTTTGGATAGGAAGGAATAAGCTGGGTATCTTAATGAAGAGCTAAAAGTTTGAATACCTATAGAATTTGCAGGTATACATAATAAAATTGACCAAAATGTCAACAATGAAAAATGATAGCGCATCCAAAACTTTTCATCGACAATTTTCAGTTGTTTTCGACATACCTTCATGTTAATTTTGAATAAAGAGGCTTTACATAGTACTCATTTTTCTAATAAAATATATGTTTGGGTATACGTTTATAGGTAAATTAGCTCAAGAGGTGAAAATAGAATGAAACGAATAGGCGTTCTGACAAGTGGTGGAGATGCACCAGGTATGAATGCTGCGGTCCGTGCAGTAGTAAGAAAGGCTATTTTTCATGACATCGAGGTATTCGGAATCTATCGTGGATATGCTGGATTGATTGATGGAGATATCAAAAAGCTTGAAATAGGATCTGTTGGTGATATCATCCATCGAGGTGGAACCATGCTATATTCTGCGAGATGTGAAGAATTTAAAACAATAGAAGGTCAGCTTAAGGGAATCGAAAACCTGAAAAAGCATGGCATTGAAGCATTAGTTGTAATTGGTGGGGACGGTTCTTACCAAGGTGCTAAAAAGTTGACGGAACATGGCTATCCATGTATCGGTGTGCCAGGTACGATCGATAACGACATCCCAGGCACTGATTTTACAATTGGATTTGATACGGCGCTAAATACAGTTATCGATTCCATAGATAAAATTCGTGATACTGCCACATCCCATGAGCGTACATACGTGATTGAAGTAATGGGACGCCATGCAGGAGATATTGCACTTTGGGCAGGTCTTGCAGGCGGGGCGGAAACCATTCTTATCCCTGAAGCGAAGGATGATATGCAAGAAGTAATTGCAAGACTGAAACGCGGAACGGAGCGAGGGAAAAAGCATAGTATCATCGTCGTAGCTGAAGGAGTAGGCAGCGGAGTGGAGTTCGGAAAGAAAATCGAAGACGAGACAAATTTCGAAACGCGAGTAAGTGTACTTGGTCACATCCAACGCGGTGGATCACCAACGGCATTTGATAGAGTTTTGGCAAGTCGATTGGGTGCACGTGCAGTGGAACTACTTATGGATGGTAAAGGCGGCAGATGTGTAGGGATTCAAAGTAATGTGCTAGTTGACCATGATATCATTGAAGCACTTTCTAAAACACACACAATCGATGAGAAGATGTACGACCTTTCTAAAGAACTTTCCATTTAGTAAGATAAGCACATTGGAATCGTTTTCATTACCAGGTTACTGAGGCTATCGTTGGTGTAATGCCACTCTATTGCTTTATAATATAAAAGGACGAAATGAAAAGAACGGTATATAACTAGGAGGAAATTTTACATGAAAAAAACAAAGATTGTTTGTACGATTGGACCAGCTAGTGAAAGTGTCGAAACGTTAATCCAGCTGATGGAAGCAGGGATGAATGTTACCCGTCTGAACTTTTCACATGGTGACTATGAAGAGCATGGAGCTCGTATCCGCAATATTCGTGAAGCGGTAGAACGCACGGGGAAAAATGTAGCGATCCTCTTGGATACTAAAGGTCCGGAAATCAGAACGCATACGATGCAAGATGGTGCGATTGAATTAGTACAAGGAAATGAAATTATCATCTCTATGGAAGAAGTAATTGGAACAACGGAAAAGTTCTCCATTACTTACCCTGGACTTATGGAAGACGTACATCCAGGTTCCCGTATACTTTTGGATGACGGTCTGATCGGATTGGAAGTTCTGGAAGTAGGAAACAACGAAATCAGAACAAAGATTTTGAACTCCGGTACACTGAAAAATAAAAAAGGCGTGAATGTTCCTGGTGTAAAAGTGAACCTTCCTGGTATTACCGAAAAAGATGCGAACGACATCCGCTTTGGTATTGAGCAAGGTGTTGATTTCATTGCGGCATCTTTCGTACGTCGTGCGTCAGACGTTCTTGAAATTCGTGAGTTACTGGAAGCACATGATGCTACAGACATTCAAATCATCCCTAAAATCGAAAACCAAGAGGGTGTTGACAATATCAACGAAATCTTGGAAGTTTCCGACGGCTTGATGGTTGCTCGTGGAGACCTTGGAGTAGAAATCCCTGCTGAAGAAGTCCCTCTTGTTCAAAAAGAACTAATCAAAAAATGTAACCTTGCTGGTAAGCCTGTCATCACAGCAACTCAAATGCTTGATTCCATGCAACGCAACCCGCGCCCGACTCGCGCAGAAGCAAGTGACGTAGCGAACGCAATCTTTGATGGAACAGACGCTATCATGCTTTCAGGTGAAACAGCTGCTGGTTCATATCCAATTGAAGCTGTTCAAACGATGCACAACATCGCTTCTCGTGCGGAACAGGCGTTAGCATACGGAGAAATTCTTACAAAGCATAGCAAACAAGCTGCACTGACTGTAACGGATTCCATTGGTCAATCTGTTGCTTATACGGCAATCAGCTTGGATGTTTCTGCAATTGTGACACCGACAGAAAGTGGTCATACTGCACGCATGATTTCTAAATACCGTCCAAAAGCACCGATTGTTGCTGTTACTTCTTGTGAAGCGGTATCCCGTAAACTTGCTCTAGTATGGGGTGTTTACCCACGCATCGGTCGTCAAGCGACTTCTACAGATGAAATGTTAGAAGTAGCAGTAGAAGAATCATTGAACACAGGTATCGTTTCTCACGGAGACCTAATTGTTATTACTGCAGGTGTTCCGGTTGGCGAAAAAGGTACAACAAACTTGATGAAAATTCATGTTGTTGGCGATGTTCTTGCAAGTGGACAGGGCATCGGCAGGAAATCTGCTTACGGAAAAGTCGTTGTTGCAAAGACTGCAGAAGAAGCTGCTGATAAAATGACGCACGGAGCTATTTTCGTAACAACTGGCACTGATAAAGATATGATGCCTTCATTAGAAAAAGCATCTGCTCTTATCACAGAAGAAGGCGGCCTGACAAGTCACGCTGCAGTTGTCGGGTTAAGCCTTGGTATTCCTGTCATCGTTGGAGTAGAAGAAGCTACTTCTATCCTAAAAGACGGTCAAGAAATCACGGTTGATTCTTCCCGCGGTACGATTTATACAGGTCACGCAAACGTATTATAATATAGGACATAAACCCCTCTTTCTGGCATATGCTGGGAGAGGGGTTTGTTTATATTAGAGTAATTCTTTCACATTTGCTATAATTGATTGGTAGCTTGCTTTTACTAGAAATGGGGTTGTCCTATTATGTTCAGAATTTTATTAGCGTTGATTATAGTTGTACCAGCACTTGAAATATGGCTTCTTATTACAGCAGGAAAACTGATTGGTCCGATACCAACGATCATGTTAATTATCCTTACTGGTGTCTTAGGAGCATGGTTAGCAAAATACCAGGGAGTTTCTGCTCTTAGAAGTGCCCAACAAAAAATGAACAGCGGTCAGATGCCTGGTGATGTTATTATTGATGGTTTATGTATTTTAGTTGGTGGGGTTGTTCTTTTAACTCCAGGATTCATCACAGATGCGATCGGCTTTGCCTTACTTTTGCCACCGACAAGGAATTTGATTAAACCGTCCATTATGCGTGCAATCAGAAACAGGATGGATCGCGGACAATTTATTGTCATTAACAGAAGATAAAGAGCAATTGATCATATTAGTATGGGGGAAATGAAATGAAGCATTGGTTAAAAGTTTTGCTAGTATTGACCTTAGTTTTATCTGGCCTTACATTATCGAATGTTGTACAAGCTGCCGGCGGTGAAGATGAGGAAGAAAGCATCAATGAAAAGTTTGGCCTTCCAATTGTCGTATACGGTGGAACCTTGAATGAAGATCAAAAACAGGAAGTGCGCGAATATCTAAACGTGAAAAATCCTGAAATGGTTGAAGAAATTACGGTAACAGGAGAAGACCTTGTTACCTATATTGAAGGAGAAGACAGAAATGCTCGTATGTTTTCTTCTGCTAAAATTACGAGAAAAGAAAAAGGGGAAGGGCTTGTCATTAATAGAGCCACTCCTGAAAATATCACACAAGTAACAGATGATATGTATGCTAATGCCCTATTGACTGCTGGAATTGAGGATGCAGAGGTTATCGTTGCATCTCCAGTGAAGGTTAGCGGTCATTCCGCACTTGTAGGTATATACAAAGCTTATGAAGTAAGTGGAGAAACACTGAATAAAGACCGTATGGAAGTAGCAAACGAAGAATTGTCCATTGCAACCAAGCTTGCAGAAGAAGAGGGCATGGATAGTGAAAAAGTCAGTGAGTTGCTGACCGAAATCAAAAAGCAGATTGCAGAGCAAAATCCTGCAACAAGAGAAGATGTTGAACAAATCGTTGAAGAACAATTAGCTAAGTTGAATATCGAATTGAGTGAAGAAGATCGACAACTGTTGATTGATCTTTTTGAAAAAATGCGTGAGTTGAATATCAACTTTGATAATGTGAAAAATCAGCTAGAGCAAATTTCTACGGACATTAAGAATAAAATCGACGAAGTAGTAGGAAATGAAGGTTTCTGGCAGGGAGTTCAAGACTTTTTCCGTAACCTGTTCCAGTCCATTGCTGATCTGTTCAAATAGAAAAATATGAAAAAGGCTGCCATAACCGGGTAGCCTTTTTTGTGTTTTGGGTAAAACGCGTTAACTTCCGTTCCATGCGCTTCGCTTGCCTGCGGGCGGTCCGTGAGCCTCCTCGGCTTCGCCTACAGGGTCTCACCTCTCCCTTCCTCCCGCGGGCGTCTGCGCGCCTTCCACTCCAATCAACAAGGTGACTTATTCAACTAAGGTAAAAAATATGATAAAACCATTTAATCGTAACGGGCTAAAACCTTTTAGAAAACTATAATCTGGATTGGAAAATGTATCGTAATTTGTATTAATAAAAGCACTGCGAATTGCAGTGTTATTTATATGTAAAAACTACAAACGCTTCTTTCTAGATATTGTGGTTTTAAATTATTTTAGCAAAGGATTATGGTATTTTATGTTAATATATAGGTGAAGATGTTATTCCATTAAAAGGCAGTTTTATGGAAGATACATATGACTAGAAAAAAGTATTTTTTAAGTGAATGGGTATGGAGGCGTGTTTTATGATGAAAATTAATATAATATTTATTGCTTTGTTAATTTTTATGGTTGGATGTAGTCAACAACCTGATATTGATATTAGTAAAGCGTTAGGAAATTCTGAAGATTACTTTAGAGAAATAAAGGAAATAGAAACCACTGCATCAGCATATGACGGAAAGAAAGATATAAAATTTAGACTTATGGTTGAAGGAACTCCAACAGAAGAAGAGGCAACGGATTTGTTTAATCAAGTATTAGAAACTATTAAAGAAAACACTAAACATCAAGATATATGGGAGTATTATGATGGGTATTTTGATATTAAAAATTACGATGATGGGGTAATATATGAGGCTTCAAAAGTTAAAGGTGAAGAATTAAAAGTAGTATCCAAGTAGAACTTTATTCCGTAATCTAGGGCGATTGCAGCATAGCTTATCGCTTCTTATTTAGGAATTGGGCAGGATAATGGAAAAGCAATTATACTTTATTATTATAATTATTTCTGCGAAAAGTTTCCGAGGTGTTATATGGGAAAACAAATTACATTTTATATAGATAAAGAAATAGAAAAAGATTTAGTTCATTATATTATCACCAATGGTGGAGAAATATTATTTGAGGGCGATAATCCTAAGCCTAAAAGTATAACCTCTTTACCTGAACCCTTTTCGGTAAAAGGATGGTTCAAATTATATCTTTATCAAGCAGATTTAGGTGACTTGAAATTTATATCGCTACCTAATAACAGAAAGATAATCGATTCTACCACATCCCCCGTCATTGAGTTTTCAAGAACGGCAATAAGAGAAATAGGAAAGAATAAGGAGATTAGTGGCGGAAGGTTTTGGGTGGAAATGAAATATTGGGATGACGAAAATCAACTTGTTCAGAAATCACTAGAATTAGATGATTGGTATAAAACACTTTTAAAGTGGATTAAAAAGAATGTTCCCAAAGAAAAAGAAAGCAATTCTTATGTAAGCCCATTAATAAAAGATTTAGTATCACAGGGGTTTAAATTAATGTAGTTAGGAAAGATTGAATAAACCTATATCAAAGGGTTATTCAACAATCTAGGGCGATTGCAGCATAGTGGATCGCTCCTTACTTAAGAATTGGGCAGTTTAGTTGAGGAAGGCTCTGACTAGAAATGATACCAAGGATGTGTAATTGATGGATAGCTTAACAGAATTGAAATATCTCTTAAATAATGCCAACGAATTACCTTGGAACGAATATCTCTTTTTGCCAGATGATAAAAACTGGTCTTTAGACTCCATTTGTTCTGTAATTAATTGGGATGAACTAGATGAGGATGAACTGGAAGATGACGGGGATACTCCTAAAATTGCTTTTGATAACAAATTAATTTATGTCCTCGATATAGCTACTATCCAAGACATTGTTAACAATGCAAATCAGCAACGTCCGCAATGCTCAGCGCCGAACTTGTTTAAAGCATTTATGTATTACTATAATAATGATGCATTTATTACGTTTGAATAATAATGTATGGCTTCATCAACTAACTAGGGCGATTGTAGCATAGTGGCTCGCTCTTTACATAAGAATTGAGCAATTTAACGCAAGAGAGCTATTTCAAATTTTCTTACTAGGGGAGAAATTAAATGGTTATTAAAAAGGCATTTGAAATCATTGAGAAGCATTCGGATGAGGGAGATTTTATTGGGGAAATTCAGGAAGATTTAATTTATTCTGCTGAAGAAACGTTAAACGTCAAATTACCTAGTAGTTATAGATTATTTCTAAAAAGGTATGGTGTTGGTGACATTTTTGGGGAAGAAATATACGGCTTGGGAATTGAAGAAGGTGGAATTCCAAGTATGGTTTGGATTACGAAACACTTTAGACAAAAAGAAGGATTCCCAGAACACCTGGTTTGTTTCTATTTTGCTGGTTATGACAATGTGTATTATTGTTTAGATTGTTCTAATGTGAAGGATGAAAACGATGATAATGCCGCTGTTGTTTCATATTTAAGTGGATTACCAATAGAAGCACAAAAGTTTGAAACTGAGTTTCCAAGCTTCGGAGAATTTTTACTAAGAACATTAGAAGACTCAATAGAGAGTTGAACTTTCAGAAATTCAATCTATACTACCTCATTAACAATCAGCAATAGCGTAGTAAACAGGCTTCCTAACATATAAAGAAGGTGAATTAGATGGAATATATAAAGTCTTTACGCCAGGCAGTAGGGAATATGCCACTGATAATATGTGCAGTAGGTGTTATTGTTACGGATTCAAATAATAAAATTCTCCTGATTAAAAGAAGTGATGATGGAAACTGGTGCATACCTGGTGGAGTAATGGATGTAGGAGAAAGTATTCAAGAAACCGCAAAAAGAGAAGTATTTGAAGAAACAAATATAAATATTGAGGAAATGAAGTTGTTTAATGTATACTCTGGCGGGCAGCAACATCACATTTATCCGAATGGTGACGAAGTTTACTTTGTTAATGTAGTATTTTTTTCATCAACTTTTAGTGGGCATTTTAAAGCTGATGGAATAGAAAGTGCCGAAATTAGGTTTTATAACATAGATGAATTACCTGAAAATATTTCTCCTACTAACAAACCTTTTATTGAAGATTTTAAGAAATTCATTAGTGAAATCTAATTGTTGCTTTCCCTTAATTATGATCTTCCGTTAAATGGATCATTAGTTGAAGAAGGATCAAGTGATTCTAAGAATGAGGATATATTACAGTAATTTCGAACGGACGCTATCCCGATACAAGGATAAGCGTCTTTTTCATTTTTGGTGCAGCTTATCAAAGTTTTTATGAGGGGGAGTACTGCTAGATGATTGAAAAAAGCATAAAAAATAAAAAGGCTTGGGAATATCGAGCATATGAATTTTAGAACAAAATTAACGGTACTCCACAGGATGAACAAGCGGACTTTCATGATGTGTTTATAAGATTATATATTCTAAGTGAAAGAATATTTCATGAAGATGGCCATTTAGTGTTCTGGGTTATTAAAAGGAATATTAAAAAAATTTAAAACTTTCTAATAAATATGTTGTATAATATTAACTACAAGACAACTTTGTTATACATCAGGAATTAATTGGAGAGGAGGTTGCTTTGCAACGAACAACGATTGAGCGCTCGCTCACAATAAAATAGCTAGGAGGAATTATATGGGGGCTTATCAAAAAGAAGTATGGTTTACGATCGGAATGACTGCGCTATTTTTATTAGCTGGTAACATGGGACTAATCTTTACTATTTTCCCTGTTGAAGGTAATCTGTTTGGTTTCCCAATAATGTATATTGTTCCTGTTGTTGTAGGATGGTTTGGAGTTGTGCTGTTAACAATTGTTGCAGGTAAAATCGGCAATAAAATTGATGCGGCTATTGAAACAGAGGATAAGCAAAACCTGCAGCATAAAGCTAGTGTGGACAAGGAGGTTGGGTAAATGGACCAAACCTGGCAAATGGAAAATCCAATTATTGGGCTTATAGTTGTAGCACTTACCTTTATATTATTTTATGTAATTAGTTGGATTTCAAACAGGAGAAGTAAATCCGTTGAAGATTTATATGTGGCTGGAGGTGGAGTGGGAGCAATCACGAACGGCCTTGCAATGGCTGCTACATATATGAGTTTGGCAACTTTTCTAGGAGTTACCGGGCTAATTCTAAATTTAAAAATACCATTCATATTTTTATGGATTCAATTGATATTGGCAATCCCATTAATAACAATTATCTATGGTACAAGCCTGAGAAGAATGGGCGCTTTTTCACCTGCACACTTTGTTAAAGAAAGATATGGGAAATCCGCAGCTGTCATAGTTGCTCTATGGATGATTTTAATTTCCATCATGTATGCATTGGGGCAAATGATTGGAATAGCAAAGACATTTGAAATGCTATTTGGCATTCCTTATATGACAGGATTATTTGTCGGCGGGCTTTTGATTACAGGCTATGTAACTATCGGAGGAATGAGAGGGGCTACGAACAATGCCGCAGTTCAAATGGTCATTATTGCTCTCATGTTTGTTATACCGCTGGGTGCAATTATGAAGGCAATGGGCTCTTCTGGCTGGTTTTTCCCTCCGCTATTGTATGCAGATATGGTGCCTGCAATGTTGAAAGCGGTTCCAGACTTTTTTGATTATCAATTTGATGCGAAATGGTATTTTGCCCTCATTCCGGCAATGACTCTTGGTTCTTTAGGTTTACCTCATCTAGCCATGCGCATCTACACTGCTTCAAGCCTTAAAAGTGCTCGCCAGGCAATGGTTTGGTTTGCTTTAGTCCTTGGGTTTGTTTTCTCGGCAACTTATACAATGGGGTTTGCTGGTGTGTTCTATAATAGCTCCAACGGCAATTTGATTTCAGCTGCCGATGCTGACAAACTTACCATCATTCTTAATCTTGTTTATAATCCCGAATGGGTGACAGCTTTGGTGATTGCAGGTGCAATATCTGCCGGTGTTTCCACTTTAAGCGGTAACCTGTTAGCAATAGGAGCTCTTTTATCACAAGATATTTTTGCAACTTTATTACCGAATATTACTTCTAAAACGAAGGTGCGTTTGGGGTACGCAGCCATTGCTTTAGGAGGAATAATAAGCGTTATGCTTGCTGTAAAACCTCCTGCCTTTCTTGTAGTGAGTATTCTATGGGCTTTTGGCCTTGCAGCGGTTACGAATGCTCCGATAATTTTGATGGGAGTTTGGTGGAAGGGAGCCAATAAATATGGGGCCATTGCATCTGTAGTCATTTCAGGAACTATTTATGTTATTGTTTCTCCTTTTGTATTTCCGAGTATTGTTGTGAGCGGCCATGGTCTGACAGACAGTTTAGGTGTATCGGGAGCTATGCTATGCGTGCCAATCGCTTTCATTATTTTAGTGGTAGTTTCCATGATTACAAACAAAATGCCTTCTCTGCAAAATAAATTAACCACACGAGAAGACCACAAATTGATTGAACGTATTCACGGATGGAGCGATGTGAATCCAGCCAGATATAATAGCCTGACTGGCGCTATTATTGTGGTAATCGCTAGTGCATTGACCTTAATTTGGGCCTTGACACCTTGGCAATTCTAACATAAAGGAGAAGGATTTTTCATTCCTTCTCCTTTTCTGTCAAAGGAGGGAGATAAATGAATAAGCTATCATCTATTTTTCAAGCGATTTTTTTAGATAAGGAAGCGGCAGAAAAGCTTGCTTCCAGTGAAGCATATAACAAATGGGCATTTATTTTTACATTTGTCGTTGGCAGCTGTTATGGATCGGTAATCTACTTGAGAGTGCCGGAAGGTTATCTTACATTCGACTCTTCCATTTTGCAATCAGCTGTCTACCTATTCCTCCTTCTTTCAGGAACGGGGATGGTGTATCTAACCAGACTAGGTCTTACTCTTTTATTGTGGGCAGGAGGAAAAGCATTTGGCGGTCAGGGGTTTATGGGCATCATAAACCGGCTTACCGCGTTTGCCCTTGTTCCTTCAATTGTTGGCTTACCATCGATTGTTGCATTAAGCACCGGTGAAGAGTTATCAATTATATTGACAATCCTTCTAGTAGTCTCTTTATTATGGATGTACTTTGTTTCTGTGCGTTTTATACAAATATCCCATAAACTGAATGCATGGAGGGCGTATGGAGCTGTTTTGATTGCTTTTTTATTCTTTTCAAGTGTTTATTATTTAATCCTGCCGCCTGCTGCCTAATATGGAAATTTGTTTACAAGACCCTCACAAAATGTGGGGGTTTTTAGTATATAAATAAAAATAACCTGCTTTTTCTATATGTGCTTACAAATGTAATAGCAAAAGGTCGTTTTCAATTCTTGCGCTAACCCTGGACCAAGGATCAGCTCTCGATTTTATATTGGCTGGAGAAAATATCTTATTGTAGGTATCTTTTGATTATGAAATAATTGGAATTAATTAAACGCAGCATTCTTGTAAAGAAGTAAAGGTTTTTTTAGGGGGTATTTATGCGATTAAAAATATTAATAGCCTTGGTATTCATATTATCAGGTTGTAATCAGGAAACCTCCCAACACCCAATAACCCATAGTTTAAAGGGTATTGAAGAATTTCCATATGATTTTAAACTACCAACTTATTTACCTTATGATGTAAAGGAAGTTAGGGTATATGACTACATTCAAATTATAGAAGAGTTGCCCGAAAGATTAGCAGATGCCAAAACCAATGATTTTGCTTTATCAATTGGAATTGGTGGTTATTCCGAGGAACTGATCTTTATAGAAATGACACCAACTTTGAACAATAGAAATTCAAATCATTCAAATTTAGAACAAATAGCATTAAGTGGTGGTAGAGATGGGTATTATTCATACGTTAACAACAGACAAACTTTATCCCTAAACGATGAAGGATTAAACTATAACATCATTGTTTTTACCCATCAAGAAGGAAATGAACTGTATTCACAAGAAGAATTGATTAAGATTGCAAATTCTTTAACTTTAATAAATAGATAAATTTGGTGATAAGGCGGACATGCCTCATTAGTGTTTCGGTCTTCTAACAAAGACTAAAAATCTAAAATAACGAATTCTTTATTGAACAATCTAGGAGCGATTGCAGCATAGTGAGTCACTCCTTACATAAGAATTTGGCAGGATAGTTGAACAAGTAGATGGAAACATTAATAATTAAAGTTTAAATTGAACTACTACTCAATGGGTGGATATGACATATTATGAATGGAATTATTGTTGTTTTAATAGACGTTGTTTTACTACTTATTGGTACTTATCTTTGGAAAAAAGGAAATAAGAAAGAACCATTCTGGGAATCTCTATTTGAAGTAATCGGAAATATATTTGTGTGGGAATTGCCTGCTTTCTTTACATTAAGGGCGTGGGCAGTGTTTTTGTGGTTGATTGGAATTATTCTGCTGATAATCTATTTAATTGCTAAAATTAGTACTTGATTTTGATTCTTATTAAAGGGTTTTTACTCAACTATCGGGATCGTTGATCCAGGAGGATTAACGCTATTTTTGTGGAATTACCTTATTAAACAAACAAAGCAGGATTATTGAATAAATCATTTTAGTTCTAAGGAAACTAAATTGAGGTGAAAGATATGAAAAAATTTGCAGTTATCCTTATGGTTGGAGTGCTATTAGTAATCTCTAATACA
This sequence comes from Bacillus sp. RO1, assembly GCF_012524115.1. GTDB lineage: Bacteria > Bacillota > Bacilli > Bacillales > Bacillaceae_I > Sutcliffiella_A. Next base: position 11,040 of record NZ_JAAZWB010000083.1, on the reverse strand, counting down.
ACAGTAAATGCAAAAACAATAAATGAAGCGGATACGGAACTATGTGAAACGCTTAAATATGCACTAATAAATACACTTAGAAAACCAGTAGATAAAGCAATTGCAGAAATTTATAAAGATGATAAAGATGCACCGGGAAGTCTTACTTGGGCTTCCTATGACACAGAAATACTTAAAATTAAACAACTCTATGGAGTTGGTGGAGGATATGAGATAACTCTAAAAGTATATCCTTATTATGGTCCTCATATGAGCTATGGAATAGATGAAGTTGTTGTAGATACAAGGGGTATGTTAATAAGCTATAGGCACATAAGAACATATCCTTGAATTTCGACTTACGAGGGCATTTACGGAAGAACTTAATTAATATCTTTTAAGTTTATCTTGAAATCGAGTCTTGTGCTAAATAGGAGCGATTGCAGCATAGCTTATCGCTTCTTATTTAGGAATTGGGCAGGCCTTGGGAATGAATTTTTAGGGTATAGTTATATGAAGAAGGGGTAATTTTCATAGGATTATTAATATTTATAGGGTTTGGAACCAATTTTCTAAATCGGTTCCTGAAAGATGGAGACTTTTACTATGCTGAATTTTTCACGAGCATTATTGGTGCAATTATGATAAGCGTAGGGATGTTTTAAAAAAAGAGCTCTAATGCTCCAGATAATTCTTATTAAAATAGCTGGAAGCTATAACGGAAAAGCCACGGCGCACGTAGGAGATGATCCTGCGTTTTTTTTGCATTACCAATAAATAAATTTTCTATTTACAGCAATATTTTTTTATCAATTGGTGTTTCGAGCTACGGCCCTTTTTGTAGACTTACAGAAATCAATTTGCCTTTACAAATCTTCACAATGAAGTCAATTCAAAAAAATGACCACCAAATTCAACTACAGTTTTATGGTCAATTTCATATGCATGCTTATTTTATGACAGGTATCAGAACCTGTTCATTTGATCGGTTTATATGAAACAGCATCCTAACGTATTTCTAGCTGTGAATTGGAGCAAATGGTGAAGACTCCAGCGGGGGAATAACGGTAGATTGAGACCCCGCAGCATAGCGAGGAGGCTCAAGCACCGTCCCGCGGAAAGCGACGCCATTTGCGGAAAGGAACAGCTGCCATTAACCATACACCCAAAATGTTAAACCACTCTATTCTTCCCAACTATAAAAAGGTAGATGTCTTTAATAACTCCTGCATTCCAAAGGGTGTTAAAAATGACTACAGTGACAGGCCCAACAATGAGGCCGAGGAAGCCTATAAGTTGGAAGCCGACAAATAAACTTACTAATGTCGCCAAAGGATCAAGCCCGATACTGGATGATAATATCTTTGGTTCCATCAGCTGACGCTGCACGATGACAATTAAATAAAGGACTCCAAGTCCAATAGCTAATGGCAAATTCCCACTAATGGCCAAAAAGATAATCCACGGAACAAATATGAGCCCAGTTCCAAGATACGGAATCAAGTCTACCAATCCGATAATCAACGCAACGGTAATGGCGTATTCAACCCGTAAGATCAATAACCCTATTAATACGATGATGGTAGTGATGGAAATTAGTGTGGCCTGTGCTCGCATGAAACCGAAGAAAGCTTTCTTTAAGCTTAAAAACACTTTTGTAAGACTTCCTTGTGCCTTGATTGGAGTAATTTTCTTCATTCTTCCTTTTAGCTTGTACCAGTCCTTGCTGATGAAAAAAGTTGCCAATAAGGAAAAAATCAAGACTGTCGCAACACTTGGAATCCATGTGATGAGTTTTGGAAGATTGGTTAAAAAGGATTGGATGAACTCACCGACTGTGCTGGCAACCGTTCCTCCAATATCTTCAATATTTGTCAAGAGGGATTGTTGTTGATCCTCCTCCAAACTATGAAACATGGTACTGACCTGCTGGAACAAAGGAAGTATTTTGGTTACGACAAACTGCTCGATATAGACAACCAAGGTTTCAAAATGTCCAGGCACTACTTTTGCCAAATACTCAGTACCGGAGACAATCTCAACAATTAACAATGTAACGACACCAACAACCGTCGCAAACAAAGCCATGATGGAGAGGAAAACGGCTAAACTTCTTGGAAGTCGTCCGTTCTTTTCTAGTAAATTTACGAGCGGGTTGATTAAGAATGCTAGAACTAATGCGATGATGAAAGGATAGGCAATGGAGAAAAGATAGTAAAATGAAACAAGACCAATCGTGATGATGAGAAGTACTAGAAGTAGTCGAAAAACGATATGTACATAATTCCAATTCAATCATAACACCCCTTATGAGTACCGGAATTCCCTTACTCCATATTTTACAACCTGACTTATTGTTTTCATAGTTTTATATTTAAAAATTAGGAAAATTCTGTACGGTCTCAATTCTTTTTCTTTCGTATTTTATTATGGTAGTATGGAAAAAGGGTCTGGTTTGGAAGGATGAAACAGAATGATAAGTCAAGCTACTGTGTTTTTACTAATACTTCTATTAATTGGCTTTATTGCTAAAAATCCATCTTTGATGTTTGCTGTGGCAGTATTGCTTGTTATTAAAGTCATTGGTCTGGACAATAAAGTATTCCCTTATCTACAGTCGAAAGGAATTAATTGGGGTGTAACGATCATTACCATTGCAGTTTTAGTTCCAATTGCTACAGGAGATATAGGTTTCAAGCAATTACAGGAAGCGCTGAAGTCTTCCTATGCTTGGGTGGCGTTAGGAGCTGGCATAGCTGTGGCGCTGATTGCAAAAAGCGGGTTGACATTGCTTGCCAATGATCCCCATATTACAACAGCCTTGGTGTTTGGTACTATTCTTGCGGTTTCCTTGTTTAATGGAGTGGCTGTAGGCCCGTTGATTGGTGCAGGAATAGCTTATCTTGCAATGAAGGTAGTGGAATATTTCACATAGGGGATTTTTCACAAATTATTTTTTCGTGATAATATTTTTTGCAGGACTTTCGTTCTTTTCATTCACAAAAGTCAGATAATTGTTTATAATAGGGACAAGGACACTTCCTTCCTACTTAGCAAGAGAAACATTGTTCGCCGAAAATGCGCGCACACCCATGAACATAGTGGATATGGCGCATATTTTTATGAATGGAAATGTAAGCATTTTCTTAGTTTGCTAGATTCTGAATTAATGAATTACTCTTAATATTTATACAGATCATTAATTTTTATCATTATGGTGAGCAAGCGTTCGGGTGGACAATGGTAGATAAGGATTTGAAGAAATTTTCACATAAAGGAGAGGTTTGAAATGACAACAACTAAAGGTCTTGAAGGGATTGTAGCAACAACTTCCGCTATCAGTTCCATTATTGACGACACACTAACGTATGTTGGCTACAACATTGATGACTTAGCAAATCATGCTAGCTTCGAAGAGGTAATCTATCTTTTATGGCATCAAAAACTGCCTAACAAGGAAGAATTGGCTTCACTGAAGAAAGAATTAGCTGAAAATGCTGCACTTCCTGATGAAGTCATCAATCACTTTAAAACTTATCCAATTGATAAAGTACACCCTATGGCTGCTTTACGTACGGCAGTATCATTACTAGGTCTTTACGATGCAGAAGCAGATAACATGGATCCAGAAGTAAATTACCACAAGGCTGTTCGTCTGCAAGCTAAAATGCCGACAATTGTGACAGCGTTCTCAAGAATCCGTAAAGGGTTAGACCCGATTGCTCCAAGAACTGACCTAGGCATGGCAGCTAACTTCTTATACATGTTAACTGGTGAAGAGCCGACTGAAGTTGCAATTGAAGCTTTCAATAAAGCATTAGTTCTTCATGCTGATCATGAGTTAAATGCATCTACTTTCACTGCACGTGTATGTGTAGCGACATTATCTGATGTTTACTCTGGTGTTACTGCTGCAATCGGAGCGTTAAAAGGTCCATTGCACGGTGGAGCAAACGAAGCGGTTATGAAGATGCTTTCTGAAATTGGAGAAGTAGAAAACGCGGAAAGCTATATCCGTGAAAAGCTTGCAAATAAAGAAAAAATCATGGGATTCGGTCACCGTGTATATCGTCAAGGGGATCCTCGTGCGAAGCATTTGCGTGAAATGTCCGAGAAACTTACTCATCTGACAGGACAACCGAAATGGTATGAAATGTCCGTGAAAGTGGAAGAAATCGTGACTTCCGAGAAACCGCTTCCGCCGAACGTTGATTTCTACAGTGCGTCTGTGTATCATTCTTTAGGAATCGATCATGACTTATTCACACCAATCTTTGCTGTGAGCCGTGTATCCGGTTGGTTGGCGCATATCCTTGAGCAGTATTCCAACAACCGCCTGATCCGTCCGCGTGCAGATTATACTGGCCCTGGCAAGCAGGACTATGTTCCAATCGAAAAACGCAGCTAAATATTGCATTAAGCTGTGACGAGATACATTGATTGAATTTTTGCTATAATACAAGGGGAGGGGAAATCCCTTTCCCAAACATCTAATGTCATCATATATCTTAGGAGGTTTTTACTTTGACACAAGGAACAAAAATTACCGTTACAGATGGTGTATTAAACGTACCTAACAATCCGATTATTCCATTCATTGAGGGAGATGGAATTGGTCCTGACATTTGGGCATCTGCATCCCGTGTTTTAGAAGCAGCTGTTGAAAAAGCATATAATGGTGAAAAGGAAATTGTTTGGAAAGAAGTATTAGCTGGAGAAAAAGCATTCAACCAAACTGGTGAATGGTTGCCAAGTCAAACACTTGATGATATCCGTGAGTACATAATTGCGATCAAAGGACCTCTGACTACTCCGGTCGGTGGCGGAATCCGTTCTCTTAACGTTGCATTACGTCAAGAGTTGGACCTTTTCACATGCTTACGTCCTGTTCGTTATTTCCAAGGAGTTCCTTCTCCTATTAAACGTCCAGAAGATACTGACATGGTTATTTTCCGTGAAAATACAGAAGATATCTATGCTGGAATCGAGTATGCGAAAGGCTCTGAAGAAGTAGAAAAGCTAATCAACTTCCTTCAAACTGAAATGGGAGTTAACAAAATCCGTTTCCCTGAAACTTCCGGTATCGGTATCAAGCCGGTATCTGAAGAAGGTACTTCCCGTCTTGTTCGTGGTGCAATCAATTATGCAATCGAGCATGGCCGCAAATCTGTAACACTAGTACACAAAGGAAACATCATGAAGTTCACAGAAGGAGCTTTCAAAAACTGGGGTTACGAGCTAGCTGAAAAAGAATTCGGCGATAAAGTATTCACATGGGCACAATATGACCGTATCGCGGAAGCGGAAGGTAAAGATGCTGCGAATAAAGCTCAAGAAGCTGCAGAAGCAGAAGGCAAGATCCTAGTGAAGGATTCCATTGCTGATATCTTCTTACAACAAATTCTGACTCGTCCAAAAGAGTTCGATGTTGTTGCAACAATGAACCTAAACGGTGACTACATCTCTGATGCACTTGCTGCTCAAGTAGGTGGAATCGGAATCGCTCCTGGAGCAAACATTAACTATGAAACTGGTCACGCAATTTTCGAAGCTACACACGGTACTGCTCCGAAATATGCTGGTCTTGATAAAGTAAACCCATCTTCTGTTATCCTTTCCGGTGTATTAATGCTTGAGCACCTTGGCTGGACAGAGGCTGCTAAACTTGTAGTAGATGCTATGGAAAAATCCATCGCTTCTAAAGTAGTAACTTACGACTTTGCACGTCTAATGGACGGCGCAACAGAAGTAAAATGCTCCGAGTTTGGTGACGAACTAATCAAAAACATGTAATTGAAAAAAGCAAAAACTCGTTAAGGGTTTTTGCTTTTTGAAAATAAACCAGCACTCTAGCTGGTGATTGGAGCACAGGGCGAAGACTCCTGAGGGAGATAGCGGTAGCTTGAGACCCCCGCAGGCGAAGCCGAGGAGGCTCAAAAGCACCGCCCCTAGGAAAGCGAAGCCCAGTGCGGAAATCAACAGCGGAGTAAGAGTTGTCCATTAATAGGTTAGGGAGGAATGAACATGACAATGAGACGTAAAAAAGTATCGGTAATCGGTGGAGGCTTCACAGGTGCAACAACAGCATTCTTACTTGCACAAAAAGAACTCGCAGACGTTGTACTAGTAGATATCCCACAAATGGAAAACCCTACTAAAGGAAAAGCTTTAGACATGTTAGAAGCGGGTCCGGTCCAAGGATTTGACGCAAACATTACAGGAACATCCAACTATGAAGATACAGCCAATTCCGATATCGTTGTCATTACAGCAGGAATCGCCCGTAAACCAGGTATGAGCCGTGATGATCTGGTAACCACAAACCAAAACATCATGAAAAGTGTAACAAGAGAAGTGGTAAAACATTCTCCTGATTGCTATATCATCGTGTTGACAAACCCGGTAGATGCGATGACTTACACTGTGTTTAAAGAGTCCGGCTTCCCGAAAAACCGCGTTATCGGTCAATCAGGGGTGCTAGATACCGCTCGTTTCCGCACTTTTGTGTCACAGGAACTAAATCTTTCTGTGAAAGATGTTACTGGCTTCGTTCTTGGAGGTCATGGGGATGACATGGTGCCGCTTGTTCGCTACTCTTACGCAGGTGGAATCCCGCTTGAAACATTACTTCCTAAAGATCGCCTAGATGCGATTGTGGAAAGAACAAGAAAAGGCGGCGGGGAAATCGTTAACCTACTTGGTAATGGTAGCGCCTATTATGCTCCTGCAGCATCAATGGTGGAGATGGTGGAAGCGATACTGAAAGATCAACGCCGCATCTTACCTTCCATCGCCTATCTTGAAGGAGAATACGGACACGACGGAATCTACCTTGGCGTACCAACAATCCTTGGTGCGGGTGGCATCGAAAAAATCATCGAACTAGAGCTGACAGAAGAAGAAAAAGCCGCACTTTCCAAATCTGTTGAATCCGTTAAAAATGTCATGAATGTCCTATCTTAAATCATTAAAAGGATGTATGAAGTATTAAGAATTTCTAGCTGTTGATTGAAGCACAGGGCGAAGACTCCTGAGGGAGATAGCGGTAGCATGAGACCCCGCAACGGAGTGAGGAGGCTCAAGCACCGCCCCTAGGAAAGCGAAGCCCGGTGCGGAAATCAACAGCGGTGTATTACAGAAAAATGTAACTAATTCGGGGAATGCTTTCCCCGAATTTTTACCAAACTATTGTAAACGGTTACAATAAACAAGGGGTATTTTCCAACATCATCAGGGGGTGTATGTATGTTACTAGGCAAAAAGAGAAAACTCGGAAGAAAACTCTCAGAAATCCAAGTGGGAGAAAAGCTTGAGCTAACCGAAAAAATAGAAGACAAAGACCTATTATTATATCTTGGGTTAACGAATGATGCTAACCCACTCTATATTCAGCACGACTACGCGTCCCAAACACCATTTAAAAAGCCAATCGTACCTAGCATCATGTTAACAGGGATTATTACTTCAGCCGTATCGAAATATTTACCCGGCCCAGGAAGTCATGTCGTACACCAAGATATTTCTTTTCCAAAACCAGTCTATCACTATGGAAGTGTTCAATTTCTTTTTGAAGTGGTGGAGATCAATGAAAAAGACCATTGTATCGTAATGAGTGTTCATGGTACCAATGAAGAAAATCATACTGTTGCGAAAGGATCCATCACAGTTTGTCCTCCTCATCGTCTCGAACCGATGGAGAGCAGTGCGATGGAAAACTTCTAAAAAGAGCCTAGTTCTAGGCTCTTTTTTATTATTCAAACTAAATCTTACGTTTGACATCCTTAAAGGAAAGCTTTTCTTTATTGTGATGAATAATGAATACGTGTAAAATGGAAAAGTAATGATAGAGATAATATAGAAATGGCAATTGGATGAACAAAATGGGTTTTCCAAAACAGTTTGGTGGAGGAAAAGAATGAATAAAAAGATTCTTATTGTAGATGATGAACAATCAATCGTGACATTGTTACAGTATAATTTACAGCAAGCAGGCTACGATGTTTCCGTTGCGATGGACGGAGAAGAGGGTCTGAATAAGGCAATGGAAGAACGATTTGATATGATCGTTCTAGATCTTATGCTTCCCAAAAAAGATGGAATAGAAGTTTGTAAAGAGTTAAGACAGCATAAAATTCATACTCCAATCCTTATGCTTACTGCAAAGGATGATGAGTTCGATAAGGTGTTGGGACTAGAGTTAGGTGCTGATGATTATATGACCAAACCTTTTAGTCCAAGGGAAGTCGTAGCTAGGGTAAAGGCTATCCTCCGTAGAATGCAGCAGATGTCAGGTAACACGGAGGCGCAGAAAGTAGAAGAGGACACTTCGGAAAAAATCGTAATAGGGGATGTAAAAATACTGCCAGAGCACTATGAAGCCTATTTTCGTGATGAAAGATTAGAACTTACGCCAAAGGAATTTGAGCTTTTGGTCTACTTATCTAAAAATAAAGGAAGAGTGTTGACTCGCGATCAGCTTTTGAGCGCGGTGTGGAATTATGATTTTGCCGGAGATACTCGGATTGTGGATGTTCATATTAGTCACTTAAGGGAAAAAATAGAGACGGATACAAAAAAACCTACATATATAAAGACAATTAGAGGTCTAGGGTACAAGCTAGAGGAACAGAAATTACATGAATAGGTTCCGCTCAAGACTGCTCTTTGCACTCATCACCTTAATCATCGTGGTGCTTGTGTGCCTGGGGCTTTTGCTTGGTCAGCTTTTTAAAAGCTTTTATTTGAATACCTTTAATCAGAGGCTCATCAAAGAAACAGAACTGGTAACAATGCTGGTGGAAGAGGAGACCAGTGTGACACCTATACTTCAAAAACATCTCAATGATGTGAGTAACACTTTAGCGGCAAGGGTCAGCATCACCGATAAGGACGGCACGGTGTTATATGAGACTACTGGCCCGTCTGTTTCTGGGATAGATTCTCAAGAAGAGATTATAAAAGATGCGGTTCAAAAGAACAAGAATCGTGACAGGATCTTCTATGAACAGAATGATGAAATGTATTATTACGGAAACTCCATCACAAGAAATGGATCTAAAGATGGATATGTAATGCTAAGTACCCCAATAGATTCTCTCCAAAGAGTCAATCAACAGATTTGGGGACTCTTAATTGCAAGCCTTGGTGCAGCGTTTGTGGTTATTTTGCTTCTTGGGGTAAGGATTACATCTCAATACACCAGGCCGATTGAAGCTGCAACCAAGGTAGCAACGGAGCTTGCCAAAGGGAATTATAAAGCTAGGACATTTGAGGAACATGTTGATGAAACAGGCATGTTAAGTCAATCCATTAACATATTAGCACGAAACCTTCAGGATATGACCAAAGCGCAAGAAATGCAGCAGGATCGTCTCCGGACTCTAATTGAGAGCATGGGAAGTGGGTTAATATTGATTGATGGTCGAGGCTACGTGAATCTCATCAACCGTGCCTACAAGGACACATTTGATGCAGATCCTGCGGAATATCTTTATAGGCTATATTATGAAGCCATAGAGCAGAAAGAAGTTGTCTCGTTGATAGAAGAGATTTTTATGACCGAGGTGAGTTTGCGAAAACAAATCTTGCTTCCATTGAAGATTGAGCGCAGACACTTTGAAGTGTATGGAGCACCTATCATTGGCATCAATGATGAGTGGAAAGGGATAGTCCTTGTGTTCCATGACATTACAGAATTGAAGAAGCTTGAGCAAATGAGAAAAGATTTTGTTGCTAATGTATCTCATGAGTTAAAAACGCCAATCACATCAATCAAAGGGTTTTCCGAAACATTGTTGGATGGCGCGATGAATGATAAAGATACATTGCAGTATTTCTTATCCATTATTCTAAAAGAAAGCGACAGGCTGCAGTCCCTTATTGAAGATTTGCTGGACCTTTCTAAAATAGAGAAACAAGGTTTTAAATTAAATCCGGAGTATGTGGAAATCAACGACCTGTTGGAAGAAATCTTTGTAATATTGGAAGGAAAGGCAAAAGAAAAAGAAATAAATCTTGTTCTAACCCAACCTAAAAAAGAGTTGTATTTATTTGCGGATGCCTCCAGGATTAAACAGGTTTTCATTAATCTTATTAACAATGCCATCGCTTATACACCAGCTGGTGGAGATGTTAAGGTGAAGGTGGAAGACGTAGAGGAAGAGGTAATCATTGTTGTATCCGATACTGGTATTGGTATGGAACAGGATGAGATACCAAGGATCTTTGAACGGTTTTACAGAGTGGACAAGGCACGAAGTCGGAATTCAGGTGGAACCGGATTAGGGCTTGCGATTGTCAAGCATATCGTGGAAGCTCATCATGGCAGTATTTCTGTTACGAGTGAATTGAATAAGGGGACTGCCTTTACGGTGAAGTTGTCTAAAGAAAATGAAGATTTACAATAGCTTTACACGTCTTTCATAGGTCCTTTACAAACCTTTGTTAATATAATCTATGAAAACCCCTTCATCCAAGGAGCCAAATTTGGAAGAGGAGAGAGCCCACCCTGCTCTCTCCTTCTTTTTGTTGTTTGGGGAATTTGCGGGATGGGTATTTCTTGATCCTTGTGATGAAGACCTCAGTGACGAGAAAAAAAGAGTAGAGAAGACTTCATAGACGAGATGAAGACCTCAGTGAAGAGAAAAAAAGAGTAGAGAAGACTTCATAGACGAGATGAAGACCTCAGTGACGAGAAAAAAGTAGTAGCGAAGTCTTCATAGCCGAGATGAAGACCTCAGTGACCAGAAAAAAAGAGTAGCGAAGTCTTCATAGCCGAGATGAAGACCTCAGTGACGAGTAAAAAAGAGTAGCGAAGTCTTCATAGACGAGATGAAGACCTCAGTGACGAGAAAAAAAGAGTAGCGAAGTCTTCATAGACGAGATGAAGACCTCAGTGACGAGAAAAAAAGAGTAGAGAAGTCTTCATAGCCGAGATGAACTGCCCCCTGTCAAGTAGACACTTGAAATAATAAAACAAGACTAAGCTGTCTTAGCCCTGTATTCTAAAGGGCTAAGACCGTTTAATCGTTTTTGATAACGGTCATGATTATAAAAATGAAT
>NZ_JAAZWB010000082.1 GCF_012524115.1 Bacillus sp. RO1 | reverse complement strand
CTAGCTGTTTATTGGAGCAAAAGGCGAAGACTCCTCGAAAATGCTACGCATTTTCTTCGTGCGATGTTTCGCTGCCGAAGCCTTCCTTGTCCTGAGGGAGATAGCGCTAGGTGGAGACCCCGCAGGCGTAGCCGAAGGAGCTCTCGTCAGCCCCTAGGAAAGCGAAGCCATTTGCGGAAATCAACAGCCGCTTTTTACCAATCACCTTTTCACCCTCGTTTTATCTTATTTATTTCGCTCTCTAGCTCCTTCAGGGCCTTCCATAGTTGTTGCCCCTGGATACTTTAGAGATTGATCGCGATCTGATTCTGTTCTCTTTTGGGCTTTCAATTTTCTTTCTTGTCTATCTTTTCCCATATGATCACCTCTTTTCTAAGATTCTGTTTCATATTATTTGCCTAATCAATAAAAACATACTGTGTTTAATGATTAGTTTCATCTCTTTTTAGGCATAATGATTTGGTGAGAGGAGGGAAGAAAAATGGAAATAACAGGACAATACTTTTATTTTATTTGTTGGGTAAGTTGGATAATCATTGCGTTTTTTTTCCCTAAATCTGTTGTCCGAACATTTATGTCTATTCTAATTCTATTGGTGATAGCGGGTTCAACTACTACTATACAAATGTTTGGATTCACTGTGACTGCTTCCTTTCTTGTATTGGCGGTTATTGCTCTTATTCTTTTAGTGAAATCATTGAAACAAAAATACATTTTACATTATTTATCTATCTGCACCATAGCGTTGGCATATGTTTGTTTTATCCTATTTGAAATATATGATCCTGTCTGGATTTTTTTAGATAGAACCTGGTTGCTTTCAGTTATCATTTTATACTTATCCTTACTCCTTTTTAAAACAAAGAGGGAAAGGTTCGTATTTATGCTTGCTGGTGTCTTATTTGGTGAGGTTTTGCGAAGTATAGTAATGGACCGCATCTTTTCTTATTCCGCTATTGGAACATTCGAGTTTTTGGCAGTTCTTGCTTTATCTTCAGCAGGAATGGCAATATGGATGATATTTGAAACGTTGACTATACATTTAGATTCTATAATACAAAAGCGCGTAAGGGAGAGACAAGGATGAATGAGTACACATTGCCCATTATTTTTGGGGTATTGATAGGATTAGCAACAAGGCTATATATGCTTGTTACGGATTATCGTCAATATCCTACCTATTTGCATGGGAAAATCATACACTTATCACTCGCCTTCATTGCTTCGGGTCTAGGTACCATTGCAGTCCCGGCCATCATGGAAGAAGAGTTTGCAGCAATTACGTTTCTGGCTTTGGCAGCATCCCAATTTCGGGATGTTAGGAACATGGAAAGAAACACACTTACTGAACTGGATGCATTTGAATTGGTGCCAAGAGGAAGTACATATATCGAGGGAATCGCTATTGCATTTGAAGGCAGAAACTATCTAGTAATGATTACCGCGTTTTTAGCTACCCTCGCTTATTTGGCTGCAAATATATGGGTAGGATTAGTTGTCGGAATTTCGGCTACTCTTATATCTCATAAACTTATGACTGGGGGTCAGTTGAAAGATATCGTGGATATTGAGTATGTAAAGCCTCATTTTGATGGGGCAGGTTTATATATAGATAATATTTATATCATGAACATCGGATTACCTGAGCGTCAAAAAGAAGTATTGCAATATGGGATGGGGTTTATTTTAAAACCCAAAAATTTCAATGCGAGAACGACAATAGCAAACTTGGGCCAAAGACAGGCAATTCTTCATGACATGTCTACTGCGCTTGGAGTCTATCGTGATTCCGGTACGCCTGCACTTGTCCCATTGGCAAAAAGGGATCTGGATGATGGTCGTGTAGGAGTGTTCCTCCTTCCCCAAGAACAGGACTTGAAAATAGGTATGGCAATCCTTGAACGAGTACCAACGCTTGAAAATGCCATTAGAATGCCTACGAAAAACTTGAAGGAAAAGGTGAACAAGTAGGATGGAAATGGAAAAATATATACTTGCTGTCATAACTACCAAGGCCACAAAAGTAGCAGGAGGGGCGCCTATTTTCACCTGTGAAACGAAAGAGGAAATGGAGTTTATTGCTGCAAACCTTGAGGCGATACTTGATGGAATTGCACACGGGTTGGGTAATGATTTATATGTTATCGTCAAACATTAATGAGATTTTAGAAAAAGTCAGACTTCCTTATTGCGGGGAATAATGTTAAACTATTCAAGTTAGACCTTCCTTTGCAGGAGGGTTTCTTTTATTAGAAGATACCATAAAGTATCCTAAAACAGCCTTTTGTAAAGACTAAGATAATCGATTAATAAGTATGAAAGAAATAGTACATAAATTATAGAAAAATGGGAGGGTGGTCACCATGCCAAAACCAACCGTAGCGATTGTTGGAAGACCAAACGTGGGTAAATCCACAATATTTAACAGAATTGTTGGAGAGAGAATTTCCATTGTGGAAGATGTCCCAGGGGTTACTAGAGATAGGATTTATAGCTCCGGAGAATGGTTAAACCAATATTTTAATATTATTGATACAGGTGGAATTGAAATAAGTGATGCACCGTTCATGACGCAAATTCGTGAACAGGCGGAAATTGCTATCGACGAGGCGGATGTAATCATTTTCATGACCAACGGACGTGAAGGCTTAACAACAGCTGATGAAGAGGTAGCGAAAATACTATACCGTTCTAAAAAACCTGTAGTGGTTGCCGTCAATAAAGTGGACAACCCTGATATGAGAGATACATTATATGATTTTTATGCACTAGGCTTTGGTGAACCGATACCAATTTCAGGTTCTCATGGCTTGGGACTTGGAGACTTGCTTGATTTTGTAATTGAGAACTTCCCTAAAGATGAAGATGAAGAATATGATGAGGATATCATCAAATTTTCATTAATTGGCCGTCCTAACGTTGGAAAATCCTCACTAGTGAACGCGTTGCTAGGGGAAGAACGTGTAATTGTCAGTGACATTGCAGGAACAACAAGAGATGCAATTGATACTCCTTACACATTTGACGGTAAAGATTACGTGATCATTGATACAGCTGGTATGCGTAAAAAAGGGAAAGTTTACGAGACGACAGAAAAGTACAGTGTACTACGTGCCTTGCGTGCTATTGAACGCTCGGACGTTGTTTTAGTTGTCATCAATGGAGAAGAAGGAATCATTGAACAAGACAAGAAAATCGCAGGATATGCGCATGAAGCGGGAAGAGCCATTGTCATTGTAGTAAACAAGTGGGATGCCGTGGAAAAAGATGAAAAGACGATGAAGGAATTTGAGCAAAAAATTAGGGATCACTTCTTGTTCTTAGATTATGCACCAATCGTGTTCTTATCTGCTAAGACGAAGAAGCGAATTCATACACTCATTCCTAAAATTGAAATGGCAAGTGAAAATCACTCCATGCGTGTGGTAACGACTGTATTGAATGATGTGATCATGGATGCTGTTGCCATGAACCCGACGCCTACCGATAAAGGGCAGCGCTTGAAAATTTATTATGCGACCCAAGTTGCAGTTAAGCCACCTACCTTTGTTATTTTCGTAAATGATCCAGAGCTTCTGCACTTCTCATACAAACGTTTCTTGGAAAATCGTATTAGAGATGCATTTGGGTTTGAAGGAACACCTATTAAACTAATCGCACGTCCACGAAAGTAAAAGGGAGGAGTGAGTCAGTGAAAAAGGTTGCTGTATTGGGAGCGGGAAGCTGGGGCACTGCCCTAGCAATGGTGCTAGCCGATAATAATCATGAAGTACGTCTATGGGGACATAAGCAAGCTCAGATCGATGAAATAAATCAACGTCACACGAATGAAAAATACTTAAAAAATATTAAGTTATCCGATAAAATTGTAGGATTTACGTCTATGGAAGAGGCGGTAGAATCTGTCGAAGCCATTGTGCTTGCCGTGCCTACAAAAGCGATGAGGGAAGTGTGCCGACAATTAAAAGGCTTTTTGAACGCGCCTGCTTTATTTGTTCACGTAAGTAAAGGGATAGAACCTGATACACATTTAAGGGTTTCAGAGGTGATCGAAGAAGAACTGCCGGAACCGATCCGTGAAGCGGTTGTAGTTCTTTCCGGGCCTAGTCATGCAGAAGAAGTAAGTATGAGACAACCGACTACTGTTACAGCAGCCTCTTTGAATAATGCAGCTGCTGAAAAGGTACAAGATCTATTTATCAACCAGCACTTCAGAGTCTATACGAATACTGATGTAGTAGGTGTAGAAATTGGTGGATCTTTAAAAAATATCATCGCGTTGGCTGCTGGAATTACTGATGGACTAGGATATGGGGATAACGCGAAAGCTGCATTAATTACAAGAGGGCTAGCTGAAATTGCTCGTCTAGGAAGCTGTCTTGGAGCCAATCCGCTTACATTCCTAGGTTTGACAGGAATGGGCGACCTGATCGTAACATGTACAAGCGTTCACAGCAGAAACTGGAGGGCCGGTAACATGTTAGGTAAAGGGATGAAGCTTGAAGAGGTATTAGATAGTATGGGTATGGTCGTCGAAGGTGTACGTACAACCAAGGCTGCCTACCAGCTCTCCCAGAAGCTGCAAGTGAAAATGCCACTGACTTCTGCTCTGTATCATGTATTATTTGACGGTGTGGATCCAAAGGATGCAGTGGATGAGTTAATGAGCCGCTCCAAAACAACCGAATTGGACGACCTAGCACAGCTCCTTGGTGACAGAGTCCAGTAAACGTCAATGCCCCTTCGTTTTTAGAAGGGGCGTTTATTCGTTAAAAGGTTTTTTAAAAAGTATAAGGAAGTATATTATTCGGTTGATTTCCGTTCCAGGCGCTTCGCTTGCCTGCGGGCGGTCCGTGAGCCTCCTCAGGCTTCGCCTTCCGGGGTCTCACCTGTCCCTTCCTCCCGCGGGCGTCTCCGCGTCTTCCACTACAATCAACTAGGTGGCTTCATTCACTAAGAGTTTATGAAAAGCAATCTAACTGAGTTAATTGAATAAGCATTAACTTTTCGTTTATGTAATTTTCAGCTGTGGATTGGAGCAAATGGCGTAGACTCCAGCGGGGGAATAACGGTAGGTTGAGACCCCGCAACGAAGTGAGGAGGCTCAAGGCACCGTCCCGCGGAAAGCGAAGCCATTTGCGGAAAGGAACAGCAGCGATTAACAACAAACTAATGTCATATACTTAAAAAATGTATTTTTTGTCCGGTTATTCTAAATGTATCTATACATAAAATAAACAAACACCCATCCTATTCAAGTGCATAACTTATAAAGAAGAAACCATAGGAGGGTGCTCAGGAAAAAAATCCATAATTTTTACAAGCTTTTTTGCGATAAATAGGCATTTGGCGATGCATGTAAGTAATTTGCCGCATAAGATGTGTATGAGGATATCACTGGTTGAGCTGTGGGATTGGATTATTTAGTCTTTCTATTTATGCTGAAGTAAAAATGGCCCCTTTTACTTCAGCTTTTTTGTTGTTTCATTTAGTGTATATCTTATGCTATAATGTTTCACGGAAAAGGAGAGATGAGGATGTCACCTGCATTAATGAAGATGTGGATTTCGTTTGTAGCGATGGGGTTCATGATTATATCCGTTGTAACGGTTTATTTTACTAGATTTAAGGTGAGAAACAACATTATCAGAGGCATTTTGAATACGGTTGCTTTTTTATTGATTTTACTTGCCGGTCTAATTATTTTTTATGTAGTATTCAGTGGTCCAGTACCGGAGCAATAATGAAGAAGGAAGGAATAATTTATGAAATTAAATAGGTTCTTCCTACTTGTAGGAATAATGGTGTTAAGCAGTGTCCTTTCGGGTTGTCTATACCCACAAGATCGCCTAAAGGAAAACCAAGTCCCTTATCTAGATCAATTAGAAGCCGTACAGTCTTCTGTAGATCAATATCGTGAGGCAACTGGGGGATTGTTACCTATAAAAGACAGGGATATGGAGACACCGATCTATCAAAAGTATCCAATCGATTTTAATAAATTATCCCCTCGATACATACAAGAACCTCCTGGGACGGCATATGAGAGTGGAGGAGTCTATCTTTATGTACTTGTGGATGTGGAAGAAGACCCTAAAGTGAAGTTAATTGATCTTCGTGTGGCAGAACAAATTCGCGATATTAATATTAGAATTGATATGTACAAGCGCTCGAATAATGGATATGCCCCGATTAAAGAAGTAATTAACGATCAGGCATTCAAATTGGATTGGGAAAAACTTGGCTATGAATCAGAGCCTTACGCAGAGAGTCCAATATCCGGTAAAAACCTGCCATTTGTCTTGAATAATGAGGGGCAAGCTCAATTGGATTATTCTATTGACTTGTACGATTTTCTTAAAGAACATGAACATAATTACAAACCAGGGGATGACATCCGTGACATTATCGTGGAACATTCCGTGTTTGTACCTGCATTTTCCCTTCCCTACACGATAGATGAGAACAATGAACCGGTCTTTTTAAATAAAGAATAGAATAGTTGTCATGAACCCTTTTTTAGAGAATACATTCTAAAGAAGGGTTTTTTGTTTTATTTCTATGAAACATAATGCCCCACTAATTCTTGCTATTAACCATATATAAAAATAAAGAAGGAAACGGGATGAATTTTCTATTAAAGTAGTCATATTTAATTAGGACAACATCATACACATATAGTGTCATAGATTATATCCTTACTAGAAAATGAAAATCCCAAGATAAATGTCGGGAGGGAATCACGTGGAAAAAGTAGATATTTTCAAAGATATCGCTGAACGTACGGGCGGCGATATATATTTAGGGGTCGTAGGAGCTGTTCGTACAGGGAAATCAACTTTCATCAAAAGGTTCATGGAGTTAGTGGTTCTGCCGAATATCGGAAACGAGTCTGATAAAGCGCGTGCTCAAGATGAGTTGCCGCAAAGTGCGGCTGGAAAAACGATTATGACAACAGAGCCTAAATTTGTTCCTAACCAGGCAGTTAAGGTTAAAGTGGATGAGGGCCTTGATGTAAATATCCGTCTTGTAGACTGTGTGGGTTATACGGTACCAGGAGCCAAAGGGTATGAGGATGAAAATGGTCCTAGAATGATCAATACTCCTTGGTATGAAGAGCCAATTCCTTTCCATGAGGCAGCAGAGATTGGTACAAGAAAAGTCATTCAAGAACATTCTACCATTGGCGTAGTCATTGCAACAGATGGCTCCATCGGTGAAATTCCTCGCAGAGATTACATTGAAGCTGAGGAAAGGGTTGTGGAGGAATTAAAAGAAGTTGGGAAACCATTCATCATGGTAATCAACACTGTACAGCCACATCATCCGGAAACCGAGGCGTTAAAGAGAGAATTATGTGAGAAATATGATATCCCAGTTATTGCGATGAGTGTCGAAAGCATGAGAGAATCTGATGTCTACAATGTATTAAGAGAAGCACTTTTTGAATTCCCTGTACTAGAAGTAAATGTTAATCTTCCGAGCTGGGTTATGGTTCTGAAGGATAACCACTGGCTGCGTGAAAGCTACCAGGAAGCTGTGAAGGATACGGTGAAGGATATTAAGCGACTTCGTGACGTAGACCGTGTGGTAGGTCAGTTCAGCGAATATGAATTCATTGACAGGGCTGGACTTGCGGGGATAGAAATGGGGCAAGGGATTGCGGAGATCGATTTATATGCTCCAGACGATCTGTATGACCACATTTTGAAAGAAGTAGTAGGAGTGGAGATTAGAGGCAAGGATCACTTGCTGCAATTGATGCAAGACTTTGCTTATGCAAAAGCTGAATACGATCAAGTCTCCGACGCATTAAAGATGGTGAAACAGACTGGATATGGAATTGCTTCTCCTGCTCTGACAGATATGAGTCTGGAAGAACCAGAGATTATCCGTCAAGGATCACGTTTCGGGGTCAGGTTAAAGGCAGTGGCACCATCCATTCATATGATTAAAGTAGATGTGGAAAGTGAGTTCGCACCGATTATCGGTACAGAAAAACAAAGCGAGGAACTTGTCCGCTACTTGATGCAAGACTTTGAGGATGATCCACTTTCTATCTGGAATTCCGATATATTCGGACGTTCACTGAGTTCCATTGTTAGAGAAGGAATTCATGCAAAAATTTCACTAATGCCTGAAAACGCCAGGTACAAACTAAAAGAAACGTTAGAAAGAATCATCAACGAAGGCTCAGGCGGCCTAATTGCGATAATTCTATAAGACTTCTAGCTGTTGCTTATAGCAAAAGGCGGAGTTGAAAAGTGTCGAATATGTTTAAAGGCGACCCATCTGTGGAAATAACACAGAAGGGCCGCCGTTTTTTGTGTATTAAAACAGAGAATTGCTTGATATATAGGCGTTCTTATGATAATCTACAAACAGAAAATCTTCTCTTAATTGGCGAAATATTCCTCTAGAAGCACTTTTTTGTGAGAAATTTGTTGAAATCTAGTGTTTAATGGGTTAATATAAGCCTAGTTGCAAGATTAAGCGATTCTACCATGTATAGAATCAATCAAAATTGTGAACAAATGTTAGTACTAAAGGCTTTTGCTAGACTGAAATACTATTTTGGTTTAGAATAGCGATAACTCCTTTGGGAGGAGGTGAATGGCATGAACAAGACAGATTTAATCAATGCAGTTGCTGAAGCTAGTGAACTTTCTAAAAAGGATGCTACTAAAGCAGTTGATGCTGTTTTCGATACAATTCTTGACGCACTTAAAAACGGTGACAAAGTACAATTAATCGGTTTTGGTAACTTCGAAGTACGTGAACGTGCTGCGCGTAAAGGTCGTAACCCACAAACTGGGGAAGAGATCGAAATCGCTGCAAGCAAAGTACCAGCTTTCAAACCTGGTAAAGCACTTAAGGATGCTGTGAAATAATTGACAGCTACATAGTCAAATGAATGTCATCTTAAAGAGGCGCATAGTTTGCGCCTCTTTATTTTTGCTTTTTTAAAAAAACTTATGCTAGAATCACATTACAGCTATTTTTAACGGTAATGTAGGAGGATAAATAAATGACAGAAGTTAATAAGGCTCAGATAGAAGAAGCAGTAAGAATGATTTTGGAAGCAATCGGGGAAGATCCTAATCGAGAAGGGCTTCTTGATACTCCAAAGCGTGTAGCTAAAATGTACACAGAAGTATTTGCTGGTTTGAATGAAGATCCTAAAGAGCATTTTAAGACAGTGTTCGGGGAAGCACATGAAGAATTGGTACTTGTCAAAGATATTTCATTCTTTTCTATGTGTGAACATCATTTGGTTCCTTTCTTTGGAAAAGCCCATGTAGCATACATACCTAAGGGTGGAAAAGTTACTGGACTAAGTAAACTTGCACGTGCAGTAGAGGCGGTTGCAAAAAGACCACAGCTTCAGGAAAGAATTACTTCTACCATAGCAGAATCGATTGTAGAATCACTTGATCCACATGGTGTAATGGTAGTAGTGGAAGCTGAGCACATGTGCATGACGATGCGCGGTGTTAAGAAGCCGGGAGCATTAACTATTACTTCTGCTGTCCGCGGGGTGCTAGAGAATGATCCTGCAGCAAGAGCGGAAGTTTTATCTTTAATAAAAGGGTAACCCCATATTGTGTACTAGAAGGAGGATGGTCATGAGTCAATCTAACACGAACGACTTTATTGTTATCAAAGCTAAGGAAGATGGCGTAAGTGTCATTGGACTTACACGTGGAACAGACACTCGCTTTCATCATTCGGAAAAGCTTGATAGAGGTGAAGTGATGATAGCTCAGTTTACAGAGCACACCTCCGCGATTAAGATAAGAGGCAAAGCGCTCATCCAATCTTCCCATGGAGAAATGGAAACAGACTGACGCAAATATAATATGTCCTGAGTAAGAAAGCAGATGAATAAATATTTCTCTGCTTTTCTTATTATCTATTCGATAGCGGGTTAAACTAAAGAAAGATAGCCCATTTTAACAATATGCTCCACTAATGTGCTATAATTAACTTTGTCTATTTTAGTTCGACTCTAGCGTCTGTAAATCTTTTTATGAAACAGACGGCAGTCAAGAAAAGGGAACAAGGGTGGTCTTTAGTGAGTCATATACATATATCCATAATAAAAGAGAAACTACATAATCTGATTACACATCCATATTTAATTAAACATATTGAATACCCTGCCATTGATGAGGATAAGTTATTGCTACTTTACTCTATCTTGGAGCCCATTGATATACCTGATGAAAAAAAAGAACAATACATATTATCAACCATGCTTGTACAGATCGCCCTTGATACCCATGATATGGTGACAAATGCAAAAGCAGGTCAACTAGAGGTCGATGATGAGAAAAGTCGTCAATTGACTGTACTGGCAGGGGATTTTTATAGTGGCCTTTATTATAGGCTTCTAGCAGATGTGAATGACATTTCCATGATAAAAACACTCGCACATTCCATAAAACAAATAAATGAGCATAAAATTGCCTATTATCATAAAGAGCTTGAAGGAATTGAACCATTGATGAACAGTCTTGAGAAAATTGAATCCTCTCTAATTCAGTCTGTTTCTGGTTTTTTCTCCGACTCCCTTTTAAAAGAATTGGGCGGCAACTTTCTTTTATTAAAGCGCTTAATTCAAGAACGGAAACTTTTCTGTAATGAAAGATCAACCTTCCTTTTTGACACTTTGCGAAGAATAGCCTTCTCAAAAGGAGATGTCGCCTCAAAAGAACAGGAAACATATATGTTATACCTTATTGATCGGTATATTGATCATATTAAACAAAAGATGGAACAATTAACGCACGCCATTCCAACAATGAACAATTTATTAGAAGAAAGAATACAAGAACTTTTCTATGAAATACCATTTTCATCAAAAAAGTATGCGGAAGAAGGGTAAGCCATGCAACATCCATCCAAAGAAGAACGTGTTCATAACGTTTTTGAAAAAATATATAAAAACTATGACAAAATGAACTCAGTCATCAGTTTCCAACGTCATGTAGCGTGGCGGAAAGATACGATGAAGAGAATGAATGTGGAAGATGGCGCAAAAGCATTGGACGTATGCTGCGGAACAGCGGACTGGACCATCTCTATGGCAGAGGCAGTTGGACGAAATGGAACAGTGGTTGGCCTAGACTTCAGTGAAAACATGCTATCTATCGGCAAAGAAAAAGTAAAAGGCCTTGGAATGAACAACATTGAATTAATTCATGGAAACGCGATGGCACTTCCGTTTGAAGATAATACTTTTGATTATGTCACGATAGGTTTCGGTTTACGTAATGTACCTGACTACTTCCAAGTGTTAAAGGAGATGTACAGGGTGGTCAAGCCTGGAGGGAAAGTTGTTTGCCTAGAAACATCACAACCGACCATGCCAGGTTTCCGTCAAGTCTATTTTCTTTATTTTCAATACGTAATGCCGATGCTTGGAAAGGTTTTCGCCAAAAGCTATAATGAATATGCTTGGTTACATGAATCGGCCAAAGACTTTCCAGGGATGAAAGAACTAAAAAAGATGTATGAAAAAGTAGGTTTCCGACCAGTTGAGGTTAAGGCTTATACCGGTGGAGTCGCTGCCATGCATTTAGGAGTTAAACCTAGAAAATAGTTTGTAAAGGTGACCTACATGAAATTAAAGATGATGTATTCTTTTTTAAATAATGATTTACAAATAATTGAAAATGAATTAGAAGCCACCATTCAAACCGAACGTGCTTTGTTACAAGAGGCGTCGTTACATTTGCTTCAGGCTGGGGGGAAAAGAATCCGACCAGTCTTTGTCCTATTGGCCGCAAAACTCGGTGCTTACGATATTCATAAAGTCAAGAATGTGGCGGTTGCCTTAGAACTCATGCATATGGCATCCCTTGTTCACGATGATGTCATAGATGACGCGGAGTTAAGGCGTGGTAAAGAGACGATTAAAGCTAAATGGGACAACCGTATTGCTATGTATACAGGTGATTATATTTTTGCCAGATCCCTTGAAATGATGACCAGAGTAGAAGACATTGAAGCTCACCGCATCCTCTCTAATACTCTCGTTGAGCTTTGTAAAGGTGAAATTGAACAGATACGGGATAAATATAACTATGATCAAAACCTACGTACATACCTGCGAAGAATCAAAAGGAAGACCGCTATCCTTATTGCAGTGAGTTGTCAGCTGGGGGCCATCACATCCGGGGTCCCCGCTTCTGTTCATCAAAGCCTCTATTGGTTTGGATACTATGTCGGTATGTCTTTCCAAATTACTGATGATATTCTAGATTTTACATCGACTGAAGAACAGCTTGGAAAGCCTGCCGGAAGTGACCTTCTACAGGGTAATATTACGTTGCCTGTCTTATATGCCATGGAATCGCCTGTGTTGAATGATAAGATCCGCACTATTGACGATCACAGCGGTTCGGAGGAAATAAAGGAAATCATTGATTTGATTAAAAGGTCTGATGCAATAGACCGTTCCTTTGCACTTAGTGACCGTTATTTGGAGAGGGCTTTCAAGGAACTTGAGAAACTTCCAAACGGACTTGCTAAACGCACCTTCAACAATGTGGCAAAGTACATTGGAAAACGCAAATATTAGACCCCATTCCGTGAACTTTGTAAAATATTACGATAATTCTCCATCTTCTGTTGCGAAACTCTAAAAACCGTGATATATTTTGGTAGGTTAGGGTTTACCTAACCTTACATAATCGTAATGGGGTGGAGAAATTATTATGGAAAAAACATTTTTAATGGTAAAGCCTGATGGCGTACAACGTAACCTTATCGGAGAAATCGTTTCTCGTTTCGAAAAAAAGGGTTTCCAACTTGTTGGTGCAAAATTAATGCAAATTCCAACTGAATTGGCAGAAGAGCACTACGGTGAACATAAAGAGCGTCCTTTCTTTGGAGAGCTTGTAGACTTCATCACTTCTGGTCCTGTATTCGCAATGGTTTGGCAAGGTGAAAATGTAATCGCTACCGCGCGTCACATGATGGGTGCAACAAACCCTAAAGATGCAGCTCCAGGAACTATCCGCGGAGAGTACGGCGTAATCGTTGGTAAAAACATCATTCACGGTTCTGATTCTTCCGAGAGTGCAGAGCGCGAAATTGGTCTTTTCTTTAATGGCGAAGGTCTTGTTGAATACAAAAGAGACGTAAACAACTGGATCTATTAATAATTACGATAAATTGAAAACGCTTTATAAGAGGCGCCCTTCTCATTTTGTGAGGGGCGTTTTTTGATGTTTTTGGATAGTGGAGACGAATTTTGATGTTTGCTTTTTAGGGGAAAAGGATAGTGTGTAGAACATTTGAGTTGAAAGGTAGAAGGTCGTTTGGGAAATGCACAAGGTATTCTGGGAAATGTAGAAGGTTGCCGTAAATCAGAAGAAGGTTGAGATTAATTGTAGAACTTGGAGAAGACCTGCTCTCACAGCTTTATCATGACCTAGAGCGAGAAACAAAAAAACTCACTGAATCACGGTAACAGGTGAGCGGTCTTAGTGCCCAAATCGATTTGTGAAGCAGTCAAACGTTAACAGAAGAGCCCATTCATCCCCATTAATTTTTAAAATCCCTATCCTCTCCAATCTCAAATCAGCTATACTTAAATTACAGATATTTAGAGAGAGTAGAGGAATAGCATGAGGGATGATTACAATCAGTTTATTGGACAAATAAAAAGGAAGACAGGCATTGATTTGGCTTTATATAAAGAAGGGCAGATGAAAAGGAGATTGACCTCCCTTTATGAAAAAAAAGGATTTAAGAATTTTAATGAATATTACCAAATGCTAGATAAAGACAGGGAAGAACTTTTTGAATTTCTCGACCGAATGACCATCAATGTTTCAGAGTTCTATCGCAATTACAAGCGGTGGGAGATCTTAGAGGAGAAAATTCTACCTGTAATGTTAAAGGAAAATAAAAATCCAAAAGTATGGAGTGCGGCATGTTCGACAGGAGAGGAGCCCTATACACTTTCCATGGTGCTCAGTAACTTCCTTCCCCTAAAAGATATAAAAGTGAAAGCTACCGATATCGATTCAAACGTGATTGCAAGAGCAAAGCTAGCGACCTACCAGGAAAAATCCCTTCAAGAAGTACCGACGGGAGTCAAGAATAAGCATTTTTATAAGCATGATGGATTCTATAAGGTTAAAGACGAAATAAAGAATACTGTTATTTTTAAAAGGCTCAATCTATTGTCTGATCCCTTTGAATCTGGACACGACTTGATTGTTTGCCGCAACGTTTTGATTTATTTTACAGAGGAAGCGAAAGAGCACCTTTACTATAAGTTCAGTCATGCACTAAAAAAGGGCGGGATACTGTTTGTAGGCAGTACCGAGCAAATCTTCCAGCCTGCAAAATATGGTTTTGAAGTGGTGGACACATTTTTTTACAGGAAGATATAACATTTAAGCTAAATCCTTATATAGGTACTAAAATGGACTTTTAACGGTAAATTAGATCTGTTCTATTAGCCTGAATAGCACTGAGAGGACCGCAAACAGTCTAATAGAACGGTTCTATAAGCCTGAATAGCACTGAGAGGAGCGCAAACAGTCTAATAGAACGGTTCTACAAGCCCGAGCAACCACACAAAAGCCTAAACTGTCTAATAGAACAGACCTAAGCTCCCAAACACAAAAAAAGATTCCAATCTGACGAATAGAACTGTACTAAACCCCCAATACACCCCCTTTCCCCAACAACCTGCTTTTTTTTACTAGAACAATCCGCTACACTTGTGATATAGTATTACATAATTAATTTCACTTACACGCTTAAAAGCTTTAAAGAGATAAAGGAGAGGCTGATAACGATGAGATATCTGACTGCTGGCGAGTCGCATGGACCGCAATTAACAACTATATTGGAAGGTGTCCCAGCTGGGCTGCCACTGACTGTCGAGGACATAAATGATGATCTAGCAAGAAGACAGAAAGGACATGGCCGTGGCAGAAGAATGCAAATTGAAAAGGATACCGTAGATATACTAAGTGGAGTTCGTCATGGTCAAACGTTAGGTTCTCCCATAACCTTGGCGGTAACGAATGATGATTGGAAGCATTGGACGAAAATTATGGGGATAGAGCCCCTTTCTAAAGAAGACCAAGACGAAGTAAAACGGAAGGTGACAAAGCCCCGTCCTGGACATGCAGACTTAAATGGAGCGATTAAATATGGCCACCGTGATATGAGGAATGTCCTAGAGCGTTCTTCCGCAAGGGAAACAACCGTTAGGGTAGCAGCAGGTGCTGTTGCTAGAAAGTTCCTCGCTGAACTAGGCATAAAGGTAGCTGGACATGTAACAGAAATAGGAGGGGTAAAAGCCGAGCCTCAACCTATCACAAACCTAGATGACTTAAAAGCGCAAACCGAAGCTTCCCCGGTTCGTTGCTACGATAAAAAAGTAGAGCAAAAGATGATGGATGCAATCGACACAGCTAAAGAAAACGGAGATTCCATTGGCGGTATTGTAGAAGTCATCGTAGAAGGAGTTCCTGCTGGAGTAGGAAGTTATGTGCATTATGATCGAAAGCTAGATGCAAAAGTAGCAGCGTCCATTATGAGCATCAATGCTTTTAAGGGAGTGGAGTTTGGCGTTGGCTTCCAAGCAGCTAGCCTACCTGGCAGTAAGGTGCATGATGAGATTGCTTGGAGTGAAGAGAGAGGGTATTACAGGCTGTCTAATAACCTTGGAGGTTTTGAAGGCGGTATGACGACTGGTATGCCGATTGTGGTAAGAGGTGTCATGAAACCAATTCCTACCCTCTACAAGCCGCTGCAAAGCGTGGATATTGATACAAAAGAGCCGTTCCAGGCAAGCATAGAACGTTCTGACAGCTGTGCGGTACCTGCAGCAAGTGTGGTAGCAGAAGCGGTGGTCGCATGGGAAATCGCTCAAGCGATCGTAGAACAGTTCGGACAGGACAGAATGGACCTTATTAAGGAAAATGTCCAAAGGATGCGAGACCATGCCGCAAAATTCTAATTGGAAACAGGTTACCGTTCAGACTGATTCAAAGAAGTATCCTGTATTTTTAGGGACAGGGGCAATACAAGAATTGCCACAGTTACTGGGGTCTTTTCAAAAGAAACCCAGTAAAGTGTTAATTGTGACAGATGATCTAGTTGCTGACCTGTACCTTTCTGAAATAGTCTCAAGTTTAACGCAAAATTATATCGTCCATACCTATGTTCTTCCTAATGGCGAAGAAGCAAAATCATTTGAAAATTATTATGCCATACAAACATTTGCGCTAGAAAATGGTTTGGATCGCCATTCTGCCATCATCGCCCTAGGTGGAGGAGTGGTCGGTGATATTGCAGGATTTGTTGCCTCGACCTTTATGAGGGGAATCAAATTCATCCAAGTTCCTACTACCCTCCTCGCGCATGACAGTGCAGTCGGAGGAAAGGTTGCTATCAATCATCCTCTAGGGAAAAATATGATTGGCTCCTTTTATCAGCCGGAAGCGGTCATATATGATGTAGATTTCTTAAAAAGTCTGCCTGAAAAGGAAATGCGCTCAGGCTTTGCCGAAGTGGTAAAGCATTCCCTTATCTGGGACGAAGCATTCTATCATTGGATAAAAGAAACGATAAAAAATCTGGATGACCTTACAGAAGAAAAATTGCTTGTCTGCTTGGAAAATGGAATTAATATTAAAGCGGAAGTTGTATCAAGTGATGAAAAAGAGACGGGTTTGCGTGCCATCTTAAATTTTGGCCATACACTCGGTCATGCACTAGAGGCAGCTTATGGCTATGGAAAAATAACACATGGAGACGGAGTAGCGCTTGGTATGCTTTTTGCGACAAGGTTAAGTGAAAAGCTTGATACAAGTCTCGAACTAACCTCTGACTTGACAGAAGCGTGGAGTCGTTTCGGCTTTCCGACAAAGATTCAAACGTCCGTTACCCCAGAAGAACTGTTAGATTGGATGAAAAAAGACAAAAAAACTCAAAACAGTCATATACATATGGTATTGATACGGTCCATTGGTAATTTAGAACTGCGATCCGTGCCAGATGAACTAATACTTGAAACGTTACAAGAATTTTATTGAAAAATCATCCAACAAGGGGGAATTCGGTGATTCGTGGTGTAAGAGGCGCAACAACCATACTTGAGAATTCTGAACAAGAAATTATCTGTAAAACAGAAGAATTATTACAAAACATGATTCAAGCGAACAGAATTGTGGCAGAAGATGTCGCGCAAGTACTAATTTCCGTAACAGCAGATATCACGGCATGTTTCCCGGCGAAGGCGCTCCGAAACCTTGAAGGCTGGGATTATGTCCCTGTCATGTGTACAAAAGAAATTGCTGTGCCAAACTCACTGCCATCCTGTATCAGGATTATGATGACAGTAAACACAGACGTACCTCAAAAAAATGTTCAACATATTTATTTGCATGAGGCTGTGAGCTTAAGACCAGACCTTGCAAAAACTTTATCGGTTGACAATTAGCAATCTACTATCATATAGTACTTACAAGAAGTAAAAGAGTTTAGAGATTAGTTTAGAGAATTAAGTTGAGGGCTATTGAGCCAAAGAGTATGAACAAGAACAACATATTTATTTTTGAGCCGAGTTGAGAAGAGAATAGCTGAGAATGAGTCGAGATTAGCTGAGGTTAGAATGTATTCTATAAATCTACCCAAAGACTATCCTCTGTCTTTGGGTTTTTGTTTTTTCCTCATTCTGTAACACCTCGTTACAAAGTCTCATTCTCCATTTCCTTAAAATGGAGGAGATCAGATGCAACAGTTTGCAGAGTTTCTAGATGCAAGCAAACAATTCAAAACCATTCCCATTATTGAAAGCTTTTTTGAAGACACCTTAACACCAGTATCCATCTTTCAGGCATTAAGAAAAGAAGCGGTCTATCTATTGGAAAGTAAAGAGCCCGATTCAGATTGGGCGAGGTACTCTTTTATTGGGTTGAATCCATTTTGGAAGATAACCGCTGAGAATACCACCATTACGTTGCGAGAAGTAAAGACCAACCAAATCCTCTTCCAATCGAACAAGCTGAATGAAATCATCCAGCATGCTAACAATTTGCTTCAAGTAAAACACCTTGAAAAAAAGTTAGGGTTTACAGGTGGAGCGGTTGGCTATCTAAGTTATGATTTTATCCCGACGATTGAAAAAGTGCCAATGCACCCTTCCTATGGTGGTGAACATACAGCAAATCTATTATACTGCGAGAATATTGTTGTATGTGACCACAAGGAAAATGAATTACATTTTATTCACTATATTCGTTTAGATGGTAAGGAAAATGACAAGGAGCTACAGGATAGATTTAATCAGGCAAAACAATCAATACTTGATAAAGCTTCTCTAATAAGAAAACGTCAAGAAAGTCATCCTCTAGTGGAAGTGAATAATGGAAAGGCTGAGCTGCCTGTTCAGTCCAATTACACAAAAGAGAGATTCATTGAACATGTAGAAAAAATAAAGAAATATATCCAGACAGGTGACATCTTTCAATGCGTACTCTCCCAGCGTTTTGAATTACAAGCGGAAATGGAAGGGTTTGATGTTTACCGAGTCTTAAGGAGACAAAACCCTTCTCCTTATCTGTTTTATCTAAAATATGACGAAATGGAATTGATAGGAAGTTCACCAGAAAGATTAATACAAATTCAAGATAGAAAGTTAGAAATCCATCCGATTGCCGGTACTAGGAAAAGAGGAAAAACAAAAAAGGAAGATCAAGAGTTAGCGGAGGATTTAATGCAAGATGAAAAAGAACAGGCCGAACATTATATGCTTGTGGATCTTGCGCGGAACGATTTAGGTAGGGTCGCCAAATATGGTTCCGTCCATACACCGGTCATGAAAGAGCTTGTTTATTTTTCAAGAGTGATGCACCTGATTTCCATTGTAAAAGCGGAGCTCACTCCCACTTACACTCCTGTGGAAGCATTGCTTGCAGCTTTTCCCGCTGGAACTGTTTCAGGAGCACCAAAGGTAAGGGCGATGCAAATCTTGCAAGAGCTCGAGCCGACAGTAAGAAACACATATGCCGGGGCCGTTTGTTATATCGGTTTTGACGGGAATATTGATTCATGCATTACCATCAGGACGATTCAAAAGCGCGGTAACAGCTTTTTTGTTCAGGCAGGTGCAGGAGTGGTAGCAGATTCTGTTCCCGAACTGGAATATCAAGAAACAATAAACAAAGCGTCGGCATTAATTGAAACAATCCAATTAGCAAATAACTATTTTTCAAAAAAGACGGGAGGCTCATGTAGCTATGTTTAAAGCCTATTTGACAAAATTAATAGATGGAGCGAACCTTTCAACAGAAGAAGCAGAGAATGCGATGGATCTAATGATGAAAGGAGAAGTCACCTCCAGTCAGATTGCAAGCTTCATATCTATTCTCAGATTCCGCGGGGAGACCTCAGAGGAAATGTTAGGATTCACCAAAGCGATGCGAGGTCATATGAAGCCGATAGCTTATGAACATCCCCATTTAATTGACACATGCGGAACTGGTGGGGATGGAGCCTCTACCTTCAATATCTCCACTGCTTCTGCGATCGTGGCAGCAAGTGGCGGAGCAAAAGTAGCCAAACATGGAAATCGTGCAGTATCTTCCTCGAGTGGTAGTGCGGACGTATTGGAGCAGCTTCAACTTCCTGTGCAGCAAACGCTTGAGGAAGCTACAGAAAATCTTAAGGAAAAAGGGATGAGCTTTCTTTTTGCACCTATCTACCACGAGGCAATGAAGCATGCGGTTGCTCCAAGAAAAGAAATTGGATTCAGGACTATTTTTAACCTTCTTGGCCCGCTTGCCAATCCTGTTCGTTGTAAAAAACAGGTGATCGGGGTCTTCTCGAGGGATTATGCTTATAAGATGGCGGAAGTGTTGAATCAGCTTGGTTCAGAACATGTTTTAATTGTTGCAGGGGAAGACGGTTTAGATGAGATAACAATCGGTGCAAGTACCCACGTTGTGGAAGTGAAAAATGGGAACATTTCCTCTTATACGATAGCCCCAGAGGACTTTGGGTTTTTACGAGGCCGATTGGAGGACATTCAAGTATCTAACAGTTTACAAAGTTCCCATCTGATCAAACAGATATTACAAAACAAAAGCAACGAAAGTGCAAAAAATATCGTTTGTTTAAATGCTGGTGCAGCTCTGTATGTATCAGGAATTACCGATACGATCCATAAGGGTGTAGAGCTTGCCCTTCAATTAATTGAGGAAAATAAATCGTACGAACTATTACAGCAACTAAAGAAGGCAGGGGTGACTGAACATGTTAACTAATATTGTCGAGACTAAAAAGGTCGAAGTGAAAAATCTAACGCTTCCTTCCCAGAAACAGGTACAACGTTACTCCTTTTATGATGCACTTGCCAATCCCAAACGTGATTTAGGCGTAATAGCAGAAATGAAAAAGGCATCCCCATCTAAAGGAATCTTGAAAGAAAGCTTTGCCCCAATAGATATTGGAGCGGAGTATGAAAAGGTTGGGGTGGATGCGATATCAGTGCTCACAGATCAGACCTATTTTAAGGGATCAAAGCATGATTTGATGATGGTAAAGGAAACAACAAGCCTGCCTGTCCTGAGAAAGGATTTTATTATAGATTCCATTCAGGTCGAGGAGAGTGCACGTATTGGTGCAGATGCGATTTTGTTAATAGCGGAAATTCTCCCTGATAAAAAACTGGCTGCATTATATAACCAAGCGACAGACTTAGGCTTGGATGTACTCGTAGAGGTGCACAGCTTGGATAGGCTCACACAACTACTTCAAACAATCATACCAAAGATCATTGGAGTCAATAATCGAAATCTTGCAACCTTTGAAACAGATATTCAAACGACCAAAGAACTTGCAGCCTATATTCCAAGCACTTCCCTGCTTGTGAGTGAAAGCGGCATCCTGACTGCAGAGGACCTTCGCCAAGTAAAAGGGTTTGGAGCGAACGCTGTACTTGTAGGGGAAGCGTTCATGAAAGATCAAACGCCGGGGACTGGAGTAAGAAGATTATTTGGAGAGCTTGAACGTGTCTAAAACAAAAATGAAATTCTGCGGCAACAAAAGTTTGGAAGATTATGAGGCATCCTTGCAGACTGACGCCGATTATCTAGGATTCGTTTTTGCGAGGAGTAAGCGTCAGGTAAAACCAGAACAGGTGGCAGATTGGCTAGCTAGCGTTCCTCCTCGGAACAAACGGCTCGTAGGTATCTTTGTTAATCAAACCAAAGAAGAAATTCTTCATGCTGTCCGCACAGTTCCGCTTGATGTCGTACAGTGCCACGGAGATGAGGACCTGACTTTAATAAAAGAGTTGAAGGCAGAAAGTGAAGTGGATATCTGGAAGGTGATCCA
The DNA here is from genome assembly GCF_012524115.1 of Bacillus sp. RO1. Lineage (GTDB taxonomy): Bacteria > Bacillota > Bacilli > Bacillales > Bacillaceae_I > Sutcliffiella_A. The sequence continues at coordinate 9,577 of NZ_JAAZWB010000082.1, read as the reverse complement.
TCATGAAGATGAATCTACTGTAGAAAAATTAAAACCGTTCCTTGGAACAATAGATGGGTTCGTTGTAGATAAAAAGGTCGGCAATCAGTACGGTGGGACGGGAATAAGCTTCAACTGGGAGCATATCCCTCTCTATGAAAAGGTTTCGTATGAAAATAATATTCCATACTTGATTGCAGGTGGGATAAATGAAGGGACACTTCCAGAGCTATTCCCTTATTCCCCACAAGGAATCGATCTATCAAGTGGAATAGAAGAGAATTTTGCTAAAAGCAAAGAAAAAATGAATCTGATAGAAAGTATGGTGAGGAAACATGACAACAGTACAAACACCAGATAGCTTCGGTAGATTTGGAGAGTTCGGGGGCAAGTATGTACCTGAAACATTGATGCTACCGTTGGAGGAACTAGAACTAGGCTTGCAAGAGGCCTTAAAAGACCCAACCTTTCTAGAAGATTATCATTATTATCTAAAGGAATATTCCGGCAGACCTACGGCGTTGACATATGCTGAAAAGCTTACAAGTCGAATTGGCGGTGCGAAAATCTACTTAAAGAGAGAAGATTTGAATCATACTGGCGCACATAAAATAAATAACGCCATCGGTCAAGCCTTACTCGCTAAACGTTTAGGGAAAAAGAAGATTATCGCCGAAACTGGGGCAGGACAGCATGGAGTAGCAGCCGCAACAGTTGCTGCCAAGTTCGGACTGGAGTGCAAGGTGTTCATGGGCGAGGAAGATATTAATCGTCAAGCATTGAACGTTTTCCGTATGAAATTATTAGGAGCAGAAGTAATACCTGCTACAAGCGGCAATAAAACGTTAAAAGATGCCACCAATGAAGCCATTCGCTATTGGGTGCAACATTGTGAAGACCATTTCTATATGATCGGTTCTGTTGTGGGACCACATCCATACCCATATATGGTGCGTGAGTTTCAACGAGTGATTGGAGAAGAATCCAAGAGGCAGTTCCACGAAAGAGAAGGTGGTTTGCCAGATAAAGTCATAGCCTGTGTAGGTGGGGGCTCCAATGCTATTGGAATGTTTGCTCCATTTGTTGATGATGAAGTGGAACTGATAGGTGTGGAAGCTGCCGGAAAAGGCATAGACACCCCTTTGCATGCTGCTACGCTAACGAAAGGCAAGAAAGGTGTTATTCATGGATCTCTGACTTACTTGATTCAAGATGATCACGGTCAGATTATTGAACCCTATTCCATTTCAGCAGGCCTTGACTATCCCGGAATTGGACCAGAACATGCTTATCTTAAGGACAGCAACAGAGTAGATTATCAAAGTGTGACAGATGAGGAAGCTTTGGAGGCTCTTCATATCCTTGCTAAAGAAGAGGGTATCATTCCGGCAATTGAGTCAGCTCATGCTTTAGCGACGGCCTATAAAGAAGCGGCCAAAATGCCAAATGATAAAACGATACTTGTTTGTCTATCAGGTCGAGGGGATAAAGACGTGCACACATTAATGAACAGAATGGAGGGGACAGTAGAATGACTACGTATCTAGAGAGATTACCAAAACATGACAAGCTGTTTATTCCATTCATTATGTCTGGAGACCCTACACCGGAATTGACGATAAAACTGGCCCTTCTTTTAGAGGAAGCGGGCGCATCCGTACTAGAGCTTGGAGTCCCGTACTCTGATCCGTTAGCAGACGGCCCGGTCATACAGCGTGCTTCCAAGCGTGCTTTGGCTCATAAAACAACCATTACGAGCACTATCGAGCTTGCTGGAGAAATGAGGAGAAGAGGACTGAAAATTCCGATCATCCTCTTTACGTATTATAATCCTGTGTTACAATTAGGAGAAGAATCCTTTTTCGCTTTAGCGAAGCAAAATCAGGTCGACGGTCTTCTCATTCCTGATCTTCCGTTTGAAGAGAGCGGGCGAATACGAGAGAAATGTAGCGAACATGCTATAACTTATATATCGCTTGTTGCCCCAACTTCCAAAGAACGGATGAATACGATCACGGAGCATGCCGAAGGGTTTTTATACTGTATCTCATCCCTCGGCGTGACAGGGGTGCGTAAGGAATTTTCGGATGAGTTGTATGCTTTTCTTGAAGAGGTAAAAAAGAAAAGTAACGTACCGACTGCTGTAGGATTCGGAATCTCAGAGAGTGAACACATTCAAGCCTTAAAACCATATTGTGATGGCTTTGTGGTGGGAAGTGCACTCATAAAAATGATTGAACAAAAAGAAAAGCAATTTAATGTTGATGAAGAAAAAACGTTACATGAATTAAAGAAACAAATAGAGGAGCTTATTTCTCCACTCTTAGCAGAAAGGTGAATCTTGAAGATGGATGTAAAAGAACAACTGCTTAACTTGACCCCGTATCAACCTGGGAAAACAATGGAAGAAGTGAAGAGGGAATTAGGTTTAGAGAAGATAGTGAAACTCGCTTCTAATGAGAATCCATATGGCTGCTCTCCGTCCGTTCAACAAGCATTGATAGCGCAGCTAGCCAATTCCGCAACGTACCCAGATGGTTATGCAAGAGACTTGCGCGAAGTACTTGCAGCCCAAACAGGTGTAGGTGAAAAAGAACTTATATTCGGAAATGGTTCTGATGAGGTCATTCAAATTATTTGCCGGGCACTATTAAAACCTGGGAAGAATACTGTGATGCCAACACCTTCCTTCCCGCAATACAAGCACAATGCCATTATTGAAGGGGCAGAAGTCCGAGAAATTCCATTAAAAGATGGCTATCACCAGCTTGACAAAATGATTAACTCCATAGATGAGAATACAGCTATCGTTTGGTTATGCAGTCCGAATAATCCTACAGGAACATATATTAATGAAGAGCTGCTTCTTCCTTTTCTAGAGAAAGTCCCTAGCAATACTTTAGTTGTTGTGGATGAAGCATATAAGGAGTATGTCACTTCAGAGGACTACCCTGAAACAGTGAAACTTTTAAAAGATTATCCTAACCTTTTAATTACCCGGACTTTCTCAAAAGCATATGGCCTAGCGAGCTTTCGTATCGGATATGGAATCGCGAATGAAAAGCTTATCCGCCTCATCGAACCGGCAAGGGAACCTTTTAATACGAACTCTTTGGCCCAGGTTGCCGCAAAGGCTGCTGTAGGGGATCAATCTTTTATCAAGGAGTGTGTGTCAAAGAATAAAGAAGGTTTAGAGCAATATTACGCATTCTGTGAGGAAATGAAGCTTGCCTACTATCCTTCTGAAGGGAATTTCATCTTGATAGACTTTCAGACGGATTCTGATATACTGTTTCAATACTTGATGAAAAAAGGGTATATTGTTCGCTCCGGAAAAGCTTTAGGTTACCCGACATGCTTGCGTATTACCGTCGGAACAAAGGAGCAAAACGCAGAAATCATCTCTTACTTGAAAGAATATAAAATGAAACAAGCCATTTAATAGAGAGGAGAGATCCTCTCTATTTACATATATAAAGACATCAGGCGGTGAAGTATTGTGAACGGGAAAGTGTTGGTCATCGGACTTGGTCTGATCGGTGGGTCCATTGCCCTTGCCATAAAAAAAGAACATCCTAATGCGTGTATAATAGGTTACGATATAAATACTCAGCAGGCGAAATTAGCAATGTCATTAAAAGTCATAGACGAGTTCTGTGAAAATTATGATGCGGAAGCAAGAGATGCAGATTTTATCGTCATTTCTGTACCGGTGATGCAGGCTAATGAAGTGTTAAAACATTTAAGCGGAATTGCATTTACGAAATCACAAGTTGTGATTACGGATGTAGGTAGTACGAAAAATAGTATTACAACGTTAGCGGCTACCCTTTTCCCTCAGGATAATGTTACATTCATAGGGGGGCATCCCATGGCAGGTTCCCATAAGAGTGGTGTGATCGCTGCCAAAAGCCATCTGTTCGAAAACGCTTTTTATGTGTTAACTCCATTCAAAGAGGATGCCAATCCAAAAGAAGTGGCTTTGACAAAAATGTGGCTTGCAGGAACGAAGGCGAACTTTATCACCATGTCTGCTGCAGAGCATGATCTGGTTGCAGGCGTCATCAGCCATTTTCCTCATGTTGTCGCAGCTGGCCTTGTTCATCAGGCGGAGAGTATGCAATCTAACAATCCGTTTGTTTCAAGACTTGCAGCTGGTGGGTTTAGGGATATCACAAGGATTGCCTCCAGCAACCCAACTATGTGGAAAGACATCTTGATACATAATAAAGCAACCATTCTAACCCTTTTAGATCAATGGATGGAGCAAATGGTAGTGGTGAGGGAGCAGTTGTCACAGGATAACGAAGCTTTCTTGCTTGAGTATTTCAGCAAGGCCAAGGAGTTTCGTGACGGTCTTCCAGTAAAGTCTAAGGGAGCTATTCCGTCCTTTTACGATTTATATGTGGATGTTCCCGACTATCCTGGTATCATCTCAGAGATTACTGGCATACTTGCAAAAGAAAAAATTAGCATTACCAATATCAGGATCATGGAAACAAGAGAAGAAATCTATGGAGTGCTGAGACTAAGCTTCCAATCAGAGGACGATCGCCAATCTGCAGAAGATTGCTTAAACAAGCACACCATGTATGAAACCTATATTGTCTAGTTAGGAGAGAGTGAAAATGAAAAAACTTACTGGTACCGCAAGCGGGTTAAAAGGGACCATACAGATTCCAGGGGATAAATCGATTTCTCATCGTTCCGTTATGTTCGGATCAATGGCAGAAGGCAAAACAAGAGTAGAAAACTTCCTCCCTGGCGATGACTGCCTAAGTACAATCAGTTGTTTCTCCAAGCTTGGAGTGAAAATAGAACAAGAAGGCTCTAATGTGACGGTATACGGAAACGGATTGAAGGGACTTCGAGAGTCATCAGAAATTTTGGATGTCGGGAACTCTGGAACAACAGCACGTCTGATGATGGGGATTCTCTCTGGCCTGCCTATCCACTCTGTCCTGATTGGGGACGAGTCTATCTCCAAAAGGCCAATGAAACGTGTGACTATTCCGTTACGCGACATGGGTGCAAGAATACAAGGGAACCAGGATGGCAATTTCACGCCCATCTCTATTCAGGGCGGGGGGTTAACAGGCCTTGATTACGTGTCACCTGTAGCAAGTGCTCAAGTGAAATCCGCTATTCTGTTGGCCGGGTTGCAGGGTGAAGGGGTAACCACTGTGAGTGAACCTTTTAAATCCCGTGATCATACAGAGAGAATGCTGCGTGCATTCGGAGTGGAAGTAAAAGAAGAGGAAGAATGCAAGGTAAGCGTGGTTGGTGGGCAGAAGCTGGTGTCTGATCTGCATATTGTCGTTCCTGGAGATATCTCTTCTGCAGCGTTTTTCCTGGTGGCAGGTGCGATTGTGCCTGGAAGCAAGGTTACATTGCAAAGGGTCGGGTTGAATCCTACTCGTACTGGGATTTTAGAAGTTCTGAAAAATATGGGGGCAAGTCTTTCTTATTCTAATGTAGTAGAGGATGGACCAGAGCCATATGCGGATATTACAATAGAGACTTCAGACCTTAAAGGAATCGAAATTGGCGGCGATATCATCCCCCGCCTGATTGATGAAGTGCCTATCATCGCCTTGATGGCTACTCAGGCTGAAGGTACAACGGTGATTAAGGATGCTGAAGAGCTGAAGGTGAAGGAAACAAACCGAATCGATACGGTTGTGAACGAGCTGAAGAAGCTTGGAGCACACATTGAGGCAACTGAGGATGGAATGATTATTAAAGGCAAAACCAGGTTGCATGGTGGCACGCTTGACAGTTACGGGGATCACCGTATCGGCATGATGGGAGCCATAGCGAGCCTGGTTGCAGATGGGGAAACTATTCTTCAAAATGATGCGGCAATCAATGTTTCCTACCCCAGCTTCTTTGAGCATATGGAGAGTTTGAGAAGAGGATAATTTTTAGAGGAGGGTCCATGGGGATGGGCCTCTTTTTAGTTTGGCTTTGACCGGATCATTGCTCGGTTAGGAGGTGGAGGTATATCTAAAGTTTTGGGCTAATGATAAAAGCGATTTGCCTGTAAAATCTTATTTTCGCCCGTATATTGAGATTATCGCCCGATTAGTCTTAAAAATCGCCCGTAAATTCTAATTATCGCCCGAAACGGATTTGGATACCGTCAAGGGGGATACCATCTGACGTCCACGTCTGACCGTTACTTCCTTGAAAATACCAAAATTTCCTTATATCCCCAACAACATACCCAATGCATATTTCCTCCTCCTCACGCATAGCTTGTCTTAAGGACATTACAAGAGGGGGATGCTATGGAATATATTATAGAAGCTGCCAATGTAGTCAAGAACAAATCAACACTCCTCCATACCAATCTGCTAGTGAAAAACAACAAAATCCATTACATGAAAGAAGGCCCTTTTACCAATTCAAGGTCCATGAGAATGGATATTTCCCCCTATGTGCTGACATCAGGACATGTTATGCTTGTCGATAACCTTGAACAAATGCCGTTTCCCCAGTTCAAACAGTTCATCACCGAAAACTATTTAAAAAAAGGTTGTACAACCCTTCTTTCTCTCATATCCGTCCATCGCGAAAAAGAACTAGTGCAAACATTAAAGAGAGCGAGAACTTTCTTATTAAATAGCCCGATTGATTATTATTTTGCTGTCAGAATTCCCTTCGATAAACTCACACCTTCTTTTGTTAGACAATGCAGGCGATATAAGATTTCTGCTATCTTTTTGCAGATGGATGATACAACAGAACTTTCTTCCGTCCCATGGGGGTGGATAAAAGATGCCTTGTATCAATTTCCGGTAACATTTCTGCCGTGCTGGCAAAACATTTCTCCATCAAAAAAAAACAAGAAGAAAAAAGAGTGGAAACTAATTATGAAAGAAGAAAAATTAACACATTCTACCGAGTGTCCAGAACAGGGGAAACCGCTTGATTTGGATCTATTAATGAAAATTGGTATTTACCCATCAAAAGGAGATTTGAGGGTCGGTGGAGAATTAGACTATAATCTCTATTTGTCACCAGAAGGCCATATTATTGAAACTATCGAAAATCTGGATTATGATAGTCATATTCCAGAAGTTACAGTTCAAAAAGGGACGGTTATCAAAGCGGGAGATGATGTTTTGTTTCGTCCAGGCTTTGGAAAAGAATGTACAGTAACCATTCCAGGCCATTTCTTACTCTCTGAGAAGTTTTGAAGAACATGTGATTGCGGATTTTAAAAACGAAGGGAAGTAGTATTTTGTCTTACACAGTAATTGATAAAGCTCTAGAACTAATAGATAACGGAGACATAGAACAAGGACTTACTATCCTAAAAGAGAACGAATCTAAGTTTGGGGAAGAGGATTTGTTTCAGACTGCACAGATTTATCAGCAGCTTGGCATGCTTGATGACGCCAAACAACTTTACCAGAACCTCCTATACCAATTTCCAAATGAGTCTGACCTCATTGTTTCACTAGCTGAAGTCCACATTGATCTTGATGAAGAAGATGAAGCTATGGCGTTATTAGAAAACATAGCAGAAGATGATGAGGTATATATTCAGTCTCTGCTTCTACTTGCAGACCTTTATCAGGCGCAAGGACTATTTGAGGTCAGTGAGCAAAAGTTACTTACTGCCAAAAAACTCGCACCAAAAGAACCGATCATCAGCCTTGCCTTAGCGGAAGTATATCTGTCTCAAGGCGACTACAAAAAAGCTATTCCGTATTATGAATCAGTCCTTCCGCATGCAGATGAGATTGATTTCTCCCTGCAGGAAAGACTTGCAGAATGCTACAGTGCTACAGGGCAATTTGAGGAAGCAATGCCTTATTTCGACCAGGCGTTGCAGAAAGAGTTGAAAATTGACGTACTATTTCAATACGGATTTACCGCTTTTCAGGCAGGATATTTCAAGACCTGTATCGAAAAACTTAATCAGGTAAAAGAAATGGATTATGAATACTCCTCTCTTTACTTATATCTTGCAAAAGCATATGAACACGAAGGATTGTTAGAAGATAGCTTGCGTGTTGCAAAAGAAGGATTAGCGGTAAATGAATATAACAAAGAATTGCAAGTGTACGGAGCGAAAGTGGCAATGAAACAGCAGAATGTGCAAGAGGCAGAAAAATTATTAAGAGAAGCCATTGCCATTGATCCTGGATATGTGGAAGCAGCCTTAACTTTAACGAAAATCTTCTTGCAGGAAGAGCGCTATGAAGATGTTATAGACTGCCTGAATGAACTCATTAACTTTGGAGAGTCTGACCCGCAATATGATTGGGACTTAGCTGTTGCCTACCAACAAACCGAAAAATATTCTGATGCATTAAATCATTACCGTCAAGCATATACTTCTTTTAAAGATGACAGCAGCTTCCTTTACGATTATGCACACTTTTTATTGGAGGAAGGTAAACGAGAAGAAGCAAAGCCGCTTTTTGAAAAACTAATACAACTTGACCCAACCAACATAGAATTGCAAGATCTGTATCTAAATTTACAAGAGTAGGGAATATTCTACGCAGAGGAGGGACGATAGTTGTGGCTACCCCTGTATCTGTCAACGAGAAGAAGGACTTTATAAGGTGGTTCTTGGGAAACTATCAGTTAAAAAGACGTGAATGTGTATGGATTTTAAACTATTTGATGAGTCATGACCAGTTGATGAAGAAAGTTCACTTTGTTGAGCAAGCCCAGTTTTGTCCACGGGGAATTATCATGTCAACCCATTGTGTAGAGGAAGTGCCATTCAGGTTTTATAAGGAAAATGTGATGACCACGGACGCTGAGAAGTCCTTCCATGACATTAGGCTTAATCGTGATGAGGATATTTATATCCAGTTAAATTTCCGGTCTGTCTATCATTCACCGCAATACGCAGCGGTTCTTGAAGATAATCCGTTTATGCCAAAGCAGTCCCAAATCAATGAAAAGGATCGAATTTTAGCAGAAAGGATGCTAGAAGAATCCATTTACACTTTTCAAAAAGAGAAGCTATTGAAAATGATTGACGAGGCATTGGACCGGCAGGATGAAGAAGCGTTTCGGAAACTGACAGGTCAGTTGAAGAGATTATAAATTTGGTTTGCCCCCCCCAACTTGGATGTTGCGGGGGTTTTTGTTTATTTAGAAAAATAATTAAATGATGGAATAGTCTTCAGGTTTTTCTTGATCGTCGGGACAAGATGTGTTTGAGGAGGAAAAAGGAGAAGAGGGGTCCTCATGGACGTGATGAAGACTTTAGTGAGGAGGAAAAAGGAGGAGAGAGGTCCTCATGGGCGTGATGAAGACTTCAGTGAGGAGGAAAAAGGAGAAGAGAGGTCCTCATGGACGTGATGAAGACTTCAGTGAGTAGGAAAAAGGAGAAGAGAGGTCCTCATGGACATGATGAAGACGTCAGTGAGGAGGAAAAGGAGAAGAGGGGTCCTCATGGGCGTGATGAAGACGTCAGTGAGGAGGAAAAAGGAGAAGAGGGGTCCTCATGGACATGATGAAGACGTCAGTGAGGAGGAAAAAGGAGAAGAGAGGTCCTCATGGACGTGATGAAGACGTCAGTGAGGAGGAAAAAGGAGAAGAGAGGTCCTCATGGACGTGATGAAGA
>NZ_JAAZWB010000081.1 GCF_012524115.1 Bacillus sp. RO1 | reverse complement strand
ATGGGAAAAGGGCTTCGTCCAAAATTGGCCACAAGTGATGAACCAATTATTAATCAATGATAATCTTAAGGGAAGAGCTGTTAAGTACCTCGATTAAGAAAACTTACACAGTTTATTTGACACACCCGAAAATCATTCAAATACCACTACTTTAGGCGTAGTTTCACAAAAAAAACGCCGCCGCGACCTCTCAACTCATATAAATGATGCTTACTCTCCAACTGCCTCCTCATCTACCCTACCAATAAACTCCGCTTCCAACACATACCGCTCAGGTGCTCTCCCAATAAACGTAAAAGGATAGCAAGTTGTTATCGTCAATACCTCACGAGGCCGCGCGACCACTACCGAAGTATCATTTTTGTCTACCACCCTAATCCTGCCGATCTTATATGTGTACCAACCACCATCAAAACCAAACATAACCTTATCGCCAACCTCAAGCTCCCCAAGCCGACGAAATACAGTATCCCTATGCCCGGATAGGACTATGTTTCCCCCGTTCCCAGGTAAAAGCGTACCCGGAACATGTCCCACTCCCTTTACGAGCTCTGCCTCCGATACACCGTGAAACACCGGAATACTTGCTTCTAAATCAGGAAAATAGACTTCTCCGATTTCCTCTCCTGCTGCTAAACTTACAGCCTGAGTCTTTGTCATATCAGGTTCACCACCAGATACTTGCCTCTCTTTTTTTTCCAGCCGCTCAGAAAGATCCACCCTATCCTCCACTGCCGAAACTCCCTGCCAATACAAAAGGCCGCTTCCAACAAACAAAGCAGCCCCAATCACCATCACCATCCAAAGTACAACCACCAAATAACGTTCCCGCATTCCCTAATATCCCCTGCGGACCTTTCTCGCACCATTTAACATTAACATCAAACCAGCCAATCCTAACAAGCACAATCCTACCAACATCCCCAACCCATAAATAGAAGCAGTATCAGGCATTCTATTGTTATAAAGCTCATCACTCATTTTCACTCCAACCTGACCTAAATGAATGAGCTCCTTTCCTGTAGACTGCACATAGGAAGGCGATACAATTTGCTCATCCATCACTGCTGAAGCAAGAAGCGAACCCTCTCCATCAAAAATGTCTAAATGAACTTCCTTTCCTTCCAACCATCCAGGCTGCATAAGCGCTTCCTGTGACACCTTAACCCTACTACCGTCCTCTACATGAAGGTCCGCCTCCACCTGGAATACTTCCATGAACTCTGTCCAAAGGGAAAACACCTTTTCAACGGAATTTGGCTCTTCATTCAACATCCCTTGCAATCTTTCAAGCTCTTCCGCTAACACATCTTTCGGTAGACTCAAAATATGCTGGAAAATTTGCCGTGCTTCTTCAGCTTCAAATCCCATGGACACTAGAAAATCCTCCGCGCGAGCCACTTCTTCTTCGTGGGTCATATAGAAGTCAACCGCAATTTCCAAGTCCTCAATGAACGTATAATCCTGCACCTTTTCCCCAAAACGAGACAAAAGGACCTCTAACTCTTCTTTCGTCAAATCATAGGTTTCCAGCATAACAAGAAGGTTCTCCTCATTGATTGGAGTCCCAAGCTCATCACGCAGATGTTCGATGTCCTTGAAATCATCCAAGCTCACCTCATAAAACGCCAAATACTTATCAAGATCCTTCCTTGTCCAACCGATTTCCTTCAAGTAGGAATCCACCTCTTCCTCTTTTGGTGCCGCCGTCGCATCAAGTGGGGAAAAGAATAGTGTCGAGCCTATTAAAAACGCGCAAACAACCAACATAAACCGCTGCATCTGTCATGCCTCCTATTTTCGTTACACTTTTTTAGTAGCATGCACATACGCGGAAAATTTATGCAGGAAAATGGTCATTCAAACTAATGAAAAAAGCACCCAACCTCCTCGAAATAAGTCGAGAAAATCAGATGCTTTTAGATTAAGAAGCGCCCTGCAAGGCCGCTTCGATATCTTCTTCAAATGTTTGGATGACTGGCTGTAATACCTCATCCAGTTTACGGAACGTCGACGAAACACTTCCCGCTGATATACCAAACTCTTCCGCTAACGCTTTCTGTGTTTCCTGCTGTTCTTTCATAAAATGTGTGTCTAAAAAGTAAATCAATGCAGCAGCATAATTCTGCTCATTGCGGATCATTGGACTCTCTTTCATGCAATAGATGGACCAGAGCATAGAAGCAAACTCTAAAAACCTTTCCGGATATCCGCGCTTTTTAGCTCCGTCTGCAAACAATCCCAATACACGTTCCTGTGCCTTATCTTGGACAGGTAGCTGCTGAACATCCTCTTCACTTAATTCAAACTCGACCATTTTACCGGCAAGATCCGGGAATTCCGCTCGTATATAGGCTGAATCAATAGTAACCTCTGAAAATTCCTCCATAAACTTCTCTTCCAGACGAATTGCCTCTAGTACCCCACGTTCAAAGGTGGACATGAATACAACTTTCGCCTGCTTGAAAGGAACAAACATCCCAATAACCAGCTCATTTTTACTTAAGCTGTCCTCTCTGCCAATATATGTGACTTTTTCTTTCTCTTTTGTGAAAAAGTCCTCCATGGTGTAAGTCTCCCCACGCACATTTGCCACCTTATAAATAGAAGGGTATGCCTTTTGCCAGCTTTCTGCCCATTCTTTTACTTGGGGACGTGAGAACTTGCCCTCTTGAACGGATGCAAACTCTTCCACAATCGTCAAACCATTATCGCGCTTTACCGTGAACATATACCATAGATGGAGTAGCTCGTTAAATGCCTCACTCTTCATCTCATCCATTGAAAATTTATGTAGATACTTGGAGCTGACCGTTTCAAGTTCACTTGAGAACTTTTCATATGCAAAGCGCATCATATCAATTTGTAAGGCCATCACTTCTGTTTCTAGCACTTTATCCAGGCCATCTTGCTTCTTTTCACAACACTTTTTATATTTCTTTCCACTGCCACAAGGACACGGTTCGTTTCTTCCAATCATTCTATCACCTTAAACCTTTTGTTTTTTCTAAGCTGTTCTCATTTGAGATTTACAGACAACGAGTTTAATTCTAACATATTTCTCCCTTACGTGTAGCCGACCAGGGTCTGGATAACTTATCCAATCATCATCTTTCTCCAAAACAAAAACACCTCCACACGTTTACGGGAAGGTGTTATCTAGTAATCTATCATTTTATAAGCAACTGCAGCTTTTCTTTCATTTCATCTATAAGTTCCATCATGGAGATATTTTCTCTCTCTGTGCCTTGTTGATAGGCATATTGAAGCACTTTGATAATCTCTTCTTTGCTTTCAATACTTTTATAATCGTTCATCAACCGAATTTCACCGCCTAATTAATTACAAAATATACTACAATTTTACTACTTTCTACCAAAAAAACAAGTATTTTGTTAAATTTTATTATATTACTAGATTTTCGTCGGTTTTTGTTTCTTATCATTTACCCTTTCTAGCTAGAATCAAACTTCTTTCTTTGAAATTTGCTTTCAACATCCATAGTTATATATAGTTAAGGGGAAAGAAGGTGTCCAAAGTGAAATTCTTCAAAGGATTATTCATTACAGCCCTTATCCTAGGAATCCTTGGATATGCAGGCTATTATTTTATCAATAAATTCTTGGAAGATCAGGCAGTTGAATATGTGGAAAAAGACCTGGTGGAAAATAATGATGTGGCTATGGCTCGGGAGTATGTAGACAGGTCTCCTGCCTTAAGGAGCTATATTGCAGAGGGAGCAGACGCTAACCTTGAAGAGCTGCCAGTCCAAACACGTGAAGAAGCAACAAGGCTGGTCATGCAAAAACTCAGTTTTCAAGAAATGCAGCAGATACAGTCAAAGGCAGCGAACGGCATGACGGAACAGGAAGTGCTGGAGTTGATGGAAACATTCGAGGGGAAATTGTCAGAGGAAGAGCTGCTGGCATTGAAGGCGATTGTGTATAGGGAATTGTATGAATGATTTAAACAGAAATAAAAAATTCCGTGAGATATAGTATAACGATACCTCACGGATTTTCTTTTATGGATGAGAAATAATTAGTTCAACTCTACCTACGACAGTAAACTCTTCCACACCTGAAGGAATGATAAAGTGGTCACCTTTTTTCAGCGGGTGAACGCGTTCATCCACCTTAAGCTCCCCAGAACCAGCAATCACGCTTCCAATTAGGAAATGCTTATTGTGTTTTGAAGAGTAGGCTCCATCCACTTCCCATTTGTAGACAGTGAAATACTCGGCTTCCACAAATTTTGTAACGGTAGCACCCTTAAATTTAGAAATTTTATGGACCACATCAATAGGTTCATGTGGAATTGTCGAGACATCAATGGACTTCTGAAGATGCAATTCACGAGTATTTCCCTTCTTGTCCGTTCGGTCATAATCATACACACGATAAGTAGTATCGGAATTCTGTTGTGTTTCAAGAATTAAGACACCTGAACAAAGAGCATGGATGGTTCCACTCGGCACGTAAAAGAAATCACCAGGTTTTACCTTCACACGTGTTAAAAGTTCCTCCCACTCTCCACTTTTAACCCTTTCGACAAATTCCTTCTTTGTTTCGGCAGTATGACCAAATATAATTTCCGCATCCTCCTCACAATCTATCACATACCAGCACTCTGTTTTTCCATACTCTCCGTTTTCGTTCTCACTAGCATACTTGTCATTCGGATGGACTTGCACGGATAGGTTTTGGTTTGCATCAAGAATTTTTGTCAGCAGCGGAAATCTATCACTCTGATGGTTGCCGAATATCTCCTTGTCTTCCATGTATAGTTCACCTAAGAGCTTACCTGCAAAAGAACCGTTTTTAACCGTACTTTGTCCGTTCGGATGACCGGAAACCGCCCAGCATTCTCCCGTCAATTCAGACGCAATCTCATATCCAAATTGATCAGCAAGCTTGGTCCCTCCCCATATGCGTTCTTGGAAGACAGGCTCGAGGAATAGAACGTCTTTCTTGTTTACCATTATGTTCACCTCATCATATTATGAAAGTTCACCATAGATAACAGATAGCAGACGACACTCTTTCAGCTTATATTGCACCAACTTCCGGCCAACTTAATTCGATTCCCTCATTTATTAACATTTCTTGAAACTCACGTAAAATTCCTAAACACAGGAATAGATAGCTCTTTTACTAACTTTTTCAACAAATAAAAGTCAGGTTCCTGCTTTTGTCGAGAATATGTTGTATACGGAAACATTGTGTGGTAGACACATGCATTCCATATCACTTCAACTTGTATTAAGGCTTCATCTACCGCAGCGTGCAACGGTTCATTCATCGCTTTTTTATTTTATTATGTTTTCAAGGCTCCTACCCTCTCCAAACAGCGATGACAAGCATATGTTATGGAGTGGATAGTATGTCTAAAGGAGGCATTATTCAATGTCCTTATATTTTGAATGGAGAAAGAGTTGTGGCTGCAGGATGCCGTGTAATTGTGACAGGCAACCTAGGGGAATGGAACCAAGGTATTATTTTAATCAGAGCGATGAAATGTTGGGGATAGAAGCAGACAAGCCAACACAAGCCCTTGAGCTGAAGGTGAAGACCCATTCTACGAACGAAGTGGTAAAATTAGATGCGATGATCGAGGCTTTTATCCTGACGGAAAACAATCCTGCTTATAGTTTTATTGTGGAGTTCTCTTTGCTGCGTGAGAAGACCCCGTTAACAAGCGAAAGTTTTGCATTGATCAATCAATATGGCCAAAATGATTGTGAAAAAACAATTATTAACACAACAAAGATTACTTGGACCGACATCATTCCACTTCCTGGAACTTATACGTATTATATAGAGGTGAACCACATCACCCTCCCAAACCAACATATTGCAAGCGTGGAGGTTCAAGACCGTTCACTTACTGCCATTTCGTTCCCTACAGGCAAGCAAAAACCAGAAAAAAGAGAATAGTAATTTTTAAACAAACGTTGGTTTAAGCAGAAATGGGATTGCAGGATTCCCAAGGGGTATAGAGTTCGTGTTTTGGATTAACTTTTGAAAAAGTTATGTAAGGAAAATTATACTGAGGTTGTCGAATATGGAATATCTCTGTTGGTTTCTACGTATTCACTGATTTAGAATAGCTTTTTTTAAACAAACGTTGGTTTAAGCGGAAATGGGAATTTAGGATTCCCAAGGGGTATAGCCGCTTCGTTTCGGATTAACTTTTGAAAAAGCTATTTCTGTAAAACAAAAAAGACCTAGGATATAGGTCTTTTTTGTGTCTCGTTATTGTCCAGCACGTATTTGGTAATTCTTCTTAAAAACCCATTCTCGTTGAATCACATAACTTGCTAAAAAGAGCAGTCCATCGACTACAATTTTAATGCCAACCTCTCCAAAGCCTACCAGTTCATAGATGAGATACACCCCGCCTGCGGAAGCCAACATTTGAGCGATGCTGAGGGAAAAATATTTTACTATAGCATAGGAGCTGGAAGACTTGAACACTACCTTCCTGTTTACAGTAAAATTGAACAAGGCAGACAAAATCCTCGATAGAACGGTTGCTAAAATGATGTAGGATTCTACGAAAACACCGTTTAGCGTCATAACAAATAGTGCGAACAATAGAATATCCAAGCCAAATGAAAGTACGGAAGATAGGGCGAATTTTAGAAATGTGGCGTAGATTTTAATGGAATCCCTTATGGGCTGGAAGTGGGATGATTTATTGTCTTCTAAATAGATGGTTTGGATCTTCACTTCTTCTATATTAATATTATTCGGTTTGCATTCCATTAACATGTTCATCTCAAATTCATAGCGTTGGCCAGCAACATGAATTAATTTTTGGATAAAGTTAACCGGTATTCCCCTGAGACCAGTTTGGGTATCAGAGATTTGCATACCACATGCAAATCGGGCAATATTTTTCGTCAAGACATTTCCGAATTTACTTCTTAAAGGAATATCATTTGTTGAGAAATTTCGAACTCCGAGCACTAGACTCTCTGGCCGCTCGCAAAGTCTGATGGCCACTTTTTTCATATCCTCCACCGCATGCTGGCCATCTGCATCCAATGTCACAAGGCCCACAGATTCGGGACTAGTGTTTAAGAAGTGTGCAAAAGCAGTCTTTAACGCCTGCCCTTTCCCTTTGTTCTCTTGATGCTCCAGTAAGGTGCATTCTTTCCATTCTTTTATTTTTTTGAAGATAGACTCACATTCAGGTTTGCTCCCATCATTAACCACCAGAATTTGCTTGAAGCCTTCATTTACAATGTCACGGATAAGATTGATCAGTTGTTCATCTGGATTATAGGCTGGAATCAGGACGGTAACTCCGTTTGGACTTGTCATACTATACCTCCAGTTCCTTTTACTTTTAGGCTCTGTTAAAGCATACTGTTGATTTTTGCAGCAACCTAGCTGTTGATTGGAGCAATAGGCGAAGACTCCTTAGGGAGATAGCGTTTAGGGGAGACCCCGCAGGCGTTTTTCCGAGGAGGCTCCCAAAACGCCCCTAGGAAAGCGAAGGCTAGTGCGGAAATCAACAGCGGTGTTTAACAGAGCCTACTTTTAAAATATATGTAGATTGCTTTTTAGAAACTAGTATATGTTCTATATGCCTTAAGTAGTAAGTCATTTGTAATTATTTTCCCTATTTGGACGTTTCTCTAACATAAAATGTTGCACTTTTTGAATTATATTCTAGGTTGGTTTACCATTTTTACTCTTCTGGGTATAGGAATCTTATTACAGCACTCTAAGGAGGAAGTTGCATGATCGAGCAACGTAAAGAGGTTATTGGTTCTTATTTACTGGAAGAGGAGGCACTTGCTAAGATTGATTGGCTACAGTCGGAGGGCTATCAACCAGAGGAAATTTGGATTATTCGTGATAACCGTGGAATTCTAGAACAATTTGGTGACGGTGCATTCTCTCTTACTCACGATGAAGGAGAAGCTCAACTTAATGAGTATTCAAGTATCAATCCAAGCAGCTCCATCGTAACACCAAAGAGCCTTTTCACACCTGAAAATAAAAGCGTTGCAGTCACATTGATGGAGATGGGCATTGCAAAAGAGGAAGCCTACCGTTATGAGTTTGATGTAAAAGTTGGGAAGGTGCTTGTTCTTGCAGAACCGATTTCCAGTAAGAAATTGCAACAAGAAGCTTTAACAGAGAGCCGAATGGATAGATATGCGACAGAGGAGTCTGTTTTGCATTTCGACGATGATACAGAACCGTTAAAAGCAGAGGAACCTGTAGTTTCAGAGGATAAGAGAATGGCAGAATCAAGCACCTCCATTAATCGACCTATGCCTGATACGAATATAGATGGAAACATCCCACTTGATGAGCAACTCATGAGCGGGGATCCTGCTGAAATCGAGAAAGATTACGCTCGTGAAGAGGTCACTGCTCTTCAAAACCAGGCAAGTGTGACGAATGAAGTAACCACAGTGGAACGCAGGGAAAGTCCTGACTTAGATTTAGAGAAAAACTTAGATGGAATGCAGCATAAGAAAATAAATAACGGAAAACGCTATGCCGAAAATAGTTCAGAGGAAGAGGTGGACAAAGCGCTACTATATGAACATGGACAACCATTCCCGATGGAAAGGCCATATGAGGAAGATGTCTATGACCAGCGCGTTGTTTCAGATGGCCCACTGGGTGCCGAGTTGGAGGAAACAGCCGGGGATATGAGCCGCAGTCAGGACGAAAAGCCTCTTTTTAGGTCCAGGGACAAACGTGACGATTCCACAAGGCCTGTAGATTATAAGACTGCAGTTAGTCGTGATGAGCATTTAACAGAGACAGGGGATAAAGACCCTATTCTCTTTGAAGATACATTAAAGGAAATCGAGAAGGACGATCCATTGATGGATAGCTTTAAGCCTACACGCCATGAAATAGAACAACCTGGTGACATTTATACTCCAGAAGAGGAGACGTCCATCCACATAGACGAGGAAACGTACATGCAAGAGGGAGATGTACGCACCAATGAAGGAAACGAAGGCTCACTATTTGAAGAAGACAGCTCAGCAGGCCCATTCTCTGACCGCAAAAAAGAAAGAATGACCCAAAAACGCAACAACCTTTTCAACGACGACCGAGACAACGATCTTTTTAGAAGATAATAAGAATAGAAAAATAACATGCAAAAGCAGTCCAGGAATTCGGTAGAATTCCTGGACTGCTTTTTTTGAAAAAGGGGTCAAAAAAGGGGTCAAAAAAAAGGGGTCAGACCCTCAAAGGATTTTCCTCTTCGACGTCGAAACCCCTTATTCACCAATTATAAACTCACACTTTTGCCGGTCTCGCTGCTGCGGTAGATGGCGTCGATGATGAGGGAGACTTGCATGGCTTGTTGTGGTTTGACGATTAGTTCTTCTAGTCCGAGGCAGCTGTTTACAAAGTTTTCGGCTTGCGGGAGACTTGGGTCGTCTTCGCCTGGCACCCAGTCGGCTTCTGTATTCAAGAGCATGCCGTGCTTCATCTGGTTAACGTGGAATGGAAACAG
The DNA here is from genome assembly GCF_012524115.1 of Bacillus sp. RO1. Classification (GTDB taxonomy): domain Bacteria; phylum Bacillota; class Bacilli; order Bacillales; family Bacillaceae_I; genus Sutcliffiella_A. The sequence continues at coordinate 218,771 of NZ_JAAZWB010000081.1, read as the reverse complement.
GTCCACCCCTCCACTAATTCCGGATATACTTACACTCTCTTCGTCCCCTTTTACATTGGCAGACCAAGAGGTTTCAAACAGCAAGGAAGCTCCCCCTTCAAATTTTATATAAGCTGTCACGTGATCGTCCACTTCAAACGTTTCATGATCAAAGCTGCCCCATTGATTCACCTGCCCTGGGATTTTACTCAACTCATTATAGGCAGATCCCATCACTTCCACAGGCTTCGGGTTTCCAAGCAACCACAAAGATAAATCCAACAAGTGGCAACCATAATCAATCAAGCTACCTCCACCCTGTAATTCCTTGTTTGTAAACACACCCCATCCAGGCACTTTTCGGCGACGCATACCGCGAGCCCTTGCAACAATAGGTCTACCAATTTCATCAGCATCCACCAAACGTTTCGCTGCCACCGATTCTTTCATAAAACGGTAATGATATGCAATCGCAAGCTGCTTTCCTGATTTATCAGCCGCAGCAACCATTGCTTCACATTCATCCGGGCGCATCGCCATTGGTTTTTCACAGAACACATGCAGACCTGCTTCTAAAGCCGCAATCGTAATTTCAGCATGAAACTTGTTTGGTGTACAAATAGTCACTGCATCCACATGTTCAAACATATCCGCATAGTGGGCATACACATTGCTGATTCCGAACTTCTGCCCTACCATTTTTGCCGTCTCTTCATTCACATCACTGATTGCCGTAATCGCCACTTTCTCTTCCATTTTCAAAAATGTCGGGATATGGCGGTTCTGCGCAATACCCCCAACCCCAATAATTCCCATACGTAACTTACTCATACCTACACCTCATTTATCATTTATATGTATTCTTCAAAAATAGTAATGCATTAGGATACTCTGCTGTTGCTTGGAGCACAGGACGAAGACTCCCGCAGGCTTGCCAAGGAGGCTCCCGGACCCCCTGCAGGAAAGCGAAGCCCATTGCGGAAAGCAACAGCGGTGGTACCTATTTCACTAAACTACCTCTATACTCATTTGGCGTCATACCAAAAAACTTCTTATACACCTTGCTAAAATACTTCTCATTCTGATAACCAATATGATACGCAATCTCATAAATTTTCAAATGCGGATTTGAGAGCAATTCCTTCGCCTTCTCCATTCTGATCCGCGTAACATAATCCGTAATGGTTTCATGATATTCTTGCTTGAACTTTCGGGAAATATGCTCACGGCTCAAGTAAAAACGATCGGCAATTTCCTGAAGGGTGATATCCTGTTGATAGTTGGCCCGAAGGTATTCCTCAATCTTATCCATACTTGAAACGGAAGCAGCTTCAAAGGAACGTACAGGAATCGTTTCCACATCGCTCGCAGAACCCATAGTCCTTTTCGCCAAAGCATCTTCTTTCCACTTTTTCACGGCCCGTTCTAACGTTTCATTTAACAGGTCTGGGTCAATCGGCTTTAAAATATAGTCAAAACTTTTATAATAAATGGCATTTCGCATGAATGTGTAATCATCATACCCGCTAACTACAATGGTCACGCTCGGTATATCCGATTCTGCAATCCATTTCAGCAGGCTGATTCCATCCTTTTTCGGCATGGCCATGTCGGTAAAGATAATTTCGGGGCGATGCTGCTTGATGAGCATGATCGCCTCGTCCCCATCCTCTGCTTCATAGATAGTATCAATCCCGTTTTCCTTCCAATTTCCCAACAGCTGCAGTCCATCCCGCACATGCTTTTCATCATCCACGATAATTGCTTTCATTGTTTTCACCCCCAACTTCTAGCGGAAGCTTCAATGTCACCATAAAACCACCATCATGATGATTTTCTAAATGAAGCGATGCTAAGTTATTGTAGTAAAGCTGCAAGCGTGTATGAATATTTTTCAATCCTATATTAGTTTCTTCTCCGTCAGAAGCTGGTTTCCCTTCTGTCAACAAGCGGTAAATTTCTGTCAATCTGCTGTCACTCACACCGGCACCGTTATCCCAAATGGCGAGATGAAGATACTCATCTGTTATCTTCCCATGAATGTCAATCTTTCCAACCCCTTCTCGAATATCGAATCCATGCTTAAAATAGTTCTCGATAATAGGTTGGAGTATCATTTTTGGGACCTCTATGTCCAGCGCTTCCTCTTCTATTTCCATCTCATATTCAAAATGCTCCCCGAAACGCTCCTTTTGAAGCAGAAGAAATGCCTTTAAATAATTGATTTCTTTTTTTAACGGTACCATATCCTCCTCCATATTCATCCCATATCTCATGATTTTCGAGAGGTGGGTCAACAGGGTATAGATCTGGGGCACATTATTCTTCAAGGCAAGTGTTCCAATTGATTGCAAGGCATTATATAAAAAGTGCGGATTCAGCTGCGATTGAAGCACCTTTAATTGATTTGTTTTATTTTCAATCTCCAGCTTGTATTCCCTGTTAATTAAGAGATTAATTCGTTCCATCATCTGCTTAAAACGATATCCTAATATACCAATCTCATCATTTCCGAGTGATGGAAATTGCACATTCATGTTCCCCTCTTTTACTTGCTGGATATTTTGGAGCAATACCCTGATAGGAGACGTAATTTTAAAAGAAACAATAAGCGAGGCTAAAATGACCAAGCACAACCCAATGACACCAAAGAGGATATTAATTTTCGTGACAACAAAGGCATTATCGTAAAGGGTGGTGTATGGGACCCGCTTCACCAAGATCCATCCACCTACCGCGAGCTCCGTCTGGTCATACATCATGACGCCTTGAAATTGCCCGTTGTCCCACTCCATCGTTCCCTGCGTTGATTCTGATTTCATAATCTCTGGAATCCATCGTTGCTCTTCCTTTTTGGAGGCGACCATTGGATTGGAGCTATAAATCAACTCTCCTGTTGCAGAGAGGATGAATAATTCTTCCTTTTCCTTGTTGTAAAGGTTCTCACTTAACTCCAGTATTTTTTCCGTGCCCACTTCAAGGGTAATATAAGCAAGCACCTTATCAGAGGGTACATTCGTCAAGGCACGGTGAACATACAGGACATTTCGGCCCTCTTGTAGCTGCGTGGTGTCAATATTATAGTTGTAAGGACTAAGTTGAGCCCGTTTATATGCGTCTTCGTAGGCATTGGAGATGCGGTCAGAGAAAACGACGGTGGACCGTTTGGAGGCGGTGATTCCCCTATTTTCCTCTGCAAAAGAGATCTGCACCCTCGTGATGTTTTCTTCCGCATATAGAATTGTCTGCAGTACGTTTCTCACAATTCCTATCGTCAAATAGTTATCTTCTTTGTCAGGTGTCCGCATGTAGTTGATGAAATCAGGATTGTTGTAGAGTGATAGGGTGAGATTGTTGAGCTCCTCCAGATAGTTTTCGAGGTTTATTTTCCCTTGGTAGAGAAGGTTGCTGTTTTCTTGGACGACAAGGTCTTTGAATGCTTCTTTTGTTTGGTAGTATGTAATGATGATCGACGTTCCGAATGGGAGGATCGTGATAATTAAAAGGAGTGCGATCAGTTTGTTGCGTATGCTTTTTTTAAACATGGATCCACCACCTCCGAAGCGCTTACATTTATTTTCACACTTAACTCCTTGCTTCCTTTCGTTCCAGGTGTTCGCTTTCCGCGGGACGGTGCTTGAGCCTCCTCGGCTTCGCCTGCGGGGTCTCAATCTACCGTTACTCCCCCGCTGGAGTCTCACACCTTGCACTTCAGTCAACAAGGGAAAACCGTGGTAATAAAAGGTATTAATTTCTATATTAATTCAAAAACCACGTTGACGCAGTGTAAGGCGCGCAGACTTCCGCGGGAGGAAGGGACAAGGGAGACCCCGCAGGCTTGCCGAGGAGGCTCCCGGACCGCCCGCAGAAAAGCGAAGCGCCTGGAACGGAGATCAACAGTTCAGAGTAACTACTAAACTACTTTTTCATACTAAATCTTTCTTTTAATTATACCAGAAAAGCATGCCTGCTATGAGACATGCTTTTCGAAAATAGTGATTATTTTAGGTTATCCCATGTAGTTTGGAAGCGCTCAAGAACTGTGTCATAGTCGATTCTTCCAGCAGCGTATTCTTGGATTGTTGCTGCGAACTCTTTGTTTGCTCCATCCGGCCACATGAACCAAGTCCAAGGAACCGTTTTTTCCGCAGTAGAGTACTCAAGGATAGATTGACCAAGGTCACCAAGTCCAGCTGGCTCGATGTTATCGAATGCTGGGATGAAGGCGAACTCTTCTGTGATGTAGCGTTTACCAGTTTCAGAGGATACCATCCAGTTTAAGAATGTTTTTGCCTCTTCGATATTTTCAGAGTTTTTGTTGATAGCCCAGTTGTTTGGAACCCCAACAGGAAGGCTGTCTGCACTCGCATCATCATTGATTGGAATCGGAAGGAAGCCCATGTTCATGTCTGGATCTACTTCATAGATCATGTTTTCCGTCCAGTTACCTTGCTGAAGCATTGCAGTTTGGCCGCTCGCAAATTGCGTAACCTGTGTGTTGTAGTCTGTTGTTAATGGATTGTCGTTACCAAAGTTGATTTCAGCGTCAAGAACTTCTTTGAAGTCTTCAAAATGCTTGTTGCCGACAATTTTCTCAGATCCGTCATAAAGACCAGCGATGAATGCTTCTGGATCGTCTTGTTGTGCAAATGGAATGTTCAGTAAATGTTGCCCGATTACCCACCATTCTGCATAACCAGCAGAGAAAGGTGTGATGCCTGCCGCTTCTAATTTTTCAGCAGCAGCTTTCAATTCTGTAATATTAGTAGGAGGTTCTGTGATACCAGCTTCCTCAAACAAGTCTTTGTTGTAGATGAATCCGTACCCTTCAAGGTTTACAGGCATTCCGTAAAGCTTACCGTCTGCAGGATCTGTCATTGGTACTTTACCGATTGGTAGAACGTGCTCTGCCCATGGCTCTTCAGATAAGTCTGCTAAGTGCTCTTTCCAAAGCTCAAGCTCTTTGAATCCACCGTTGTTGAAGATGTCAGGCTGTTCACCAGATGCGAATTTTGCTTTTAAAGCTGCACCGTAATCTGCTCCTCCACCAACTGTTTCTAATTTTACTTTGATGTTTGGATGTTCTGCTTCAAATTCTTTAATCATTTCCGCTAACTGGTCAGCGATTTCTACTTTAAACTGGAAAAGATTCAGTGTAACTTGATCTCCATCCCCGGAGTTGTTGTCACTCTTGCCTGAAGAATTATCGCTAGAACAGCCAGCAAATATTCCAACCACTAACGACAACGATAATAAAAGAAGTACTAAGCGTTTCATTGTATTGCCCCCCTTGTTTTAAATGAAAAATTTTATAGTAACTTGACAGAGGCCACAGTAAGGTTGCGGCCCATGCTAAGTCTACTTAACAGAACCTGCGGCAATCCCCTTGATGATGTGCCTTTGTAAAAATAGGAAGAAAATGATGATCGGCGCGATCCCCAGCATTAAAGCTGCAAGCCCCATATCCCATTGCTTCGTGTACTGCGCGAAGAACGAGCTTGTTGCAAGCGGAATGGTTCTAAGCTCTGCAGTTTGCAGAACAAGTAGTGGCAATAGGTAATCGTTCCAAATCCAAAGTGTGTTCAGGATAACCACTGTGACCGTAATTGGTTTGAGGAGTGGGAATACAATTCTCCAAAATACCCCAAACTGACTGCAACCATCAATTCGCGCTGCTTCCTCAATTTCCACCGGCACTGTTTTCACAAATCCGTGGTAAAGGAAAAGAGAAAGCGGTACGCCGAAACCGAAGTACATGACGACGATTCCTGGGATGCTATTGATAAGGTTTAAAGCACCACCCAGTTTCATCAATGGAATCATGACCGTTTGGAACGGAATGACCATCGCAGAAACGATGATGATAAATAATATTTTACTAAACTTTCCGGGAGTGCGGACCATTTTCCATGCAGCCATGGAACTTATTACAACAATTCCGATGTTACTGAGAACTGTGATAATGAGTGAGTTCCAGAAAGCACGCGGGAATTGGATGATTTCCCAAACTTTTGCGTAGTTGCTAAATAGGATTTCTGTTGGCAATGCTGCCGCATCAATCAGTATTTCACTAAAGCTTTTCACTGAATTTATGATGACAAAGTAAAAGGGAATGAGGAATAGGATTGCCAGAAGGATTCCTATGATCTCAAGCACAAAGGTTCTTTTCGTATACTTTTGATCCATTATGCCTCAACCTCCCGTTTCTTTGTTGCCATTACTTGGAATGTCGTAAAGATTGCCACGACTACAAAGAAGATGATTGCTTTTGCCGTTCCAAGCCCATAACGGTTATTCTGGAACGCTTCTTGATAGATATTGATGGCCACTGACTGGGTAGAGTTGAATGGCCCACCGCCTGTTAAACTTAGGTTCAGGTCGAATATTTTGAATGCCATCGCGATTGTCAGGAAGAAACAGATCGTGAAGGCCGGTAAAATTAATGGAATGATAATTTTGGTGATAAGGGTGAAGTTGTTAGCTCCATCAATTCTAGCCGCTTCCAGCAAAGAATTGTCCACCCCTTGAAGAGCTGCGATGTAGATAATCATCATGTAACCGCTGATTTGCCACGCGAATACGATGACGATTCCCCAAAATGCTGTTGTTTCATCTCCAAGCCAAGGAAGCTTGAAAAAGGAAAGTCCCGTAAGTTCTCCAACAGATGCAAATCCTCTCACGAAAATGAACTGCCAGATGAATCCGAGCAATAGTCCTCCAATGACGTTCGGGATGAAAAAGACGGTTCTTAGGATATTTTTCGTTTTCAATGCTGCATTTAATAACAGCGCGAGGCCAAAACCAATTAAATTACTGATGATAACCGCTGCGAACATGAACTTCGTCGTGAACATAAAAGAGTTAAAAAACACTTCGTCGTTGGTGAAGATCCTCTTATAGTTTTCAAGTCCCACCCACTCAATCGCCGAACTGACACCATTCCAGGAAGTAAAAGAATAATAGATTCCCATCAGAAACGGGATGATCTGGATGACAAAGAAAAAAATAAGTGCAGGTCCGACAAAAGCCGTGTACGTTAATATGCTCTTAAGCTTGGCTTTCCTTTTCGGATCGCCCTTCACATCATGCAACTTCATCCTGCCTGAACTATTCGGCACAACAGGATCCACTTTCGGTTCAATTTTAGTCTCCATCGTTACTCACCGCCTATTTGTAAACGCTTTCCTACATTATAAAACGCTTCCATTCCATTTCAGGGTCACTCAATTGACAACATAGGGGTACTGGATTGATAGATGGAGGAGAGATGGAAAGAAAGCCCTTCTCCGCTTGCATTGGGAGAGGGCTTTCTTGTAATTTTCATCTGATTTCTTCTAGGAATTTTTCTGGTGTTGTTTGGATAACGTTACTTTTTTCCAATAAGTTGCTGCTTCTTAGCTGAATGGCTGTATGATTTAGCAGTTTGGTAATGTCCATTCTTTCTTCATCATTAAGCAGAAACGATAATCCGTATTGGTAGTTGCATTTGGATTCTTCTTTCCACACAATTTTTCCTGAAACGTTCTTCACTTCCCCTAGTAACATAAATTCAATCGCTAGAATTAAATCATCCCTTACGGGGAACTGCATGTGGGAGAGCAGACGAAGGCCACCAGGTCCAATGTTTCCGATGACGACAGCTGTTTGACCTAATTGCACGTCTTTTCCTTGAATTTGTTTAACTGTCAACTCCCCTTTGATAGGTTTTGGCAATTCAATTCTGAAGTAGTTTCTGCGGTCTACGAAAGGTTTCCGGCCCTCTATTCGAAGTGGCTTCAAGGTCCCCACTTCCAACATATCCGTAAACATCGATGCCGGGACTGGCTTGCTAAAGATATACCCTTGAATGATGTCGCAGTTTTTCTCCTGCATAAATTTCAATTGGCCTTCTGTTTCTACCCCCTCCACCACAACCTCCATATTTAGCTCTTTTGCAATAATGATTAATGACTCTAGGATTACGGCATTTTTTCTATTTGTCTCTACGTCTTTCACAAACGACCTGTCCACTTTTAACACATCAATATCAAGCTCTGTCAATCTGGTCATCGAGGAGTAACCGGTACCAAAATCATCAAGGGCAACTTTCACCCCGAGCTTCCGTAGTTCCTGTACCATCTTTAGTACTACCTCAGTATTATGAAGAAAGCTTGTCTCGGTAATTTCCAGCTCCAGATACGAAGGGCTGACCTGATAGGTTTCTATCGCTTGCTTGACCATATTATAGTAATTTTTCCGCAAGAAACGTTGTGGAGCTACGTTAATGGAGATCGGAACTACCGGTACCCTTTCGCGTTTCCAACAACTAATTTGCTTTAACACCTTATGCATCACATAATCGCCTATTTCATTAATGATTCCGGACTCTTCAGCAAGTGGGATAAATTCTCCCGGCGACAACATCCCCCAAATAGGGTGATCCCAGCGGATGAGCGCCTCCGCTCCAACAATTTCATAGGACGTTGCATTCACTTTTGGTTGAAAATATATTTCGAACTGCTCTTCCTTAATCGCCTTATGCATGTCGCGCTCAAGGGTAAACTGCTGATAGGTTTTTACACTAATACTAGGTGTGTAGATTTCGAAGTAATTTTTCCCAAGTTCTTTGGCACGATAAAGGGCGATATCGGCATTTTTCAAAAGTACCTCTTCCGTTTTCCCATCTATTGGAAAAACACTAACTCCTACACAGGCTGTAAGATATAGTTCATATTCCCCTATATTGTATGGTGCTTTAATATTTCTCATAAGTCCCGATGCAATATCCTTCAACTTTGCAAGTAGGTTCTCTTCATGATATAAAAGAATAAATTCATCGCCTCCAACTCGTGAAACGAAATGGCCTTGGCTTTTATATCGAAGTAACCTTTCAGCTACAGCCCGTAAAAGTTCATCTCCGATTGGGTGACCGAGTGTGTCATTGATGTATTTAAACCTGTCTAAGTCAATATAAAATACAGCAAATTCTCTTCGGGTTTCCTCATAGTTTTCAACCAACTCTTGCATGGTTTCTTTCAACTTACGTCTGTTTGGCAATTCTGTTAAATAATCATGGTTCGCTAGATGGTTGACTTTATCCAACAAGAGTTTATGTTCAGTAACATCTGAGATAATACCATGGATTTTTGTAACCTCTCCATTATCATTCTTGACCGGTATAACATGGTCCCTTATCCATCTATACTTCCCGCTAGGTAAAACAATACGATATTCTTGTTCTACTTCTTGTCCTTTTTTTATTAAAATATGGTTATGATGGAACCAATCTAAATCATCTTCTAATATAAGGTCTGTTAATACAAAGTCTTCACTATAAAGTTCGTCCAAAGTGTATCCAGTAATTTTTTCTACACCTTTTGAAAAGTATATATACGCTTCTTCTTCAAAGCTATAGGACCATATCCCAAGTTCCAAGCTATCGTAAATTGCTTTAGATTCTTGTTCCTTTGTTTCTAATTGTCTTTGCAATTCCCTTGTTTCAGTGACGTCCATTACTGTTCCGATGAAACGCGTTGGCACTCCTTTTTCGTTCACAACGATATCAGAGTGAACATGAACATAAATTATAGATTCATCGTGTTTTACTACACGATATTCAACGGCCGTACTTGAAAGTGTTTCTAGAGCTTTATCGAAAACTTTTTTAAATTTTTCGATATCTTCGGGATGAATCATATTTAACAATGATTCCAACGTAAAACAGCACTGGTGTGTTTCTAGTACTCCATAGATTGCAAGAGCTTGCTTCGACCAAGATATTTCCCCTGTTGCTAATTCGTATTGCCAACTGCCTATTTTGGCTGAATCTTGAACAAGCTTCATCGATGTTTTCATATTTTTCAATTCCGATTCGGCACGTTTTTCTTTTTCAATATTTTTAACTACTACATAAATGCCAACTACTTTTTCAACCTCAAAAACCGGAACACTTGTAATGCTCACATCAACAATACTCTTATTTTTATGTATTACTTTTGTATCGTAATGAAGGGGCAAGCCTTGCAAAGCCTCAGCAAATTTAGCCCTTACATCATTTTGGTAATCTATAGGTATAAATTTTGAAAAATCCCCAGCAATTTCTTTTGGTTTATAGCCAAATTGTTTGGTAGACTGCTTATTTCTCATCTCTATTTCACCAGCTGCATTTAATAAAAGGACAGTATGTGGATGGTTATCAAAAATTGCTGTAAAAAGCTCTTGATACTGTAATCTCTCTTGAACAGTGCTCTCGGTCTTTCTACCCCGTATGTTAAAAGTTTTCATTCTCTACCCCTAGTAAAATGTTTCTTTTATATTACAATTAATATAAACATATTAATATTTTTCTAATACTTTTACAATTGGTATAATATACTTATTTGCGAATCTTTTAATTAGTTAGAATAAATATACCAAACTGATAGATAAATCTTTTGAGAAAAGTAGGAGTATCATGAATATGAAACAACAATTTTCATTGTTTTTTAATCAGATGGCCGACATGGTTTTCTTGGTTGAGTGGAAAGATAACGAATTATGGTACACAAGTGTAAACCCTTCTGCGCAACAGAAGCTTGGGATAGATATGGTGGGCAGAAGATTGGTAGATGTTCTTCCTCCTTCCGTTTTTACCTTACTGGACGAAAATTACACAAAGTGCATACAGTCAAAGCAGCCTGTAACCTACTCAGATTTGAATTTATTTGAAAGTCATCTTCCCGCTTCTGAAACAAGCCTCACTTATATAGAGGAAGATGGGAAAAAATTTGTGCTGGCAATCACCAAAGATATAAGTGCCATGAAAAAGAAAGCGGAGGATTATATTTTTCTCGAATCGTTGGTAGCAAACACCGTGGATGCCATGCTTGTCATCGACATGGACGGTGCCGTTCTGAAAATTAATGGAGCATTTGTCCAACAATTTGGCTGGAGTCCTTCAGAACTGATCGGACAATCTTGGGAATCATTCTCCATTACACCAAAAGAATTGAAAACGCAAACATTGGAAACGTTGGCTCTTATAATGAAAGGGCAATCGGTTCCTTCCCAAGAAACTGTCCGGCTAACAAAAGAAGGAAGGTCCATTCATACTTCTGTCAGCTATTCTCCCATCCTGAATGAGGAAAACAAAGTCGTTGCCATTTCCATGATCTATCGCAACATCCAGCATCTAAAAGAACTAGAGGAAAAATTGGAAGAAAGCCATGACGCCTATAAATCATTATTTTCCTATCATAAAAATGCCGTATGTATGGTAAATGAAGATGGGATTATTGAAAATATCAATGATGCCTGTATGACCATTACAGGTTATCCTAGCGAAGTCATCATTGGGTTTAATATTGTGAAGTACGCCAAAAAGGTTGTTCCGGATTTAGACCTGAACAAGACTAAGCGTGGCGAGGTTACAAACTATGAGTTGTTATTCCCTGATTCAAAGGGTCGTGACCTATTTTTGTCCGTCACCAATGTTCCTATCATTGTAAAAGGCGTTGTAAAGGGTACATATATCATTGCCCAAGATATTACGGAAAAACGGTTCATCGAAAAAGAAAGGGAAAAACTGCAGGAACAGCTTACTTTTCAAGCCTATCATGATAGCCTGACAGAGCTTCCCAACAGAAGGTTACTAGAAGAAAAGATAGAAGAATCGTTGATAAATGCGGAAAGAAGCCAAAGCATGCTCGCGTTGTTCTTCTTAGATTGTGATCATTTAAAGGAAGTGAACGACACTTTTGGTCACGAAATAGGGGATGAACTGCTCATTGCGTTCTCGAAAAGATTGATGATGTCTATAAGAGAAGGCGACATCGTCGCACGATTAGGTGGAGATGAATTTGTCATCTTACTTCACGGCATCGAGGACATGACACAGGTAAACAAAGTGGCTGACCGGATTCTGACAACATTAGGGAACCCCTATGCCATTCACGGTCACCATATACATGCCACATCCTCCATTGGCATCTCCACTTACCCAACCAATGGAACAACCGTCAAACAACTCTTCCGCAAAGCCGACCAAGCCCTCTACGCCGTCAAAAACGCCGGCCGCAACAACTACCGGATAAGCGTGGTTTAGTACGGTGGAGAGATGAAGGAGTAAAGAGGGGTCTGACCCGCACTCTATTAAAGCACTAACGCAATAAAGATTTGCCCGTTCCCCTCTATTTTCTTGTGCCCCCGAGTGAAGCCTTCTCGGGGGTACTTGTTTTTGTTGTATGTTATACTTTTTGAATATACTGATAATGAGGAGTGGTAGTTATGGCTAGTCAGACGAGGAAGATTGTACAAGAGTCTTTGGATGCGTTACTGGAGGATTCTGCTTTTTTGCCAGAGCTTGATGGAGATTCCAGGAAGCAGGCTTTTACCTCCCTGGGTGCGATCCTTTCTACACCAAACCATCTACATAAATCATTTCTGCGAATTGCGCTCGAAAATGGAAGCGTTGTTAGAATTCCCGCGTTCCGCGTACAGCACAACAATGCTCTAGGTCCTTATAAAGGCGGGATACGCTTCCATGAAACCGTCAACGAGGAAGAGGTCATTAATCTTGCCTCTTTGATGACATTGAAAAACGCCTTACACGACGTGCCTTATGGTGGTGGTAAGGGCGGCATCGTACTGGATCCCCGTTCCTTTTCTGTGAAGGAACTCCATCTAATCTGCAAAAAATATGTTCAATATTTTAGCGATATCTTAGGACCAGACAAGGATATTCCGGCCCCGGACATGGGTTCCGGTGAACGAGAAATGGACTGGATGATGGCAGAGTACAAAAGCATTCGCCCAGGCCAGCCATATAAAGGTAGTTTTACTGGTAAAAGTGTGATAAATGGTGGATCCCTTGGCCGCCGAGAGGCAACAGGGAAAGGCGTTTACTTTTCCTTCCGTTACTTGTTACATGATTTCCTAAAAGAACAGCGTAAATTCCTGACCAACAACGAAAACGTTTTTGCGAAGACGGCTTTGGAGTATGACGGAAGCCCGCTGAAAATAGCGGTTCAGGGATTTGGAAATGTTGGATCTGTTGCAGCATTGGAAGCTTATCAATGTCAGCATCTGCAAAATAAAGTGGTAGCAGTAAGCGACCGGAATGTCACTTTATATAATTCGGACGGTCTTGATATCCCATCATTGGTAAAGTTCGTCGCACTCAACGGCGGAGATCTGCCAACTACTGAGAATCAATTGGAGGATGCTCAAATCAAAGCCACCATTCGCGACCGCGGGGACATCTTATATTTTGATGTGGACGCGTTGATTTTAGCTGCACTTGAAGATCAAATACATGATGCAAATAAAGAAAAGATTAAAGCCCGGATTATTGTCGAAGGCGCCAATGCTCCCGTAACAAGCGAAGCGGACGAATACTTAAGTGACAAAGGGGTCATTATCATACCGGATATCCTAGCAAATGCAGGTGGGGTCATCGTGTCCTATTTTGAGTGGATGCAAGGGCGCGAAACCCAATTCTATACCGAAGAACAGGTCTACAAACTCCTGCTCGAAAAAATGAAAAACACCATGGACACCATACTGCCGGCCTTCTTTGGCGACCCTCACCCACTAAGACAAAACTGCTACATCCACTCCGTCATGAAACTCTCCACCGTCCTATACAGGCAGGGGAAGCTTTATTGAGGTGTAGTGATAAAGACGTAAAGAGGGGTCTGACCCTCAGTCAATTAAAGCACTAAAGAACTCCCAAAAAAATAAGGCCTAAAAGAGTTAGGGTTTTCCCTTCCTCTTTTAGGCTTTTGGTTTTAGGTATTATTAGTTTTATCTTTTTTGTTTTTGACCTTGTGGTTTCTGTCGGCCCTGTGGCTTATCACCAAATACAGGGTAATTCCCACCAAAGCACCGATGCTATCCAACAGCACATCACTCATCTGTCCGCTTCTGCCGGGAACAAATAACTGATGGACTTCGTCAGAAATGGCATAAAGGACCGTTATGACAAATGCCACTCCCATACTCAACCAGCCCCGTCCCCCACTTCTTCTGACTGCATTCAATGTGAGAACCGCAAGCAGCATATAAGCAAAAAAGTGCGCGTTCTTTCTAACGAAGAAACTAATCTCATCTATGTGAAATTCTGCTTCAGGTGCGACCTGTTCCACTACCTCATTTACTAACTCTGTAATTCCTCCGCTCAAGTCAGCTGACTGCTCTGCGTGCTGAGCAGATAAAAAGAAAATCAATGCCATCCAACTGACAACAAGTGTCCAAGATATTACGGCAATCATATTTTTTGGCAACTGCAACTGCATCCTACTTCTCCCTCAAAGCTGTTAAAATTTACTAGACATTAGATAGTATAGCACAATGCATATCATTGCTCTACCAGTCTAAAACTCTTATGTTTTTTCGGCCCCCCTTAAAAATAGCTTATTTTGTTTTTTATTAAGAAAATAACACACAAAAATAAAGGTATTTTGTTCTTTATAAAGAATATTATGTTAGATATAAAGAAAGGGAGGGATTTATTTTGCCCATTTTAGTTACAGGTGGAGCAGGCTATATCGGGAGTCACGTATGTGTGGAACTACTTAATGCTGGACATGAGATAATTGTTGTAGACAATTTAGCAAACAGTAGAAAGGAAACATTAGACCGGGTACGTGAACTTACTGGAAAACATTTTTCATTTTATATGGTAGATATACTCAATATGAGAGATATGGAACGAGTATTTAACTCTCATAATATAGAAGCTATTATACATCTTGCAGGACTTAAAGCTGTCGGGGAATCCGTCCAACCCCCTCTCCTTTACTATCAAAATAATGTAGCAGGTACAATCAATCTCTGTAAACTCATGGAATATTATGGTGTGAATAATTTAGTTTTTAGTTCATCTGCAACTGTCTATGGGATGCCAGAACAACTCCCCCTTACGGAACTCTCTCCATTAAATGCAACAAACCCTTACGGACGTACAAAATTAATAATAGAAGAGATGTTAAGGGACTTTAGTTATTCCAACAAAAATTTAAGCATCTCACTTTTAAGGTATTTTAATCCGATTGGTGCGCATGAAAGTGGTCGCATCGGAGAAGATCCACAAGGTATTCCGAATAACCTCCTTCCTTATATTTCTCAGGTGGCTATTGGAAAGCTTCCAGAATTACATGTTTTTGGAGGGGATTATAACACCAGTGATGGTACAGGTGTACGTGATTATATTCATGTGGTTGATTTAGCATTGGGGCATGTCAAAGCATTAGAGTATGGGTCAGTTTCAAGTGGTTTAGAAGCATTTAACCTTGGGACTGGTAATGGATATAGTGTCCTTGAGATTGTTCGCGTCTTTGAGAAGGTCTCAGGCAAACCTATTCCCTATAGGATCATAGCAAGGAGGGATGGGGATGTAGCGGTTTGTTATGCAGACGCATCTAAAGCTAGGAAGGTTCTCGGGTGGCAAGCTGAAAGGAATTTAGAAGAAATGTGCTTAGATGCATGGAAATGGCAAATCAATAATGGTGTAGCAGTGGAATCTTTGACAGGGCAAATAACGAAGATATGAGATAACCGGAGCGGATATTTTTGCTCCGTTCTTTTTTGTGTGGAAACTACAATTTTTTACAAAAAATCACAATTTTCTTTTAAAAGTACTAGGTATTTTTTACCACTTTATATATAATAGGATTTGTAAGCGCTTTATTTTAATTGTATGGGAGGGAGTTAGAAACCGATGGGGAAAGAGCTTCAAGTGATTTATCAATATCAGATTGGTCTTTCGACAATGGCATTGCAGGCACATAGGCATCCTCAATATCAAACCTACATTAAGGATATCGAGGGGGACTATATGACTGATGACACCGCAAGGGATATTTTACATACCGGCTGTTTAGATGACAGTAGTACTTATGATGGACGTCGGATTGCAACCATTCATTTTACCAATTATATTCAAAAGACGCCTATTCTAATTGACCAGGCTGAAGGGATTATTGCCATTCCAACACATTCTCCTGATCAGGAAGCATGTTGCTGGCTATTTCTTCACCATTTGTCACATGTTGAAGCCATTTCCTCCACGAGATGTGTGGTGGTGTTTAACAATCATGATCGTTTAATTCTCAATGTATCTGCCATCACAATTTATGAACAGGTAAAAAAAGCCTCTGTCGTATTAACTCGTTTCTGTTCAAACAAACAGTTCAATTTTTCGTTAAACCCTAAAGTAAAGCGCTCATCAAAAACTCGTAAGTTAAAAGACTAAGATTTCATCATGAATTAGTAAGATCTTGCTGCAACCTAATCGTGGAGTAAGGTTACACCAATCTGTTGCTAATATACAGGAGAGCCGGATGCTCAATCTGCATTCCTTCCTCATGGAGATGCAGTGAATATCCGGCGTATTATCCCCCTTTCGCTTCACCCACTATTCCTCCTTTTACAATTATCCATATTTTTCTACAAAATTACATAAAAAAGTAATTCTCTAAAACGAACTTTGGTAGTATAATCTTTCTGTTGGGTAAATTTCTATATTTTTGAAATGGGGGATTGTTTTAGTTGAAAAGGAGTTTTTGGCTAAATGTAATGGTTGTATTTACCTTACTACTTTCATTAGTAAGTCCTGCTGCACATGCCTATTCGGAAGAAACCGAAGATGGAACGTCAAAGGTATTATTAAGGGAAGCAGTGCCATCGGAGGATGGAAATGTTTTAGTTTGGGAGACTACTAGCGAGGATCCTTTATCAGGCAGTGACGAACAAAGCTTTATAGTAGTGAAAAATGGTGATGCAGTTGAAGTGGCCCCTGAAGAACTAGTGGACCAGGCTACAGAATTCACTAAAGTCTATACATATACAGACAAGGTAGATAACCCAACAGCTATCGAGTATGGTGTCGTATGGAACTTGAATGGCCAAGCTTTAGAAAGCAATAAAGTGGTAGTGGATTTGGTAGAAAGTGCAGAAGAAACTGTTTCAACAGATAATACGGAAGAAACAGTTACAGAAGAAAGTAATACGGAGACCGTTGAAAACGAGACTGTCTCAAGTGAGGATGAATCCGTCCCTTCCGTAGATTCTACTCCATCCACTGAGGAAGAGGAAAACTCTGAATCTACTATAGAAGAGGTAGACGGAGCAGAAGTGAACTTTGTTCCTACAGAAAAAGAGAACCTCTTAATGAACAGCATAATAGGGGAAAAAGAGGAATCCTTCCTATATCTCGAAAAAATGTTCGTCAATGAACATTCTTTTGCCGTCATGTGGTTTGGATACATTGACAGGAGCATTGGAAGAATTGCCAAATATGAGCTCTATCTTAATGATACTCTCATCACTTCAGGCGGTCCTAGACTATCGGATTACGAATTTACAAATTTAACACCTGACACTCTGTACAAAGTTAAGGTGAAGGCATTAGATAAAAACAATAATTTGTTATTAGAAGAAACGTTGGAAATAAACACACTTCCTGCCCCATCAGGTGACGTGGTGAAATTTGAGGATGCAAACCTTAAACTTGCCATTCAAACACAGATGAACCTAGACAGGGAAATCCGCGAAAGCGATATGCAACACTTGACCATGCTTGATGCAAGTTCCCTTGGTATTACAAGTCTAAAAGGCTTGGAGAAAGCAGTCAATTTGGAAATTTTATTCCTTTACGACAATAGCATTCAAGATCTATCTCCTCTTGCAGGATTGACAAAGCTTTTCATGTTGGACATCGAAGAGAATAACGTTACGGATATTAATCCATTAAGCAATTTAACCAATCTTTATATTCTCGGACTAGGGAACAACCCTATTACGAAAATTGATGCGTTGGTTGGTTTAACAAATCTTGAAGGTCTACTTTTACACAATACAAAGATCTCAGACATTTCAGGATTGGCAAATTTAATTCATCTAACATTTATCACCTTAGCAGATACTAACGTTGACTTCTCTCCTGAATCATCAGCTTGGGATGTACTAAATGTATGGGCTGAAGCTGGTGTATATGTGGATGTTTTAGAAGAAGGATACTTTGAGCCTTTAGAGTTGGAATTCTACAGCACAACCGAACAAAGCATCTCTCTTGGTTGGTGGTACTACACAGAAAACGAAGAAGATTATGAGAAAGAATATCTTTATAAAGTGTACGTAAATGGTGAATTCTACGCAGAAACTTATATGAATGAAATGACCATTTTGGGGCTTGAACCGTTAAAAGATTACATCATAAAAGTAGAAATGTATGATGAGGATGGCACTACTCTACTTCATGAGAATTCTGATATGGCACAGACCCTGGCACTACCAACGGGTGATATTGTTAAAATTCCTGATAGTGCCTTAAACGAAGCCATCCGTTATCAACTTGGCCTCCAAGAACTTAATCGTGACATTTATCAGTCTGATATGGAACGACTTGAATACTTATATGCTTCTTGGATGGGTATTAAAAAGCTGAATGGAATCGAACATGCAGTGAACTTGCTTGATTTGGATGTTAGTGCTAATGAAATTAAAGACCTTTCTCCTTTAAAAGGAATGGAATCTTTATATGCACTAACATTATCGGACAATCTTATAACAGATATCAGCGCTTTAAAAGATTTATATATTAGTTATTTGGACCTTTCTTACAACCCTATTTCTAATATTTCCGGCTTAAGCGGGTTGCAAGATCTAGAAATATTGTACCTGCATTACACAAACATCACAGATATCAGCGTTCTTTTGGAACTTGAATACCTGTGGGAAGTAACACTTTTCGGTATTGAAGGGTTAACATTTGAGGAAGGCTCTCCTGAACTCGCGATTGTGGAGCAACTTAGAGAGCTTGGTGTGAACGTTTATCTGACTGAGGAAGAATTCTACGGCACATCTGCGCTTACCATTGACGTAGTAGATGTTACTGACAGTACAATTGAAATCGAATGGACTTACGAGTGGGCAGACGAAGTCGATCATTATCAAGTGCTTTTAGATGGAGAGATTGTTGATATCACGAATGATACCTCTTTCCTTTTCACTGATTTGATGTCAGACACTTTATATACCATTGCAGTTATCCCGGTGGATGTTGATGGGTGGGAAATGGATTACAATGAAGTTGAGGTATCCACACTACCATCTGAAGAAGAGCCGGTGGATGAGAATGAGGAAGAAGAGAACACACCACCAGTAGTGGTAAAGCCGGTAGAAGGTAAAGACCCTACGGTTAAACAACCAACTTCCGACACGAAAAAAGGCAATAAGCTTCCTGTAACAGCAACGAACACATTAAACTTTATCTTAATTGGATTAGTTATGTTGGTTGTTGGTGCTGCTGGGGTTTGGATTGCAAGACGTCGAGTGGTAGCTTAAGTAATATTTATCAAAAAGCCGGACAGAGGATTTGATCCTTTTGCCCGGTTTTTTTGATTTTTATTTAGAAGACCCAATACCCATTACCTTTCTACTCCTCGAAATTGGTTAACTGAGCCAGTATGTCGCCCTTCCAAAGCCCCGGATCCCAATAACACACCTACCACAATCAGCACAAGACCGATCATGTGAAAATAGGTTACTTTTTCACCGAGCAAAAAGACAGATCCGATGAGGGCAAAAAATGGAGTGAAGTTTAGAAAAATGGATGCTTCTGCCGGACCAATTTTTCCAATGATAAAGTTATAAGACATATGACCAAGTGCGGTTGCAATAATGGCAGATATAAAGAATGCCAGCCATATCTTACCCGGTAAAAGCGTAAACTCCCTTACCGCTCCCGGTTCTGTCAGCGCCCCTATAATTAGTAAAATCCCTGCGCCTATGACCAGCATGTATCCCGTCAACAGACGAGGATCCAATGTTTTTGCAAGTTTACTTATAAGGATGAAGCTGAAGGCTTGGGTTAATATGGACAGGAAAACATAGACATCTCCTATGTTAACTTCAGATATGCCATTGCTTCCAACTAAGATGGTAATGGTAACACCAGCTCCGCCAAGGATGAAACCGGTCCATCTTAGGATATTTGTCTTCTTTTTAATGAGGACAGTCGCAATCAGGGCCGTTAAGATTGGGCCCGCTCCCAAAATGATCCCTGCATTAGTCCCTGTAGTCCCTTTCAGTCCAAGGGATAAAAAATAATGATGGCAGACCACATTTAGAAAAGTAGCCAGTAAGATATAGTTGGCTTCTCTTTTTGTTGGTAGCCTTACAAGCTTGAAAATCGCTAGAATCATAAAAACGGTAATTCCTGCTGTCATGACACGGAAAGCCGTCATGGTAATCGGACTCAAGTTCTCCACAAGTATTTTCACTAGAGGAACGTTCATGCCCCAGAAAATCATGATGAGGAAAAGCGCTAAATAGTATTTGGTGTTTTGCATGGTGGGGCTAACTCCCTTTATGTTTTCCCATATCGTACCATAACAGGATGTCAGGAATGAAGACATTTCTGCAATCAAAAAAGAGTGTGAACCTAACGCTTTCACGCCAGCCCACACTCTTTCTAAATTACTTACTAAATTTCATCCTTCTTCTCCCCAGATACAATACGCCACCAAACACTACCATCACCGTTCCAAGCATGATGAAATTGAATGAAGATGTTGCTGTGACAGGAAGCTTATTGCCTTTGCCAGGGCTCTCTCCACCTTTTCCAGGAGGTGTTTTCCCATTGTCTTTGCCAGGGTTTTCCCCGCCTTTTCCAGGAGGGGTACCAGGGTTGCCACCATCACCATTTCCGTTGCCAGGAGGCGTGTTACCATCCCCGTCACCCGGTGTGCCATCGCCAGGATTTCCGTCCCCGTCACCAGGGTCTGTTCCTTCCTGCTCCCCAACTCTCACCACAACCGTCGTCAATGGTTCAAGTGTGATGCCTTCTGCAGTCAGTTCAAAACCGCTTTGCTCAGAAACCTCAGCCACTCCTGCTTCATCCGCATCCACTACAACCACACCAGCCGTCAAATCCTGCCCCAACGTCAGTGTTCTACTAGAAGTATCCGCATTAATGAATGTGTAATACTCCACACCAGCCGTGGAAACACTCTTGAACGCAACAACTAGATCTTGTTCCTTAATTTCAGGTGCATCAATCATCGTTACATTCGAATCCACCAGCGCACGGTCGCCTAAACGGAATGCATCGGAAGAACGACGTAACTCTATTAAACCTGTTGTGTATTCACGAGTTACGTTATTTACTGGATATTTCTCAGCATCTGTTGCCTTTTCCCAATCAATTCGGTTGATGATATCTGATGAATCATAGGAATCGTGGATAAAGTACGGATAGGTAAACGGGTTACCTTCAGAATCTGTCATATAAGTAGACTTATATGGTGCCTCCGCTGCCTCCGCTCTCCACTGCTTCGTGCGACCAAACTCCTGGCCAGCATGTAAGAATGCTGTCCCTTGAGACGTCAATACCATCGCATTTCCTATACGAATACGTTTATGAATCTCTAAACTGTTTTCCGGAATTTCCGGGTCTTTTTTGATAGATTGCGCAATAACATCATGTAATGTTAAGTTGTCATGTGCGGCAATGTATTGAACCACATCACCTGGGTCATCTGCTTCAAAGTTATACGGCTGTCCTTTAATGTTGTCGAAAATTTGCTGTACGTTTCGCGCGCCGCCTGTGATGAATCGAGGCTGACCCTCGCTTCCAAAGCCAGATTTCAATTCGTTACGGAATTCATCAGAGAAGCTTCCGACTGCTTCTGTATCTTTCATCCATTGCTGGTCCGCAGCTTGAACCGGCTCGCCTTCGTCACCAGCGAATGTTACCCAGCCTTCACCGATCATCACGATATTCGGGTTCAATTTTTTCGCTTCATCATAAGCCATTTGGATACTTTCTGCATCATGGTCTCCCATCATATCAAAGCGGAATCCGTCCACTTTGTACTCGTCCACCCAATGCTTGATGGAATCTACCAGTACACGACGGGACATTTCATGTGTCGTACCAAGACGTCCGCCACCAAAGCTTGTTCTAGGCGTTCCGTCTGCATCCATGAAGTGGTAGTAATTAGGTACCAGATCCTCAAAAATGTGAACCTGTGCCGTATGGTTGAACACCACATCGAGTACCACACCCATGTCGCGCTTATGAATCTCTTTAATTAGATTCTTAAATTCTTTAATTCTCAGTTCCGGATCCTCTGGGTTCTCCGAATACATACCGGATAGGGAGAAATAACCGTGAGGGTCGTAACCCCAGTTGTAGTTCGTATCAGTGGAAGCATACTCAAGCATACGTTCACCAGATTCGAATTCATTACTAAAATAGTAACTCATTACAGGAAGCAACTGAATGTGTGTCACACCAAGTTCCTCAATATAATCCAATTTTTCTACGAAAGAAGCAAATGTACCAAATTGTGCTTTCAGGTCTTCCGCAATGTTCGGGTCAGATGTGAAGTCACGTACATGCACCTCGTAAATGATGGTGTCTTCTCTCTTTTCAAAACCAGGAATGTCGGCATAATCAAGCTCAGGTCCGATAGAAGTAACATCAACTATCGCCGCTTTTCCTACTTTATCCCCTGCTTCATTGTTCCATGCTGCCATGGATTTTGCATAAGGGTCCAATGCAAGATTCGTTACATCACCATGTGTAATTTCATAATGGTAATAGTAACCTTTTAAACTATCAAGGCCTGTATTATCTTCTGCTAGTTTTACAGACCAAACACCGCGGTCCCCTTTGACCATTTGAATGGTATCGACAACCTCATTTTGGTCATCCTTGTCATAAAGCACCACAGACACATTGTCCGCTTTTGGCGACCACACTTTTAACGTAGCCGTTCCGTCTTCATGCAATTCCGCTCCTAGCTTGCCTTCATAAGCATACATTTCGTCAATTAGCTTCCAGCCTGATTTTGCAGAAACCGTCACATCACCATAAGTAACATTGAATGGAAGCTTCTCTAAGTCAAACTCACCGTGAACATGGACTGTCTTTTCGCCTTCAATTGTTATATCTGTGAAGGATACATCCTTTCCATCTACATCGACAATCTTCAACTGCTCTTTCAAATCTGTTATGTCTAATCCATCTGTTTTTGTAAAAGTTAGGGTAATCAGTTTATCGGATAATACTTCTCCAGACACAAGCGCCAATGGCACTGTTCCATAAGGATTCGTGTAGGCCTTATCTTCGCCCTCTTTTACAAAAAGTTGGTTGTATTGTTTCAGCATATCAAAATTAATATCTCCCGTTTGTGCCCCCGATTGCTTGTTTACAAAGAGGAAGCCGATTTCATTTGCATCTTCTTTTAGTTTGATGTCGTAGTAAGCACCGTATTTGCCAATGCCTGCAGCATCTGTGGCACCGTTCGGCCAGCCGTCAGACGGCGACTCTACATCCTTCCAATTCCATAATCCCCAACCGTCATAGTCGGCGTTTGTTCTTTCGTAATGAATGCGGACCGTATTTGCAGGCAACTCCACCGGCTCAAATAAAAATACTTCGTCAGAGCCTTGTTTGATCCATACCTCATTTAGGTCTGGACTAAAAAGTTCAACGCCCTTATCTCCGCCATCCTTATCTCCATTCGTGGTATTAAGGACAAGGAAACCGACATTTTGAGCTCCTTCTGCAAGCTCTACATCAATATACGCACCATATTCTGTCACATTTTCAGCTTCAAAAGGAGTACCGCCTGATGGCCAGTTTTGAGATGGTGCTGCCACGTCTCCCCATAGCCATAGGCCAAGGTTTTCGTAGCTATTGTCTGTGCGTTGATAGTGAATGCGAAGCGTGTTTTCGCCGATTTCACCTGGTTCTGTTGGTTCTTCTTCCACTGGTGGAGCTCCGCCAACCACTTCAAGCAATACCGTTCCGCCGTCTTCCATCGCTGGAATCGTGAAACTCACTTGCCCTTCTTCATTTGCTTGATACTCTTGACCGGAATAGTGGTCCGTTACCACTGCTTCGGAGGAACCGAAGTTCAGGGTTACTTCTTTTGCAGTAGTGGCAGTATTTAAACCTACATAAACTGCATTTTCCCCATAAGTACGTGAGAAGATAAGGTATTTGTCACTGTCAGATCCCGCTACCTTCTTGCGGTCTCCTTTGGCAAACGTGTTTGGATTTTCATTACGGAAGTCCAGTACCTTTTGATAGTGCTCTAAAACATCATTTCCTTCTACGTCATCCCAAGGCATGTTTTGGCGGTTGGTATAATACGGATAATCGTTCTTACCAGGTAAGCCCAACTCTTCTCCGTAATAAATAACCGGCTGCCCTTTTGAGGTCAACTGAAGGGATGCTGCCACTTGATACTTCCCTAGGTCTCCTCCAACCATCTCATAGAAACGGTCCTCATCATGGCTTCCTAAAAATTGACCTAATGTTGCTGTATTGTTCAATTTGCTGTTACGCGCCTCAAGCTTTTGCTGAACCGCATCTAGCTGCCCGTTTGCAAAGTCACGAGCATAGTTTTTAAAATCAAAATCCAGTAAAGAGTCCATCATTCCGCTGTTCAGGTAGCCTTGGTCATCATTGATATTTGCTCCCCATGCTTCCCCAATCAGCTTGTGCTCTGGCATCTCTTTCGTTAGAGCATTTTTGAATGCCATCCAAGTAGTGTCTTCCACATGTTTAACCGTGTCGACACGGAAATAATCGATAGTGTTTCCTTTAGCCGTTCTGGACTTTTCGATCCAGTCTGTCTGCCATTTTACAACCTGCTCGCGTACTTCCTTATTTTCGGTAAGGAAATCCGGAAGGCCTGCAAGCTCGCCGCGAACTGTGTCTGACCCGCCATTACGAAGCATCCCGTCGAAACGTGCACGGTCCTCATTTGTAGGGAAGTTCGCCACACTGCTACTGTCGCCTGGTTTCAATCCATATCCTGTGTGATTCAGCACTACATCCACCATAATCTTAATACCGCGTTCATGTGCCGCATCAATTAAGGCATGGAAGTCCGCCATCGAGCCGAAATGCGGGTTCAATTCCCCGAAGTTATCTGCCCAATAGCCGTGGTATGCATAATATGGAGTATCCGGTCCGTCGTTGTGTCGAACATCATATTTGATATTATCAACAACCGGGCTGATCCAGATTGTATTGATTCCAAGCTCGTCCAAGTAATCAAGCTTTTGCGTAATTCCTTTAAAATCCCCGCCCTGGTATGTACCAGACTTGCTTGTGTCATAACCAATTCCATGCGGATCATTGTTAGATGTATCCCCGTCAAAGAATCGATCTGTTAGCATAAAATAAACAACTGCTTCATCCCAGTCAAAATCCGCCTCTTCGCCAGTAATTGTTCGAGCCTTCACTTCCAACTGAACAGTTCCCTCGTGGCGATTACCGAATTCATCAATCGCTGTGACCGGCAAGGTTTTCACACCCGCTGTCACACTTTGCTTGACCGCGACAGTCACTTCATTCAGTGCAGGATCAATCGTTACTTTCTCTTTGCCACCGATTTCTGATAGATTAATAGACATCTCACGGATTTTGGTTTCAGTTTCAGATTCGATGTCCACTGTCACGACGGCGTTCTGGTTATAATCAACCATAGCCGGGGTAACAGAACCGGTCACTTTTAAGTCTGACGCCAAGTACTCGACAACGGATTTGCCATCCACTGTGTTATATGGATCAGTAATTTCTTTTGTTTCTCCATTCACTGTTACAAAATAAGTATATTCATGCTCGCCTGTAGGGAGGTCGTTCACCGTATAAGTAAAACGCTCATTTTCCGGCTCTGCATTCATTACATATTTTTCACCAAGTATGGAAAGCTCCACTTTTTCGATCTTGTCCATTTCACCTGTTGCGTATAAGTCTTTATCACGGAAAAAGAAGTCTGCGCTTCCGTCCGCGACAACAGGTGCACTGCCGTCAGGAATTTGCATAAATTGTTCCTGCTGACTTGTAACGTGTACTTTGGTGATGTCGTCGATTTTATTGACCGTTATCGACCGATCTTTTTCAGTGTCCTTCTCTTCCCAGTTGCCCTTACGAACAATGAAGCCAACTTTATCTGCATTTTCACTTACTGCAATGTTAGCATAGGCAATGCCTTCCTTTACTTCTGTAAAGTCTATCTGGTCGTCCTTCACACCAGTTCCCCAGACCCACAGATTCCAGCCCGCATAATTTCCATCTGGCCGCTCGTAGCTAAGTTCTATCCTCTTATTTCCCGTCTCGGCCACCGCTCTTGTTGGTAGATAGCCCGCAAACATGGAAACAACCAGAAGAACAGAAAGTAGTACAGCCATACCCCTTTGAAACCTTCTTTTCATATCCCTGCCCCTTTCGTTATCTTGATCTCAACATCATTGATCGTGATGACTGACTTGCTAATTTGTGGAAGCGTTTGCACTTGTAGATAGGGTTCACCGAATTGCGGAACCGTTTGCACATAATTGCACAAAAAGCAGCCCCACAACTATAAACCTACAAATTTATGCAAACGCTACCAATAATCTACTTATAACATACTATGAATTCTGAAAGTTTTCAATTGGTTTTTTGGGTTTTAGGGACAGGCACGGTGATCCATGCGAGTTGATGTGCCTGTCCCCCCAGCTCACCTTCGACAAAATATGCCTAAATACTTCTAAAGTCCTATGTCATTACACCGCCTAAAAGACTACAATAGGAATGTACTTTTCATAAATCATGGAAAAAGGCAAAACTAGTGAAAGCTAGTGACGCAAAACTATAGGGACTTCAGTCTGTATTTTAAAGCAGGCCAGTTAGCCAGTTACCCGCACTAACCTCCGTTGATTTATGAGTGAAAAGGAGGTCCTTCTATGAAGACGGTAAGAAATTTACAGTACTTCTGGCACAATATGAGGTCCCACTATTACACTGTCATTGCTGGAGATTGTCTCGACAAGGTCATGAAGCAGCAGCTGGTGGAAAAAGCGGAATCCCATAGGCTAGAAGCAATTCAATGCAGAACGAAAATTCAAGATTTATCTTATTAAATCTTGATACACAGCTAAGAAAAACAGACAGACAAAAAGAAAAGGCCTCGGGTTACGAGGCCTTTTTGTTGTGAAGTGTAGTGAAGGGACAGGCACCATGACCCAAATGGGTTGAAGTGCTTTTCCCTTCTGCTCTTTAAATATGTTGTTCCGTTACTTTAGGCTTTCTAACAAATGCCATGATTCCCGCAATCAAGTATAGGACTGCTGGTATGATTCCAAAACCAATTGTCCCTATACCGATGACTAGCGCTGCTAGAATTAACATGATACCTGCAAGTACAGGTTTTTTGTTTCCTTTAAGGGCAATGATCCCAATAACCCCTAGGATTAAAGAGATGATTCCAACTGTTAGTAACGTTGGACCTGCCATAGACAATAAATCCATGAAACCACCCATATCCATGCCTTCCATAGCCGGATCTGCCGCCATTTCCTCTTCCATTACTTCTGTAAATTCAGGATCGGACATTCCCAAGTTCATCAAAACTCCAAAAAGTGCCGTCAATCCACTAATAATCACTGCAATGACTGTCATAACTATCTCTGCTGTACGTTTCATCCTTATTTCCTCCTCATTATTATGTAACCTTATATGAGTTATACGTAGATTAACTCCGTAAGGTTTCAAACTTTACCAACTAATTTTATCACGCTAGAAAGAAGGATAAAATAGTAAAATATTATATTATTTTTCCAAAATAGATATTCCTTAATCTTCACTCAGTGCGATTATTCGCTAAAAACCTCCTTGAATCGTGCAATCTAGCGCGGAAAATGTAGGAATTTTTGTTGTTTATATCAAGTAAAAAAAAGGTATTTTTAAAGTATAGAAACATAGCAGAAAAATACGAAAGAGGGGAAACCACTAATGAAAATTAAAGTGAAAAGCTGGAGAATGCTGACTGCCCAGGATAAACTGTTCATTCTTAAAGCAGTAAGCCGCCAATCCCAATCAAAAGTAAGTGCATAATGTTTATAATAAATTTTTGGTACAGGCCTCTCCCACCTTACATCCTCTTTTGGCATAGTACACTCCCATCTATCTTACCTTTATAGACTCCATCACCATTAACCCAGGGCCTGTTCTACATAAAAAATACCGGACGCCATCAATTGGCCATTCGGTATTTTTTAATTTATACAGAATGGCATTTTCAAGCTATTATCACAAAAAAGTAACCTCCCCTTCTGCACAGTCGTCTATAATGTGAAAGGGAGGAGGATTATGGAAATAATGGCAGAACATGAAATGATATATTCAAATGAAATCTTGCTAAAAAACCTGATGACAGAACATGGAACTGAATTGAAACGTATTGCTTATCTTTATGTGAGAGATTACTCACTTGCCGAGGATATTATCCAGGAAGTTTTCATCAGTTGTTACCATCATCTTAATACATTTCGGCAGGAAAGTTCTTATAAAACTTGGTTGATTCGCATTACAGTAAACAAGTCAAAAGATACGTTAAGAAAATGGAGCTTCCGAAATCTTATACCGAAGAATGATATCGAACCAACGCTGCTTGATATTGATACTCCTGAAACAAATGCAGTCAGCGTAGCGGAAAAAAAAGAGTTAATCCGCAATGTAATGAAGCTTCCCATCAAGCTTCGTGAGGTAATCATTTTATTTTATTATAAAGAATTAAGTGTCCAAGAAATGTGTGAGGTGCTCCAATTAAGTGAAAGCACCATTAAAACAAGACTTTTCAGAGCACGCGGAAAGCTTAAATCAAGCTTGGAAAGGAGTGGATTCCATGGATAAACAGCTAAAAACCTTTAAGAAGGATATGAACCAGCTGCTATTAAAAGATATAGCCTTTTCAGAAGAAGAATCTAATGATGTCTTGAAAAGAATCCATACAAAGAAGAAGAAACCAAAATTAAGATACTACGCTTCTCTTGTTGCAGTTATTGTGATTATCAGTATCCTATCCCTTTCACAGCTTGATTTCATATCAAAAAATAAACCTAGCATGTCGGATGAACAACCCGTTATAACGGAAATTGATGAATCAGAAGATAATGAATTGAAAATACCGGATGAAAAGCTTGAGGATTCCGAAATGGACAATTCCGAGACGATAGATGAGAACCTTGTGGAACCGGAGGAAGAAGACCCTCCTATTGAACAAGAACCCGTCCCTCCAAATGAAGAAGAAGAAACCAAGGATGAGTCTGCAACAAAAAATCCTTTATTTTATATTGCCGAAAATGGAGACTTCAAGCTGAAGGTATCAAGCGATAACGCAAAGGGTATAGGTATTGGCGACAGTATGGAAGAGGTCATTGCTGCACTTGGTGAGCCGGATAAGCGTTACATTCCTGAGGATGATCGTAGGGAAGTATTTAATTATTCGAGTCCGGAGCTTGAAGAGATGTATATCATATTTACTCTTGATGAAAATCCCGTAGTGGCATTTGTAAACACAAAATATAAAGTACTACCAGTATTCGAAGATTCATTTAATGATTCTGCCTTTGGAGTCATCCTAGATTTAAGAGGTAATATAAATATTTATCAGGAAAACCAGATATTCTTTTATGAAAAAAAAGAATATAGTAGCAGTGAACACCCTTATTATAATTTAAAATTAAATACAACAAGTGAAGGAACAGGCGGAACTGAAGAACTTGCAAGAAAACATTTTGAAGTTAAAGATATGACCCTCGAAGAATTCCTGGAATTCTTAAAGACGGAATAGTTCATAGCAAAAGCTGGCAATGGAAAATCCTTCTGCCAGCTTTACTATATTAATTAGTTCTTGCATGAAGAAGCAAATCATCAATGACCTTTTCCGCCAATATTAATGCTGATACCAAAAATGTTGATATGGAAATTTTTTGCGCATTTTTTGCAATCGTGCTTATCTTTGTGTTTTGGTTTGCAGTGTGTATGGTGATCTTTTTTCGAGCTAAGATAGTAGTAGCATTTCATATGTTGTTGCACCTCCTTTTAAAGATAGGCGACGGATTGTCAGGTGTAATAGGGACCCGTCGCACTACTTTCTCTATTATTCTATGTATGTTAGATGAGGTTGCATGGACTTATGTCCTGATGGGGTGTTGATTTTAATAGAGAATGCTAGATTGTTCGCTGATAGATGGAGTATAAATTCACTCATATTTTTTTAAGAAACACCATATATGTAGTCGTGAAACTTTTTCTACTTGGAGGCTCATATGTGGTTAATACTATTGGGGTTAATATATATATTTTTTGTTATTAAGGGGAATTTGTGGGCGATTATTGTGGTCATTTTGTGCACCGCAGTAATACTGCCTGGTTTAAATCGGAGAGCGCAAACTTCAGTAAAACCTGAGGACCATCTTCAACATATACCTGAAGAATATAAACAAGGGGATATATTGGGCATTTACACAAATCCCCTTGCGCTTCATCAACAAAAAAAAGAACGCGAAAAATTGGAAATGGAGGGTAGAAAGAGAATTTAACAATAGTGGTTTTAACTAGACCCCTACCATCACTACAATTTTCCCATCTCCTATCTGATAGCTCTTAATTTTGCCAACTGGAATTTTCCTGACAAGCTCCCAGCCGTTAAAATCAATCCTGATATGACCACTCTTGTAGGCGAGGTGCGGCGGTTTGTCAAAAATGCGTTTATTAAGAATACTAAGATTCAACGGTTTAAGTTTCGCAATCTTAAAAATTAACTCTCTTCCTTCCATCTGAACAGGCTCGAGGGTGATGGAGAAGGAGATGTCCTTCTTGGTCACCTTAAGATCTGCTTCCGCTCTACCAGTGACAAGAATCTCACCTTCTGTAATTTCCACTGCAACCTCCTGCAGCCTTTCGTTTCTTTGAAGCACCTCTTGCAGCATGTAAGCAGTAATAGGCACCGGGATGCCTTTGCTGTCTTTGATACGGTTCATTCCACTTTTAAATTTATTGAAAAAATCCATGGGTTTTTCACCTACTTTTATGGAATTGACATTGCCTAAGATGGTGCTTTATCCGTCATCTTTAAGTATTAAAACATCCCGTGCTCATTCGGTGATTCTTCTGGAATTGCCTGGCCGACATCCCATAGTTCCACAATCCTCTCTTCCTCAAAACGGAAAATATGTATAACTGCGGCTCCGATGTCCTCAGGATTCTGTTGAATATGGGAGTGGACAGCAACCGTATTTCCATCTGCAATTGCACGCTTCACTACAAACGTTTTGTTAGGACTATTAGCTGCGTTCTCTTCCATTGCTGCCATTAGTGATTCAGCGTCCCCACGAAAATAAGGATTGTGATGACGGAAATCGTGGTGAATATAGCGCTCAAATGCTTCACGGATTTTTCCTGATACGACCAATTGGAGAAATACGATGGATGTCTCTTTGTGTATATTACTATTCATTTCAACTCGCCCTTTCATGTATGTAATAATTGCTTTTACCCTAACATCTATCTCTATTAAAGCTTGAGAATAAATGCTTATGTTTAACTTCTTCTTTTGTTAGCGTAAGTCCTTTACTATTTGAAAGAAAAAATAGACTCCTTTGCCAATAAGCAAAGGAGCCTGGGTATACCAATTATCTCTTTAATGTCATTTTTCTTGGTGCGGACGTTAAGGATAGCCCAGTTTCGTCTGTACCTGTTATGGTTACATAGTAGTCTCCTTCTGGATAATCTGCGTCAGGAGTCCAACGTAGGCCGTAAATAGAATGTTCATTGTCGATGTTTGCTTCTTCCAAGGAGTTTCCTTCAGCATCTGTAATAACAAAGTGCCAGTCAAGTCGTTTATAGCCAAAGACAGTAATTCTTGCTGGTTTGTTTTCATTAATATTTGTACCCGATACTTGAAGGTAGTTGATAAATGGATCTGCGTGTTTCAATTCTTCTTTGCCGACATAACCAACCCCTACATTTCTGGCAGCATCAATGGAGGATACCATGACAATATCAGGCTCAACAGAAGAAATATATTCGTATTTACTGCCTCCAAGGTTTTTATAGGATCCATTCACCCAAATCAAGCTCCCAATATAACCTGTTTCCTCTTCTTCCACATCCCAAGTAATCTTATAAGTCTCATCCTGCTGTGCGGTCACTTTTAGGTCCTTCACTACAGGTGCGACTGTGTCGACTTTTATGGGTATTTTCGTTTCTTGTGGCTCTGCACCTTCATAGTCGAGAGTACTAGTATATACATAGTAATACTGACCATCTTGAAGGATGTTTCCTTCGTCATCTAGTGAATTCCAGAAAGGATACTCAAATGAATAATAGTAATTTCGGTAGCTCATTATATTTTTACGGAATGGATACGGACTTCCATCTTCGGTGAACTCTTCAAAATTACCAATGGTAGATACGGTGTTCCCCTTTTCATCTTGAATGCTCAGGGACATTTCCTTCAAATTCCGTAAAGCGGTAAAGGACGGGTAAGCACCCGAACTGATGGATCGTGTGGAGACCCCTATAGCTTCCGCATCAAAGGTTCCTGTAGATGCATCGTATCCTAATGGCAGTTCCAATAAATCATTCCACAGTACTGTGTAGCCAAGATAGGCATCCCCTGTTACTGGGCTTTCATCCACATTAGAGATAGCACCCCAATCACCGTAATAGCCCATAAAAGGAATGGATAAATTGGTTAACTCCTTTACAGAGCTTCCTTTTGGCACAAAACGGACATACCCTTCAACAAAACGGCCTTTACTAAGATCTTCTGGCAGGGTAATGGAGATGGTCACTTCGTCATCTCGGTGTGGCTTGTATTGAATATGACTACTTTCTTCTTGTTGCTTCCCATTAATTTTAATAGAGGTATTTTCTACTGGAATAGAGTTTAAAGTTAAATACTCTCTTTCCACTCCCTCATAGGTTCTTGTTTCCGTTTCATCTGTCAGCACATCTACATAGATTTCATACTGATGTCTAGGGTGAACGAAATTCTTGTTCAATGCTTCGACATTCAATGTAAAATCAAAAGTACGGTCTATCTCTTTCAGGGCAACAGACGCAGCTTGTTCAAGTGGCACACCTACATGCTCAAGCAAGTATGGAGTTGTTAAGGCCTGCTCGATTTTCATCATGCCTGACCCTTGTCTGCGTGGTGAATAAAGTGTGTTATCATGCTTAGGGTTCGTTAACTGCATGGAGGTGTTCATTAACGCATTCTTTGCTTTTAAGACAGTTTCCATCGTTTTAGGAAGTTCCCACTCTCCGTAGTACTTTTGAAGTAAAAGAGCTCC
The DNA here is from genome assembly GCF_012524115.1 of Bacillus sp. RO1. Taxonomy (GTDB): domain Bacteria; phylum Bacillota; class Bacilli; order Bacillales; family Bacillaceae_I; genus Sutcliffiella_A. The sequence continues at coordinate 185,687 of NZ_JAAZWB010000081.1, read as the reverse complement.
GCCGGCAGCAACATGCGGGCTCGACATGGAGGTTCCACTCATTGTTTCATATTGGTTATTGATCACCGTGGAGTTGATTTTCCCACCTGGAGCTGTAATTTCCGGTTTGAAGCTTAAATCGGTCGGTGAACCAAAGGACGAAAAGGAAGACATAGGCTCTGTTGCAGTATTCTGTACCCATAGTCCTTCATCAGATAATTGGACTGTCACCTTTTCCCCACTTTGTAAAAGTTCAACCAGCTTATTTCCTTTTTCCTGCTCAGTTGTGACCGCAGGAATAGAATAAGGACTAAAATACAAATAAGAATAATCCGAAACTCCTGGTGGAGGAATGACTATTGCAGCTGCCGCTCCCTTCTTATTTGCTTCTACTTGAACTGTAGTATAGAAAGCATAGGCCTTTGCCGGTTTGGAAAGTACGATTTTCCCTTCTAATGAACCCAAATTTTTGAAATCTGCCGACAATCCCTCTCCCACATAAACAACCTCATATTCCTTTGTAGCATCCAGATGATCAATCGGTTTCTTAATATTCGGCTGAATCTGGTAACCTAGTACACTACCATCATTTAAACGAAAACCATCTACCTTCATTAAGTCATTTTCAGATGAGGCCACCTGAAGGGCATATGGCGTTATACCAGGGTCTCCAACAAGTCCGATATCTGGGTTTTTTGCCAGTGGTAGCATGGAACGTTCCAACAGACTTTGCTTGGTACTGTATGCAGCATTTCCAGCTGATGCGACAACCAGTACCCCTTGCTCTGTTGCATACTGGATTGCACGTTGAACCGGATCATTCGCATCCACACTGCCTGCATCCGATCCTAAGCTTAAGTTGATAACATCTGCACCAAGCTCTACGGCATGGTAGATTCCTGCTGCGATATCATCATCATACGCATAGCCTCTCCTATCAGAGAAAACTTTTTCGGCAAGCAGCTGTACATCAGGTGCTACCCCTACCGCTTTTTTCTGAGACTCCTCAAATGCTCCAACAATACCTGCCACATGTGTACCATGAGAGTTTTTTGCTGGAATCACATCATCATCTTTGTCTGCCCAGTCATAGCCTGAAGGCACCTTGTCTGTGTACCATTTATCAGCGATTTCTGTAGCATCCAGCTTCCCCTGGATAGAATTCTGTGTAAGCTTTGCATGTGCTTTTCCATTCTCTGAAAGCTTCAGCGCCTCATGACGATAATCTATTCCGGAGTCGACGATGGCAACAACCATTCCCTCTCCCCGATAGTTATATTTTGTCCATACATTCATCGCTTCGACCAAGTCCTTGCTGTTAACAACAGTATGTTCATAGGTCTTGGCGATACGGACATCCTTTACACCGTTCATACTCTGGATGTTCTTTGCTTCACCTAAAGTGGACTCCATACTGAATCCATAAAAACCTTCTGTGTAGGTATGTCTTACTTTTCCCGAAACATTTCTAGCTTTTTCAATAGTTGATTTCACTTTTTCTAGTTGCTGCTCAGTTTGGGAGGAATCTCCCTTATCCTCTACTTCAACTATCAATCTCACTTTTTCATTTGGATCTGATGACTCTACCTTTTCTCCATATAGAGAATCGTTGCCCTCTTGTTCAAACATGTTGAAGATGTTTTGCTCTGCTGGACTTTTTTTCAGCATGTCCCATTTAGGATCTGTTTCCTTAGAGTACTCAAATCCAGCACTCGCTTGCGTTGCAAATCCACTAAGCAAAAGTACAAGAATCAATAAGACAGATAGTGCTTGTTGTTTGGTTCGTTTCATCTTCTCACCCTCTTATAGTTTATAGGCTTTCATGGTTCTAACCTTAATCTTAGAGGGATGAAATTTTTATGTAAATTGGGGTTTTTTGGGGCATCTCAACGAATATACGCAGATTTTTTAACCCATCATCCGAGAGTAATAGACTATCTTAAATAAACCAAAAGACTTGGTAGAAGATACATTCATCCTAATTTTCTTCAACATGGACCATTTCGTTACCCCAACTCTACGTTTAAATGCAAAAAAGCTTCTCATGAATCGAAGGATGAGAAGCCTTTTTGTTTATAAACTTTTAGTTCGTACAACTGCTTGTCTTAGCTGCCAACCCCTCATCAACGTAAATGTATAAATCCCAAGTGCCGCCCATATGCAAATAAACGCCACAAGATGCGCGCCAGTAAACGGCTCATGAAACAAATAAACGCCCATAATCAGCTTGATGGTTGGGGCAAAATACTGTAGTAAACCGACCATTGATAGCGGGATTTTTTTTGCACCACTTGCAAAAAGGAGCAATGGAACAGCAGTAACCACACCTGCAAGCAAAAGAAGCAACGTCACACTAAGGTTTCCACCAAAAGCTCCACTACCAGTTTTAGCATGCACATAAGTTAGAAAAAGCAGCGCAAACGGTGTAATCAGAAGTGTCTCAATTGCCAGCCCGATTAAAGCACCCACTTGAACCATCTTCTTAATTAGCCCATAAAAGGCAAAACTTAAGGCAAGCATGATGGCGACCCATGGAAAAGTACCAAAACTGAAAGTCAGCACGAGCACACCGGCCCCTGCTAGAATAATGGACACTGTCTGAAGACCAGACAGTTTTTCTTTTAACACAATGACAGCGAGTAAGATGCTTACAAGTGGATTGATATAGTAGCCGAGGCTCGCTTCAATGATACGGTCGGCATTTACCGCCCAGATATAAAGGCCCCAGTTGATGCTGATAAAAATAGAAGCAAGGCTGATCCCAATCAGCCGTTTCCGGTTGGTAATAAGAGACTTAAGCTCCAATTTAAAGGAAGGAATTTTCCGCAACACAGCTAAAATAATCAGCATAAAGACGAGAGACCAAACAATCCGATGTGCCAGTATCTCTCCGGCAGGCACATCGTCTACAAGCTTCCAAAATAAAGGGAGAATCCCCCATAAGATATATGATAAACCAGCAGAGACAATCCCTATAGCAAACTCTTTGTTTTCTGTTGTTTGGTTCATGGCTGTACCCTCTTTATTAAGAATATTTGTATTTAGTGTAGGGGGCTTCACAGTGAAAAGCAACGAAAAAGTTTCGGGAAGCGAAAAAAAACCTCCCTTAAACTCTATAATGATAGGCGATATACCCCTTGCAAAAAGCTTATAAAACATTCATATTAAAGTAAGGAGGTGCGATATGCGAAACGATATACAACCTAATGAACGGGCATATTCGACCAAGGAAGTTGCGGAAGAAGTGGGGATTGCCACCCCTACTGTACGGAAGTATGGACAGATACTAGAACGGAATGGGTACGAGTTTTTAAAGGATGGGGACAGGCGGATATTTGTTGAATCGGATGTTAAAGCACTTGTAGCGCTGCGCGATACGGACAAGCCTCTCGACAGCACAGCACGCGATATAGTAGAGCAACAAAAAGAGCGCTTAGAGAACACGACTCAAACAGACATATCGCTACCCGATACGAGCGAAACGTTACCAAGTGATCCGGAACAGATGAAGGAGTTTTTTAAATACTTAGCGACTGAACTTGCTGCAGCACGTGAAATGAACATTCAGCTAAAACAAGATATGTCACAAATTAAAACGACGGTAGCTCAGCTTCAGCAGGACCATCATTTTATTAGTTCAAGTATCGGTAATTCGGCACAAAAAACGAATAACAAGATTGATAAATTAACAGAAGAACAAAGAGAACACTACGAAACTCTTTTAGAACAAGAAAGAGAAAGAACGGAATTGCTACAGGAAGAAATTCAGAAAATGCGAGACGAGCAGAAAAAAGAGTGGGTTTCTCAGAATGATTTTAATAAGCGATTAGAAGAAGAAATGCAGAAGCGGGATAATAGTAATTGGGGTTGGTTGTTATCGTTGTTTAAGAAGTAAGCGTATCGTCTGGCGATATTACCGCTATTCAATAGATACGGAGCAATTTCCTATCTTTTTGATAAAATCACTACATATATCCGATCCGCAATAAGGAATATCTTAAATATAATATCGCCTATGATACATCCATAGTGTATTCATAGGCGTTTTTTTGACTAAAGCTGGCTCTCTGAGTCACTTTTTGATGTACTTACTTTACTTATTTCAACAATTTCCCGAGAAATATCTACAAAAATGACTGTGTGTCGACAACAATTTGTGGATTTTAGGGACAAGAACCGCGACCCACTTTTAGTGGCTTCCTCAAAAAAAGTAGACCTCAGTTATCTCATTTAACCTCAGCCTACCCGTTTCCGCTATTCTTCTTCCATCACACTCATCAATGTATTCTTAAAACTATCATACACGTATGTCCATAGAGTTTCCTCGTCTACATATCTCTCTCTTAAAGTAGCAATGACTTCCTTTTGCTTTTCTGCAAAAGTAGGATCTTCCTTAGGTGGCAGTGCCCCGCGGAATTGATCTACAATCTGTTGTACTTCAGGTGCACGTGGTCCCCATTTCCCTAAAAGTTCGCCTTGTTCGCTCAAAATTAAAATCATGGGAATTGCCCGCCCCCCATTTGTCAGATGACGGTCAATTAGACTGGTGTCTGCATCTCTCAGAGTAACCCTGAAATCTATGTCAGCAGCCTCAGCAACTTTGCGGATCACTGGGTTGATCATCATAGCGTCACCGCACCAATCTTCTGTTATGGTGAGAAAATGCAGGGAGTGCTGTCGCAGCTTTTCTACCAATCCATCTGCAGGCAATTGAAATCTTTTATAGACCGATAAGCTTTCCTCTTTTAACATACTCATTTCATCCATATATGTTTGAATGGACTTTCCTTCTTGGAAAAATTGTTCTTCGGTTTTCATGGTGGTATCCTCCTTGTTTTTAAATATGCGCCATACGTATGGTAAGTAGATATCAATATTAAGTGATATTTCTAATATTCCGGACAGAAACGACGGGCATTTTTCGCATCGGTTAGGTCCCTTTTCTAGTAATTTCTTTTTAATTACCATTATTTCAGAGAATGATTGGAAGCTCAAGAGAAATGCAAGAGGAATAATCCTTTTGGAAACACTCCATATCTGGTAGCTTTATGTAAATATATGGATTGTCATTATTGAATAAATCGCTTCATTTATCCCATACTTTCTTATTACTTGAAAAAGAAAGCCGGCAGCTTGCTAGAGAAGAGAACCCAAACAGTTTGCCTGTCCCCTCAACCACATTCTACCAATTTCGCACCAATCATAGAACTCTTTCATAGAATATATTGCTAGTAACTATATAAATAGGAGGAAATAGTTTTGATTCGTAAATATTGGAGGAAGAGTGATTTAACAGATTTACAAGGAGCATCAACCATCGTTTACAGTACTAAAAGTCGGATGAGAGATTGTCAGACGAAGGATTTTGTGGAGACGCATAAGTTTCAGGGGGTTGGAGAGAACGAGACAGGTAATATTCCGTTATCATTTATTATTAATGCCGCAGAGGAGTATATTTTGTTTGAGGATTTTACGGAAAATCATAACAAAACTTACTTTCTAATTGGCAGCCCTACATTAGGCGTAGAAGATCTTGCATATAGTTTACGTGTGCGAGTAACGACCGATTCTTCTGAAACTCCGCTTGAATATACTATTCCACTGTCACAAACGAGGGCATTTCAATTGGAAAATGTGCGCAGAGTAACAGTCCAACTCAATGATCTCCCAATATCACTCCAACGAAGAATTAGCTTTTATCTAGAACAGACATTTTGTATTTCCTGTTCAGAAACGGGGCACTAACAAGTACATTACGAGTATATATCAAAAAAACATCTGCATCTGTTGCAGAGAAAATGGAGGCCATTAACCATGAAAAAGCAAAGTTATATTGAAAGTCATTTTGTAAAAGGAAGTGGGCAAAATCAGTCCGGAAACATTCCTGTTCTATTTCCTCTTCGCTCAAATGAGACCGAAATTATTTTTTCTGACGAAACCAACAACCATAATCAAACACTTATTCAAATCAAATCGATCGGTGTCGGTCCCTTTCCTCCTTTTCCACTTCAAGTCTTCATCTTCACAAAAGACTGCTTATATCCAATTGTTGCAGAGGTACAAGGATCTGAGCTTTTTAACGAAGGAAACACACGTGCATTTCAAGTAGAAAACTTTCATTTCCTCGCCATCCGGTTCAACGACGAAGTAGGCCAACGTGAAGCAGCAGCTGAAGTATTTATTCAAAAGACATTTTGTATAGGTTGTCGGAACAGATAATTGATTTACCCAACTATAGGATGGCTTGGAAACAAAAGGGGATACCTATGTACCCCTTTTTTTAGGCTTAATACAAAGCAAGAGGACCATCCATAGATGGCCTCATCAATTTATTACTTCTTCTTCCTGTGCCTTTGAGAAGAACCAGCCTCCTGCAGCAATTAAAAGCAAAACAACGTAGAAGGTTACTTTCCACTCTGTGGATTTTGGGAAAGCTTCCGGTAAAATCCCTAATTGAGGATGTGCTAATGTATACACAAGTAGCTTTACCCCAACCCATCCGACAATGAGGAAGGCAGCAATCTCAAGACCTGGTCTGGATTTCAATAATGCAACAAATAAATTAGCTGCAAAACGCATAATAATCAGCCCAATTAACCCTCCGGCAAAAATTACAAGAAATTTCCCTCCGTCTAATCCTCCAATTGTTGGAAGCGGAGTATCCGGCAATGTTACGGCAAGTGCAACCGCTGCTAGAATCGAGTCCACGGCAAAAGCGATATCTGCTAACTCCACTTTGAGTACGGTACCCCAGAAGCCCGCTTTCTTCTCTTTTTCTTTCCTTACTTTTTGTTTCTTAAAGACATATTTTCTAAGGATATGGTTCAGTGAAATGAAAAGAAGATAAATGGCTCCAATTGCCTGTACTTGCCAAACATCCACTAAAAACGAAATGACAAACAAAGAGCCGAAGCGGAAAACAAACGCACCCGCAAGTCCATAAAATAAAGCTTTTTTACGTTCTTTTTCTGGTAAATGCTTTACCATGATTGCTAATACCAAGGCGTTATCTGCTGCCAAAAGTCCTTCAAGTGCTACAAGTAGAAGCAAAACCCATGTATATTCTAATAATATGGAAACATCCATCATTAAACCTCCTAAAAGCTGTTGGCTTACTAATAGCGTTTGCAACATCGGAATTTTTAGTGATGGATGATTTAGGTATATGATGATTAACTTTTACATAAGGCTCTTTTCTCACCGATTGTTGTAACCCGCCTGTAAGAAAGCTGTAATCGGCTCTGTTACCACTTAACCACCTTTTTGGCAAACAGTACTTATCTGTAAGGAACCCCCTTAATTAATCGTCCCTGTTACCTACTACCATTAGGATAGCTATGCTCACTATTGTTAATTTTTTCTAACCTATTTCTAAAAAAAGTATCATTAAATTCTTCTATGCGAAAGGGGATAATCGGGGCTAAGTATGGTACTCCGACAGAGCGCAGGGAAATCATATAGAGGATCAGAATAGTTGTCCCAATGACCATGCCAGGAATTCCAAAAAGATTCCCAATCCATAAGAATGCAAAACGCAGTGTATTTGTAGGGGCTGCCATCTGCTTTGAAACAATTAAGAGGCTTGTTAAATACGTAATTGCCACTAATATAAGACTGAACGGATGTATTATTTTGGCTGAAACAGCCGTTTCTCCAATTGCAATTGTAGCCAACAAAGAAACAAAAACAATCGCACTTGGAGGAATCCTAAAGATTGCATCGGCTAAAACCATTAGTAAGAAAAATAAAACGATCATACTCCAAAAAGGAGACAGCAACTCATCTCCTTTAAATAACGTTTCAGCTACATTTTTGGGTAACTTGTCTGTTAGGTATTTGGACACGACAACATACATGCTTGGGATGTAAATTGCCATAATAAAGCTTACTAGCCTTACTAAACGTATACTAAACCGCCCCAGTTTTTGATTATATTCATCAGGTGATTGAAAGGCAGATACAAATAAACCTGGTAAGATAATTCCATAAGGGTTCCCATCAACCAATACTGCTACTTTTCCATCATATAATGAAGATATAATGACATCAGGGCGCTCAGTCGTTTCCGACATTGAAAAAAGAAAATCTTTTGACGGGTTCTCCATCGCTTCTTCCAATAGTTTTCCTTCTAATACATAATTAACTTTTAGTTTATCTATGCGCCTTTTTACTTCATTCAACACATCTTGGTCCACAACATCTTGAATGTATAGGATGGAGACAGAAGTTTTAGACAGGCTTCCTAGATTCCTGGAGTCTGTACAAAAATTAGAAGTCTTTAACAATCCGCGTAATAGACTTATATTTGTATCAAGGTTTTCCGTTAAACCTACCAACCCACCCTTAGGAGAACGCTCGCTTACTACTTGTTCTAAACTTCTTTCTTTCCTCTGGGCTGTCTTTGCGATAATTCCCTGATCATACCCCTGTAAAAGAATGACAGTATCTCCGTCTAAAACAGCGTCTATCATTTCTTCCAAAGTGTTGGCTATTTTTATGCTTGCAGTTTTAATGTATTTCTGAGAGATAACCTCTAAGCAGGAATTATCCCTTGGTAGTTCATCACCAATTTCTAAAAGGGAGTCAATGATATGAGTCTCTATTTTAGCTGTATCCACCATTCCATCCATAAACACAAGTGCCATATTTAGAGTATTTTCCTTGCCAACTTTTAGCTTTCTTATGGAAAAAGATGACGTATGGTGAAAACAATATTCAATATTGTTGATATTTTCTTCCAGGTCGGTTTGAATGAACTTATTCATGTTGTTCCAATCACCTAACATATATTTGTATGTAAATTATAGAAGAGCAACGGTCGTTATCTAATATGCTCGGTAGTGATGAAACTATACTAATATGCTTGAATGAAGATGATTTAGCTTATTTTACTTTTAGCATTTGCATCTACCTACAACAGATAATAAATCTGCTTCCCTTTCTCATGTCCCCTGTAAGAGAAGGAATTCTTGATCTGAATCACTACTGTTATGAAAAAAGTGCATCAATATGGAAGCTCCTTCGTTGATATAAGATAAGTACCATTTTAAGTCCTTCACAACCACTGAAAGAAATTACCATTATAAGGCCTCCTATACTTGATGTAAATTCAACATATTTAAACAAAAGTTAACTATTAGGCAACTAATGGAGTAGTCGTATATACTTTACCTTGGGATTAACCCTCTTCACCCTTCTCAAAAAAATATTTAATCATATATATAGGAGTAAAATGGTTTTTGAGGAGCGAGGAGAATGGCAATTAAACCACCGGTGTTGCAAAGGGGAGATACGATTGGGTTGGTTACTTTGGGGAGTCCTCTTGATGCGACCACAATAAATACGAGGGTACAATATTTGCGGGATATGGGGTTTAACGTTGTGTTTGGAAAATACGTGTATTCGATTGATGGGATTGTATCTGCCCCTCCTGACAAAAGGGCTGAAGATCTTATGGATATGTTTAAGAACCCCAATGTCAAAATGATACTTGCGACACGCGGAGGGACAGGTGTACAACAGATTCTGCCTTATCTTAATTTTGATGTAATTAAGGAAAATCCAAAATTGATTTCCGGGTACAGTGATATTACCGTGCTGTTGAACTGTCTGAATCAGTTTAGTGATCTGATAACGTTTCACAGCTTGATGCTTATTGATTTCCGAGCGGAAACTCCCTCTTATAATTTCAATCAATTTTTTGCAGCGACCTCTACGTTTGTCTCCCCGCGAGCTATTATGAATCCACCAGAAGTGGTGCGTATGGGGATAAATCCCGGAAATGTGACCGGGCCAATTGTTGGAGGGAATATCACTTCCATCGTCAATACGCTTGGCACACCTTATGAAATTGATACAAAGGACAAAATTCTTTTTCTAGAGGACACGCATACACCTGCCAACATGATTCTTCGCTACTTTACCCAACTGTCCATGGCAGGTAAATTTAGGGATTGCCTCGGTATCATCATGGGGGAATGCACAAATTGTCCGGTTGCATATAACACGTCCTATGCAGATCTTATTAATTCAGTTCTCGTGCCGACGAGAAAGCCCTTGATTATGAACTTCGCCACCGGTCACGGGAGGTTTAAGGCTGCCATTCCGATTGGTGCTACTGTTAATATGAATGCTACGAATAATACTATAACGGTGATGGAGCCAGCGGTATCGTGGGGACAGATACCGTGATCAATTTTGGAGAATCATTATCTTGGTGATTCAAGTAGGTTTATGTAAATATATGGTTTGTCGATCATTTGAATGGATTTTTTGAATAATTGGGCGGTTTTTTTGTATACTTTAGGTCGTTTTTTGACTAATTCGCCCCGTTTTTTGACTAATTCAACTTTGCTTACCTAGCTTAGGAAATCCCAGCTCATTAGCTTTGCAATTTCAACACTATCTCAATATACCTTGCTATAATAGTCGATATTTGTATCCTTCTTCTATATCCAAATTTAAAAGCGAGTAGAAATAAGCTTATTCAAACGTTTGTTTAAATTTTATTATGCAAAAATAATAGCAGCTTTTACATCCTCAGAGTTACTGTTCAAAGAAAGCATATAATTCCTCTACTTCATACGTCTTAAAGACCAGTTTCTCCTCATTAAAGACCAAAATAACAGGAAATTGCTCGACTCCAAGCTCTTTTTGGTAATCCACCACATACTCATCATCATTTACAATCCAAGTGGCTACCACTTCCTCCTCCGTGACGTCGAGAACCTTTTCATAAAGAGGGTCTTGCAATTCTAGAGGCAATACAGCCCCTTCTTCATACATAACAACTAGCTTATAGCCATCTACATGTGATAGGAACCGTGAATACTTTTCCTCAAAGGTCATATCTAATAAGACGAGTTCCTTAGGCTTTCCTTCAAAACTTTCTCCCCTAGGTGGATTTATTAACACTTTTTGACCTTTCTTCAAGTCGTTAAGAGATGCTTCCTTCCCATTCTCGTACTTAATCGTGGTTTCGTCCGTAATTTTAGCTAAGTAGGAGTAACCCTCGTCTGTTCCATTCGATCCTTTTCTATCTCGTTTTTCCCATTCAGAAATGTCCACTTCCACACTGTCTTCACTAACATCCCATACCGTACCGATCATTTTTTCATCGTCATATTGTGAATTTGGGTTCTCTTTACCACCAACTGCATTGCTTCCACAAGCGGTAAGAAATAAAATACTAAAAAACATAAAAAACAAATGCCTCATGGTTTCTCCTCCTGGTTTCAAAGGGTCAGGTACCGCGACCCACCCTTTATTTTCCTTATCTATTCTTCGTTAAGTCGCAAGTGATACCCTTCTTTTTCCAACATTCAAAGTAAAATCACTCTCCATGGGGCACTATAAGCTTAACTGGAGGGATTAAAGATGAAGAAGTTTACCTTACTTTTTTGTATAGCATGCTTTCTATTAGTTGGTTATCAACCTGTTCCATCGACAGAGGCCGCACATGTTGCAGCTCAACAAGTTCCAAGTTACGCAAAGTGGGGACAGCTCGCGATGAAACGGACAAAAGAGGCTTATCCAAAAGCCGAGATTGTCGACTATTTACATATGGGCAGACAGGAAGGCCCAATATTAACAACAGAAAAATTCAGATTGTGGCTAAAAGATGGGGACAAAGAGTTCGGTGTGAATGTTACGATTAGTTTTTATAAGGAGACGGAATCTGTTAAAGAGGTGAAGTTGGAGGAGATAAAGCGGAAAGGGAAAAGGCGGAGGTAGTGGGAGATAACCAATTCAGGGAGATGGAGTTATTTTGAGTGATTTGTTTTTATTACCTATTTTCATTCTGGGGTGATGCTTCGGGGGTTTGGTGAGTGACCTCTAGTACTGTTTCTTTGTTGAGACTCGGGCTTCGGGCCTTGAGCGGCGCTCTCTGTTACCGTTTTTCTGCTGACACTCGAGCTTCGGGCCTTGAGAGCCGCTATCTGTTACCGTTTCTCTGTTTTTGCACGGCGTTCGGGCCTTGAGAGGCGCTATCTGTTACCGTTTCTCTTCTGCAGCTCGGGCTTCGGGCCTTGAGAACCGCTCTCTGTTACCGCTTAGCTGCTGAAACTCGAGCTTCGGGCCTTGAGAGGCGCTATCTGTTACCGTTTCTCTGCTGAAGCTCGGGCTTCGGGCCTTGAGAGGCGCTATCTGTTACCGTTTTTCTGCTGCAACTCGAGCTTCGGGCCTTGAGAGCCGCTATCTGTTACCGCTTAGCTGCTGAAACTCGGGCTTCGGGCCTTGAGAACCGCTCTCTGTTACCGTTTCTCTGCTGACACTCGAGCTTCGGGCCTTGAGAGCCGCTATCTGTTACCGTTTCTCTGCTGAAGCTCGGGCTTCGGGCCTTGAGCGGCGCTATCTGTTACCGTTTTTCTGCTGACACTCGAGCTTCGGGCCTTGAGAGCCGCTCTCTGTTACCGTTTCTCTGCTGACACTCGGGCTTCAGGCCTTGAGAGCCGCTCTCTGTTACCATTTCTCTTCTGACACTCGAGCTTCGGGCCTTGAGAGCCGCTCTCTGTTACCGTTTCTCTTCTGACACTCGGGCTTCGGGCCTTGAGAGCCGCTCTCTGTTACCGTTTCTCTTCTTACGCTCGGGCTTCGGGCCCTGAGAGGCGCTCTCTGTTACCGTTTCTCTTCTGACACTCGGGCTTCGGACCTTGAGAGCCGCTCTCTGTTACCGTTTCTCTGTTTTTGCACGGCGTTCGGGCCTTGAGAGCCGCTCTCTGTTACCGTTTCTCTGCTGACGCTCGAGCTGGGCCTTGAGCGGCGCTATCTGTTACCGTTTCTCTGCTGACACTCGGGCTTCGGGCCTTGAGAGGCGCTCTCTGTTACCGTTTCTCTGCTGACACTCGGGCTTCGGGCCTTGAGAGCCGCTCTCTGTTACCGTTCCCCTGTTATTGGTAACCATACCTGTCCCCTCAACCCCCAAAAAAGAGGCGTCCAAAAACCGGACGCCTCTCCCACTCAATCTACTATCTAGTTCTCCTGCACTTCCCTACGGTTCTTCTTAAACATCTTCGACAACACCTCATACACAATCGGCACAATAATTAGTGTCAACAGCGTAGAACTCGTCAGTCCACCAATAACGGTAATACCTAGACCTTTTGAAATCAGGCCTCCGCCACCGTCAATTGCTAGTGGGATTAGTGCTCCGATCGTCGCGATAGCTGTCATCAAGATTGGGCGTAAGCGGGTTGCGCCTGCTTCTAGGATGGCTTCGCGCATCGTCATCCCGTCACGTTCCATGTGAATGATGCGGTCAACAAGTACGATTGCGTTCGTTACAACGATACCAATCAGCATGAGTAGTCCCATCATAACTGGAACCGAAATCGTCTCTCCTGCCAGCAACAATCCGACAAAGGCTCCAATTACTGCAAACGGTAAGGAGAATAGGATCGCAAATGGCGCTACTCCTTCCCCAAATGTCACAACTAAGATGAAGTAAACGATCGCAATTGCTGCAAGCATCGCTAGCCCCAGTTGTGTGAAGGTTTCTTGCATGTCTGCTGTCACACCGGCAACTTCCATCGTTACGCCGTTCGGCAGTTCCACGTCACTGATGGCTTCATCCACTTCTGCAGTTGCTTTGGAAACGTCATCTCCAATGACCGTTCCGCTGACAGAAGCGTAGTATTCGCCTTTTGATCTAGCTAAGGTATTCAACGTGGTTCCTTCTTCTACTTCAACAAGCTCTGAAAGAGGCATCGTCCCACCCATAGCAGTCGGAACTTCAGTTTCTAACAATTCTTCAATTGATTTCGGCTGCTCTTTTTGCTCTTCTTTTACGATGACATCAAGGGTTTTGCCGTCTTTTTCTACATTTGTCAGCACTTCTTCAAATTGTGGACTAAGCATCATCACGATTTGTCCTGCTGTCAGTCCATATTGAAGCAACTCATCCTGACTGACCTTCAGAGTGTGCTCAACATACGCTTCCTCCGCAGTGGAAGATACATTTTCTAATAAATCTACTCCGCTCATCGCGTCTTCTACTTGTTTCACTGCTTCATTGAGGTTATCAAGGTTTTCACTTGAGAATGTGTAGCTAATTTCGTTGGATGCCATCGCTCCTCCAGTGGCGAAGTTTTGGCTTTTCCATTCACCAGATTGGCCGATATTGAACACATAGTCTTCCACTTCTGTTCTTGCTTCTGGGAAGTTTTCCATGTCAGGGTCAAAAATGAGGTACATTAACACACCGTCAGATCCGCCACCCATCATGGCCATTTGTTCATTGGCTCCTTCTGTGACTGATAGCTGGACAATGTCAATATCGTCACGTTCCATCATAGCTTTTTCGACTTCTTCCACATTCGCAAGGGTCTCTTCTCTTAGCTCCCCTGCTTCTGGTGTGTACGTTAAGTACATGACTTTTTCTTCTTCGCTTCCTAAAAAGCTGAATCCGATAAGTGGAGTCAGTCCAAGACTTCCTACAAGTAAAACAACCGCTATAATAGACGTAATGATTTTATGGTTCAAGGACCAGTTCAATACACCTTTGTACCAGTTTGCAAGTTTTCCAATTTCCTTATGGCCGCTTTCTGTCTTTTCGCTATAAAGCTTTTTCTTGAAAAGGAAGTGCGACATCGCCGGAACGATGGTTACCGCTACAATTAGTGATGCACCTAGCGCGAAGGTCATCGTCAGCGCGAACGGCATGAATAGCTCGCCTACCATTCCACCTACGAAAATTAACGGTGCGAAAACAGCAACCGTCACAAGCGTCGAGGATAAAATCGGCTTGAACATTTCAAGCGTTGCTTCCCTGACAAGTGCGCGGCCTGTTAATTTTTCTTCCTTCAAATGCAATCTGCGGTATATATTTTCCACAACAACGATGGAGTCATCGATAACACGACCGATTGCGACGGTCACCGCTCCAAGCGTCATGATATTCAACGTGATTTCCATCCAGTTTAAAAGTAAGAATGCCATGAAAATGGACACCGGAATGGACACGATGGAGATAAGGGTCGATTTGATATCCCTTAAGAATAAAAGGATGATTAAGATTGCAATCGCGCCACCAAACAATGCTTTTTCTACCATTGTTGTCACGGATTTCTCGATTGGTTCCCCTTGATCGAGGGTCACATCGATCACTAGACCATCAAGGCGTTCCTGCTCTTCTTCCATCAAGGATTTCACTTGATTCACCACATCCACCGTGTTTGCTTGCGGATGTTTCAACACTTGAATCGCAATAGCGTCTGCTCCGTTCGTTCTAGAGACAGATTCCACTTTACCAATTACTTCGATTTCAGCAATTTCGCTTAATTTTACAAAAGGAACTTGAACCGTTTCGGACGGAGTGACTGGAATCAGCATTTCCTCTAGTTCTGCTGCAGTCATGAATTTCCCGTCAACAGAAACTGCTTCCTCTCCCTCTTTGAACTCATAAAGTCCTAAGGAAACATCCAAGTTGCTTGCTTGAATCATCTGTTTGACATTGTCTTCTGTTAACCCAAGTTCCGCCATGCGCTCTGTGTCATAGCGAAGCTCGACCTCTTCAATATGCTGTCCAGCAATCGTCGCGGACGCAACGCCTTCAAGCTTTTGGATCTTCGGAAGCAAGGATTCTTCGACAGTTGCCGATAGTTCCACGATATCCTCTGTATCACTGCTTGCACTTAGGGCAACAACAGGCATCATGTTCATGCTGATGGAATTGACCATTGGTTCTTGCGCACCCTCTGGTAGTTCCACATCAGCCAATGCGGAGGTTAATGCTCGCTTTGCCTCATCCATATCTGTTCCATATTCATATTCAATCTGTAAGTTTGCCATGTTAGAATAGGAGTTGGAATAAACAGCTTTTACATTGTCTAGTCCTTCCGCCACCTGCTCAAGCGGAATCGAGACATCCTCCATCACAGTTTCTGGTGTGGCTCCAGGATACACATCCATCACCATTAAAAATGGAATGGAGATATCCGGAATCGTTTCCGTTTTCATCTTTGTACCGGAATAGATTCCTGCTACGGTAATGATAATAGTCAGTAACCATACTGCCAGCTTGTTTCTAATTACAAAATTGACTAACCCTCTCACGGTTGCACCTACCCTTATATTGACTTAATATACTCTATTCCATATAATAATGACTATACGGTCATATGTCAACGAAATGTATAGGAGAAAATACATGTCTAAAAAACAACTAATTATGGAAAAAGCGACAGAACTGTTCGCCAAACAAGGCTTTGAAGCTACTTCCATCCAACAAATAACAGAGCAATGCGGTATATCCAAAGGGTCCTTCTACCTATCTTTTAAATCAAAAGATGAGTTGATCATGGAGATGCTCGACTACTTTTTCAAGATGGTCACAACAGAGACTGACCACTTAGTCACAGGTAGTGCAAACGATAAGAATTTACTTTTTAAGTTTTACAAACTGATGTTTCACTATTTTGCACAACACGCCGACTTCGCAAGAGTGCTAATAAAAGAAATGCCACATTCTTTGAATCAGGAATTGCTGATGAAATCTAGAGCCTATGACATAAAAACGTCTCAAAGCATATTGGCAATGGTGGAAAATATATATGGCGACCAGGTCCGAGCAACCAAATATGACATTGTTTACTGCATCAAGGGATTTATCCGGATATATTCAGAACTATTCCTGTTTTACGAGGTTGATTTGGATATGAACTTACTTTGTCAGTCTCTTGTTGAGAAAACAGATAGCCTCGCGAAGCATTCTAATATTCCATTCATTACAGAGGATCTGGAGTTTTATCTGAAGAATGCTGATAAAATTGGGGATTCTGAATCTAAGGAAGAAGTGCTTGCCCTGATGGATAGGCATGCAGGGGAGACCGAAAATCGTGTGGTTAAAGAATCGGTGCAGATGCTGAGGGAGGATATAATAGAACCTTCGCTGCCGCTTGCAGTCAGAAAAGGCTTGATTGAGAATGTCCGCGTTCATCCTGAGGGGAAATGGTTGGCGTTGGTGTTGGATCGGTGGTTTGGGTTTTAGGGGCTGGCAACGCGACCCACTGAGGGGCGGCGTGCCTGTCCCCTCAGCCCGTGTTTAGTTAAATGTCCGAAGTTTTTGGTTTTTTGACCGAAGTTTGTCCGAAGTTGACCGAAGTTTTGGCAAAGTTGGCCGAAGTTTGTCCGAAATTGACCGAACGAAATTTTGAAGTGTCCAAAGGTGGTTGAAAGTTGACCGAATGTCTCTTTAATTTGACCGAACCCCTAGTCTTTTTCCACTTTTTTGTCCGAAGAAAGGGGATAAATGTCCGAACCAGAAATCACCGACCAAAACTGAGTCATTTTCAACTAAAAATACATGTATTTCTATCAAAACCCACTATAGCGAGCAAATCTTTGTTACGGGTCGGCACACCCAATCTCTCAGTCCGTTTCCCTCAAGAAATCTTAGTAGTATATCTACATACTGGATATCCATTACACCCATAAAAAGATCCATATTTACCCTACTTAATTGAAAGCTTACCACCACATTTTGGACAGATTTCTAAATCCGTCTCGTTAAGAGTCTGCTTCTTCACAATTGGTTTTACAACCACTTTCCCAGCTTGTTTATCTCTTATCGCTTCTACATGCCTTTGATGTACAATTCTCTTTTGCTTCCCATCCTGGATGACCAATTGTTCCAAGGCTTTGTTAATTCCTCGCAGCTCCACCTCACTAATATCACGCCTTAACGATTCCTTTATGACCTTGTTTAGCTGCGGAATTTGGACAACCCTTGCCGAACTGAAATTATCTTCAAACTTCAACGTGGACCTGCTGGAGAAAGCAATAATAGATTGGTAGTTATGCTGCTCTCCGAGATAACCCTTCAACGCCTTAATGTGCCCATAATTCTGCCAAATTGGATTTAAAAACTTCTCTTTGCGCTTATAGATCACCTGTATCCAATTACGTTGATTTTCCTTTCCGAAAATCCATCCTTCGTAATGTTTGGTTTCAATAACAAAGATGCCAGTCGGCGAAGCTACTACATGATCGACTTGCGACGTACCTCCATTTTCATTTGGCACATATAAATCATGATACACGGTGAATAACGGGCCCAGCTTCTCTAACTCTTTGTTCACAGCCCGCTCCCCAACCGCCCCTTTTATCCTTGCATAGTTGGCTTTTAAATAGACCATTCCAGCTAAAAAAAGAAACGGCAAAACAATAGGGATTATAAAATACAACAATGGTAACACGATAATAATACTTAATAAAATAACTGCAGCTTTCTGATAATTGGACAAAGAGACACCTCGTTTGATTTGGAATATAAGTTAATTCAATTCCAATTTTAGGGTAGAAAATTGTATAAATCTAGTATTTTATGTAAGAAAATAGATAAAAAGAACTATATACGAATCTATAATCCTCCCAAAAATTATTGCACTAAACTATGCGGAAATAGTCGATATTACTCGATACGCTCTCAATCCTCATTTTTCAACACCAAAAACAAAATTAATCAAACGTTTGTTTAAAAATAATTATTCAAGAAAAATTTCATGAAACCAAATGTCCCTCAAACCTCACTTGACTTCTTTAAAGTGAAGACCGGTCAGCGTGCCTGCCCCCTCAGCCCCCAAAGAATAAACTCCTCATTCCAGGAAAGAATAACCACATATAAAATACCGATAAAGTGAGTTGAATTGTTTGTACACTGAGATGTATCCCCTTGAGGTTAATCTTTTATGGTTTTATGTTGCTGTCATGTTCATTGCTGCTGTCATTTTTGCAATAATGGGGTTTAAACGAAAAAAGTTGCCAAGAGCCGAATTTCTTATTGCTTTCATTATTGTCGCTTGGTCTGGAACTGCTTATTCGGCCATGGCGTTGGGGCAGGGGCATGTCACCATAGGAGACAAAGTAACCTATTATGCACGATATTTGGACTGGTTAGTGACAACACCGCTTTTACTTGTGGCGTTAGCTTTTACGGCAATGCATTATATGCCAAAAGATAAGGTGCTAATTGGTGGGCTGATCGCTGCAGATGTGTTTATGATTTTGACAGGCTTGATTGCTGACTTATCTCCCACTCCAGTAAGGTACTTTTGGTATGGGTTAGGTTGGGTAGGCTTGATGTTTATCATGTATATCATCTGGTGGCCCCTTAGACGAAAGGCCCTGTCACAAAGCGTTAATCTACATCGCTTCTACCTCATTGTGGCCGGATACTTGACCATTCTTTGGTTTGGATACCCTACATTCTGGATTCTCGGCCCTTCTGGTGTTCATCTTTTTGGCCAAGTAACGGATACCATACTTTTTGTGTTTTTACCCATCTTCTCAAAAGCTGGTTTCAGCCTCATTGATTTACTTGGTTTGCAGAGGTTAGGAAAGAATTCGTCAAAAGTACCCCAGCCCATTCAATGAGTGGTGAAAGAGGACAGGAACCGAGTCACCGTGCCTGTCCCCTCACCCCTCTTAAAATTTCTCTTGCAAAATAATTCAGAACATTATATGATACTCTCAATAGCACATGAGTTAGTGCTACGCTCAAGCTTTGAGCCCATATACTCCAAAGGGGAGTAGCTGACAGTTATGTCGACAATACGTGATAGCAATATCACCGGCTTAACTGGCAACGTTGACGTTGTTTGCGAGACCTTTGCCATCATGGTAAAGGGATATATTTGTGTATTTCCAAACCTTTACCATTTAGTTGGTAAAGGTTTTTTTGTATTTTTCAGGGAGGGATTGGCGATCTAAACAACACTTCGATAGCTAAGGAACCATAATCAAAAACCCATAAAAAGGAGAAAAGTGATCTTAATTGAAACACCTTTCTGAAAAAAATTTATTAATCTGGTTAACCTTTATTGTCACGTTGAAATTGTATGCAATATCCATTTTAACGTTAGACTTGCACACCCCACCAAGATCATTGGCATTACCATCATCACCAGCCATTTAAATGAACCTTGTTTTACATGATAAAGATAAATAATAGATTAATGGAGCGGAGGAAGATAATAATTGGATATTGGATTGTTGCTTGAATACGGTTGGGTGTTGCTCATTCTCATTGGTCTGGAAGGAATTCTTGCGGCGGATAATGCGCTTGTCATTGCAACGATGGTAAGGCATTTACCTGAAAATCAACGAAAGAAAGCTTTATTTTACGGTTTAGCAGGGGCATTTGTGTTCCGATTTGGATCTTTATTCCTTATTTCCTACCTTGTCCACATCTGGCAGGTGCAGGCTGTAGGGGCATTATATTTGTTGGGGATTGCTGTGTATCATCTTTTGAAAAAGCATGTATTAAAGCCTAAGCTCATAAAGCATGCGGAGGAAAAGAAAGGCTCTGGCTTCTGGATGACTGTTATCAAAGTAGAGCTGGCTGACATTGCCTTTGCTGTAGATGCGATTCTTGCTGCGGTTGCACTTGCGGTTATGCTACCGACAACAAACCTTCCGACAATCGGTGGTTTGGACGGCGGACACTTTGCCGTCATCCTTGCAGGTGGAATTATCGGATTGGTGATCATGAGATTTGCGGCCGGATACTTTGTCACCTTGCTTGAAAAACGTCCTGGATTGGAGACCGCTGCATTCTTTGTGGTAGGTTGGGTTGGGGTAAAATTAGGGGTATACGCCCTTTCGCATCCTGAATTGGCGATCCTCTCGGAAGGCTTTGCTAAGGGAGCACCTTGGAAGATTACGTTCTGGGTTGTGCTTGTGTTGATTGGGGTACTTGGGTGGATTCTTTCTAAAGAGAAACCAAAGGTGCAGGTTGAAAATTAATGTGTTGGGTTGCAGGGACACGGAGACCTGCAACCCATTTCTTGAAATATTCAACACCTTCTACAAACTATTATCGCAACATACTATGCGAAAATAGTCGATATTACTCGATGTATTTTAAATACACATTTATCAACTTCAGAAATTAAATTAATTAAACGTTTGTTTGAAAAAAGTTATCTAAGAAAAATAGCATAAACCATACTTTTTTACATTAAAGCAAAAACGGGTTAGAGTGCCTATCCCCTCCATATTCCTCACTTCTACCCGTGTTTGATCAAATGTCCGAAGTTTTCGGAATTTTGACCGAAGATTCATGAAAGTTGACCAAAGTTTTGGCAAAGTTGACCGAAGTATTGCTGAAATTGACCGAACCAAATTTTAGAGTGGCTGAAGGCGGTCGAAAGGTGACCGAACGTCGCTGCATTTTGTCCGAACCCTTACTCTAATTGAACCTTTTTTGTCCGAAGCAGGAGGATAAATGACCGAACCAAATCCAAACAGCAAAAATTAAGCATTTCTATTAAAATTTCAGCATTTTCAGCTGTACAGAAGAAAGAACCATTTGTCGCTCACTATATTCAAACCAAAAAGTATGGTGTGAAGACCCTTAAATCCTCACACCATACTTTACGACGACGCTTTAAAGCTTAGAAGAATCGGCGTCCCTGTCCCCTCAGCCCTTTTTCTCTTCAAGGTATTCTATCGCTTTTTCAATCTCCCATTTTAACGGTTCTGCAAGCGTCATGGAGTATAGTGTGCTGATATGATGAGTGTCACGATATACAAGGACATTTCCAATAACAGAGTGACAAGTGTTTTTATCACAAAAGTAGTCCGATAGGTCGGCAAAGTACACATTGTTTGGGATATTTTCAGTGTTTTCCCATGGTGGTTTCTCTGCCAGCGCTTTATCTCTTGGTATAGAACATTCTTCTGGGGTTTTAACTTCCACGCATGCTGGAATGTTCTCTGCCATCCTCGGGTTATCCCTTAGTGCAAAAATTGTAGTCACGCCCTCGAATTTTTCCCACATCTCAATGTATCCATTTGGTATGGTATCTCCACTATCCACGGTAGCTGTCGTAAATAGTAAATCAGGTGGATTTTCTGTTAATGGTTCTATCACCAGCTCATTCCATTCCATGCAAGTGTCGGACAATTGTCCATTGAAATCTTCTGTAGAAAATCTGCAGGCGTCTTTATTATAAACATCTATCTGGAGCTTTAAATCCTCGGCAAACTGTTCTAATGCCGGGAACCAATGACCAGAGTGAGAGCCTCCTACAAGTGCTATCGTATAGTCAGGGTCCTCTGTTTCCCCGTAAGAACACATTTTCACTCCACTTTCCTTCATCTTGACATAACAGTCATCTGTATACATCGAAGGTAACTGACTTGTTGCTTCCAAAGGTGTGGTAATGGGTGTCAATCCTGGAGTGGCATCCACATTTTCATATATGGTTCGTGCGCCAGGATAATCCTGAATATCATAATTCTGTTTAAATACAGCCTCCGACTTATCCATATACATTCCCCACCATGTATTGGCCCCCAACACAGGCAGCATGATCAGGATCAACAGAGATGCCAGCTTCCACTTGGATTCTTTAATGGACAAGCCCCTTATTGGAGCTTCCAGGATCTTTGTGGATAGTACCGACAGGAGGAAAGAGACCATGATCAGGATAATCCCATCTCTAATCGGTACAGAATCTGTCTGGAAATATGCATAATAGAAGACTAGAAGTGGCCAGTGCCACAAATAAAATCCATATGAAATGCTTCCAAAATATAAAAATGGCTTGGAACCCAGTAGATTTTCTACGCCGTAACGACTGCCATTTTCCGCTGCAATGATGATTAAGATGACACCAGATGTCGGCAATAATGCTGCATATCCAGGGAATACAGTAGAAACAGGCAACACGATACCCGTGAACCCGATAATGCATAATCCAACCCATCCCAATATAGCAGCCAGTCGTTTTTCAATTATTAGATAAGGTATCAATATTGCTAACATACCGCCTAGACTGAACTCCCATACGCGTGCGAAAGTGTCAAAATAGGCCCATGGCTGGTTGGTAGTCGTTATGTAGACCGAATAGGTAATGGAAGCCAAAAAAATCACAGATAATACTGATAGCAGTGTCTTGCGAAAAGGTGTTTTAAATAGTTTCTTGGCCACATAAAAGGCCAGGAAAATAATCAATGGCCAGGTTACATAGAATTGCCCTTGAATGGATAGCGCCCAAAAATGCTGGAAGGGGCTAGCCTCATTGTTCTGAGCCAAATAATCAACGGCGTTCGTGGCAAGGCGCCAGTTCTGAAAATAGAAGGCTGAGGAAAATACTTCAGAAATAATTTGTCTCCACTGTGCTTGCGGCAACAACAGGAAAGACAGCACGGTGGACGTGAATAGAACAAAGAAAGCGATGGGAAACAGGCGCTTCCCTAGCCCTAGCAGGTATTCAAAAATTCGGATACGGCCTTCCCTTTCCATTTTTGATAATAGGGATGTGGTAATCAAATATCCGGATACAATAAAAAAAACGTCCACTCCACCGGAAACGGACCCCAGCCAAATATGATAGATAGCGACAAGAAATGCCGCAACAGCCCGGACTCCTTCCAGTTCCGGACGAAACTTCTTTTGTGGAACTCTTAAATCATCCATTTCATTTATACCTCTACTCTCCATCCAATTAAAAATGGTCAAACACCCCTTGTATCGTTCACAGAGGGATAGCTGACCATAACATCAGTTATATGATGTAAGATAAAAATTAAATGCTAGTATTATAGTATAGTAAAATGGAAGAATAATCAATTAAAAACCATTTTTTGATTTTATTGTGTCTGATTTCCATAAAAGTAGGTCTTTTGCATTTGCAAGATAGTTGGTATCAGACACTTACGCAGCGCGCCTGCCCCCATACCACTAATCCCTCAAAAAGATGTCCCGTGTATAAACTTTTTCTTTCACGTCTTTGAGAGCAGGCTCCATTCTGTTTGTAATGATGATATCTGCTCTTTCTTTAAAACTATGTAAATCTGATATCACTTCGTATTCTTGGTATCTCTCTTTTGATAATACGGGCTCATAGATGATAATTTCTACTCCTTGTAGGGCTAATCGCCTCATTATTCCGAGAATGGAAGATGACCGGAAGTTGTCAGACCCTGATTTCATCGTAAGTCTGAATATCCCGACTGTATGCGGGTTTTTCTCAAGGATTTGAGCTGCGATGAAATCTTTTCGGGTTTTGTTAGCGGACACAATGGCTTCAATGATGTTGTTGGGTACGTTTTTGTAATTTGCCCGGAGCTGTTTGGTGTCCTTCGGTAAACAGTAACCACCGTAACCAAAAGAAGGGTTATTGTAGAAGTCCCCTATTCTTGGGTCGAGGCTGACACCCTCTATTATTTGTTTGGTGTTGAGTCCTTTTGCTTCTGCATATGTATCAAGCTCGTTGAAGTAGGCGACACGAAGGGCTAAATAAGTATTGGAAAATAGTTTAATTGCTTCTGCTTCGGTAGAATCTGTTTGCAATATTGATACATCCTTTTTCCAAGCAGCATCTTTTAATAAAGTTGCAAACGTCTTGGCGCGTTCCGATCTTTCACCAACAATAATTCTTGAAGGATAAAGGTTATCGTAGAGAGCCTTTCCTTCTCTTAGGAATTCAGGTGAGAATAGGATGTTATCTGTTCTATATTGTTGTTTGATTTTAGAAGTATACCCAACAGGTACGGTGGATTTAATCACCATGACCCCATCTGGATTCACAGTTAAAATGGTGTCAATGACAGATTCCACAGAGCTTGTATTAAAATAGTTCTTCTCTGTGTCATAGTCTGTCGGTGTGGCAATGATGATAAAATCTGCTTCTTTAAATGCGGTTATAGCGTCCGTTGTTGCGGTAAAATGAATGTCCGTTCTTTTTAGGAATTGCTCTATTTCTGCATCAACGATTGGTGATTGACGTTCATTAAGGAGGTCGACTCTCTCCTTTATAATATCAACAGCAATGACTTCGTGATGTTGCGCTAACAGCAATGCGTTAGAAAGCCCTACATATCCTGTACCAGCTACTGCTATCCTCATACCTACCGCCACCTTAACTTAGGTTATTTATTCTCTAAGCATAGCAAGCAGATGTTAGGATAATATGGATTAAATGTAAATATTCACTTCATAAAAAAAGACAGATGGAAAGGATATACCATTCCATCTGTCTATACTTAAATTATTGACGGGTCGCGTAGCGTGTCCCATAACCCATCAAGCTGCCACTCTCTCTTGTTCTTTGGTGACTCGCTTTTGCTTTACTGCATCTTTAAGAGGTCCAATAATGAATTTGCCAAATGGGAATAGGGATATAAGTCTGGCCATCAAAACAGATCCGAAGATGCCTATGAGAAATAGTGTGAATGAATATAAGATAATGTTCATTTTAGGCAGATATTTCATTGCGATATTAAAGGATAATAAGTGCAATAAATAAATAGAGAATGCGTATTTGCTGATGAACATTACAACTTTTGGTACCTTGGATACATAAGAAAATAAGAAAAATAGGAAAAAGAATAATGTTACGGTGTAAAACATAATATCCAGACGAACAGATCCTAGCGTTGTAATGGTTCCTGAATAGTGCATATCGTAAACATAATATAAACTAATACCTGTAGCGACAAATGCAAGAGGCAGTCCCCATTTTCGAGAAGCTCTTACCTTATCCAGGTTTTTTCCTACATAGTAAGCGACTGTAAAGTAGAAGATCCAACCTACAAATACCAAACGAATGTAAGAATAGTTCTCCTGCATGATCATCGGAAACATATCCCGATGGAATTCGGTCATATAGAGATAGGTTACATTAAGTGCGAAACTCACAATAAGCATGATCCACATTGGGATCTTCCTGAGATATTTTACAAATAAGGCATGAATGACCACAAATTGCAGGATGATGAGGATAAAATAACCGTGCCAGCCCGCAAAAATTAGATCTCTTTGTAAAGCTCTCAAAACATTACTCATGGCAAAATCATTATAAATCACATTAAATAAGACATATAAAAATGGCACAAAAACAAAAGGTAAAAATAAATACAATAAACGTTTTTTAAAGAATCCTTTTGGTATTCTATTATGATATGCGTTCCCAACAATCACTTCAAAAATGAGGACGAACATTGGCGTCGCAAACATCATCATCAATTGTAAATTTACAATGAAATCTATCGTGGTATCCGGCAGATCAAACTTACCCTTGGTTCGAGTAAAAGAATGAATGGCCACCACACTCAAACAGGCTATCGCCCTGATCCAATATATTTCATTAATAGGCTTTTTCAAGAAGCCACCTCCTAGTTCCTCAACTTATGATAATAGAACCTTTTAGGTGGAATATCAATGTCATTAACTTCCATAAAGCGACATTCTTCACTTTTTTTCACAAAAAAGAGACTCATTACTGAGTCTCTTTTCTAGGTCGATGGGGTAGCTGCCCCCATCAGCCCACTTTAAGCAGTTCTTCTCCTATTCCAGAAGAATAACCCTCCACCTGCCAGAACTAAAACTAATCCTGTCAGTAACACATTGAACGTATTTGTTGCTGTATTCGGAAGTTTATTACCTGGTTTTTCGCTTGGTTTGTTACCTGGTTTTTCACCCGTATTATCGCCAGGTTTGTTACCTGGATTCTCACCCGGTTGGTTACCTGGATTTTCTCCTGGCTCTTCACCCGGTTCTTCACCTGGCTCCTCACCCGGTTCTTCTCCTGGCTCCTCACCTGGTTCTTCACCCGGCTCCTCACCTGGTTCTTCACCTGGGTTTAAACTTACATCTACAAATCTACCTTGAATCTCAGTCGGGATTCCGTCACTTCCAATATTCACTAGATGCTCACGGAAGTTTTCCCAATCGGATAGACCTAGATCTGTTACACGGCCTTCTGCATAAGCATTTGCAAAGACATCATAGCCGTCTCCGCCTTTTGCTGTGAATGCATTTGTTGCGATGGTGTAAGTTTCTTCGTCTTTAATTTCCACTAAATGACCGTTTTCATCCAGATATTGAATGGATACTACACGCTCGCCTGCAGGTTTAGTGGAATCAAATTCTATTACCCCTCCGGCTACATGTAAGAAACCGCCATTTTCCCCTGGATATTGGCTGAAGCTTCTTTCGAATGCTGCTTTTAGCTCGGCACCAGTCAGATCCATCGTTGCCAATGTGTTAGCAAATGGAAGAACTGCGATAACTTCGCCTACAGTGATTGGTCCTTGATTAATCGCTGCACGGATTCCTCCACCGTTTTGCAATGCCATGATGATATTCTTGCCAGTGAATTCTTTTGCTTTTGCAAGCATTCCGTCGGTAATCAGGTTACCTAGGATTGTTTCGTTTTTACGTACACTTGGCTTCGTATTGTCGCCATCTGTACGCGGATTTTCTAATTCGATCGGTGTTGATACGCCGATTTCTTCATTGGCTACCTTATCAACATGCGCTTTAAATGGCGCCAATACTTCTACTGCCTCAGGATCAGCTACTTTGCCGCTGACTTTGATTAAGCTTCCGTCATTTTCAATTATGACACCATTTTCATCGAATCTTACGTCTAGCAAGCCTAGATTGCTATTAGCATTTCCTGTTTGGACAATAACAGTTGGAGTGGCATCTTTATCTACGAGTACAGGTTTGGACAATGCAGTATGACTATGTCCACCTACGATAATGTCGATACCTTCTACTTGTTCTGCAAGAACCAAGTCATTATCAACTGCTGCATTGTCGTCAAATCCGATATGCGTCAATGCAATGATCTTGTTAACGCCTTGTGCCTCAAGGGACGCAACTGCTTTTTCTGCTTCTTCTAAATAATTTTCAAAAGTGATGGAGCCCGGGCTTGAGATATCAGCTGTTTCTTCCGTTGTTAAACCGAAGATACCGATTTTCTCGCCGTTCACTTCCTTGATAATCCCATTATAGATTTCGCCATTTACATATGCTGCTTCAATGGAGTCATTGAATAGTCCATCGAACTTCGCATCTTTTGAGAAATCAACGTTAGCACTTACGAATGGGAAGTTTGCTCCCTTAACAAAGTTAACCAGTGCTTGATGGCCTTCTGCTGAAGAACCTAAGTCAAATTCATGGTTACCGAATGTCATGGCATCGATGCCCATCAGATTCATCAAGGCAAGTTCCGCTTCGCCTTGGAATTCATTGAAATATAGAGTTCCAGTGAATGCATCTCCTGCATCAAGAAGAAGTGCATCCGGGTTTTCTGCTCTGATTTCTTTTACAGCTGTTACAGTCTTTGGCATGTTTTCCAAAGCTGAATGCGTATCATTCGTATGCATAACTGTTAAATCAAATAAACCTTTTACATCTGTGATTCGACCTTCTGTTTCCGTCGGGATTCCTTCGCTTCCAACCATTTTCAAATGATCGCGGAAGTTTTCCCAATCGGATAGACCTAGATCGGTTACACGGCCCTCTGCATAAGCATTTGCAAAGACATTATAGCCGTCTCCGCCTTTTGCTGTGAATGCATTCGTTGCGATGGTGTATGTTTCACTATTTTTAACTTTTACATATTGACCGCTTTGATTTAAATACTTGACGGACACGATGCGTTCACCTGCAGGTTTAGTAGAATCAAATTCTACCTTTCCTCCTGCTACGTGTAGGAAACCGCCATTTTCTCCTGGATATTGACTTAAGCTGATTTCGAATGCTTCTTTAAGCTCTGCGCCAGTCAATTCCATCGTTGCCAATGTGTTGGCAAATGGAAGAACTGTCATGATTTCTCCTACAGTGATTTCTCCTGCGTTGATAGCAGCTCGGATTCCTCCACCATTTTGCAATGCCATGATGACATTTTTGCCAGTGAAATCCTTAGCCTTTGCAAGCATTCCATCAGTAATCAGGTTACCTAGGATTGTTTCATTTCTACGTACACTTGGCTTTGTGTTGTCGCCGCCCGTACGTGGGTTTTCTAAAGCATTAGGTGTAGACACGCCGATTTCTGTCTTCGCTACTTCATCCACATGTGCTTTAAATGGAGCAAGAACTTCTACTGCTTCTGGATCAGCAGCAATATTATTCGTGATTGCGATGATACGGCCATCATGTGTGGTAATAACACCATTCTCATCAAAATTAACATTCAACACACCAAGGTTGTTGTTTGCATTTCCTGTCTGTACGATGATAGTTGGTGTTGCATCATTCGCTACTACTACTGGTTCCTTCAAAGCTGTATGGCTATGTCCACCGACGATTATGTCAATGCCTTCTACTTTTTCAGCAAGAACCAGGTCATTGTCAACCGCTGCATTATCGTCATATCCGATATGTGTTAATGCGACAATACGATTTACTCCTTGAGATTCTAAATATGCAACTGCTTTTTCAGCTTCTTCTAGATAGTTCTGGAACTCAATGGATCCCGGGCTGGAAATATCCGCTGTTTCTTCTGTTGTTAATCCGAAGATACCAACTTTCTCCCCGTTTACTTCTTTAATGATTCCATCGTAAATTCTTCCATTTTCATATGCTGATTCAATGGAGTCACTGTATAACCCGTCGAACTTTGCATCTTTTGAGAAATCAATGTTTGCACCTAATAATGGGAAGTTTGCTCCCTTAACAAAGTCAACTAATGCTTGATGGCCTTCTGGTGAAGAACCTAAGTCAAATTCATGGTTACCAAAAGTCATTGCGTCAAAATCCATCAGCTTCATCATGGCAAGGTCTGCTGTACCCTGGAATTCATTGAAGTACAATGTTCCAGTAAATGCATCACCTGCATGAAGCAGAAGTCCGTTTGGAGATACTTCTCTAAGTTCTTTTAGCGCTGTGACAGTCCTTGGCATTAGATCCAATGCGGAATGAGTATCATTCGTATGGAAAATTGTCAGGTCTGGACCCGCTGGTTTTGTTAAATCAAGTTGCACCAACATAGGATCATGATCAGATGCCTGTCCTTGTGCTTCCGTGAAATTCGCATTGATATGGATCATATCAACTGCTGTATTCGATACTAGATTATTAGAAACTAAGATATGATCTAATACTTGGTTGTTTCCTTGGTAGAAGTAAGAGAAACGATCCTCGGCAGGAACTACATCTACCATATTTGTCAGTACTCCGCCTTTAAGTGTTTCAAGGGCTGGCGTGAATTCAAAATCATTCATATCTCCAGCAACGACAATGTTAAGAGCAGGATTTTCTGCAAGTCCAGCATCTACGAAATCGTTAATTGCTTGCGCTAATTGTAGTCGCTCCGCTTCTGAGCCCAATTTTGGAGGCTGATTTGCTCCCCATAGAGATTGGTCTCCACCTTTAGAATTCAGATGAGCTCCGATTACAACGACACGCTCACCTTGGAATTCAAATTTAGCTGCGATCGGTTTACGAGTGTTCGTGAATGCTGTAGGGTTGATTACCCCAGGATTAAGAGTCAGGTTACCCTCTGCAGTCCATGCATTCGCTTGAGTTGCCGTACCTTTAGTAGCATCGACTAAGTCCACGCGTTCAGGGTTGTACAGGTAACCTACACGAATGTTTCCGCCTGGTGCACCACCGTTTGTATTATTTTCAGGTGCAACATCTGTCCATGCATACGTTGGACCACCAGCAGCTTTGATTGCAGCAATCAAGCGCTCATAGCTCTCGGATGCATCTGTATTACCAGAATCAGTCTGTCCATCATTATCCTGAACTTCTACTAGAGTAATAATGTCAGGAGATTTCATATTTTCTACAAATGAGTTAGCGATTCTTGCCACTTTCTCATCTGGAGTATTGGCTGTGTTGTTTGAGAAGTTTTCGATATTGTAATTTGCTACTGTCAATTTGTCGTCTGCAGGGTCAATGTGTGTCACTTCTGCTTTAATAGATGACGGAATGACAGCAGGCAATTTGCTCTTGTCTGTTACTAGTTGGTAGCCTGCACTTGCATAGGATAGGATACCAATAACATCGCCATCAAATTGATCGCCGGATTTGTAGTCGTTCCCGACGTTATCAAGCATGATTTTTTCCGGGTTATAATCGTCTGCTGCGATATTTAATCCACCCATCACATTCAGTTCATTGTTTGTTGTGCTTCCCACAATAATTGGAACATCACCGTTATAAGGCGGTCCAACTACAAGTGCATCAGGGAAGGATAGACGCATGTATTCAACAGATTCCCAGAAATCAATGCCGTCTTCTTCAGGGTCAAAGGATTCCAATTTGTCATTATCAATGATTTTGTTAGGAGGGATAATATCTTCTCCAACAACAAGAGGTGCAGGAAGGTCCGCTGTACCAGTCTTTTCAACTGCAGTTCCTGTAATCTGTGTTTTGGAAAGGTTAGTGCCTCCACCGTATTCTGTCACTGTTCCATCTACTGAAACGGTATCCCCAACATTAACACCATGGTTTCTTTGGTATACTTCAATAGCTTCAGATGTTGCGCTGTCATCGTCTGCATTCTCAACATCCTGCATCACAAAGCTGCTTGTACCAAAAACATGTGTGACAACACCAGTGATGTCTGTTACGGAAGATCCATTGTATTCGGACACATGGCCTTTGCCTTGGATGTCATGGATGAAGATGCCTTCTGTATTCAGGATCGTGTAGGTAAAGCTGAATACTTCGCTCTCTGTACCATCTGCAACCGCGATTGCTTTAATGGTCGTTTCACCAGTTTCTAAAGCGATTGCTTCCGTATATTTTGTACTAGCTGTAGTTGGAGCTGAACCATCTGTCGTGTAATAGATTACAGCACCCTCTGTACCGGATTTCAATTCGATTTTCGTACCTGCTTCTACAACACCTTCTGGTTGAGTTACATATACGGCAGGTTTATTCACTAAATCATAGCTATCTAGACCAGTAGTTTTTAAGTGAAAACCAGCACTACTGATAGAGCCGAGTCCTGTTAGATGAACTTTATCGCCTTCTTTGTAGTGTTTGATCAGTTCATCATAATTAGAACCTGTGCGGTTGTCATGGATGACATCAACGCTTTCTCCACTTTCGAAGACTGCTTGGAAGGAAGCTGTTCCGTAATTTTCTTTTGTCAAGCCAGTAATTGTAACGTTTTCAAGTTTTAAAAATTCACCTTGTGTGCTCTCATCCACTTTTGTCACAACTTGAGCAGTAGGCAGTTCATTTCCAGATGAAAGAATTTCTTGTTTCGTCGGAATAATCTCCAACTCATTGTTGTAAGTCTTTAATTCACCGGTAATTTTAACTTTATCACCAGGCTTTACACTTTGCGGACTGTTATAAACAAACATCCCCGCCGTTTCATCCTGCATATAGTATGAATCGCCGCCCCAAAGGCCGGTATTCGTTGTCGCAATTCCTTCAATTGTTACCGTTTCACCAACACCAAGCTCACGTGCTTCTGCAACGGTAATGGTTGGAACAACTGGTTCTGGGTCAGTAGGTTCACCAGGGTCAGCAGCTCCGAAGGTATGTTTTCCTATGTCATCGAAAACATCTTTTCCTAGGTTAGTCCATTCTGTTTCTTTATCAAAAGCGTCGTCGATGATGGTATCACCTTTTGAAACATCGCTGTTTCTAACTAGGGAAACATCAGTTAGTTGCGTATCAACGGAGCCAACTTGGCCAATGGAATCTACGACTTGTCCATCTTTTTTCAGGACAATTTGATCGTTTCCGTTGAAGTTGATGACTTGCTTGCTGGTGTCTATTCTGTCTGTGGCAGCTAAGATATCAGCATGCGCATCAGAACGAGAAATGACGTATGTATCACCATTTGCAAGTTTTCCTTCTAATGTTAATATCTTGTCGGTTGTTGTGGTCCCTGTAGTTGCTGAACCACCGTTGTTGTAATGTTCCAGTGTGTAGCCGCTTAAATCTACCTCGCTACCTGTTCCATTAAATAGTTCTATAGCCTTGTTATTACTTGATCCCTCTATATACTCCGAAATAATGAGATCCGTAGCAACAACAGTTTCTGCTTTTACTTGAGTATTAGCAATTGGTGAAAATAAACTTGTGATCAAGAACACCAATGTGACAATACTAATACTTCTTTTGTGTTGTCTTTTCATTTTCTTCCTCCCATATTCTTAAATTAATCGACCCTTATGTTGACTCATGGTGGTTTCTTCATTACTTTTAGGGGAAATTGTTCTATACCCATAAGGCTTATTACCTACATTTTCTGCATGCAACCAAGCCCACCCAGACATTATTTTAAAGTCATATTATGAATCTAGTGTTAATTTAATGTGAAGATTTGTAGAATTACCGCAAAATATAAGAATGATAATATTCGGAAAATAAAAGCTAGATTCCCAGATTTTCGACTTTTTCTAACTTAATTAAACAAAAACCCCCTTCCCCATTATAGATTGGAGAGAATTATCTGTAAATACAATTTCTTCTTGATAGCGCTTCCTTTTCTTTCCTGAAGGGGTTTCAGGGGTTGGCTGAGGGGGCAAAAAGTGTGTCGACGTGCCTGTCCCTTCAATGTTAAATGTCCGAAGATTTTTGATTTTTGACCGAAGATTGGGGAAATTCGACCGAAGTTTTGGGTAATTTGACCGAAGATTGGCGACAATTGACCGAACGAAATTTTAAGGTGTCCGAAGGTCGTTGAAAGGTGACCGAACGTCACTACTCATTTGACCGAACCCTAGTCTATTATCCACTTATTTGTCCGAAGCAAGAAGATAAATGTCCGAACCGAATTTCACCTGTGAAAATAGGCCTATTTTCTTTAAAAAACACGAGTTTTTTCTATTAAAATCCACTATAAATAGCGATAGAAGCTTAGTTTCGTAATTTTACTATCGGGTCGCCCCCTGCTTCCATACTTATTTCGCCATACCATTCAAAAATAGTCGATATACCCCGACCTATTTTCACACCACGTATAACAACACCAAAAATAAAATGATACAAACGTTTGTTTAAAAATAATTATTGAAGAAAAATATAATCATAAAAGAGCCTGGGACAAAAATAAAAAACCTTAATAAAAGACGAACAATATAGTTATCATAGGTATCGACTCTAAATACCGCTGTTGATTTCCACAAATGGCCTCGCTTTCCTAGGGGCGGTGCTTGAGCCTCTTCGCTCCGCTGCGGGGTCTCAAGCTACCGCTATCTCCCTCAGGAGTCTTCGCCTTTTGCTCCAATCAACAGCTGGTGCAACCAAAAAACTAAATGTATCTTTTAAACGAAAACAGACCCGAACTAATTTGAGATTTCAAATTAGTTCGGGTCTCATTTAGATTAAAAAACTTTTGTCCCAGCCCTTTGCTTTTACATTTTTACATTCTAATGTGTTGAACACCCACTCTCAATTCAACCGAACTGGTTCACTATATGCACTATAGACATTGTTTCCGTCTACGACTCTGTAGGCGCGAATTTTGTAGTAGTAGGTTTTGCCTTTTACGAGATTGGTATTATCATATTTGACGGTGTTTCCGCTTGTGATGCTTGCGACTCTCGTATAGGTTCCTGTCTTGGATGTGGAGCGATAAATCCGATAGCCAGATGCACCGGATACTTTGTTCCAGGTTAGGGTAGCGGTTGTGTTGTTTTTCTTCACGACATTGAAGCTTGCAGGAACTGCTAATATGGTTTTGCCGCTTTTGATATCGGAAAAGGATCCGTAGACTTTTTGGTCATTTACCATGCGGTAGGCACGGACTTTGTAGTAGTAATTCTTTCCGGTTTTTTGTACGGAATTGGTAAAGGTCTTGGTACTACCGCTTGTGACGGTACCTACTTTATAGTAGCTACCTGTTTTGCTTGTAGCACGGTAGATTTCGTACCCGCTGGCACCGCTTACCTGATTCCAGCTGGCCTTTAACTTGTTGTAGTCTGCGGAGGCTACACTAAGTCCGTCAACCTTCCCCAGTGATGTTTTCTCACTCTTTACTTCTGAGTATGCCCCGAAGATTGTTTTGTCACCCTCGACACGATAGGTGCGCACCTTGTAATAGTAGGTTTTTCCCGTTAAAAGCCCGGTATTCGTGTATTCCAACGTGCTGTTGCTTGAGATGGTTGCGACCCTACTATAGGCTCCATTTTCCGATGTGGAACGGTAAACCCGGTAGCCGTGAGCACTGTCCACTTGATTCCAGCTCAGCTTAATTTTATTATAGGTTGTTGCTTCGGTTTGCAGGGTGCTAATTGTTTTTAGTGCGGTCTGCCCGCTGTATTGTGTGGTAGGAGCACTATATACTCTGTCCTGTCCATTCTGTAGATAGCTGCGAACATAGAAGTAATAGGTTTTGTCTGGAGCAAGTCCGTCGAATTCTTTTTTACTTAAGCTCGGATCCACTAGAAAAGTAGAGAAGTCATCAGGGGTTTCCCCAATATACACCTCGTATCCGTGCGCTTCATTTACTTTATCGAACGTTACGGTTATTTTATCAAAATCCACTACCGTCACCTTCACATTGGCAGGTGTATCCGGTATTTTTATATAGTTTGCCGCTATGGTTGTGTGTGAAGTGATGGTTGAAAAATCTTGATCCCAACCAATGAACTTGTATCCTGCCCTTTCCGGTTGTGGCGGTGCGGTTGCAGCTTTCCCCGTTTGTACAACTTCTTCTTTTAGGATGGTACCATCCCAATCTTTGAACGTTACGTTATAGGTTGCGATTACATTTACGGAAAAGCTGGTTGTCATGCCTTCATAGGTAATGGTAACCGTTTGGGTTCCAGGTGTATCAGGTTGGAATCCACTTGTCATTTCGGGTGTGAGAGGAATATTCGACTCCTTGCCATGGTTCGTTATGGCGTGCAGGGTGGTGCCCGAAAGATTTAATTGCTCCCCTTGTAGGTATGTCGTTTTATCAGGAGGAGTGATCAGTTTTAGATAGTTAAGCTTTTCTTCCCCTTCAAAAGTGACACGTACTAGCTCTGGGTACTTATAGCTAGCGTGTGTTCCTATTTTCCATGTATCCGTAAAATCAAAGTTTGGATAGGTAGAGATATCCTGCAGCTCTTGGTTGGTCTTTCTGGCCCCTTCCACTTCCGAACCGGTTCCGACACCATCGGCAATATTGTCAATAAAATAGGAATCGCTTATCGCTCCGTTAAATTCGCCGGCAATTCCGCCGACAGTGGATGAAGCTTGGACTGACCCTATGTTATAGCTGTTCATGATGGTTGTAGCAGAAGTACCGCGGCCAACTATTCCACCTGCACCATTCAGTGCGCTGATAGATTCATAGTTGAAGCTATTTTTTACCGTGGAATCATTCAGATAGCCTGCAATTCCTCCACTAAAGGACGCGCCCCCTACCTTTGCAGCGTTATAGGTTTCCGTTATGTTAGTGGAGTTGCTGGACCCGATGATCCCACCGGCATTGGAGGTTGATTGGACTTCACCAGCATTAGAAACTCTCGTAATAGTAGATCGGTTGTAGCTGTAACCAGCTATCCCTCCACCATCGGAGTTTTCCCCCGTGTTGGTCACCTTTCCCTTGTTCTGGCTGTCCATGATGGTGACATTATTCAACGTCCCGGTTATCCCACCGGTTCTGACGGATGGGGAGCTGCTTGTCACATCTCCATCATTTAAGGCGTTTTTGATATAGGAAAAAACGTGCAGGGTTCCACTGATGCCCCCACCTGTGCCAGAGCCTGTAATGGTAATAGCGCCATGGTTGGTTACGTCCTCCATATAGGTTTGGGTTCTTGCGGATCCCACAATCCCACCTATACGGCGCTCTCCTTGGACGGCCCCTTTATTGGTTGCATTTGTGATGCGTGTTGAAAGAGTATCGCCGGCGATTCCACCTGCATCACTTTTCGCCTTGACTGTTGCTTGGTTGGTAACGTTAAGAAGCGTAGATTCCGTATATGAGGAATCTGTATATACTACTCCGACAACGCCTCCGGATATGCCGTAATATTGGGACTGCCCATCAACGTTCCCAGAAACTGTTACATTTTCGATTTTGACATTATGGGCATATGCTGCCAGTCCTCCTGCAAAAGCATAGGAGCTATTGCTTATCGTCGATGTATTGGTTGCTAGTATATCCACATTCTCTAAATTAATATTTCTCATTTCAGCATAAAACGTATAGCCGAACAGGCCTGCATAGGTGTAGCTATTTGTTGCTTTTGGGTGTGCCTTCAACCCTTTAATGCTGTACCCGTTTCCGTCAAAAATACCCCTGAAAGGCTCGGGGTCGGTACCAATCGGTTCCCAGCCAGCACCATCGCGGTAAAACTCTCCCCCTTCGGCTGTCGCAGCCGTCAGATCGAGGTCCTCCATTAAGATGTACTTGCCAGTTAGATTAGATCTAATATCGTTTAAGTCTTCTACCGTGTAAATCCCTATGTATCCCTCAGGAACTTCTGTAAGAATACCTTCATTGGCGGTAGCTTGATAAGCAGGCATTCCCCCAGCTACCATTAGCAGCATTACTAGAAAAAACAAAAAACTCTTCCATCCTCTTGCCATTCTT
This sequence comes from Bacillus sp. RO1, assembly GCF_012524115.1. Classification (GTDB taxonomy): domain Bacteria; phylum Bacillota; class Bacilli; order Bacillales; family Bacillaceae_I; genus Sutcliffiella_A. Next base: position 148,470 of record NZ_JAAZWB010000081.1, on the reverse strand, counting down.
TCTCCCCCGTTACCTTATTTAATGGACTATTTTGCTCTACTTATCCAGCATTAAGGGGTCTCCCTATCTTCTGTATGTTTGGAGCCAAAGTATTCCTTTAATTTTAATTATAGTTAGATTTTGGGAGAATGGTAGAGGGTGGGGGAATTATTTTTTGTGAGGTTTTGGAGAACTAATTGGCATTTTTGGAATATTCTTCTAGGAATATCCGTAGATTTGTGTCTAAAATACTAGCATAATAGTCTTAAAGTACTGGCCGGTTCTTTAATTTGAAGATTAAAGGAGTAGAATAATGCTAAGTAGAAAAAAGATGGGAATGTTTTTAAGTCTTGTGGTGTTATTGGGCATGTTATCTCTACATGCAGATGTAGTAAAAGCTTTTAATACCAATGATCGTACATTGGAAAATCAAGCTGGGTTATTTTTAATTGAATTCATTGCCAATGATCTTCAAACGAATGAGGGTACGGGTTGGTCCCAAGATACCAGGATTAGCAAAATAGTAAAACTGCATGATGAAACGGAGAATGTGATTGGATTAACTTTTGAACTTGCTACATTAGGTAATCTAAATAATGGATACGTAACCATCTATCTTGGAGATGAAGATGAGTATGTCATTCATGAATTTTCATATACCGAAAGACCATTATATTATGAAAATGTCGGAGAAGATTTTGATAAGGTTTATTACACGGATGGGCTTGAATACTTTGTATCCAAAAATAACCGCTACTTCGAATATGAAGCTGTAGAAGTGGAAAAGGAAAGAATAAAGGAGAAATTCTCACAGATTAAGGTAGAAAAAGAAAAGAGTAGAGAGAATGAAAGTGGCAATGAAAAGAAACTAATAAAAGAAAAGGTAAAGAAGTTTAAGTTTGATATTGATGAATGGATGTTAGGATACAAAGGGCAATTGTCTTCTGCAGATGGTTCTTATGCGGGTATTACAGCTCCTTATGATTATGTAACAGATAGATATGGGACGGGATGGAGCCTGAAAAGTTCAAAATACGTCAGTTATGTCCCCGCATTATTGCAAAGCAATTTTACAGGTGGACCTGATAACTGCACGATAACATCTTTAACAGCAGTGTTTAAGCATTATCAAAGTGTTGGGTATTCTCGTATTCCTTCCAACGTAACTACCATCTATAACGATGTGAGAACCATTGCACTTAAGCACGGATATAAAGATTCTGGAGGAACACCTCCTACGAAAATTTCAACCATAGCTAAAGAGGTTTGGGCGAAATATGGTTATACAAGTGGTAATAGCAGTTCGTTATATGTATGGTCATGGTCGGACTTCAAGCGAGAAAGTGATAATAATCGCCCATATTTAATCAATATGGCGAATGGTTACTATAAAAATCATACGGTGACGGCAATAGGTTATTTATCCTATGGTAAAAGTGGTAGATCTGATGTAAATTTAATACAAGTTAGGGATAACTGGACAACTTCAACTAGATATATAGACAAAAATGCATTCTCATGCTGTGGAAGTATTACCAGAATATATCCATAATAAAATGATTTAATGAAATTCATTTTCTATTAAAAGGATGGATATGATGGATGCCTTTTTAAGTTTATTTATTGTAGTTAGTCTAACCATTTTAGTATCTTATTTCATTTATTTTGTTGGGAAGAAAAAGTATCCGAAAATAAGCTTATATGTTCCCGCAATAACGTCTGCAATAGGGATTCTATTCCTCTATGTTAAACTGAAACTAAATCTATATGCCCAAGCACTTTCTGGAATATATGACATTTTAGGTATTATTTTTTTATCTGTGGTGTTCGTTATTTCCATTATAATGGCGCTTGTATTGGATTTTAGTAACAAATGGAGAAGTAATGCGTGATATAGCTTTAAAACCCAAGCCATTTTTGTGGCTTGGGTTTTTTAGATTTGGTGGACTGCAGCAGATCAATTTAGAATGAAAGGATTACGGTAAAATACTGCAAATCAATCTATCACTCTATCAAGCAACTTTAATAACTATTAAAAGCAAATACCTTCCACTCTCCGTCTTCGTTAACCATGGCAAGTTCTGCGGTCTCTCTTCTTCCATTGGAAAATTCAAAATTGGCGTATACTACCTTCATACCTTCTTCCATTTCTTCTTCATCCGTAATTTCATATTCAATCAAGTCACCGTCGGTTCGGTGAGTAAAGTTTCTCATGCTTTGTACGATCCATCTTTCATCTCCCATCAATTGTGAGAGCATGTAATCTATCCCATCCTGTGACCATAATGCTTCCGCGCTTTCATATTCTCCGGTTTGTGTAAGGATAATAAACTCTTCTGCTACATCTGAGGGTGTGTTTTTTCCAGGAATAAATGAAAGAACTAAAAGAGCAATTAACACTATTCCAATAATAGTTATATTTTGTTTTTTCTTAAGTAATCCTTGAAAAGTAGATAGGATTGGCGACTTTGGACTAACATAATAGTCTACTGTCTTATTAGATTCACTTTTCTGTTCTAGTAATCCCACTCCACAATTCCCGCAATATTTTTGTCCTTCTGAGAATGGATGATTGCAATTTGTACAATGATTTAGCGACAATTTCTACACTCCTTGATTAATAATCTTAGCAGCCTCTGATGAATGTTGAACGAATTAGGTTCCTCAACTGCATAACCCAATCATAGGTTATATAGTAATAAATATCCATATAAACTCACTACTTTTTTACTACTTGAGTTCTACATTTGAAGGGCAATCAAGTTTTTGTTCTCTTTCGTGCGTGCCAATGTTACCCCATGAAAAGCTTACTTAAGTGCGTGTATTCAACCTTTCAGGTTCCATATGGATCCCTAATTCAATTATGTAAAATTGTTTTACAAACATATCCCCTCAAATCCAAAGACATATTTCCTTCTTATCCCAAAAGGTGCCTTGTTGGCGGTGTTGTTGTCATTATTCGACATCGATAATTGGTTTAAAAAGGGGCTGTGACCAATTGGATGAGAAGGTTGTTATAAAAGTTTTTGGAAGAGTTCTTAAGCGTCACAGGGATTTGTTAGATGTAGGTCAGGAGCAGATGGAGGAGGATGCAGATATTGGCCAGAAGTCGTTGACAAGGTTTGAAAATGGGAAAAGAGTTCCTAATTTTATGACGATGTATAAGTTAAGGACTGGTGCTCAATTAAGTATTGATAAGTTAATTGATGAAACGCATAAGGAATTGATGGAGTCTGGTTTCTATGAGAATCCAGAAAAACATGGAGATGAAAATAACTAGTTTTCAGCGTTTGAATGTAGATTTACATATTACATAAGGGTATCCACCCTTTAAGGAGATGACATATGGAGATAGTTAATGATTATATGATTAATAAGAGTACAATAGCCATTGAGCCTCATGTACATCCTCAGTATCAGACGAAGATTATTGATATGGAGGGAGTCTACTATTCAAGTGAACGACCTGCTGAGATATTGGGCAGGAGTTGTGTGAAATATGGTGCCACTTTTGATGGCAGACGTGATGCTGCCACTAAGTTGACCAACTTCATTCAAAAAACTCCTGTGCTTATCTCGGAGGTGTATGGCATCATCGCCCTCCCCACCCACTCCCCTGATCATTCACAATGTGCATGAATCATGTATCACCAAATTAAAGAGGTCATCCATACGAAACATACTTCTTGTTACCTCAAATTCCATAACTACACAGAAATGCAAGTTTCAGTATCTTCTCAAACAATGAGGCAGCAGATTCATAAAGCTGCTGTTATCTATTCTATCTTTTGTACTGAGCAGAAGATTAGTTATAGTTTTATTACGGATGGGAGAAGGCGTCCGGTTCGGTAAGATAGCGTTATTATTATAAAAGGTCTAGGAAATTTTCACTCGACCCTTTGCTTATACTGAGGAAGCAGAGGTCCGTCCCTAAGCTTTTTAGTGTAAGCACCTCTACGAAGACGCTTAAAGGAAAGACGTCTCTTCTTAAATATGACATATCAAGATTTGGCCGAGAAAACTGGCATCAGCAAATCTTCTATACAGGTGTATGAAACGGGACGCATTAAAAATATTTCATATGATAAGATTTTTGCCATATCAGAAGCATTAGAGGTAAAACCTGAATATTTTACTGATTTGACTAAAGATTATACTGGAGAATCTGCTTTTGAAGTGAAAGTGATTAAAAAGGAGGATAGATCGCAACATTTAGATCATATTAAAGAATTCGAGGAAAGAGCGATCAGATATATAACCCCAAACTTAATTTCACAGGGATATAATATAGAACGGCACAGTCATGGCTCTGTAGGAGATATTGTTGCAACTAAAGGGAAGGAAATATGGCATATTGATTTCTTTTATACGAGAGATGTAAGTAAGTATCCAACTGGAATGGGGATGGGAAGGCAACAGCTTCTACTAAGGTTTGGAAGGCTTGCTGTTTACAATAAACCGATTACAAAATATTCGATAGTTATGGATAGACGTGTACTAGCTGAGCAATATATTCAATTTAAACCCATTCATTTAGACATTGAGGCGAGTATCATTATTTTACGAGGAACTGATTATGAGGAATTACATTTCTAGGAAAAAATAAGCAACACAAATAAGCCCGCCAAGTCATTACTCAGCGGGCCTTCAAGTTTAATTACATTTTTCCCTCCAGAACATCAGCAATTCTTTTACTTGCATATCCGTCACCATAAGGGTTACTTGCTTTACTCATTTTTTCATATTCTTCATTATCTTCAAGGAGTAATTTAAAATTCTTATAGATGTTTTCTTCATCTGTGCCTACTAATTTTAATGTTCCAGCAGCTATACCTTCTGGTCGCTCAGTAGTATCACGCATAACTAGAACTGGCTTACCTAGGCTCGGTGCTTCTTCTTGAATTCCACCACTATCTGTAAGTATTAAATATGACCTCGAGAGAAAATTGTGAAAATCTAACACTTCTAATGGCTCAATTATTCTTACTCTATCATTATTTCCTAGTATTTCATTAGCAGCTTCTCTGACAATCGGATTCATATGGATTGGATACACTGCTTTTATATCTGGATATTCATCCACAATTCTTTTAATTGCTTTAAACATATTCCGCATCGGCTCACCGAGATTTTCTCTTCTATGAGCAGTAATCATAATGAGTTTACTATCCGATGCCCATTCAATTTGATCATGAGAATAATCTTCTCTAACTGTAGTATTAAGTGCATCAATAGCCGTATTACCTGTAACATAAATAGATGAGGGAGCTTTGCCCTCTTTTAATAGGTTCTCCTTGGACATTTCGGTTGGAGAAAAATTATACTTTGATACTATTCCTACCGCTTGACGATTGAATTCTTCAGGATAAGGAGAGTGGATGTTATAAGTTCTTAGTCCTGCTTCAACATGTCCAATAGGAATTTGCAAGTAAAAACAAGCTAAAGATGTAACGAAGGTTGTAGAGGTATCGCCATGAACTAAAACTACATCCGGCTTAACTTCTTCAAGCACTGATTTCATTTTTTCTAAAATATTAATTGTTACATCAAATAGCGTCTGCTTTTCTTTCATTACTGATAAATTATAATCCGGAACAACGTTAAATGCGTCTAGAACTTGGGTTAACATTTCTCTATGCTGACCCGTTACACAAACAATAGTATCTAACTTCTCTCTTGTTTTCAATTCTTTTACCAAAGGACACATTTTAATAGCCTCTGGTCTTGTCCCAAAAACTACCATTACCTTTTTCATTCTTATCAACCAACTTTTCCTTTATTATTCACTCACAAACAAATCGGCTAGCAAACTACTAATCCCTACTAAATAAATCCCTAGTATATACCTTATCCTCTACTTCACGTAAATCATCAGATAATCGATTCGCAACAATTACATCTGATACTTTCTTAAATTCTTCGAAGTCATTAATTACTCTAGAATTATAGAATTTATCCTCTTGCAGCGCTGGCTCATACACAACGACTTCAATTCCCTTTGCTTTTATACGTTTCATAACTCCTTGAATAGCAGATTGTCTAAAATTATCTGAATCCATTTTCATTGTGAGTCGATAGATTCCAACAACCTTAGGACTTCTCTTAATAATCATATCAGCAATGTGATCTTTTCTTGTTCTATTTGCATCTACTATTGCTGCCATAATATTATTTGGTACGTCCTCATAGTTTGCTAGTAATTGCTTCGTATCTTTAGGGAGACAGTAGCCTCCGTAACCAAAAGAAGGATTATTATAATGATTACCTATTCGTGGATCTAGACCAACACCATCTATAATTTGTTTGGTATTTAAACCTCTAATTTCTGCATAAGAATCTAGCTCATTAAAGAATGAAACTCTCATTGCTAGATAAGTATTTGCAAATAATTTAATAGCTTCAGCTTCTGTTGAATTCGTATATAACACGTCAATATTTTCTTTAACTGCTCCCTCTACTAACAAATCAGCAAATACTTTGGCTCTTTCAGACTGTTCACCAACAACAATTCTTGAAGGATACAAGTTATCATATAATGCGTTACCTTCTCTTAAAAACTCTGGTGAAAAAATAATATTTTCTGTCTCAAACTTTTCTCGAACTGCTTCTGTATAACCTACTGGAACTGTAGATTTAATTACCATCACTGCATCTGGGTTGATAGACAATACGTTAGCGATAACAGCCTCCACAGTTCTAGTATTAAAGTAATTTCTTTCCGGATCATAATTGGTAGGTGTAGAGATAATTACATATTCAGCATCCTTAAATGCTTTATAATTGTCCGTTGTTGCAGTTAAGTTCAGATTTTTTGTTGCTAAGAATTCTTCAATCTCATTATCTATTATTGGAGACTTTTTATTATTTATCATATCTACTTTTTCTTGCAAAATATCTATTGCAACAACCTCATTGTGTTGAGCTAACAAAATTGCATTAGATAACCCTACATAACCGATACCAGCAATTGTAATATTCAAAAGTAACACTTCCTAAATAAATAATTATAATTTTTGATCACTTCACCTTTGCAGGTATCCCCACAGCGGTTCTATTTGCAGGTACATCGTTGGTCACAACTGCATTTGCACCAATTTTAGCACCTTCTCCTATAACTATTGCACCCAATATCTTTGCTCCAGCTCCTATAAAAACGTTATCTTCTATTCTAGGAGCTTCTCCATTATCTTTTATAGTGCCAATTGTAACTTGATGATATATCGTTACATTATTTCCAATGATAGCTTTAGAGCTAATAATAACACCTTTCCCACCGTGCGGCAGTTTAAGGTTCTCCCCGATTTTGGTTGGATAATGTATTTCTGAGTTATTAAAACCCTGAACAATCAATAAATCTAATAATTTATAAAAGCTAATTAATATAGGATAAACCAATGGGTAGCGAAGATTACTATAAATATAATTACCCAATCTATAAATACCGATGCTCAAAATTCCATAACCAGAAATTTTCCATTTTTCTTTTAAAAATTTTATTGAGAATATTTTCATTGAATTAACCTCTTTGCAAGAACTGATTCGATATTAGATTTAGTGGTAATAAACATGACTAGTATTGATCATGCTTCACTATTAATAATGTTCTTAATTTTTTCTATTTCTTTATTAACTGTATTATTATTATGAAACTTATCTGGTAAGTTTTTAATATTATGTAGCTCTAAAACAGAATTATAGTTATTATCATATCCGAATTGGGAATTAGGAATAAAAACAACATTCGGGAATTCATTTAACATTTCTCTACAAATTGGTATATCAGAGGTTATACAAGGCATTCCATAAGTGGCTATTTCACATACCATAACACCTTGAGAATCCAATCTTGTTGGCATTAAAGCGCATTTATATTTGTTTAATAGAGCAGGAATATCTTTTTGCTCAATGAAACTTTTAATTACTTTCACATTGTCAGGAATTGCGTGATAATCAAAATAACTACCTTCTCCGTAAATATGAAAAGTATAATTAGAATTGCTTTCTGCAAATTTTACAATTAGGTCGATACCGTATTTAGGTTGATCTAATGGCCTTATAGAAACAAAGTCAGCTAAGTAATTGTTTTCATCAAATTGGTATTTTTCACTTATAAAAGCTTCATTAGCAGCATTAAATATTATTTCTGAATTGTTTTCTACCTTATCCTGGTATGTTTCAATATTTTTAAGGAAGTGTTCCTTCATCCAAGAGCTTACAAAGAAAAATTTAACTTTGTTTTGTTCAAAAAGGTTATTAAATAGCTTAGAAAGAGTTCTTAGTTTATATTTATCATAAATTGATTGCATGCTTTTCTTGAAGAAACTTCTGTTATATTTATAGTTTTCTGGATAATAATTATTTAATGGTAATACTTCATGCCCATGAATTACAAAAATAATTTTTCTGAACAACTTAGAGTTTTTATTAATGAATTTTACATGATTTTTCACATTAGGAGCATGAGAAATTAATAGATGATAATCTTTTTCAGATTTCTCAAAATCATTTAAAGACATTACATTTATTCCTTCATAAGAATAATTAACTTTTGATTTGAAACTTAGAACACTTACATTAAAATGCTTTTTATAAATTAGATTTCGACTGTGAACATAAGACATAGCGTACTTATTATTTAAACTTGGATAATCTTCACTCAGTACTAAAATATTAATTACCCTCACCTCTTTAACCTTGATTGTTACAGATAGTCATACACCAAACTAAACTCCCAATATTATTGTCTAATCAATTTGAACAGTAGCAGGAATTGAAGTACTACAAGTAGTGTTGAGAGCTGGATAATATCAAAAAACGTTACAAATAAAGCATAAAAGTATAAATTTATTACTATAGCTATTAATATTTTTGATTTCTTGATAAACCGCAAATAATTTTGTCCTATAAACAAGCGCAATATATATAGAAATAAAAAAGTAGTACCAACACCAATTGAGGCTCCTATAGAATTTAAATTGTTAATCAGTATAAGTAATAAAAACAATTGAAAAATCAGTATAGAAAAGGAGATTCTAAAGTGAATATAGCTTTTTTTACATAGATTTATGCCTATAGATACGGTTTCAGATAAAGTATAAAATACAGGCATTAAAACTAACATTGGAATAAGAGAGGTTGATTCTTCAAAATTCTCCCCTAACAACACCGAAAAAGCCTCTTTGAAATTTATTAACACAATCGCAACTATGACCATAAATACAGTTAATAAATTATTAATTGAGTTGAACTTATCTTTATAACCGTCTGTTTGGTAAACAGAATAAGCATAGGGTACCCAAAAGGAATTAAACGCAGATTGAATAATATTTAGTGATAATGCAATTTGTAAGGCAGAAGTATATATACCTAACTCATGATCTGTAATAAATAAACTTAATAACATTTTATCAATATTTAGTACAATAGTTATTAGTACAGTTGACACCATTAAAGGTACTCCAAATTTTAGAAGGGATCCAATTTTTACAGAATTTTCCAACTCAACAAATTTACTTTGTGTGTTAATTAATCGAAATAAAAAAATTAAACCCAATATAGATGGAATAAAAAATCCTATAATTGAACTATAAATTAGATACAAATGCACCGCAGAAAATAAAGATATAAACATTACTATCAGTGTTAGTTCAGTAAACCTTTGGCCAATATATAGTAAGGAAAACATATAACCTTTTTGTTCCATCCTTACAATAACCAAAATATACCTGAATATATTTTGGGCAAACAGGAAAAAAATTAATAAATATGCATATTGATATTCACCTTTAAAGTAATGATTAATTGAATCTTTATTAATTAATATTATTAAACCAAATGTAATTATTGATAGTATAGTTAGTATACTGATTTTTTTTAGTAAAATTTTAGGATTCACTTTATCGTAAAACCTAGCATAGGATTGATCTAACCCCATGATTGAAATATTACTAAAAACCATCGCGATAGAAATAAAAAGCATACCCCTTCCATATTCTTCGGGGGTCATCACCCTGGTTAAAAATGGAATACTTATGAATGCTATAATGCCTGCTCCGAAACTACCAATAGAGAATGAAAAAAGTTTTTTTAAAAAATCCAGCATATTTAATACCTTTTCAACTTAAATTTTGTAATGATACTTAATATTTTTATGATAATATATCCAATAGCGAAGTAAAAAACACCATTGTATACTGAACCTCTTCCTATAATCACTAGCATAGTACCCGCCAATACAAATACAGGAAAATAAAATGTACTGTTACTAGATTTGATTTTAGTGAGCCATTTGTTAAAAAAGGTCAGTATTATTACTAAGATAATAGAGGTAGTTAAACCTACCATTCCAAAGTTTCCGAATAAATCTCCATAGAGGGTTGGGTGCATTGAATAAGAATTGTTATTAAAATTAGATATATACGCACTACCCATACTTATTGTAAAATCTGGAGGTTTTAGTCCAAAAGTATAACTAGTAGGAAAAGGCATTAATAGAATTCTTAAATAAGTATGACCTTCTAGGAAATTTGGAAAGTTATTATTATGCTCTATGAAAAAATAGAATGCATTTTTCAAAGACAGTTCCCCATCACCCGATAAAAGCATAGACATTACTTCTGAATTCAACTCACCCAACGACCTCATTTCTAACATATCCCCAAAACCACCATATATTCTAATAAGTCTTAAGAAATATACTATATACACCGTTAACATCCCAAATATTGCTAAATAAAAAACAGAAGTTAATTTCACTTTTTTGTTATATAAGAAGGGATATATGCTAGATATTAGTAAGGGTAAGATAGTTATTCTATTACCAGTAGTTAAGGAGTATGTTAGGATAATTCCTAAAACTAAAAGATACATCTTTTTAGAATTTTCATAAAAAATCAAGCCAACACCTGCAGTTGCAAAAAACAAATATAAGGAGATTTTAAAAGGATTTAATAATCCTAATTCTCTATTTACATTGATGTATTCTCCCCAGGAAACACCAAAAACCTTGCCGAAAAATATATAGTTTGATATATATAAGATTAATACACTAACAATAAATGTACCGAATAGAAGTTGAACTAGTTTTCTATTTCCACCCTTATTTTTGTACTCATCTTCTACTAATTCAATATTCTGGTTTTTTGATAAGATTGACCTGGTTATTATATATAAAAAATTGAAGAGTATAACGAATAAGGAAGCAGTATTTAGTGTTTGAATAGTATAACCACTTGAACGAAATAAAACTTCAAGAAAATGAGGTACTCCGAATAAAATAAGAAGTGCCCCCCATAAGAAAATCAAAATTGATTTCATCTTGTATTCATATAATATGATTAATACGATTAAAACCAGCTGTAAAATTCCAAGTGTACTGCTCATCTTTTACTCCTTATCTTGTAGATTCTGCCTTCTCCCAAAACGGCTTTGCCTTTCCAGTCAATATATTATAGACTCCTACCCATTGCGCAAGTACGGTTACACAGTAGTAATAAACTAAAGTCAAATACTTATTATTCGATTTTGTAATTGCTCTTACTAGTGCCAAAAGATAAAACAGCACCTGACCTGCAAAAGTTATAATATAAAGCAAGGACGCTTGTATTAGTAAAGCATTAGTTATAAATACTAATAAATGAGAAATCCATAATAAATATCTACATGTTCTGTGCCCAAAATAAAAATATGAAAACCATTTATACTTAAATATGTTTAGTATTCTCAAATCAGGTAATATATGTTTAAGAATAATACGGTTCATCCTTACTTTACGCCCGAATTCATCCTCTATAACTTCTCCAGCTTTCTCATAAGCGATAGCATCATGATTTGCAATTGCCCTTTTACCTTGGAGTGCATATAACGGTGGCATTGCACTATCATGACATTGAATTGGATCAAAGTCATAGTAATCCCTCGTCCTACAAGCATATAAAGCCCCATTACCCGCAGTTATTGACTGTATTCTACCTTCAATCTCACGGGTAGCTAGATCACTATCCCAATAACTTGCTTCAGCATTACTCACATCACTAGATGCATGATTTACGATAGATAATCTTCCTGATACGTAAGCAATATCATCTGAAGTAAAAGAGGACATAAGTTCTTTAACAGAGTCTTTATCCATTATTGAATTAGCATCAGTCATGACTAAATACTCAGTTGTTACCGTTTTTTGCGCTTCATTCTGAGCATTTGTTTTTCCTTTTCTTGCTTTAACCTCATAAAGTCGTATATTCAGGTTTTGATGTTCTTTTATAAATTGCTTTACGATATTATTTGTTTTATCAGTACTATTATCTGAAGCAATTAAGAATTCAATTTTATCTCGAGGATAGTCTAACTCTATAATGTTATTTAACTTTTCTAGTATTACTTTTTCTTCATTGTGGGCAACTACCATTACAGTTACTGTAGGTTGATGATTATAATCTTTATTAAGCCTTCGATTCTTTAATAATTTCCCAATAAACTTCAACGATACTGGATAACCAACCATTGCCCATACTATAATAAATCCACTTATATAAAATAAAATTTTATATAATAATTCCATTTGATTTCTCCCTTATACTTTTAGTAGTCTAACTTTTTTGCTGGTACTCCGACATAGACACCAGGCTCATCTATGTCCTTAACCACAACCGAACCAGCACCTACTTTGCATCCGTTAGTGATGTTTATATTATTACTAACTAAACTGCCGATACCTAACCAAGACCCTTTTCCAACTTTGACAGCACCTGCTAAATGTGCTCCAGGTGAGATATGAACAAAATCTTCAATATTATTATCATGGTCAATTGTAGAGCTGGTATTAATAATGCAACTTTTTCCTATTTTAGAACAACAGTTAACTACTGCTCCTGCCATTACAGCTGTCCCATTCCCTATCTCGACTTGATTTCCGATTACCGCATCCGGGTGAATTAATACTGGAATACTAGCCCCAAATGTTTCAAGCATCTCATGAATTTTCTGTCTCGTAGCATTATTACCAATACCAACAAATATATCGTACTCATCTATATGCGTAAAAACATCGTCTGAAGTCCCAATGACCTTTAAACCCATAGACGATTTAATGCTTTTGTCATCATCTAAAAATTTAACGTTCTGCCATTTATTCATTTTCAATGCAATGTCTGCAACAACTTTCCCGTGGCCGCTAGCACCAATTATTAAAAGTTTGTTTTTCATATTTCCATTCTTTCCTTTTTGTTTCCCTTAAAGGGCTGAATCGTAGCAGCAGTTTCTGAATTAATTCCCTCTCTGACAAAAACCTTTTTTATGGTTAAAAAAATTATCTTCCAATCTTCAATGAATCTTACATTGTCCACATACTCGACATCGAGATTAAATTTATCTTCCCAACTAATCGCATTTCTACCACTAACCTGCGCCAAACCTGATAGCCCAGGTCTGACTTCATGACGTCGTTTTTGATGATTGTTATATAACGGTAAATACTGCACCAATAATGGTCTAGGGCCAATAATAGACATATCACCCTTCAAAATATTAAAAAGCTCCGGTAGTTCATCAAGTGATGTAGAACGTAATAACCTACCAAACTTTGTTAGCCTAACACTATCTGGCAGTAACTCCCCTTTATCATTTCTTTCATCCGTCATAGTCCTAAACTTATACATCATAAAAATCTCTTCATTAAGCCCAGGTCTCTTTTGCTTGAAAAGAACAGGGCTACCTAATTTAATTCTCACAAGAATTGCAACTATAAGAAGTATCGGACTAAGAACAATAATCGCAATTAATGATAAGATGAAATCCATCGGTCTTTTTATAAATCTCCTATATATACCATCTTTGGAGTTATTCATTACTTAAACCACAACCCTTTAATAGTTTTAACGATTCTTTCTAAGTCCTCATCCGTCATCTTCGTATCAGACGGCAAACAAACACCATTCTCAAACAGTTTCTCCGAATCACCTTCACCAACAAAGTCATATTTCTCAAAGAATGGTTGCATATGCATTGGTTTCCATACTGGTCTTGACTCGATGTTTTCAGTTTCCAATGCTTCAAATATATCAATAGGCCTTACTTTACCAGACAATGTTATCGAGCTTAACCAATAATTCGGTTCATTCCATTCATTGCTAGGCATGAATTCAATACCCTCAAGCCCACCAAGTTCTTTTTTATAGAACTCAAAAATAGAATTCTTCTTCGCAACTCTCTGATCCAAAACCTTGAGCTGTCCTCTACCAATCCCAGCAACAACATTACTCATCCTATAATTAAATCCTAATTCACTATGTTGATAATGTCTTGCTTGATCTCTTGATTGAGTAGCCCAAAATCTCGCCTTAGCAATTCTCTCTTCATTATTAGAAACAAGCATCCCTCCACCAGAAGTAGTTATTATCTTATTTCCATTAAAAGAGAAGATGCCATAATCTCCAAAAGTCCCTGTATGCTTACCTCTATAGTAAGTACCTAAAGACTCAGCAGCATCTTCTATTACCGCAACATTATGTTTCTTGCAAATTTCCATTATCTTATCCATATCAGCAGATAAGCCATATAAATGAACGACAATAACTGCCTTTACTTCAGGATATTTCTTAAACGCTTCTTCCAAAGCTTTCGGACTCATATTCCATGTTTCATAATCACTATCGATAAAAACAGGAATCGCATTTTGATAGATGATTGGATTTGCCGTTGCCGAGAAAGTAAGCGTTGGACAAAAAACAATATCCCCTTCTCCAACTCCTGCTGCTTTAAGAGCTAAATGAATAGCAGCTGTTCCAGAAGAAAGTGCAGCTGCAGCTTTAGAACCAACCTTCTCCGCTAATTCTCTTTCAAACCCATTAACGTTTTCACCAAGGGGTGCAATCCAGTTAGTATCAAAAGCTTCCTGTACATATTGCATTTCATAACCCTCATCACTCATATGTGGTGAAGAGAGGAATATTCTTTCTTTCACTCTTGTCGACTCCATCTTCTAGACTTCCTTCCCATGATAAGTTATTATTTTAGTAGATTAGGACTTATTTAGAAGATCTCCCTTCTAACCAACTACTAAACCTCCAAAATTGTTATCTACTACTGATAGTCACCTCGTAGTATCTATTTAATCCAGCAAACAAATACAAAAGAAATATCCTCTGCATAAACCACCTTTTCTGTGTTTCTTCCTATTTATATATCCCATTCAATCAAGAGAGCACATCTCCCTAATCTCCACGATGTCTTTTCTATACTCTCCCTAATTCTTTTACATAAACGGAACCTCTCCATCATCTTCCGTTTGGTCTACTTCATCATGCTCACTGCAATCAACTTCCCCATCAACATAATTATAAGTTCCTCCTACTGGACAAACATAATTACCATGTTCTAGTAAAAAAGAAACAAATTCTACATCACTATGCTCCTTACCTACCAGCACCAATTCTTGATGATAGTTCTTTGTTAACTCTGAAGTATTAACATCACATACCTCAACCTCAGCCTTCCTAATATGCCCAAGTACCGAAGGTAACTACAATACCTGCCAATATCCCTAAGATCACCACAACAGCTAATATTTCTACTAACGTTAAACCTTCATTTCTCCTCACCATGTATTTACACCAACCCTATGATGTATTTATACACAAAAAAATAAAGGGGCATTTAACCCCACCTCACACCACACCACTGATAACTCCTCGTATCTAAGGTGGAGATCACTCCCCACCCACAGTGCAACCGAGTGCCCCCAATGATAAAGGTAAGGAGACATCACCTTGTTATTACTTCTTCTACTTAAACACTAGTTTTCGCTTTTTCTACTAGTAGTTCCATATACTCGATAATCTGCTCTCGTAAATCCTCTCTCTCTAAGGCAAAATCCAACTGGGCCTTAATAAATCCAAACTTATCTCCAACATCATGGCGTACTCCACTAAACTCATAAGCTACGACCATTTGTTTTTCATTTAATTCTTTAATCGCATCTGTTAATTGAATCTCTCCACCAGCACCAGGGGCTTGTGTTTCGAGTATGTCAAAAATCTCAGGTCTAAGTATGTATCTTCCCATTATGGCATGGTTAGATGGGGCATCTTCCATTTTTGGTTTTTCTACTAAGCTGTCAATATGGAAGCAATGCTCGGCGATCTCTCCAGCTTTCTTGGAGATGACACCATACTTGGATACATCCTCCATCGGCACCTGTTGGACACCTAAAACGGAAGAGTTATATCGTTCGTACACTTCGATCAACTGCTTCAAGCATGGTTTCTCTGGTGAGTATACAATGTCGTCCCCAAGTAGTACCGCAAATGGCTCGTCTCCGATAAAACGTTTCGCACACCCGATTGCATGTCCCAAGCCAAGCGGTTCCTTTTGTCGGATATAATGGATATTTGCTAGCTTCGAAATCGCTTGAATCTCTTCCAACTGCTCAAATTTGCCCTTCTTTTCCAACGTTTCTTCTAACTCATAGGATTTATCGAAATGATCTTCAATTGCACGCTTGCCGCGACCACTTACAATGATGATATCTTCTATTCCAGAAGCAACTGCTTCTTCAATGATGAACTGGATGGTCGGTTTATCCACGATTGGCAGCATTTCTTTTGGCTGTGCTTTGGTTGCAGGAAGGAATCTTGTCCCTAGTCCTGCTGCTGGAATAATGGCTTTTCGTACCTTTTGCATGTCGATTTCCTCCTTTTATATAGAAACTGTTTGTTTGAATAAGTGTTGCAACTCTTCTTCTCTGTTGTTCGCGACTGAAAGAAGATAGGTCCTCATTTCAGTCTCACTCATCGTTTCGAAGTTTCTCAAGAAGTAAGCTAATATTTCTTGATCTTTTAACGGCGCCTTCCCAATGTGGATTTTCGGGAAAACATCCGCTTTATGAATTTCATTTTCGTTCAGTAATTCTTCGTACATCTTTTCTCCAGGCCTAATGCCGGAGTACTTGATTCCAATCTCATCGATGGAGTAGCCGGAAAGAGTGATTAAGTTTTTCGCAAGGTCGACAATCTTTACCGGATCTCCCATATCCAATACAAAGACCTCTCCACCGCGAGCTAAGGTGCCGGCTTGGATAACTAATCTCGATGCCTCTGGTATGGTCATGAAATAACGAGTCATATCTGGATGTGTCACGGTTACCGGACCGCCAGCCTGAATCTGCTTTTTAAATAGAGGAATAACACTTCCTCTGCTTCCAAGTACGTTCCCAAAGCGAACAGCCACAAATTTCGTCTTGCTTTCCTGTGCCAGCTGCTGGACCACCATTTCTGCAAAACGCTTAGTGGATCCCATGATGTTGGTCGGGTTTACTGCTTTGTCGGAAGAAACGAGCACAAATGTATTAACTCCGAAGGTATCCGCCGCTTCTGCAACATTTTGAGACCCGAAGATGTTGTTTTTCACTGCTTCTTCCGGGTTGCGTTCCATTAATGGGACATGCTTATGAGCTGCCGCATGATAAACAACATCTGGCTTGTATTTTTCCATGATTGAGAAAATCTTACTTCTATCTTGTATATCTGCAATTTCAGTATAGATGTTTATAGTTGTATCGTATGTTGTACGCAACTCCAACTCAATGGAGTAGATGCTGTTTTCTCCGTGACCGAGTAGGATTAGGTTTTTCGGAGTGAAATTAGATATCTGACGACAGATTTCCGATCCGATGGACCCACCTGCTCCTGTTACGAGAACTGTTTTCCCCGTGATAGATTCCGAGATACTTGCCATATCAAGTTTTACCGGATCTCTTCCTAGTAAGTCTTCTACTTCTACATCCCGGAACTCATTGACAGAAACTTTACCTGACATTAGGTCTTCTAGCATCGGGATAATCTTTGTTTTTGCATCTGTTTTTACGCATTCTTGGTAGATGGTGTTGATTTCTTTTTTTCCTAGGGATGGGATAGCTATGATGATGTTGTCAATTTCCATTGCTTCTACAACAGATTCAATATCACTGACTTCACCATTAACCGGTACGCCTAAAATTTGTAGCTTTTGTTTTTTCGGGTCATCGTCGACAAATGCCACCGGAATTAGCTCCGCATCTCTGTTTTGAAGGAGTTGTCGGGCTACCATTGTTCCTGCTGCACCTGCACCGACGATGAGGGTGCGTTTTTTATTTTTGTTTTTCTTATTATAGAAGTCTCGGTATACACGCCAAGAAAAGCGGGATCCACCGATTAGAATCATATGTAGCATCCAGGTAATGATGAGTGCACGAACGTATACATTGCCGATAACTAGAAGTTGCACAAAACCTGCTACCGTAACGGAGTAGGTCACAGCTTTTGTAATCCCCATTAACTCTCCAATACTCGCATATTCCCATGCCTTATGATAAAGCTTGTATGTATAAGCAAATAGGTGATGCCAAATGACTAAGGTTAACGAGCTTAGAAGCAACGTTTTGGAGCTGAAAATATTAAGATCGGGTATCAACATCCAGAAACTCACATAGATGGATGATAGGACAATTAATGAATCAACAATAATTAGTAAGGATAACCTCTTTTTGTACGTCATAGGTGGAACCCTCCTTTTCTTTTGAATTTATTATTATAATTATAGTAATATAGTCATGGTTCATTTCCGAAAAATAGGAGGATGAAGAATCCTCTTATTTTCCGCCATAATAGTAGTAATACGAATTGTCACTTTTCTTTTTCATATTTAATACGACGCCAAGCAATTTAGCTTTTGCAGATTCCAATAGGTCTTTTGCTTTCACGGCACTTTCTTGGTCTGTGGATCCGCTTGCTACTACAAGAACTGTTCCGTCGCATTGATTTGCTAGTATTTGAGCATCTGTTACCGCAAGTACAGGAGGGGTATCGATTACAACCAGATCGTAACTTTGGTATGCGGCAGCAAGCAGATCGTCCATCGCACGGGAACTAAGAAGTTCAGCCGGATTAGGAGGAATCGGGCCACTTGTCAGAATATCAAGGTTATCAATACGAGTTGGCTGAATTGTCTCACTTAGGAACGTTTGCCTTGTCAATACCGTCGTCAAGCCTCTGAAATTATCCTGTTGGAAAGTGTAATGTGCAGTTGGTTTACGCATGTCTGCATCAATAAACAATACTTTTTTTCCTTGCTGCGCATTCACTACCGCTAGGTTACTTGCCGTTGTGGATTTCCCTTCTGCTGGACCAGTGGAGGTAATCATGATGGAACGTAATTCCTGGTCTACCGCGGAAAATTGGATATTTGTTCGGATTGTTCTATATTGCTCAGATATCGGAGACTTTGGCAGCTTGTCTGATATCAAGTGTCTGCTAGTGGTTGCTTTTGTCGTTTTCTTTAGTTTTTTTCTAAGAGCCAACTGTCTCACCTCTTGTTCTTGCTTTTAATTGGTTCCTTTGCATTGCTTCTTGGATGTCTTTGTCTTCAATAACGGTGATAGAGCCAAGGACAGGTAGGTTTAATAGTTTTTCTACATCTTGTTCGTTCTTTACTGTGTTATCCAGGAACTCTAATAAGAATGCTAGTCCCACACCTGCCATCAATCCTATTACGAAGGCAATTGCCATGTTAAGTATAGGTTGGGGCTTGATTGGGGAAGGATTTTCACCTATTTGAGCAGGTGATAAGATCGTCACATTGTCTACATTCATCAGATCCATCACTTTGCTTTGGAACACTTCAGCCGTAGTATTGGCAATCTTTGCTGCCATGACTGGGTCTGGATGTTCCACTGTAATCTTAAGTATTTGAGAAGTCCCTTCTGGACCTACTGATATGATAGAGTTGAGGGATGATGCCGTTTCTTCCCCACCTAATTCCGTACTTACTGTATCAAGAATGGCTGGGCTTTTAATGATGACATTATACGTACTGATGATTTCCACATTGGAACGGATTTGGTTTACATCTACCGTACCTTGTTCATTTTTAGATTGATTGACTAATAGCTGCGTAGAAGATTGATAGATTGGAGTTAATAAGAAATAGCTCACTACTCCACTGACTGTTGTTAATACGACGGTTAAGAGTACGATGAGCCATAAACGTTTTTTTATTGTTTGGAATATTTCTTTTAGACTGATTGTTTCTTCCATGTGAGCCTCCGTTTTTATAGTTAAATTACTTTTCTACATATTTCTTCAATTTATTTCACATAGACACTATTATAGTTCAGTTTTTCTGGCATATCTACATATTAATTGTAATTTCTTTGTAATAAAAGAGGAAAATATTAAGAAATCCCAATAAAATTAATGAAATTTTTTTCAATTATATCGGAATTTGTCGAATGTATGAGGATGTTTGTCGAACAACAAATAATTTTTATGGGGGTGCATATATTGAATTATATGCCGGGGACAACTTAGGGGAGATGACAATGCGCAGGAGAAGAAAAAACCATATACTTGTTCCAATTATCGGATTAGGGTTGTTTATTTTTTTATTATATATACTATTGTCTGCTTTCTTCTTAGATGAGGAAAGAAAAGCAAAGAATATCGTGGCCAATTTTTACGACTATGAGAGTACGGCGAATTACGGAAGGTCTTGGGAGTTGTTACATTCATCGATGCAAGCAAGGTTTGCCAGAGGGGCCTACGCGCAAGATCGGGCACATGTCTTCAATGGGCACTTTGGTGCAGATACTTTTTCATATGACGTTGGCGAACCGATTGAGCTTTCGGATTGGAGGTTCGAGAAGGATGGGGAAGCTTTTGATACTGCGTATAAGTTTGAAGTGAGGCAGGAGTATCATGGGAAGTATGGACATTTTTTATTTGTGCAGTATGTATATGTGGTTCAGGAAGAAGATGAGTGGAGGATTGTGTGGGACTATAAAGAGTAAACCCCATATATAAAAAGAGGGACAGCCTTGTGAACTGTCCCCGTTGTATGAAACAAAGAGATTATTGCTCGTCGTTCTCCATGTCCTCTTCCATTTCATCCATCTCTTCTTCCATTTCATTACCTTCTTCTTCCATTTCCTCTTCCATGTTGTTCTCATCTTCCATTTCAGGATCTGCAGGTTCTTCCATTGGTGGCTCTTCTTCTGGCGGAGGAACATCCTGATTGTTTGCTGCACATCCTGTAATTAGCATCGCTGCTAAAGCAGTACCAGTTAATTTTAATAACCATTTGCTGTTCATATAAACCTTCTCCTTTCATAAATGGAATTTCAAGACCTATTTAATTCAAGTTGCTTGGTCCCTTTTTATATTCCCCATTTTTCGAGAAAGCTTGCATGACTTTTGCAAATTTCTTCAAATTACTGCTTTGGTCCTAGCGCAAACATCATTTCCAGTTCGCAGACAAGCTGTCCATCTACCGTTGCAGTACCTTTTCCTTTGCCGATACTGCCGCGTACACGGGTCATTTCCACTTCCAGTCTAAGCTGGTCCCCAGGCACTACTTGTTTTTTGAATCTGCAGTTGTCGATACCTGTGAAGAAAGCAAGACGCCCTTTGTTTTCTTCTTTTTTCAGCATGGCTACAGCTCCGACTTGGGCCAAGGCCTCTACGATTAATACACCAGGCATAACTGGGAACTCAGGAAAGTGCCCGTTGAAGAACTCTTCATTGGCTGTTACGTTTTTGATGCCGATTGCGCGTTGGCCCTCTTCCATTTCAATGATTCTGTCGACTAAAAGGAACGGGTATCTATGTGGAATGATTTCTTTGATTTGGTTAATATCAAGCATGTTTTAAGACCTCCTACTAATAGTTACTTACAATTATAAAGGAAGGCATAAAAAATAGGAAGTCCTATGTAAGGCTTCCTTATTCTTTGTTGACCAGATCAAATATATGCTGCCAGGTTTCCTTTTCAAGGACATCCATTGGATCTCCTCCTCCAAGCACTCCATAGCCTACCATCGCTCCAGCGACAACAGCTACTGCCATTGCTGCGATGAGGATTAGAATTCGCAACCAGATCGGAATAAGACGGATACGCCATTTTAATTTTTCTGGGCGTTCCTGTTCCTCTGATGCTGCTATTTCCTCTTGATGTTTTGCTTTATTTTTCTGAGCTTTGCGCAACTCTTCCCTAGTTAAGCTCTTTTTTGATTCTTTTTGCTCCATTGCGCAACCTCCTCTTTGCCTGTATTCATTATGATTTCAACCCGTTCACAAGACCCATCATTTGGTCACCGAATTGAACGGACCGAGCATTAAATTGGTAAGAACGCTGCATGAGCGTCATTTCTGTCATTTCTGATGCGAGGTCCACGTTGGACTGCTCGAGCATTCCTTGTCTGATGCTGATGTTTTGTCGGTCCGCACCTTGGATGGCTCCCACAACATCTTGTGGGTTAGCAACATCCGCAGGCGGTAGCGCAAATAAGGAACCCGGTCTTGCCTGTAGCATTTGCGGACGGATGACTTGGGCCATTCCCAGTTCTCTCGCAACTGCTTGTCCGTTCGTTAACTCTGCTAAGATAACCCCTTCAGGTTGAAGCTTAACTTCTTTCACATTTTCAGGCAAGACAATTGGTTGCTCGCTGCTATCCAGCACAGGATGACCTTCTGCTGTTACGAGCATCACTTCTGTGTTGTTGATCGGTGATAAATAGAATACACCATTTCTTGTGAATTGGGTACTTGTTGCTCCGTTCTCCGTTACCTGCACTGTGAAGAATTGGTCTTCTTTAGCTAGGGCAAAGTCCAGCATACGGTCGGTTGTTTTTAAAGAACCTTGTGAGAGGTTAAGTTTTGTTTGCGCAAGCCCTGCTCCAGATGAAAGACGGACTCCCGTCGGTGTATTTCTTATTGTTTCATATTGGTTCAGTGTCTGGTTGTTGGTTTGTTGAACCAATAGCTCTTGAAAGCTTGATTGGCGATTTTTGTAGCCGACCGTGTCTACATTGGCGATATTATGGCCGATTGTGTCCAGCTGCTTTTGAAGCTGGTTCATGGTGTTGGTTGCGTTCAGCATAATTCTGTTCATTTAGGTTCCTCCTTTCTGGATGTGTTAGTTGATTCGTCCGATCTCGTTGGCTGCTTTTTGCATACTCATGTCGTAAGCTTGGATGACTTTTTGGTTTGCTTCGAATGCTCGGAAGGCAGCGGTCATGTCTGCCATTGTCTGGGCGGTGTCGACGTTTGAACGTTCGATATGGCCTTGTAGGATCTGGAAAGCAGTTCCTGGTATGTTCGTGGTATTCGGTAAGGCTTCGCCATTATTCAGTCTGTATAGACCGTTATTATCTCGTGTGAGGCCATTGGCGTTTGGTGCAAGGGCGATGCCGATCCTAGAGTTGATAATACCATTTTCCAGAATGGTGCCGTCTTGTTGTAGTTGGAACGTGTCGGATTGGAGTTGAATTCTTTGGTTGTTTTCGTCTAGGACGAATAAGCCATTGTTTGTTGTTAGATATCCTTGCTGGTCGATGGCAAAGTTACCGTTTCTTGTGTATCTTGGTGTGCCGTCCTGGTTTTCGACTGTGAAGAAGATGGATGCTCCTTCAGGTAGTGTTTGATTTAGGATGGCAAGGTCTGTTTGGTTGCCAGTTGGACGCAGGTCGCCTTGGGTGTGTTTTGGTGCTGTTTCCTGGAGGTAAACTCCTGTATGTAAAGCTCCGATGGTTTGGTTCTGGTTGAATGAAATAGGTTTGGTTGTCGGGATGCTTGCCTGCTCCATTTTTTTGAGCAGTAGTTCAGGGAATGCTCTTAGGGATGATTGGTCTGTTTTGTAGCCTGGTGTGTTGGCGTTGGATAGGTTATTTGATAGCATTTCCATTCTGCGTTGTTGAGAGAGCATTCCTGCTGTTGCTGTGTGGAATCCACGTAACATGATAGGGTTCACCTCTTGGTTTTGATAACGTACATATTTGTCTAATTTCTATTATAGTATAAATTTTGAATTGTCGATATATGTAATTTTGTGAATGTTTGGGGGAAAGGAAATAAGCGCCTTGGTTTAGGCGCTTATTTGTGTGTATTTTTGAAGTTGTTGGTTATGGTAGTTACGTTTTTTGATTAGGGATTGTTTTAGGGTTTCGTCTAGGCAGTCTTGTATGAGGATCTCGTGATAGCTTGCTCTGATTGTGTGCCACTTTATGATTAGGTTTTGGATCAATTTGGGACACCTCCGAATTGTAGGGTTGTGTTATGTATATACCCTTCGTGAGGTGTTTATAACTTTTTAGGGGTTGGCATAGGCATTTGAGGTTAAAGGACTAGGTTTTTGGGGCTTAAGAGGGGTTCAGAGCCCTTTGGGGTGTTGGTTTGACTTTTGTTTAGAAGAGATAAGAGCTTAGGGGCGGGGTCAGACCCCCGCGAGGGGGATTTTGTTATTTTTTGGGTTCTTTTTTGGGGGTCAGACCCCCAAAGGTTTTTTCTTTTTCGTTTTGTTGTTTGTTAATTGTTGTTGTTGGTTGTGTTTTTGGTTGTTTGGGTTTGTTTTTGTTGGTGTTGCATTTTTTTTAGGAGTTTGGCGTTTTCGGTTTTTAGTTTGCTGTTTTCGATTTTTAGTTCTTTGATTTGGGCTTGTAGGTCTTCGGTTGTTTGGGTGGTTTGTGTTTGGGTTTCAGCTTGGGCGTCCGTTTGTTTGGAGTCGTTGGAGCAGGCTGATAGTGTTAGGATGAGGGCTGATAGCAGTAGTAGGTTGGTTAGTTTTTTTGTCATGATTTGTGTTCTCCTTTTTTATGGAGCGGGGAACGTGTTGGTGTTCCCCGCCTTGGTTTTGGTTAGGCGTTTCTTCTTCTGTTGAATAGGAAGATGATTGCGCCTGCTATTGTGAGGAGTGTTCCTAACAATAGGTAGTTGTATAGCGGTGTGGCTGTGTTTGGAAGTTTGGAGCCTTTTTGCTCTTTTTTGTCTTCCTTTTTCACGTCTTTGTCCGCTTTGTTTTTATCTTTTTCTTTATCTTTTGCAGGTGCTTTGTCTTTACCAGGAGTTGTGCCTGGTTGTTCGTTGCTGTCGCCTGGCTCTTCTGTTTCGTCACCTGGTTCTTCTGTTCCGTCACCTGGCTCTTCTGTTCCGTCGCCTGGCTCTTCGGTTCCCTCACCTGGGTCTTCTGTTCCGTCGCCTGGCTCTTCGGTTCCATCGCCTGGCTCTTCGGTTCCATCGCCTGGCTCTTCCGTTCCGTCACCTGGCTCTTCGGTTCCGTCACCTGGCTCTTCTTCTGCTGCTACTGTTTGGAACGTGCTTGTTTGTGTTTCTCCAAGTACTTTTCCGTCGTAGTCAGTTAGTTGAGCAGATACTTCTACGCGGTATTCTGTTCCTGCTTCCAAGCTATTTGTTGGTGTCCATACGAAAGTTTTGGAAAGCTTGATGCTTTCGTCTTCTTCAAAGTAACCGGAGTTTGGTGCTGTTTCACGGTAGCCATTGTAGCCTTCTAATGTGAACGTCCCTTCCACTTCGGAATTATCCTTTGTGTTGAACACTTTAATGTAGTCTTGGATGTTTTCTTCGTTCATCAATCGATCAAATTCCACTGTGACGCTGCTGTCTAGGGCAACATCATGCGTGGAGTCTGTTGGTGTAATCGTTTCTAGGACAGGGTCATAGTTACGCACCATTGGTACATTCAACTCGGTTTCTGCAGGCGGTACTTCGACGATTCGGCTTTCGTATGTGTGATAGCCTTCTTTTGTCCATACTACCTTCCAGAATCCTTCTGGAACATCCCAGCCATAGCGGCCGTCTTTGTCCGTAATTTGTGGGTTCACCTGGCCGCCGAAGAATGCTGCGTTCCAAGATCTCCAAATTTCATCAAAGTTTCTGTCGCGTTCAAATACTTCTGCTGTTACTCCGGATAAGCGGTTGTCCATGCTTCCTTCGAACACATAGCCGGATGGGTCGATTAACACGATGACTTCCATCAATGGCAGACGGATTGTATTTTCGCCTACTGTGTATTCTAATTCAAACATTTGCTCGCCATAGGAGCTCCAAGTACCAGGGATATTTGTCTTGTACACATCTCCTGATTTTTCTAGGGCATATTCTTCTCCAAGGAAAAGGATCTTGCCTTTTTCAATATCCATATCAAAGGCGATTTCCACATCGATTGGTGTGAATTCTACAATGGCGAATGTTGCCACGCCTGTGTTTGGATCTAGCTTGATATCTTGGTTCCATCCTGCATCAATCGTTACATCTTTCACGGTTGGGATTGCTGGGATGTATTTTACGGTGACAGGGCTTGAGTAAGCAGTCTGTTCGCCGTTTTTCACCTTGGCTGTCAGGATGTGTTCGCTATCCACGCCAGCTGTTGTTTGTAGCTGCACATCTGCATACCAGAAGCGTCCTTGTGCAGTTGTTTTGCCAACTAAAACATTTCCATCGTAAATTTCCACTTCTGAACCTGCTTTTGCCGCTCCATATACTTTTACAGTAGATGTTGCAGTTGCTTCAGGTGCCGTCAAGGTGACAAAGTTCACACTTGTCGTCGTGGAAAGGTTCGTTTGGTTTTCTCCGGCTGTGATGCTTGCTGTCGTGACAAAGTTTGCCGCCTGGTAGCTTGCATCCACTGTTGCCTTAAAGGAGATTGTGCCAGCTTCTCCTGCATTTACTTCTGCAAGCGTGACTGTCGTTCTGTCGATTGTGGATCCATCTTTTTTACTTGCTAGGATGGATTCTTCGATCAGGGTCACTCCTGCTGGTAATGCGAAGTCCACTTTGACATTTTCCGCTTTGGCATTGCCATTGTTTTTGTAGTTGATTCTGTATTCTACGGTAGAACCAGCTGTTACGGTTTGCTTGTTCGTGGAGATGCTGTTTCCTTCTCCAGCAAAGCTACCTGTTGCCGGTTTTTCTAGAATAATTGTGTATTCATCTGTTGATGCAGTTACCTCTTTTACTGCTTGCGGCTGGTTGTATGCTTCTGTCTTCAACGTATAGGTAGTGTCAGCTTCGACATTTCTTACTTTGAAGTAACCAGTTGCATCGGTACGCGCCCAATAAGAGCTCCAGCTTGCGCCTTCTTCATAGAGGTACACATATGCTTGGCGTACAGGCTCGCCTTTTTCATTCAACACTTTCCCGTGTACGTATTGCTCTGGGTCCATGACGATGCTGCCGAGATTCAGCGTTTCTCCGTCAAAGTCTGTTGCTTTGATGGAAAGCTGTTTCGTTTGGTAACCAGGCATGTTGATCTCAAGCGTCATGTCTTCCACTGCGATGCCGGAAAGCTTCATTTCGCCTTCTGATTGTGTCTGGCCATAAGCATAAGAAGTGTTTCCGTATGCATAATAGTAAGCTCCTAGTAACGGGTTATTGTTCGCATCGACGATTTTTCCGGTTACTTTTGCCCCTTCGGACAGCTCCACTTCTAATGTGTTGTTTCCTTCAAGGAGCGTGACGTTGTACTCGTCATGCATTTTGTAGTCTGTTGCTTGCAGGCTTAGGTTGTAATCATCGCTTGCAGCAAGTGTACCTAAGGAATACACGCCGTTTTCACCTGTCAGGCTCCAGTCTGTGTAGTAGCCATGATCGTAGCCAAATTGACTGACCATTTTGCTGCTGTACAGAGAGATGTATTCTAGGTTTGTTACAGGGTTTCCTGCTTTATCTGTTACTTTTACTTGTACTTCTGCCGTTTCCATTTCGATCTTTTCTACGAGTAGCTCGATCGGATTGGTGATGTAGTCTCCGTCTTCTGTGATTGTCACTAAGAAGATATCTTCTACATAATCCTGGTGACCGTAAAGTGTGACTTCATATGTTCCAACCGGCAATTTATGCACGCCAGATGGGCCGTTATAGTCACGTAATTTACCATTTGCATTGGTGTAGCCATAGTGGTACTGGTTGTGCGTTGCTGGATCTACGCCGCTAATGGCATAGTAAAGTCCTTGAACGCCCGTTAATGATTTACTGTCTCTTGCTACCAATGTTACGTCTTTATAGTTTTCAGGAGTTTGCATCGTCGTCACTTCCAGAGTAGACGTGTACTCTGTGCCGCTTTGTGTAAACATCGTGAATACTACTTGGTACGTTGTTGCAGGTTGCAGATCTTTTAGTAAAAGTGATGTTGTATCGGCGGAAAGAACGGTTGGTTCGCCGCCATCCACTGTCACTTCAAATCGTTCAATTTCCTCTGTTGGCAGGTTTGTCCACCATTCCAGCCCGATTTCTGTTTCTGTCAGAAGGTATTCATAGCCATAGAATTCTATCGTTTCTTGTTGGCCGTCATAGTGTACCATTACTCCTCTGTCCATAAGTGCCTGGACTATTTCTAGTCCTTCAGAGCCTTGGGAGAAGTCCACTTGGATACCAGTCATATACAGTTCCATCAGTGAAGGAAGGTCCAGTAAAACGGATATGTCCGTGATCGGATTATCCTTCAGCCATAGCGCTTCAAGGTTTTGCATGCCTTTTAATGGCGTGATGTCACTGATATTATTTGTATCCATGTCAAGATACGTTACGTTTGTTAACAGTTCTAAGCTAGCAATATCCGAAATGTTGTTATCCCAAATAACTATGCTTGTTAAGTTTGTTAACTGTGCGATAGGCGAGATGTCTGTAATTTGGTTATGTGCAACATCAAGGCCTTCAAGGTTAACCGCATATTGCAGTCCATCTAGAGATGTGATGCCCATGGATGGAGCATAGAATGTTGTTAATTTTTCCATGTCGCCGGTTGTGATTTGTCGTCCATAGATGTCCAGTTGGAAGCGAATTTGTTCTTCCAGGACGTTGTCTTCGAAGGTAATCGGGTCGCCTTCGCCAGCACCATCGTCTTCACCGTTTGGTGTGACATATAGATAGGCTTGGTCCATAACGTTTCCTTCTCGATCAAGTGCAGCTACTCTAATTTCGTATTCAGTTCCGCTTGTTAGACCGTCTACTGTGTAGAAGTTATCAAATGTGTTCCCATGTAACTGGCCATCTACGAAAATTCCATAGTGATGTGCGGTCAGGTCACCGTAAGTGTCCCAGACTAACTGGACAGAGTTCGCTGTTACTTGTTCTGCATAGAGGTCCAGCCATAGGGTTGGTTCATAAGATGTACTCTCATATAGATAGACTGCATACTCTGATCCGTCTGTCGTAATGAGTTTCACTTCGATATAGTATTCGGTATTTGGAGTGAGATTTTCAAACGAATATGTTGTACTATCTGCATTCAATACAATTGGTTCCTCATCGTCTATGAGGATTTCGAAGTGATTAATTTCCTCCGTTGGGATGTTCGTTGTCCACCATTCAATGGCAATGGAATCTTGTGTGACCATGGCTGTCATGGCTGATATTCCTTTTTCTGCTTCCATTTGGTCATAGAAGACAGCAACGCCGTTGGCTATTAGGGTTTGTATGACCTGGTATGCCGGTGTTCCTTCAGATAGGTCTGCAGGAATTGCATACATTGAAACAAATGTTAATGAATCTAACTCTAACAAAACGGATAAATCTGTTACATCTGTGCTAGAAAAATATAATGTTTCAAGATTGTCCATGTCTTTTAATGGAGTAAGATCGGAAATAGCCGTCTCATCTGCATCTAAGTACGTTAGATTCGTCAGGTTTGTTAAGGACGTAATGTCCGTGATATTGCTATTGCCCCAAATTACAAGATTAATTAGAGTTGTTAAGTCTTTTAAAGGTGTAAGGTCGGTGATGTCATTGAATTTCACATCTAAGTATGCAAGATTTACTGCATGCTGAAGTCCCTCTAAGGATTCAATCCCAAGGTCCCCTGCATCTAGCATTTCTATTTCTTCCATATCGCCTGTTGTCAGGTCTCTGTCGTAGACGTTCAGGACTTCACGAATTTTGTTTTCCAGGTTCGGGTCCTCGATGGTGATTGGGTCCCCTTCGCCTTCTCCTTCGCCGCTTCCGTATGGCGTTACCCAGAATGTGATATCACCTAAGATGTTTTCTGCTTCATCCAAGGCATCTATTCTGATTTTATATTCTTGACCCTCTGTCAGGCCGGTGATTTGGTAAGTATTATCCCACGTATCTCCGTAAAGTACATCGTCAAGGTAAATGTTGAAGCCTGCATAAACAGAAGTTTCCCAGCTGAATTGAACGGAGTCAGCTGTAGTTTCCATACTGATTAAATCCATCCAGAATTCATTGGTTTGGTCTGTTGTGCTTGCTTCTAACTGATGCGTATAATCCATTCCATCGGTTGTAACTAATCGGAATGTGATTGTATACGTCGTATTCGGCTCAAGGCCTGTTATTTCGTAATAGTTTTCTTCCGGTCCGAGCGTAATCGGTTCTCCGCCACTTACAGCAAGCTCCACACGATCAATTTGCTCAAACGGAATAGTTGTCATCCAGTCCACGCCAATGGATGTTGGAGATGTGTAGTTAATGTAACCCATGAATTCAGGCTCATAACCACCAGAACTATAGGAAACATTCACCCCGTTTTCCATAAGGGTCTGTATGATGTCATAGCCTTCTGTTCCTTCAGAGAAATCTACAGCAATTCCTTCGAGATATAGATCGGTTAAGGAAGGCAGTTCAAGTAACAGGGAAATGTCTGTGACTGGGTTATCTTTTAACCACAGGATTTCCAATTTGTCCATATTCTTTAATGCTGTAATGTCGCTGATATTGTTCGTGTCTAGATCCAAGAATGTTAGATTCGTCAATTTTTCCAGACTTGAGATGTCTGCTATTTGATTGTTCCATAGGACGAGATCTGTCAACTGCGTCAACTCCGCCAACGGAGAAACATCTTTAATGTTATTATGGTCTGCGTTTAAAGCCTTTAAATTGGTGGCAAACTGCAGACCTTCCAATGAAGTGATTTCATATCCGGAAATGTTAAGATATTCAGCGTTCTCTAAATCACCGGATGTAATTTGTCTGTTGTGAATGCCAATACTGTTTCTAATCGCTTCTTCCAGATTTGCGTCTTCAAAAGGAATCGGTTCTCCTTCTCCCTCCCCTTCGCCGGAAGATGGATAGACGATGATTCCGCTTGTAGCAAGGTGATTGGAATTTTCGTCATAGGCTTCTAAAACAATTTCGTAGCCTCTATCTTCGGTCAAGCCTTCGACCAAGTATGAGCTTTGGTCACTAAACGTGTCCAAAAGATCACCGTTAAGATAGATTTGGTAGTAGGCTGCTTCTACGTTGCTATCTATAAACCAGCTGACAAGCGCAGAATCAGCGGTTACTTCATCTGTATAAAGCTCCAATACGAAGTAGGGTTCTTCTTGATAATAGACATCTACACCACGATCTAGCAGTTCTTGTACCACTGCCATTTCAGGCGATCCTTCTTCATATGACAGGTCACCAAGATTAAGGATGTTAACATAAGACAGGTTATCTAAAGTTAACAGGACGGAAAGGTCTGAAATTGGGTTGTTTTGTACGTCCAACCATTCCAGGTTTAGTCCTTCTAAAGGTGAAAGATCCGTAATTTGGTTGTATCTTACTGTTAAATCAACGAGTGAGTCTAATTCACTTAATGGTGTAAGATCTGAAATCTCATTTCCATCTAAGAATAGGTATTCTAGGTTTGTCGCGTATTCTAAACCTGATAAGTCTTTTAGTTCAAGGTAACTAGCTTCAATGAACCATAAATAGTCCATATCAGATTGGTACACTTTTCGGTCACCAATCCCAAGTGAATTTTTCACCGCTTGTTCTAAAGCGGAATCAGCAAATGCAATCACATCACCAGAAGGTAAGCTTCTTGTGCTGTAAGTTGCTGTTGCCGTTCCTAGCTCTTCATCATCATGGAAGGCAACAACCTTGATTGCATACTCTGTGTCAGGCTGAAGGTCTGTGAATAGATAAGCCGTATCTTCTGTAGTAGTGACTAATGTATCATTTAGGTAAATTTCATATTCAACCGGATACACCTCTCCAGCATATGCATAGTAGATTCGTATGCTATCTTCGGTGCTGTACTCATGATTGATCCAAACATAATTCTCTTCAAAATCTCCAACGGACACATCTACTCCTCGATTGCGCAGTTCAGAGATGATGCCACTTGCTTCCGAGCCTTCTGACTTGTCCAATTCAGGCGTATTATAAAGGGAAACATATAATAAGTGATCCAATTCAGATAGAACAGTTATGTTGGTAATACTTGTACCATGCAGATATAACGTCTGTAGATTAGTCAATGTTGAAAGTGTAGAAATATCTTCTACTGGGTTATTGCTCAACCATAATGTTTCCAATTGCGTCAAGTTGGCAAGTGGTGTTATGTCATGGATGTTGTTGATCTCAATATCCAAGTACGTTAGCTTTGTTAAGTTCTCCAAAGGAGTGATGTCTGTGATGTTATTGTTGTAAATACTTAGATCTTCAAGATTTACAGCATATTCAAGACCAGTGAGGTCGGTAATGTTTGATCCCATAGCAGTAAACTGCGTTAGCCTCTCCATGTCACTTACATAGATATCTTCGGTTGTGATATCTAGGGCTAATTTTAAATGGTTCGATAAGTTTTCGTCAGGAATATTGACGATTTGTTGTTGTGTGTCAACTGATTCTTGTTGTTCTTGGTTGACTTGTTCGTTTGATTCGTCATTTTCTTTTTCTGTTTCTGTTGGTGGTTCTTCTTGTTCTTCTGCGGGTGGTTCTTCTTGTACTGGTTCTTCTGGTTCTTCTGATGCTTCTTCTTGTTCAGGTTCTTCTTCGACAGCTTGTGCCTTTGGTTCGTAAAGGGACGTGTTGCTGAATAGAAGGGTTTCATTACTAATTGCGCTTAGCGCGTAGTGGATCGTTTCTTCAGGCACAATGGTTACATCTATGTATGTATAAGTTCTGTTCGTGTAGCCCTCTAGTGTCTCCTCTACTAGTAATTCTGGTGTTATGTTTTGTTCGACTCCATTTTTTACTAGAGTGAAGTCGGTGGGAGTTTGACCTTCCGGAGTGATCGCTTGGAAGGTAAGGGTAGTCCCCTCTTCCGTTTCCACTGCCTCTAGTATGGTAAGGCTTGTTTTTTCTGATTCTTCTTTTGTTACCGTTTCAGCTCTTGCGATAGCCGGGCTGAATAGGGAGATTACTAACGTGAAAATAGCAATCAAGTTAATGAACTTACTAGAAAAAGCTTTCAACCAGTATCAACCTCCATTTACATAAAATGTATTTCTTTTTTGGCGCAGTTTCCATTATACTTCTAATCTAGTAATTTGAGAATATAATTTTGGGTTATTTTTCTTGTTTTTTGGGAGTTTTGACTTAATGAGAGGAAGGAAGAGATTAAGTGCGGTAGAGCTTTAGGGCGGGGTCAGTCCCCCGCGGGGGGATTTTATTATTTTTTGGGGTCTTTTTTGGGGGACAGACCCCCAGACCCCTTTGTTGTTGCTTTGGACTTAGTTTTTGGTAATAGAAAAGGAGCTGCCCTGGAATGGGTGCTCCTTTGGTGGTTGTTTGTTTTGGTTGGTTAGGCGTAGCTTTTTCTTGGGAGGCTGTCGATGTGGTCGAGCATGATGCCTGTGCCGATTGCTACGCAGTCCATTGGTTGTTCTGCTACTAGGACTGGTACTTTTAGTTCTTCTGCTAGGAGTTGGTCCATTCCGTGCAAGAGTGCTCCTCCGCCTGTCAGGATGACACCGCGGTCGATGATGTCTGCGGATAGTTCTGGCGGTGTGCGTTCTAGGACGCTTTTTGCTGCTTGCACGATGACTTGAACGGATTCGCGCAGTGCTTCTTCGATCTCGTCGGATTTGACGGTGATCGTTTGCGGCAGCCCGCTTACCATATCGCGTCCGCGGATGTCGATGGATTCGTTGCGGCCGCCAGGGAATACGGTTGCGATTTCGATCTTGATGTTTTCTGCTGTGCGTTCACCGATAAGAAGCTTGTACTTCTTTTTGATGTATTGAAGGATTTCAGCGTCGAATTTGTCGCCGGCCATTTTGATGGAAGAAGCGGTTACAATGTCGCCCATGGAAAGGACTGCTACGTCTGTTGTTCCGCCACCGATATCCACTACCATGTTTCCGCTCGGTTGGAAGATGTCCATGCCTGCTCCGATCGCTGCGACTTTTGGCTCTTCTTCAAGATAGACTTTTTTGCCGCCGCTCTTTTCTGCCGCTTCTCTGATTGCTTTTTGCTCAACGGATGTGATGTTGGTCGGGCAGCAAATAAGGATGCGTGGCTTGGATAGGAAGCCTTTTACGTTCAGTTTTTTGATGAAGTGCTTGAGCATTGCTTCTGTTACTTCGAAGTCTGCGATGACTCCGTCTTTTAGCGGTCGCATCGCAACGATGTTTCCTGGAGTACGCCCGACCATTTTGCGTGCTTCTTCCCCTACCGCCAATACTTTTCCTGTGTTTGTGTCTAGTGCTACTACGGATGGCTCGTTTAAGACGATCCCTTTTCCTTTTACATGGATGAGTACGTTCGCCGTACCCAGGTCAATTCCGATATCCCTTGCAAACATCTTTCTTTTTTCCTCCTTGCATTTATGCTTTTTTGCTGTTGCTTTCGACTTTTTATCTGAATGTTCTTTGTTTGTTTGGTTGCAAATTACTAATGAACACTATCTTTAGTCCTAATTGTATATTCTATCACATTTTACAAAATAAAGGTGAAATTTAACAGTGGTTCTGTGTCATTTTTTTGAGTATTTTGTCGAAAGTAGCTTACGTGTATTTAGACGTTGATTTTCCGATAAAAGTTCGTGCCGATTTGAGGGGAGTTCGTGCCAAAACGCATCAAGTTCGTGCCAAAATCACTTGAGTTCGTGCCAGAAGAACCATAGTTGGTGCCAAAACCATTTTCCACCATCATTTTTTCTAAAAAACCAAAAATACCAGAGCGTTTCCATCGCCCTGGTATTTCTGCTTTATTTTACGGCTTCTTCCTCTTTCTTGTATTTCATCTTGGTTGCTTCGCCGCCCCGTAAATGCCTGATGGATTTATGGTAATCAAGGATTGTTTTGACTTCGTTTGCTAAGTCTGGGTTGATCTCCGGCAGCCTTTCGGTCAAGTCCTTGTGGACAGTACTTTTGGAAACGCCAAACTCTTTCGCTATCACGCGAACTGTTTTCTTTGTCTCCACGATATACTTTCCAATCTTGATAGTTCTCTCTTTGATGTAATCGTGCACACCACTCGCCCTCCCTAAATTGTGGATGTTGAGAAGTGTGAAATGAGACCCGCTTATACCGATGTAACGAAGTGCATATATTTATAGTTGTATAGGAAACAAAAGTAGGATGGCTGGTGTAATTCTTCGAGACAATCTACGATCCCTCACCTCAAACACTCTCTTTGTATGTTTGGTTTGTATCAGTTTATTAGCTTGATTGGTTGTTTATGCCAACAATGTCAAGAGGGACAAGGCTTTTGTTTGATTTTTTTGAAAATGGAGCCGTTTTAAGTATCCAAGTGCTATAATTGGTTCGAAAAACCAATATTTAGGGGGGCCTTGTCATAAATAGATTATTCATACCGTTGTGTTGTTCATTTTTGTTTCTCGCGGGTTGTCAGGGTGGTTCTAGTGAGGTGGTTCCAGTAGCGGGAAAGGAAACTATCTTAGAGGAGGATGTTCCTTTGACCGATAATTGGCATGGTGATTGGTTTACTGCTTCCGAACCAGCCATTGTTGGGCAATTAACTACATATGATGAAACGGAGGAAGGCTTTTCTTTTAATATAAAAGTTTCTAATAATGATCCTACTCCAAAATCTGAGGATTCTTCCGAATTTTTCGTTTCAGTAAAGAGTTTAGGCGGATACGCGAAAAAGGATGGAAACGTTGCAGTTTTTCAAAAAAAAGATAATGGCTGTGTGCTCACTTTTCAAATGGGTGCAGAAGGTATAGAAGTGAAAGAGGCGGAGGAGTGTGCGGATCCGGAGCTTTCGGTCGACTTTAACCATTCCTTTACCCCTGCTGAAACCTTTGTGATAGATGAACATTTCTTAGAAAGTATAAAAGAAGGAAAGTTTACTCCAGATGGCTATAGTATCGGAACACCGATTATGACAATCGTCAATGAACTGGGTGAACCAGATGCTTATATCCAGCGAAATGAAGCCCTTTATTATACATATTCCCAAACGGGCTACGGCACAGCTGCAGGCGAAAATACCGTCGGATTGCTAACAGTGATTGCACCTGAACAACTGACACCAGATGATGTTGAGAAGCTAATGGGTGAACCGGAACAAGAAGGACTAAACGAAATGGAAGGTTTATATTTTTATTACTACACGATTGACGATAAATATGAGCTGTATTTCGAGTTCCTACCAGAAGAAAAAACGTTATTACGCTTCCACTTACGGGAGTTAAAGCTGATGTAGTCCAAAAATACAGCTTGCAAAAAATTCAAGATAATATTGTGATGATATTCTACATTTAAGAATACAGCACCCTTTTTCCTATTCTCCAATCATTAGAGGTATAGTCGTAGTTTTGTCGAATAGTCTAGTAAAGGATTAGATTGCGATGGGAGTGTTGTGGCATGGGTTTGGAAGCCAAGTTGACGTATTCTGAAAGTGGTCCGGATTCTGTGATGTTGCATTTTGTTGTAGAAAATACTGGCGATGTTCCGGAAAAGGTAACGTTCCGTAGCGGGCAGCGGTATGACTATATCTTGTATAG
Source organism: Bacillus sp. RO1 (assembly GCF_012524115.1). Taxonomy (GTDB): domain Bacteria; phylum Bacillota; class Bacilli; order Bacillales; family Bacillaceae_I; genus Sutcliffiella_A. The sequence continues at coordinate 112,032 of NZ_JAAZWB010000081.1, read as the reverse complement.
GGATGGCGTGCGGATCGAACAATTTTCAGAGGGAAAAATGTTCACGATGATCTATGAGGAAATTATGGTTGATCCGGGGCAGGAATTGAGCTTTGATATCCCGTTGAAAAATCTGCAGCCTGGTCATCATAAGGTGATTGTGGTATTGGCTGATTCAGATTGGCCTGGGGTTAGGGATCGGTTGGAATTTGATATATAGGTGTATGGGACCTGTCTTGAAGATGGGGACGGTTCTTTTGGACCGTCCCCTTTTATCTTTTCATGAGATTTTTTTTGCTCGTACTGTTGAATGATGGTGCATTTTGTTGTGGTTCAGTAGGGTGTTCAGACGTTTGTTCAATGGTTTCTCAACAAATTGGTAAGCTAGCAGCCCTCCTGTCGTTGCTAGCAGAAGGATTGCTACCATGGTCAGGTCCCAACCGATGACCTCTTGTATTTTTGCATTTTCGATGAAGAGGATGATGAATAGCATGAGAAATAAACTATGGGTCAGGAAAATAGAGAATGATGCTTTTCCAATATAGTCGAGCAACTTGTTAACTTTTGTTTTTTGATTGAGATCAATGGACCCTAAACCAGCCACAAGAAAGCATGAGCTGATGCCGTATAGAAGTGGTCGAATCGTACCCTCTTCAATATTTAGGAATTGATAGGTGTTGTTTGTCCAGATTAACAGGAATGCGGCAATTCCAATGATGGTTAGGGCCCCTCCTATTAGGTGGTTTATGTTGACGCGTGATGATGTTAGGGAAAAAGCCACGATAGCACCGAGCCAAATGGTCAGGTTGCTGACATTTAGCATAGTAGCTACCAATATATTTTCAGGGTAAAAGTCGATGAAGTAGCACGTGATGATGGTTGTAAGGTAGGTTGCGATGGTTAGCCTTCCTATAGCTGGTTTGAACAATAGCAAGGTGAACATTAAATAGAAGAAAAAAATGTGTTTCAATGACCATGCGACTGTCAGAATGGGATCATCTGATAGGAGAAATAAGGATTGTATGACATATGACAGACTGAATTGTTCGCCGAAATATGGAAATATGAGCAGTATTGATAGTACTCCAAAGGTTGTGAGCCAATAATACGGGATGATCCGTGTGATGCGTTTTAGAAGAAAGGTGCCCGCGTGTCCGGACTCCCCTATTTTGTGTTTGTATAGATAAGCAATCATGAACCCACTAATGACAAAGAACATATCCACCCCGCCTGTCCTCCCCCACTCGCCCATGCCGAACCAGTCCTGGGCATATCTTTTGAAGAGAAGTCCGTTGAGATGGCCTAGCATGACGAAAAGGATGGCGACTGCACGAAGTAGTTGGATTAGGTGGAGTTGTTGAGTTTTTACCCTTTTCATGAGATTTGCCGCTCCTTTTAGGTTAAGTTTGGAGATGTTTTTTGTTCTTTATTGAGAACATTATAGCATGTATTTAAAAATTCGGGTAAAGTTATTTTTAATTTTGTATTATTTTTCTTGAACGAATGACAACATTTAATTAGTTCCTAAATTCAACAAATCCCCCCATGTCTGCACTCCACGGTCATGGCAGATCTGGAGCAGTTCGGTAAATAGATAGGCAGTGGTCATGGCGTCACCCAGGGCGGAATGGCGTTGGTAGATTCTTGTACCAAAATCTCGGGCGTATTTTTCAAGGTCGCGCATGTCGTAGCTAGGGGCGATATAGCCGATAAGGTCCAGTGTATCAAGGGATTTAGGGTTTTTCCATTTCATGTTGTTGCGTTTTAGTTCTGCTTGTATCGCATGCATATCAAATGCGACATAGTGGCCGACATAGCAGACTGATGTTTGGTTGGCGATGTTGGTCAGCTTGGTGATGGCTTCTAGTGCTTGTGGCGCTTGGTTTGTTTGGTTGTGAGTTATACCGGTTAGGTCGGTAATTTCCCGAGGAATTTGTCGATTCGGGTTGATGTATGTTTGATAGGCGCTGTCATCGATGACTTGGAGGTTCTTTATTTTCACCGCGCCAAGTTCTATTAGTCTGTCATCCCTGGCCACGTTGAAGCCTGTTGTTTCTGTATCGAATACAGTGAATTCGAGTTTGTCGACAGGTGTGGAAAGCAGGATATTTTCTGCTAAATTGCTCGGGAAATAATGCTTTTTTGCGAATGAGAACATATTTTGTAGGCACCTCCTTTTTGGCGGTTTCGCTCCACGTTTAATAATAGGAAAGCATGTGGTTTTGAAGCTCTTTAATGAGTCGAATGCTTAGCATCAGCTCTTCTTTTTCACGGGTAGAGAGGGTGGTCAGTGTTAAGGTTGATGTGAGCTCTTCCCCTCTTTGGTGTTGGTTGTATCGATTGCGGACGTAATAGTTTAGGATGGTACTGATCGATGCTTTGAGATCCTTTTGGAAGTTTTCCGAGAGGATCTTTTTTTGGTGGAGCTGGTCTATTTTGTCAATTGGTGTGCCGTATGTGACTCCATGCATGAGTGCAAGAATCTGTAGGCTGTGGTGATATGGAAAAAGAACTTCTTTTTTCAGGTCTAGTTGTTTTTTGTTACGGCGGAATATAGACCTGAGTGGTTGTTCCAAGGTTGGGATTGGATTTTCCCTTTCGAGTTGGGACAGCCGATATAGAAAGATTTTGGCTCGGTCTAGTGAGTTGATTATTTTTTGTTGAAACTGATAGTGCAGGTCGTTGTCTCCGAAGATATAGCGATATGAGAAAAAATTTTGAGCTAATAGCAAGCGGTCATTGGTGGCATTTAGTGTCCATTCATGGATGCGGGACCCCCATTGTTGGAGTGTGCCGCGCCAGATCGGGTTAGATGCCATCATATCGCCCTTGCATCGTTTGTATCCGGCGATTTCCAGGTTTGCGACGATTTTTTCTGCTAGATCTGTGAAGTATCGGGTGGCGATATGGTCGCTATGAGTATCTGATTTTTTGTTTGTATCGTCCTCATAGACTAGGAAATGGTCCTGATCGGTGAGGAGGAACTGTTCTTTTCTCGCCCCACTTCCCATGAGATAGAAACAGAATTTTGTAGGAGGTTCGGTTGACATTTCTTTTATGGATAGCTCTATACAACGATGAACCAGTTGGTCGTATAGGGTGTTCATGACTTCAAGCGTGTGGATGATCGGGACTTGTTGTTGAAGCATGGTGTTGAGGGTTGCGTAAAGATTTTGTTTGGCTTGTGCCAGATTTTCTTTGGCGATGTTTTTTAGTGTTTCTGTATTTTGAAGTATATCGGTTGGTTGTTTGGCTTGGAGCAGGTCTTGCAATGTGACGATTCCTGCCAGCCGGTTGTCTTCTGTTGTGACTGGCAGATGTTTGATGCCGTTTAGAATCATGGTAGTAAGTGCTTCGTAGTAGTAGGCGGTACTTGGGATGGTAATCGGTTTTTCGGTCATGATGGTATGAACTTGTTCTTGGGTGCCCTTGCTGCCGGTGATGACGCGATGGAGGAAGTCGCTTATTGTGATGATTCCATGAATTATGTTGTTATCTACTATTACAGCGGCTGTTTTAGTGTTGTTTCGGGACAAATTTTCTGCTAAGGATTGGATGGTGTCGGTTGTGTTGGCTTGAACTGTAGACTTGGCTGGTTGCATGAAATCTTGGACCCGGAGAACGGTCTGATCGCTTACTGGATTAATGGTGGTGTTCATATTGATTTGTTCGGCAAGCGAATGGTATACGTCGTGCAGTCTGGAGCTGACCTGGTCTAAAAGAAAATCACGGATGCCTGGCTCGGACCATCTTTCTTTTAACACAGTGAATGGAATAAAAAGTGCCTCTAGGTCATCAATTGCGCGGACTTGGATGAGGGATGGATAAGGTTGTAGCTGCGTCTTTGAGACCTGGTCCGGATACAAGGGTATCTTAGGATCTATTTGTATGTTTTGTGGGAAATGGTTGGAAAGAAAGTGATGGACGTTGGACAGACCGATGAGTTCGTTAGGTTTGATGATTTCGAGGACTTCTTCTCTAGATTTTTGAGATGGTATATATACTTCTGCCATGCCGGAAAGCACGAAAAAGACGCCTTCACGGTTGTCTGCGGCATGAAGGATGATGTCATCTTGATTGTAATGGAAGATTTCGCATTGGTTGTTAATTTTGATTGCCTGGGCTTGTGTCAGGTTTTTGGTTAGGAGGTGCAACATGTTGGTGGCTCCTTTTTGGTAAGGAAGAGAGCGACGTGCTTTAACGCCGCTCCTCCCTGCTACTTATTTTAGTTGTCGATCCAGACGTTCCCATCTTTATATGACATTTGTTCTGGATAACGAAGGTCGACTACTTCATCTTGAATTTTTTGTGATGGTGCTTTTGTTCGTAGCGATACGACAATGATGGTGATGATGGCTGCAGTCGCTCCGAAGACACCCGCTCCTGTGTCGATAATGCCAAGAACAGTGAAGCCGCCGTATTTTGCTGCGAAAATATAGGATAGCGTGACGGCAAGTCCGACAAGCATCCCTGCGATGACTCCCTGTGCGTTGGCACGTTTCCACCATACTCCAAGGAGAAGTGCCGGGAAGAAGGTTCCGGAAGCGAGCGCGAATGCCCATGCGACGATCTGGGTGATGGCCCCTGGTGGGTTCAACGCTACAAGACCCGCCAGAACGGTTGCGGTGACAATGGTGACACGGCCTACCATTAGACGGTTTTTATCGGTTGCATTCGGTCTCATGACACGGTAGTAAATATCATGGGCAAATGAGGACGAAATGGCAATCATCAGTCCTCCTGCTGTGGATAGAGCTGCTGCCATAGCGCCTGCCGCTACGAGTCCGATGACAAAGACACCAAGGTTGGCGATTTCCGGTGTGGCCATAACGACGATGTCATTTGCGATGATGAGTTCGGTCCATTGCAGGATACCATCCCCATTTGTATCAGCAAGCTGAAGTTTTCCTGTGTTGACCCAGGATTGCGTCCATGCCGGAAGCTGGTCGATCGGGCTTCCTGCTACTTGTTTCATCAGGATGAAGCGTGAAAATGCTGCATATGCCGGTGCCGACAGATATAGAAGACCGATGAAAAGTAGGGCCCATGCTCCTGACCAGCGAGCTGCTTTCATAGTCGAAACGGTGTAGAAACGTACGATTACGTGTGGCAGACCTGCTGTTCCCGCCATCAGTGTAAACATGAGTGCCAGGAACTGCCATTTGGTGCCGTTTGTGAAAGGTGCAAAGTATTCGGATAAACCGAGTTCACGGTCGAGAGCCCCAAGTTCGTTGACAAGGTTTCCGTAGGTTAGCCATGGTAATGGATTGTTTGTCAGTTGCAGGGACATGAATATTACCGGAACTAGGTAAGCAATGATCAGGATGATGTACTGTGCCACCTGTGTCCAGGTAATCCCCTTCATCCCACCGAATGCGGCGTAGAATGCAATTAGGACTACCCCTATCAAGGTGCCTATTCTTGCGTCTACTTCTAGCAAGCGGCCGATTACTACTCCGGAGCCGGAAAGTTGGCCGATGGAGTAGGTGAAGCTGATGATGATGGTACAGATTGCTGCGATGACGCGGGCAGTGTGGCTGTCAAAGCGATCACCGATGAATTCTGGCACGGTGTACCGGCCGTATTTTCTCAGTTGTGGTGCAAGAAGGAAGGTAAGGAGCAGGTAACCGCCTGTCCATCCCATTATGTAGGCAAGTCCGTCGTATCCAAGTAGCATGATGGTCCCGGCAAGTCCGATGAATGAGGCTGCACTCATCCAGTCAGCGCCGATGGCCATTCCGTTGAAAATCGGTGGAACGCCGCGGCCTGCTACGTAGAAGTCGGAGGTTTGGCGTGCTTTATTGTAGATGGCAATTCCGATATAGAGTCCGAATGTGATCAGGATCAGGGTGAGTGAGACGATAAACTGATTATCCAAACGTTGGGCCCCCTTTGGGTTTAGTGAGGTTTCTATTTTCAATGGTCTGTGAGGTTCTGTGAAGAGTCAGCTTGTGTGAGTTTTGGTAGGAGTCTTTGGTGTGGTGTGTATAGGTTAGTTTAATGATCTAGTGTTTTGCCTGCGCTTAGGACTTCGTTGGCCTTTTCATCAATACCATATTTTGCGTCGATTTTGTCGCTGATTTTGGCATTGACGAATAATAGAATGATAAAGACAATAATTGATCCTTGTGCGCCCATGAAGTAATGGAACGGGAAGCCTCCGAAAATAGTGAATTGCAGGGATTCGGCAAACAGGACAATGCCAAATGAAACGCCAAGCCAAATAGCTAAATAAATGAAGATGAACTTGTTCTTCTCACGAAAATAAGCATCAGCAACGGACTTCTCGATTTTTTTCAAAGGTTAGCCTCCTTTTGGTTTTGGAGTGGGGTTCGACGCGGTTGGCGAAATTCCTGCCGGGGTCTGACCCCTTTTGGGTTAAAATTTTTCAGACGTTGGTTAACATCGTTATCTTAGGCTGAAGATGAATTTGATGGTGTCGAGGAAGGGTGCTGGTACTAGGGCGATTTCCACGACGGCGTAGGTGATTAGGGTTGCTATTGGGACTGATAGTAGGAATGGCTTTTGTTTTTTGATTGCTAGAAAGATGCTGGTGACGGTGATGATTAGAAATAGGTAGAATAATAGCATGTCGTGTTTGCCTCCTTTTTGTAAGCGCTTTAGTTTTTTGTGTCGAATCTACCTCCTTTTTCTGTTTTGTTTATTCTGTATTAAGACAGAATTTTATAATAATTCTAATAATTAGATTATGGTATATGGGTGGTTTCAAGTCAACTGTTTGTTTTTGAATAGAAATCTACATTTTTCGAGCGTTGGATTTTGGTGTGTATTAGTACAATAGTTTTTTGGTTAAATAGTGGTGGTTTTTTGAAAAATTATGTAAATTTGTTAAAACTATCGGTATAATAAAGTAGCAATCTTTTTATTCGTCCAAAAAATGCTTGGAGGTTTTACTGTGAGAAAATTTTTAGCTATCCTTCTTGGGAGTGCTATCATTTTAAGTTTTTCTGTGATAAGTTACGCTGAGACGGAGATAAAGCTTAATTTAATTACACCTAATAACGAGGATGATCCTGATCCAGAGCCTAAGCCTGAACCCAAGCCAGAACCTAAGCCGGAGCCCAAGCCGGAACCAGAGCCAGAACCTAAGCCGGAACCTGAGCCAGAACCCGAGCCGGAACCCAAGCCGGAACCTAATCCGGAGCCTAAGCCAGAACCTGAGCCAGAACCTGAGCCAGAACCCAAGCCGGAACCTGAGCCTATTAAGCCGAAAGAACCCATTTCTCCTCCTTCTACTCCGATAGAGCCTGCTGAACCTGTTATCGAGGAAGAGGAAGTGCTGGAAGTGGTTGATCAGGAGAAGCCTCTTGATCATGATGGTATTAGAGATGTTCTGATAGACTGGAGATTTGAATTTGATTCTTTATATATACCAGTTGTGTATGATTTGCTGGGCTATTATTACGAAGAGGATGGAGCCATTATTGAGCTTGATCATTTGACTAAATCGCAGCTTACCGAGCTGTATGAGTTTTTACATAGTGAAGAGGCTTTAGCAGGGACAAGCTATGATCCTATGCGCGAAGCGGTTCGCGATTATTTAGAGAGCGCAGTGGAAACAGAGGCGATTGGAAGCTAACAGATTTAGAATTATAGAAAACACCATTACTCATTCGTTTGAGTAATGGTGTTTTGTTTTAGTTAGAATCTTTGTATACAGGGTAATCAAAAGTAAAAACGTTATCCGTTTCTATAACTTGGTACATACCAGCAAGAATCTTCACTTGGCTGTCCGCCCACGCGATGTCTGTAGCGTATTGATTTCTACCTTCTATTCCTGTAAATCCAGGATTCCATCTCATTTTATATAGTGTGTCTTGTTTGAATTCTGGATTATAGACATACTGCTCTGAAGCATATTTTGCGCCGCCAATAATTGCTTCTTCTGGACTGAACCATTCCTTTTTATAAGCAAATTCCGCTCCGCAGTCCTGTGATCTTCCAAGTTCGCATCTGTCGTTTGCTCCAACTCCGAACATGTTATAGACCGTTCTCGGTTCAACAGCTTTACCATCTACTTCAGTAACTAACATTCCTTGAGCAAGTTCTGAAGTACCACGTCCCGTTTCAAGGATTGCATGGGAGATAAGGTATAGCTCGTTTATTTGATATCTCTTTGCTGCTTGCACAAAGGCTTTTCCTTTACCAAGAAATATATTTTCATCTTCAAGGTAGTCATTCAAGTCATTGTAATCCGTATTAGCCGGCTTTGATAGTACCAGGAATTGGAGGTTGTCTTCCTGATAATTTTCAGGATTCAATTTCGATAATGTGTCTTCCTCTTTTGCGTTGATGTACTTCGGAAAGACTTTGTACCATCTATAGCCATCTTCATCTACTGCTGAGTCCAATCCAATTACTTCAACTTTTTCGCCGTTTAGGAGATAACCATACGATTCAGCGTATTTGTTAGGTTCATCTCTAAAATTAAACCCCTCTGTTTCCGGAGAATTAACAGTACCAACATCCCCATTCACATCAAGACCATCTTCTCTCATATAGTAGTGGCTTTGATATTTCTCTTCTGTTTGTGGTTTTGGGAACAATTTGTACTGGACTTCAAGCATTTGTTCGAGCGTCATATCGTATGGTGTTGTTTTGTATGTTGCGCCTTCTTGGGTTGCTGATTTATGTACATAGCCCAGTCTTCCGGCAAAGTCCACTTCATACCATGTAGAGCTATAATCACGGATAATTGGGTAGCTTTCTCCGAATCTGATGGATCCGAATGGCAGCAGTTTTCCTGTTGAGTTGTCATAGACTGTCAGGTTATCTATTGTGTAAAACTTTCTGTCAGCGTTTTCCTTGCCAGGGTTTTGTTTTGGTACTGCACTGCTTGTAGAAACCGTTGTCGCTTCTTTCCATACATATCCGTAACCGTTTCCGTATTTGATACGGTGCCAGCTGTTGCCGTAGTCGCTCACTCTTTTGTAGGATTGGCCTTTGATTAGATGCCCCACTGGTAATAAGGCACCGGTGCTGTTGCTGTAGACGGTTACTCTGTCTTGGATGACTTGGAAGTATTCGTCTGCAGCTTTGAATTCTTGTCTGGTTGCAGGTTTATAGATGCTTGCAATTCTGCCGCCAACATCCACTTTGATCCAACTACTAGTTTGGGAGATGATAGGATATCTTGTCCCTTTTAGCATGGTTCCCATTAGAATTAGAGAGCCGGTGCTGTTATCGTAGAGGCTGACATCTGATGTTGTCACGATATAAGTAGATGAGTTTTTCAAATCTTTGTTTTCATTCTTAATTTTTGATGAATCTGATGGCTCTGTATTGGTTTTGGAAACAAAGGCATAGCCGTCTCCAAATTTGATGCGGTGATAGCCATTCTGCTCATCTACCCTTGGAAAAATTTGGCCTTTTGACAAATATCCTACAACTTTAGCATTGCTTTGGCCATTTTCAAGTATAGGCGCATTGCTACCTGTTACTTCGAAGTACTTGTCTGATGGCTGAAAAGTTGTTTTGGTAGCAGGCTTGTACACATATCCGATTCGCCCGGCCACATCAACTTTTACCCAGCTGCTGCTGAAGTCTCCGATAATTGGGTATGTGATACCTTTAAACAAGGAGGCAAAAGATACTAGTGAACCGGATGTATTATCATAGACACTGATGGTATCAATCGTTTCAATGAATCTTCCGCTGTTGGTCTCACCAGTATTTAAATTTTTGATGAGGTTGATTTTTTCCTGTGTTGCAGGGATGGTAGATGCTTTCCATACAAACCCATATCCGTTGCCATATTTAATTTTGTGCCAGCTTCCATAGTCACTGACCCTAGGGAATACTTGTCCTTTGTTCAAGTAACCGACATGTACTAGTTTGCCTGAGCTGTTATCGTAGACAGATAGTCTGTCTGCTGCTTCAAAGTACTTGTCAGAAGAGGTGAAGCTTGTTGTTGCAAGTACTTCAGTCGTGTCGCTTCCTTCCTCTTCAACTGTTTCAAGCGTTTTGTTTTTGTCTGTACTAGGTTTAGCAGTAGCTTCAGTCGCTTCATCTGCGGGTTGTTCTGTACTTGTTTCTGGAGCTTCATCGTTTTCTTCTACGTTGGCTGTTTCCTCTACCGTAGTTGTCTCTTCAGATTCTTCCAGTGTTTCTTCTACTGTCTCGTTTTCAGATGCTTCTTCCACCATTTTGACATCAGTAGAATTTATGTAACCTTCCGTTGTCCCAACGAATACTTGGTATCCTTCCTCCGTTTGGGCGTGAAAGTCAATGGTTACATCCTTTTCGAGGGTAGCCAAGACTACCTCTTTTTCCTCAACATTTAAAATTGTCACTTCAGAGGTTGTGAGAAGAGTTCCAACACGCTCAGCTTCGATATTCTCTTCCACTTCTACTTCCTCAAAAGAAGATGTTACTAGTTGAACCACTTCTTTGTTCCATAAAGTGAGGAGCTCTTCTCCCTGGTGCGTTACTTTTAGAACGATGCCTTTTGACAATGTGACTAATTTCTCTTGGCTTTTCATGTCAACCAATGTAGCTTCTTCTAGTAGCTCCACATAAAAACCGTTTTCTTTTATGTACTCGGCTTTTACTGCTTCGGCAAATGTAGGTGTCACTAGAGTAGTAAACAACAACAAACCGATTAAACTACTAGAGAAGAATTTACCTAGTCTCCTCAAAAAAAATCCCCCTTTTTTACGAATCTATCTTTTTTTCTTGTTTCATCATACCATTTGTTTACAAATATTTTAATAGTTTCCTAAAGTTTAATTTTCCAAAAAAATCCCCGAGCCTTTTTGGTTGCTCGGGGGCTTTTGTAAGAATTTATAATATTTCCTCTTCCCATTCGACTTCGTGGGCTTCCATTAGTTCTTCTAGTTCGTCTTGGAATTGGCGGAGTTTGGTGCGGCCTTCGTCGAGGAGTTCGTTGGCTTCAAGGATTTTGTCGTAGCTTTGGAGTTCGAGTGCGATTAGGATCATTTTCATGGCACGGAATTGGGTGTTGCTGGCGTCAATGTAGATCTCGTGGACTGCGCGTACTTCTTTCGTTTCTGGTCGGATGCTTTCTAGTTTTTCGATAAATTCGGTGTAGGCTGGAATGGTGACGGTGTCCATCGTTTCGTACATGGTCCAGTCATCGGTGTAGTTGTTGCCGGAAACGCTGGAGTAGGAGTCAACGGCTTCTGCTTCGAGTTCAAAGATGCTCATCAGGTCTTCGTTTACATAGGTCATGAGGTCTTCTTGGACGGGGTCGGCGCTGCAGGCTGATAGTGCGAAAAGGGACAGTATTGCCAGAAAGCACAGGAGTTTTTTCATGTTTGTTTTGGTCATGGTGGGTCCTCCATGGGTGTTGGTTTTTGACACTCTAGTATGGTATTCGGGGTGGACGGTATTTAGCACGTGGGGGTGTTGTACTTTTTGAGGGTTGGAAAAGGCGGTCCCGCTTGCTGAAGGGGCCGCCTTTTTTTGGTTTTAGTCGAGCGTTTCGATGCAGAGCTTTATTACGTGCTGTGACCTCAAGTTAACACCAATTTCATATGTGTATAACAGTTATTTTTTTAGGAATAGTATGTAGTGATTAAAGTTCGGGTATAGACAGTATAAATCTGTTAAGAAAGGAGCTATATATGGATAAATTCTATAAGATACCCTTTGAAGAAGTGTTGAAGACTATTGAGGTTACAAAGGATGGCCTTACTGATTCGGAAGTAAAAAAAAGACAGGAGCAGTATGGTTTTAATGAACTTGGAGAAGATCAGCGAAAAAGCACTTTTCAGGTCTTTATGGAACAGTTCAAGGATTTTCTTGTCATTATTCTTATTGTAGCAGCTTTACTATCTGCCTTTTTAGGAAAGTTTGAAAGCACCATCGTAATCGTGGTCGTGGTTATCCTCAATGCCATTCTTGGAACCGTTCAGCATGTAAAAGCGGAGCAATCGCTAAAGAGTCTGAAAAACCTGTCGTCTCCCACTGCCAAAGTTTTAAGAAATGGAGATAAAATTGAAATACCATCCAAGGAAGTCGTGGTTGGAGATATACTCTACCTTGATGCAGGGGATTACATAAGTGCGGATGGCAGAATCATCGAAGCCCACAGCCTTCAGGTAAATGAAAGCTCCTTGACGGGTGAATCTGTCAGTGTTGATAAAACCGTTGATCCTATTAATGAGGACGATGTTTCCATTGGTGATAAGACGAATATGGTATTCTCCGGGAGCTTTGTTACATATGGGAGAGCTGTCATTGTGGTTACAGAAATCGGAGAGAAAACGGAAATCGGTAAAATCGCCAATTTGATGGAAAGTGCGAAAGAGAAGAAAACGCCACTTCAGATGAATCTTGATAATTTTGGAAAGAAGCTCGCCATTGCTATTATCATTATTGCTGTTCTTATTTTTGCGATTGATATCATTCGGGGACGGACATTGATTGACTCATTCATGTTTGCCGTTGCCCTGGCAGTCGCGGCCATACCAGAAGCATTGAGCTCCATCGTGACCATCGTGCTTGCGTTTGGCACACAAAAGATGGCAAAGGAAAATGCCATTATCCGAAAGCTTCACGCAGTAGAAAGCTTAGGTAGCATCTCTGTCATTTGTTCAGATAAGACCGGTACCCTTACACAAAATAAAATGACCGTGCAGAAGGTGTTTCTGGATTCAGAAATCCATGAGCATGACAAATTGAGGCTGGACCAGGCCCTGCATGAAAAATTCCTTCATATGCAGCTTTTGTGTAACGATGCAGAGACCACCAAGGATAAGGAAATTGGAGATCCCACCGAGATTGCCTTGGTAGATTTCGGGGAAGAAATTTATGAATTGGACGAAATGGAAACAAGAAGATCCTACCCTAGACTGAAGGAAGTACCTTTTGACTCTGACAGAAAGCTGATGAGTACTGTCCATACCCTAGATTCCAAACAGGTACTGATTACTAAGGGTGCCGTCGATGTTTTGATGGATAGGGTGGTAAAAATAGAAACTTCGGATGGCATATCCAATTTTTCAGAAGAGGACAGGAAGAAAATCGACGAAGTGAATCATTCCTTTTCGGAAAGCGGACTACGTGTGCTAGCCTTTGCTTATAAAGAGGTGGACAATTATGAAAATGTCTCTACCGAGGATGAACATGACTTAATCTTTGTTGGATTGACTGCCATGATGGATCCTCCCCGTGCGGAGTCTAAGGAAGCGGTCGAACGATGCATTTCTGCTGGCATCAAACCGGTGATGATTACAGGAGACCATAAAATTACCGCTTCTGCGATTGCAAAGGAAATCGGGATTTTCAGAGATGGCGATAAAGCAATGGAAGGATTTGAGCTCGAAAAGATAAATGATGAGGACTTAAAAGGCATGGTGGAGGACATCTCCGTCTATGCACGAGTATCTCCAGAGCATAAAATACGAATTGTCCGAGCCTGGCAAGAAAAAGGAAATATCGTTGCAATGACCGGCGACGGTGTCAACGATGGTCCTGCATTGAAACAGGCGAACATTGGAATCGCCATGGGAATCACAGGAACGGAAGTGGCAAAGGATGCCTCGTCCATGGTCCTGACAGATGATAACTTTTCCACCATCGTTAAGGCGATTGCGAACGGAAGAAGCATCTATGCCAACATCAAAAATTCCATCCGGTTCCTGCTTGCCGGTAATACCGCTGGAATTTTATCTGTCCTTTATGCTGCTATAGGCGGGTTACCTGTCCCATTTGCGCCAGTGCATCTGCTGTTCATCAATTTGCTGACAGATAGCATGCCGGCGATTGCAATTGGACTTGAACCTCATAATAAAAAAGTGATGGATGAAAAACCGAGGGATGTGGAAACCCCGCTTCTCAATAAAGTGTTTGCGGCCCGGCTCCTAAGTGAAGGATTCTTAATTGCTGTGGCTACCTTGATTGCGTTTCATATCGGACTAACCATGGACGATCCTCTGACAGCCAGTACCATGGCATTTTCCACACTATGTCTTGCCCGACTGTTTCATGGCTTCAACGCACGTTCCAGACAGTCGATATTCAAAGTGGGCTTGTTTTCGAACCTCTACTTGATAGGGGCGGTCGTCTTAGGTATCGCGCTCCTGCAGCTTGTTCTGCTGGTTGATCCTTTAAAGGGGATATTTGAAGTTGCCACACTAACTTCTGCCCAGTTCGGCTATGTCTATGCTCTTGCACTAATGCCGCTTGTGCTGATTCAACTGTATAAGTTGATATTTGTAAAAGATTGAAAGAGGAATGTGCAATGACCTGTATCCCATAAGGAATACAGGTTTTTTTTCGTTGATTGTTCCCTTCACTCACATCGTTTCAATTGTCAGTTTGATGGCTGCAGTCAGGTCACTCTGGGACCAGCTTGGTGTGTTGTTGAGCTGGGTCGCGAGCTGGTGTGAGGCTGGAATATGGATGAAGCCTGCCGGGATTTGGGCTGTGTTCGGTTTATCTGTATCAGTACGGTTAGCCGCTGGGTCTGCCCCCTGTTGCGCTAGCTTGTGCAATGCCGCGTACATGACGTTATTACATAGGTAGGTCCCTGCTGTATTAGATATTTTTGCAGGAAAATTATTTTCATTTAAATGGTTTACCATCGCGCGGATCGGCAGGGTGGAAAAGTAGCCGTCGGGGCCATCTGGGTTGATTGGTGCATCCTGAAGCACTACTCCATTATTATCAGGCGCACCACCAGCATCCTTACAATTAATTGCAATTCGCTCCGGTGTTATGTGCGCCCTACCGGCAGCAAGCCCAAGGGAAACCACGGCATCTGGTTGTAGCTCCTCCATATACTCCAATAACAACTTTTCCGATTCGGTGAAATCAACAGGCAGCACCCGGCTTATGACTTGGTATTGACCAATTATCTGTTGGTCCAATTCTCTCACAATCTCCTCTGTTGGATTGATCTTAAAATTCAAAAACGGTTCAAAACCTGTTAACAGTAGGGTTTTGGTCATGATGGAAGACCTCCTTATATTTTGGAAAGGGGAAGGACGGTTTTGGCTTATGGCGCCTCGATTGATGTTCAAAGGAGCTAGTGAACCGTCCCACCTGCTTATTTAAAGTAATATTGCTCCGTAAATTAATGCTCCCACAATGACGTATGCGGGGTGCACTTTCCATTTTTCAAGAAGTAGGTAGCTTGCGATAACTAGAAATACTGTTTGGATGGTGCCGCTTGCTTCGTAGGATTCAGTGAAGAAGCGGTAGGCCATGACTCCGAGTAGGAGTGCGATGGTTGGTCGCACATAGTTGGACATTCGTTTTACTTTTGGTGAGTCTCGGAATTTGTACAGGAGGCTCATGAGCGCAATCATCAGGATGAGTGATGGTGCGACGGTGGCAAATACGCCGACGGCTGCGCCTAGGATGCCTGCTTGTTCGTATCCAATGTAGCCAGCCATTTTGGTTGCGATTGGCCCTGGCAGTGCGTTTCCGAGAGCTAGTACTTCACTGAATTCGGAGACAGACAGCCAACCGTAGCGGTGGACGACCTCGTTCTCCACTAGCGGAATCGATGCGGGGCCTCCGCCGTACCCCAGGATGCCCGGTATGAAAAAGGCTAGGAAAATCTCCCAATAAATCATCATGGTTGGGTCCCTCCTTGTTCCGGTTTGGGTTTGTCTTTTTTCAGGACTGCCGCTGCAAGTAAAAGTGCGATGACGATTCCAGGATGGATGCCGAGAATCTCGATGAACAGGAAACTAGCTAGGATTAGGAGGATGGCTGCGGGCCAACCTAGTCCTTTTTGTGATTTTGATAGAAAGTCCCATGTCAGTACGGCAAGTAAGACGCCGACAACAGGTAGTACTGCTTTGGTCATGCCCTGTACCCACGCCTGATCTTTGAAGCTTGTAAGCGTGGTGAGCAGGACGATCATGAGTATGATGGTCGGAATCGTGGAGGCTAGGATGGCGTTCATCATGCCTGTGTAGCCGCCGACGCGGTAACCGATGTAACCGGCCATTTTGGTGTTGATTGGTCCGGGCAGGGTGTTGGCGAGTGCCAGGATGTCAGAGAATTCATCGTCTGAGAGCCATTTGTACTTGCCTACTACCTCTTTATGTACAAGCGGAATGCTGGACGGACCTCCGCCGTAACCGAGCATCCCAACACGGAAGAATGCGATAAATAAGTCCCATTGCTTCATGGTGTATGGTTTCCTCCTTTGTGAGGGGGCTGACTGACCTCTATGTTGCTTTGGTGCTTTAGTGGAGTGAGGGTCAGACCCCTCTTTAGTTCTTTAGTGATTTAACGGAGAGCGGGTCAGACCCCTCTTTAATTGTTTATCTCTTTACCTCATTACCACGATGCAACGCAGCCGTCGGTTCTTGGTTCGGTTCCTCCGGTGAGGGTGCCGGTTTTTGGGTCGCGCCAGATGATTTGGCCGCGGCCGAAGCTGCCTCCGTCGAGTGTAACTTGGATGTTATGGCCTTTGCGTTGGAGTGCTTGGGCCAGGTGTTGCGGGAAGTGGTGCTCGACGTGTACGGTTTTTCCCTCCATCCATTGCCATCTTGGTGCGTCCAGGGCAGCCTGCGGATTGAGGTGGAAGTCGACGGTGTTCATGACAACTTGCATGTGACCCTGTGGCTGCATGTAGCCTCCCATGACGCCGAACGGTCCGACGGCTTCGTTGTCTTTTGTCAGGAAACCAGGGATGATGGTGTGGTATGTC
Source organism: Bacillus sp. RO1 (assembly GCF_012524115.1). Classification (GTDB taxonomy): domain Bacteria; phylum Bacillota; class Bacilli; order Bacillales; family Bacillaceae_I; genus Sutcliffiella_A. The sequence continues at coordinate 95,399 of NZ_JAAZWB010000081.1, read as the reverse complement.
TTCTTCCCTGGTGCCAGCGCGTTTTCGTGTTCTGGGTCAAGGGAGAAGTCATGCCCTCTGTTTTGCAGCCCAATCCCGGTGCCTGGTACAACAACTCCGGATCCGAAGCCCATGTAGTTGCTCTGGATAAAGGATACCATATTCCCCTCCCCATCAGCGGTCGCTAAATAGACAGTTCCCCCTTTTGGTGGGGTTCCTGGTTCTGGCGTTAAGGCCGTTTCTGTAATGAGATTTCTTCTTTCTTTTGCAAAGGAATCGGACAGCAATTCTTCTGCGGTGTGGGTCATAGTCGTTGTATCTGACACGTATTTTTTGGCGTCAGCAAATGCGAGTTTCATTGCTTCGATTTGTTTGTGATAGGTTTCGAGACTGTCGCGTTCGGTGAAGGTGTCCTCTTTTAGCATGTTAAGCGCCATGAGTGCGACGATTCCTTGGCCGTTCGGCGGAATCTCCCAAACGTCGTAGCCTCTGTAGTTGACCTTGATCGGCTCCACCCATTCCGGTTGGTAGGCTGCCAGGTCATCATATGTAAGGAAGCCGTTGTGTTGCTTGGAGAAGTCCGCGATTTTTTGGGCGATTTCGCCGCGGTAGAATGCCTCCCCGTTTGTTTCACCGATTTGTCTTAGTGTATCTGCGTGTCCTTTGGAGGACCAAGTTTCCCCGATTTCCGGTGCACGTCCGTCTGGTGCGAAGGTTTCAAACCAGTGAGTGAATTCTTCGGTTGTGCAGGATTTTTTATAGGCGTTGTATGCGCCTTTCCAGTACTTTCCGAGTGTTGGGGAGACTGGGTAGCCATTTTCTGCATACTCGATGGCAGGTTGCAGCACTTCTGAGAGTGATAGTTTGCCAAATTTCTTGGATAGCTCTGCCCAGGCCGATGGTGCGCCAGGAACGGTGACTGGGATGAGTCCCATTTTCGGCATTGTTTCGTGGCCTCTTTCTTTTACCGCTTCGATTGAGATGGATTGTGGTGCTGGGCCGCTTGCATTGAGACCGTGCAGCTCCCCTTTTGTCCAGACCAGGGCGAATGCATCGCCGCCGATTCCGTTGGAGGTTGGTTCCACGACCGTCAGGCAGGCTGCAGTTGCGATGGCCGCGTCAATGGCGTTTCCTCCTTTTTTCAGGATGTCGAGGCCGGCTTGTGCGGCTAGTGGCTGGGATGTGGCAACCATGCCGTTTTGAGCGAATACAGTGTTGCGCTGAGATGGATATGGGTTGTTAAGATAGTCGAGTTTAAGTGTCATTAGTTGATCCCCCTATTATTTCGTTATGCGAATTATTTTCTATTATACGTAATTTTCTTTATTTTTTCAAAATAAGAAATTTTGCTTTGTTGTTGGGGGTGAAATGGATTCGGGTGTTTGGGGTGTTGACGTAGTGTGGGTAGGAGTCTTGTTGGTGGGTGGTGGAAAAGTATTTCAGGATGTCTTTTGTGGTGACGAGTGGGTCGTGCTGGTTGTTGTAGAGGTATTGCTTGTAGCTGCTGAAAGGGTAGTCTTCAGGGTTGTGGACCATCTGGGCTGCGACAGGGTTCAGGTGGATGTATTTGCTGACATCAATCTGGTAGTCTATGTCGTGAATGATGCTGGATTTAAATCTTCCTTCTAAGAGGTGGCCGGTGAGTTTGTATTTGCGGTTGATGTACTGGGCGTATTTGGTGTTGATTTTTTGCATGATCATGCTGATGTTGGTGGTTTCGGTCTCGATAAGCAGGTGGGTGTGGTTGGTCATGAGGCAGTAAGCGTGCAGTTTGAACGGGTATTTATACTTGATTTCGAGGAGGATGCGCTTGTAGGTTTGATAGTCTTTTGGTTCAAAGAAAATGATACTGCGGCGGTTTCCTCTGGTGGTGACGTGGTACATGGCTCCGGGGAACCAGATTCTTGGGTTTCTGGGCATGTGGGTGGTGCTCCTTTCGGGGGTGGAATTTGGCCTTGATGGCATGTGTTGGTATGTGTCGGCATGGGCTAAGTGGAAAGTGCGGAGGTCTTGTGGTGGAGAAATGGCATGGAGTGGGCCAACTTATATAGTATTCGACATGAAGTGGAAAACACCTTTAGGGGTCTGACCCCTTTTTGAAAAAAATTCTTCTCAAACAAAAAAATACCGCCAAACGGTACCTGCGTTTGGCGGTTTTGACATTCTCTTGTATTGCGCTGTTGTGTTGTTTGTGTATCGGTATTGTTAGTATACCCAGGTATGCTTGGCTTTATTCCTGGTTTGGGATGGAAATGTATAAAAAGTTGCATAGAAAAAGAGCAGCTTTCCGGAGTTGTGTTTCCCGTTTGTAAGCTGCTCTTTGGCTCAATAGAGTTTATCGTTCTAGCATTTATTTTATTAACAAGACTTTAATTTATGTTAGATAGCTGACAGATTCTTCTTTTTCTTCATCAGAAGATCCTTCGTCGCCGTCTTTGTCTTCTCCGTCTTCAGGCTTGTCTTCGCCTTCTGCTGGAGTTTCTTCTTGTTCACCAGCTGGCTCGCTTCCTTCTTCAGAAGCTTGTCCTTCTTCCTCTAGTAGGGAAGTGACTGGTTTATTAAAAAAGCTACTCGGATTCACTGCTACATTGTCCTTGCGGATTTCAAAATGAACATGTACTGCGTCTTTGTTCAGCTGGTTTGTGTGTGCTTTGGCGATTGTTTCACCTTGTTCTACGAAATCGTTGACTTTGACTTTTACGTCAGTCAGTGATTGATAGATTGTTTTCACACCATCCATATGCTCAATTTCTACGACGTTTCCTAGTAATGGATCATTTTCAACATGCGTTACAGTTCCACTTAAAGAAGCAACTACTTCGAATGTTTCGCCGTCTTTCATTGCAATGTCGATACCTGTGTTTGGTTGGTAAATGCCATTGTACTCAATAAAAGCTGCTTCTTGTTCTTCTTTAGATGCATTTGCATCCCAGAATGGTCTTTGGATGACAGAAGAGTTAACATCTGTTACCGGCATTACAAAGTTTTCTACCGGGCTGTTTACTTCCATGGAATCTTGATCACCATAAGAAGTGGTAGGTCCTTGCCCTTCTGTATTTCCTGGATTACCTTCTGATTCATTACCTGATTGGGATACTAAAACCGCTGTCAAAATGATTGCTGCGCACCCAAGATAGATTGCTGGGAACACCCAACGCTTTTTCATTAAGCGTTGCCAATTTGAATTTTGAGAAGTCCGTTTCTTTTCTTCCTCTCTCATTGTATCATCACCTCAGCAATCATTCTGAACAGATTCACAGAATAATATACATCCAGGCTAAAAAAAATTTTGAAATGCTTATTTTTCTTCAACGGAGGTGTAATTATGCATGGAAATTGAAAAAAAGTTTGAAAAGGGGTCAGACCCCGGCAGGAGCCGGGGTCTGACGGGTGAACCTTTATTCGACGTGGAGAGGGAAAACCCTTTGGGGGTCTGACCCCCAAAGGGTTATTTTTTTCATTTTTTAAGTTTTCCCCTTCTCTATCTTTTGGCTGTCACTTTATTTAGGTATTGTTCGGCGCTGGCGATTTGGACGTCTTTGTAGTAGTGGGAGATGATTTGGGTGTAGTTTTTGCCTTCTAGGGCCATGCCGTTGGCGCCATATTGGCTCATCCCAACTCCGTGGCCAAAGCCTTTGGTGGTGATGATGATATTGTCTCCCTTACGCTCCCAAGTAAAGTCGCTGGAGCGCAGCTTAAGGATGTCACGCACTTCCCTTCCACTCAGCGTCTTCCCATTAATATCTACCGTCTCCACTCGATTCCCAGTTGTACGGGCGATGATTTTCCCTACCGTACCGTCACTTCCCAGGCTTACCCCAAGTTTAGATTGAAACTCTTGTACTGGGAATGAAACTTGACTTAAGTATTTTTCAGAATCTACATCCCACGGGCTTTCTACACTCCGAAGATATGGGATTTCGTTTGGCCAATATTCTTCTGAGTTCTCTGTATAGCCATTGCTGGTGGAGAAATAGCTTGCATCAATTGGTGCATTATTATAGGTAAGGACGGATCCGGCTGTTTCCGCGACCGCCTGTTTTATTTTTTCCATCTTCCAGTTAAAGTCTTCCGCTGACCAAATTGTTTTAAGCTCTTCTGGACTTTTATAAACCTGATGCTGTTCGGTATCTGTCACATCAGCGCCTTCTGGTGTGCCTAATTTTTCTTCCGCCATTAGCTGCCTTAAAATATACGTCCGCGCTGCCAAAGCCTGTGCCTTTAACGCCTCTAGCTCAAAGTCAGCCGGCATTTCCGAAGCGACCACGCCTACAATATAATCCTCTAGCGGTATCTTTTCAATCATCTCCTGTTTATGTCGATAGACGGCTACATCAATCGGAGAGTCAATGGAATCCACTTGGTTTTGGATTTGTTGATTCGGTTGGAGTTCCTCTGCTAACTGGCCGCTTTCCTTATCGACAAACGGCATGACTAATAAAGTTGGTACCATTAATACCATGACAAATAGAATGGATGTGAGTACGATGATTGGTTTCAAGTTTCTCATAGCGCCGAGCCTCCGATAACAATAAAGTAGTAGTTGTTTGCTGATGGTTGGATACCTTTACTCTTCATTCTTATGGAAGTGGACAAGCAATTATGACTAAAATATGGGCAGGTTTCATGAGATCGTACAGTCGCCTCCAACCCTAAAAAACTCCTAAAAACTTCTATATTATATAGGCATAACCCTCAACTATCAGAAAACAACTCAACATCCCACAAAAAAATGGTCTCACAGAAAAAAAGTTGGAATATTAATAAGTAGTGAAAAAAATGCTGTGCTGGGGTCAGACCCCAGCAGGAATTTCCGCCCTCATGTCGAAGGCTCACAAAAAAAGTTCAAAAAAGGGTCAGACCCTTAAAGGAGTCTGACCCTCTTTGTAGAATATAAATAAATGATTGGCTGTTTTGGTGTGTTTAGGCTTCTTTGATTTGCTCTAGGATAACCGTTTGTTCTTGTTCCATGGAGCTTACGCGTTCGATGTCTGCGCCTAGTGCTGCTAGTTTGTTGTGGAAGTTTACGTATCCACGGTCTAGGTGTTTTAGCTCGGTTACACGAGTGTATCCGTCAGCGATTAATCCTGCTAGGGTTAATGCTGCTGCTGCACGAAGGTCGGTTGCCGCCACTTCTGCGCCTTGTAATTTCGATGGGCCATTGATGACAACGGAACGTCCTTCGATCTTGATGTCGCCGTTCATACGACGGAACTCTTCTACGTGCATGAAGCGGTTTTCAAAAACTGTTTCCGTAATCATGCTCGTGCCTTCTGCTGCCAATAATAAAGACATCATTTGGGATTGCATATCTGTTGGGAATCCTGGGTGAGGCATCGTTTTGATGTCAATTGACTTAAGCTTTTCTGGTCCGATAACGCGTAATCCGTTTTCGACTTCTTCAAACTTAACGCCCATTTCTTCCATTTTTGCAATTAAAGAGCTGGAATGTTCCGGCACTGCGCCTTCAACGATAACGTCTCCGCCTGTGATTGCAGCTGCTACCATGAATGTACCTGCTTCGATGCGGTCAGGGATGATGTTGTGTTGGCATCCGTGTAACTCGGAAACCCCTTCGATTCTGATGGTACCTGTACCTGCTCCACGAACTTTTGCTCCCATAGAGTTTAAGAAGTTCGCCAAGTCCACGATTTCCGGTTCTTTTGCAACGTTTTCCATGATTGTTGTACCTTCAGCAAGTGTTGCAGCCATCATGATGTTTTCTGTTGCTCCCACACTTGGGAAGTCAAGATATATTTTCGCGCCTTGTAATCTTCCGTCTACTTCGGCATCGATATAACCATTTCCAACTTTCACTTTCGCACCCATCGCTTCGAATCCTTTTAAATGCTGATCGATTGGTCTTGATCCAATTGCACAGCCTCCAGGTAGAGCGATTTGCGCTTTTCCGTTACGTGCAAGCAATGATCCCATAACTAGGACAGATGCGCGCATTTTTCTTACATATTCAAACGGTGCTTCCGTATGAAGCTCTCTTGTTGCATCGACAATTATACGATTATTTTCAAAATCAACATCGGCATTCAAATATCGCAAAACCTCGTTAATCGTATAAACGTCGGAGAGCTCAGGTACATCTAAGATTTCGCATTTGCCTTTGCTAGCTAATAAAGTTGCGGCGATGACAGGTAGTACTGCGTTTTTTGCTCCCTCTACTTTTACAGTACCCTTAAGCTTTTGTCCGCCGCGGACGATGATTTTTTCCAAAACGTTCCCCTCCGCGTCTTTTATTCTATATATTAATATTCAACAGTAATAATTGGCGTGCCTACAATCACGGTAGTCTTATCGCCCATTCCTTGTGTTCGTAACCCAATTTGTAAGTTCATCTTTCCCTGATGTGTCGGAAGAACATTATTCCATGCATCAGTATATGCTGAAACGGATACAAAGGTATCTTCCTGGATCTCTTCCACTTTTTGTGCTGAAAATGCGTCTAGCAAAATATTTGTCGTATTTTGCAAATCACCATCAATTTTATCACTGAAATCGCCGGTCATACAACTAAATATTTCAAAGTCTTCATGAGAAATATTGGTAAGATTCGAATGGAAATTATTTATTATCTCTGTTGCTACAGGCTTTTCCCAACCATACCCAGTTATCTCATATAATACATACGATGTCGTGGATGTGTTTGTGTGTGTGGTGATGAGCTGAAGAGTCTCTTCCTGCTTTAGTAAGTCATTATAATAAGTCCCAACTGCCTTCCATTGATCCTCTTCTTCCATCACGTTCCAACTAAGATGGCCCATATTCTGTTTTAAACGATTTACCTCTTTTTGAAAAGCGACTAAATCCCTAATTTTATAGACGTTCTTCCGCCCATAAAGTTTCCATTCTTGAATATTTATTTTCTCCTTCTGAAAAACTTCCGCGATTTCAAGTATCTCAGTACTGATATCGTTTGGTAATTGAGCTCTGCTTCTTTCATTCCCAAGAATTACCCCCGTAAAACATATTACGAAAATAAAAAATAGTCCTAGCAATCTATTAATATAAAGTTTCCACTTTTTTTCTGTATATTTCGTATTAGTTACGAAGCCCTTACCCGCATTCTTCCTCATAAACATATCCCCCACGCTCCCTTGTTTGTTACTAGTCAGTGTGGCCAATGTGGAAGTAAGAGATACATAGAAATGTTCGTCAAAATTTTTGTGTTTTTTTCTTTTTGGGGGTCAGACCCCGGCAGGAGTTTTAGCTCTTACGTAGACGGCGATATAAAAACAAAAAACCAGGGAAATCCCTCCCTGGTTTACTGAATTGCTATTATTTTCACCAAATCATCGGAAGTCTTTGTGATAGGAACAGGTAGTCTAGGAAAAAGTTGCTGACTGTTGATCCGATGGCGATGGTGATGAGGATCAGTAACAGTCTGATTTGGACGACTTTGTTTGGTTTCATCCATTTTTCGTATTGGACGGCTTGGAGTGCCCACCAGGTGATGATGATGAATAGTAGGTGGGAGATGATGCTAACGAGTGCTTGTACTCCGAAATCGATCATTGTGAAAGCAGCCTCCTCTTTTTTATATTAAAGTTCTGGTTCTACTCCGCTGTTGATTTCCGCCCCAGGCTTCGCTTTCCGCGGGACGGTGCTTGAGCCTCCTCGGCAAGCCTGCGGGGTCTCAACCAACCGTTATTCCCCCGCTGGAGTCTCAGCCTTTCGCTCCAACATCAGCTTAAGATACCTTGCTTCATTAGTTTCTTCCTATAGTAATCCACAAAAAAGAAGGAGCATAGGAACTCCTTCTTTTTTATTAAATCATAAACCCCTAAAAGATGACAATCGGTTAGTTGTCTGTTTCAAAGATATCTAATAAAATATCAAAATTGCTTCCGAACATGTCTATGGCAAGGCCTGGGAAGATTCCGAGTGCCAATGTAGCAATCGCGCAAACAAAAACCGTAATCCAGATTCCAACGGGAACGTGGATTTTTTCCTGACTTGCTGCTGGGCGGAAGAACATTTGTGTCATGATACCGAAATAGTAAAAGTATGAGACGACGGTAGTTAGTATCAAGACGGATGCCAGGACATAGGCGTTAGTTGGTTCGGAAATGGCACCGACGAAGATCGATAATTTTCCGATGAATCCGGCTGTTCCAGGGATGCCTGCCAATGACAGTAAGAATACCGACATCAATACAGCAAGCAACGGTGAGCGCTGGTAGAGACCGGCGAATCGGCTTAGGTCCTCTGAGTCATCACGGGCGGTGACAACTTGCAGTACCGCCAGTGCCCCGATGTTCATGAACAAGTAGGCGACCAGATAGAACCACATTGCTTCAAAAATGAAGATGAAGTTGACGGTGGCCAGTGGAACCAGCAAGTAACCGGCGTGTGCGACTCCTGAGTAAGCGAACATCCGCTTGACGTTGCGCTGACGCAAAGCAACAAAGTTACCGATAATCATGGATGCAACGGCAAGTACCGCGATGAATTCTCCCATAGAGAACAGCATGGACGAGCCTTCTGCTGAGCGTGTTGGGAAGAACAGTGTCACGAATAGGCGCAGGACGATGATGAAGCCTGCTGTTTTGGATACGACTGCAAGGAATGCCGTTACTGGTGTGGGCGCGCCTTGGTAGACGTCCGGTGCCCACATGTGGAATGGGGCGGTTGCTAGCTTGAAGGACAAGCCGACGAACATCATCATGAAGGCGATGACCAGTAAGTATTGCATGTCGCGTGCGTTAATTTGAGATAGTGAAATCCACATTTCCTGCAGGTTGGTTGTGCCTGTCAAACCGTACACATAACTCATCCCGAACAGGGTGATCGCGGTGGCGATACCGCCGTTGATGACGTATTTCATGGCCGCTTCGTTGGATTGCAGGTTCTTTTTGCGAAGACCTGCCAAGACGTAGGAGGCCAGGGATAATAGTTCCAATCCGACAAACAATGTAATAAGATCACCGCTTGAGGACATAATCATGGCCCCGAGGACGCCTAGCAGCAAGAGGTAGAAGAACTCGCCTCTGTACTCCCGCAAGCCTTCTTTTGGCTCGTAGCTGATTGCCATGAGCATCACAAATGCTGCCCCAACTAAAATTAACGTTTTAAAGGCCATCGCGAAGCTGTCGAGTCGGTATGTTTCATATAAAATCGTGGTGACTTCTGTCGGGCCCTTGTCGTACATTCCCACCAAGAATCCGAGAGCTACCAGGATGCTGGCGAATCCTAGCCAGCCGAGCAGTCTCCGGTCTATTTTTTTTGGTAAAAATAAGTCCAGTAGTGAGAGAAGGGTTGCTACACCAAGGATGATGAATTCTGGTGCCATGACACTCCAATCAAAGCTGAGTAAGGTTTCTAAATCCATCTCCTGTTCACCCCCCTATCCCTAAAATAATGGCGTTGATGGTGTCTTGCAGCGGTTGTGCGAGAATGCTAGGGTATACTCCGATCAGGATGATGAAGAATAGCATGGCAAACACGGGTACAAATTCAACACCGCGCAGGTCCACCACTTTCTCGCTATAGCCTGCCGCTTTCGTGCCAAAAGTCATGCCAAGCACTGCACGCAACAGGTATGCCGCTGTTAGGATGATTCCGAGTGTTCCGACTGCAGCGACAACAGGCATTTCATTGAAAAGTCCCATAAAGGCAAGAAATTCGCTGACAAATCCGGACATGCCTGGCAGGCCAAGTGAAGCCATGGCGCCAACAAGGAAGAAGCCGGCTGTTAGTGGCATCGCTTTTGCAAGACCACCAAGCTTGCCAATTTCGGTCGTTCCGGTTCGTTCGTACATCACTCCGATTAAAAAGAACAAGAGTGCCGCGATGAATCCGTGGGAGATCACCTGGAAGATCGCGCCTTGGATTCCCGCTTCGTTCAGGGCTGCAAGTCCGATCAGGACGATCCCCATATGCGAGATACTGGAGTAGGCCAGCACCATTTTGAAATCTGTTTGGATGAGTGCGAGGAACGCTCCGTAAAGAAGGTTCACGACTCCCAAGATTGCTAGAATGAAAGCTAGCTGGTCGAATTGTTCCGGGAAGATCCCGACGCCGAAACGGATGAGACCAAATGCCCCTATTTTCAAAAGAACGCCGGCATGCAGCATGACGATTGATGGTGGTGCTTGCACGTGTACCTTCAGCATCCAGCTGTGAAGCGGCACGATCGGCAACTTAATCCCAAATGCCACAAGCAATGCAATCAACAGTCCCATGCGTAGGTCATCTGAAACTTCGCCAAGGAACATGGCGTCGCTGTTGCCTGTGAACATGGCCGTGATTTCGGCGATATTCATTGTGCCTGTTTTCGTGAAAAGGACAACGAACACAATTAATAGAATCGCAGAACCGAGACCGTTGTAGATTAGAAAACGGTATGCTGCACTTTCTTTTTCAAAATAGCCCCATTTTCCGATGAGAAAGAACATCGGGATTAAAGTAAGCTCAAAGAAAAAGAAGAATAAGAGCAGGTTTTCCGCTGCAAAGACGCCAAGCATTCCAATTTGTAAAAGAAGGAAGAGAATGAAATAGCCCTTCCATTCTTTTTTTACATGGATGCTCGCGATGGCTGCAAGGGTGGAAAGCACAGCCGTAAGTAAAATCATGACGAGTGAGAAGCCGTTGATGCCAAGCTCGAAAGAAATAGGCTGATAGACTTGAGCTCCGTAAATTTCTTTGGTCAGATCTTTGTTACCAAAAGTGATCCACTCCAGTTTCACCGCGTATTGCTCAAGTCCCGCCCCTACTTTGTATTGCCAGAACGCGATGAGCGCGAGGATCAAGGACGGCAAGGTTGCTAGGAATCCGACGATTTTGATGGCTTCCACGTTTGTTTTTGGTGTGAAAAGAAGAACCAAGATACCTAATAGAGGGGCAAAGATTAAGGCTGTCAGAAATATACTGTTCATCCGATGTACCCCCCTGTGAAGACGAAAATGATGATGAGAATGGCGAGCCCTACAAACGCAACTGCACCGTATGTCTGGGTTTGGCCGTTCTGTACTTTCGCTCCTAGTCTACCGATTTGTTGGGACGCCGCGGCAATTCCCTTCATCGTTCCGTGGACAAGGAACTCGTCGATGTATTTCAGGAACAGGCTGATTACTCTTGTTCCGTAGACGAATGTCATATTGTATATTTCATCGACAAAATATTTGTTGCGTAAAATGCTGTAAAGATGCGGTACACCTTGACTGAATGTTTCGCGCGCGATTGAGCGTCGGAAGTAAATCAGGTAGGCGATTCCGATTCCGGCAAAAGAAACTAATATAGCAGCTGCCATGATCCATTTTGGCCCCTCAATATGGGACGGGCCATACATGGTGGTCCCCTCTGTCAGCCAATCTCCGAGAAAATGACCGAACCAAGGGGTGTTCATGTAACCGGCCACGACGGCAAGGACGCCAAGCACGATCATCGGAATGGTCATGACGGACGGCGATTCATGAACATGACGCTGATCTCCTCGTGCTTCACCGGTGAAAACCAGGAAGAACAGGCGGAACATATAAAATGCCGTGAAAAATGCGGCAATCAAAGCTAGTAAGAAAAGAACAGGATTTCCGTTCACCCAGGCAGCAAGGAGGATTTCCTCTTTACTAAAGAAGCCGGAGAACAATGGAACACCTGTGATGGCAAGAGTTCCAATTAAAAATAAGATTCCGGTGGTGCGCATTTTTTTCCAAAGCCCGCCCATTTCGTCGATGTTTTGCGTGTGGACGGCATGGATGACGCTTCCTGCTGCAAGGAACAGCAAGGCTTTGAAGAAAGCGTGTGTGGTGAGGTGGAAAACCCCTGCCACATAGCCAGCTGAACCGAGAGCAAGCATCATGAAGCCGAGCTGACTGACGGTGGAATAGGCTAGCACTCTCTTAATATCTTTTTGTACAAGGCCGATGGACGCCGCGAAAATGGCGGTGAATGCACCGACGATGGCAACCGTCATAAGTACCGTTTCGCTGGCATTGAATAGCGGAAACAGGCTCGCGACCAAATACACCCCTGCTGCAACCATCGTAGCGGCGTGGATGAGGGCGGACACTGGTGTTGGACCTTCCATTGCGTCAGGCAACCAGGAATGTAGCGGGAATTGACCGGATTTACCCATGGCTCCGATAAAAATAAGGATGGCAATGAGGGTCAGCATTCCAGCCGATATGGTTCCTGTATTGACTGCTTCAAATATAACATCGTATTCAAAGCTGCCGACTTGCCAGAATAATAGGATAATCCCAATAAATAATCCGACATCCCCGATACGCGTCATGATGAACGCTTTTTTGGCAGCGGCTTTTGCTTCATTTTTATAAAAGTAGAACCCGATGAGCAAGAATGATCCTACTCCGACAAGCTCCCAGAAAATGTAGAGCTGAAGCAGGTTCGGTGACATGACGAGTGCCAGCATGGCAAAGGTAAACAGGCCTAAGTAGGCGTAGAACACGTGGAAACGGTCGTCTCCGTGCATGTATCCTTTGGAATAAATATGTACGAGTAAGCTGACAAGTGATACTACGACAAGCATCAAGGCATTTAATTGATTGACTTCATATCCCGCCGTCAGTACGACATCTCCTATTTGGAGCCAGTCGAATGTGGCTTTGAAGGTTGGTGCTGAAAACCGCTCCCATAGTGCTGTGAGGGAAAAGATGAGTGATAGAGCGATGAGTGCGATTCCGAGGAATGCGCTCGATTCTTTCATTCTTTTGCCGACAAGCAGTAGTAGGATAAAGGAGATCAGCGGAAAAAGCGGGATGATCCAGGCATTCTCCATCATCGTATCAAGTCCCCTTCTTTTACGCAGGTTTGTGTTGGTGGCTGCGTTTTTGTGCAAGCTGGTTGCGGAGGTAGAATTTAGTTTGGTAATTCGATAACTCCCTGTTGATTTCCGTTCCAGGTGTTCGCTTTCCGCGGGACGGTGCTTGAGCCTCCTCACAACGCTTCAGGGGTCTCAACCAACCGTTACTCCCCCGCAGGAGTCTCACACCTTGCACTCCAATCATCAGGGGGAACTGGAATTGTATTCATATTATCTTTTTTATAAAATTCTTTAATTACCGTTGATGTTCTGCGCACTAGACTAGAATCAACGGAAAGGTTTTAGTTCTTCAACGTATTCATTTCGTCGATGTTGACGGTGCGGCGGTTGCGGTAGAGGGCTATGAGGATAGCCAGGCCTACTGCGGCTTCTGCTGCTGCGACGGTGATGGTGAACAGGGAGAATACTTGCCCTGTGATGGACGGTGCGATGCCGAATTTGCTGAATGCGACAAGGTTGATGTTGACGGCGTTCAGCATGAGTTCAATACAGATCAGGACGATGACGGTGTTGCGTTTTGTCAGTGCCCCGTAAAGTCCGATACAGAATAAAATAAGTGCTAGTACCAGGTAGGCTGATAAGGGAACTCCGCTCATTCCTTGGTCGCCTCCTCTTTTACAATGTCCGTGTCTTCGTCATCCCGTCTTGCCAAAATGATTGCTCCGACAAGGGCTACGAGCAGGATCACAGAGGTCAATTCGAATGGAATGACGTATTTTGAATAGATGGCTACACCAATCTGTTCGGTGTTGTTCACATGCAGGTCAGCTGAATCTTGGGAACCAAGATCAAGGCTGTATAGTCCGAAGTACATGACTGCTGCAAAACCAAGCACCCCTGCGCCCACGAATATTTTTCTGCCAAGCCCAGATGTTTCGGACTCGTCGTTGTGGCGGGTCAGCATGATTCCGAACAGCATGATGATGGTGATCGCCCCAGAATAGATGAGTATTTGTACGGCCGCTACGAATTCAGCGGAGAGCATGACATAGATGCCGGCGATGCTGATGAAGGTGAACACTAAGGCTACAACCATGTGCACGACCTTTGTCAGGTTCAGCATAAGCACTCCACCGGCGATCGCAGCGATTGCTAGGAAAAGAAATGCGATAAATTCACCGGTAATCGTCATGCTTTATTCTCCCTTCTGATGTTCGTATCGTTTTCATCGAGCCATTGCAGGTCTTTGAAAAGTCGATCGCGGCTGTATTCGGCAAGCTCAAAGTTGTTGGTCATGATGATGGCCTCTGTCGGACAGACTTCTGTGCAGAGGTCGCAGAGAATGCAAATTTCAAAGTTGATATCGTATGTGTCGATGATTTTCCCTTTTTTCGTTGGATCGGGATGTTTTTTCCCGGTAAGTTGGATGCAGTCTGTCGGACAAATGTTGGAGCACTGGTTGCAGACGATGCACTTTTCCGGGTAAAATTTTTGGATGCCACGGAACCGGTCCGGTAGTGGAAGCGGTTCGTTTGGGTAATCATAGGTCACTTTTTTCTTCGTTAAGTTTTGTAGGGTATATTTTAAACCTTTTGCAAGACCGCGCATTTCGCTTCACCCCTATTCTTCCGTTACCCTTTTTAGTAATGAAAGTGAGTTTTTTATTGCTTTCTACTCCTCTGTCAATTTCCGCAAATGGCTCCGTTTTCCGCGGGGCGACCTTGAGCCTCCTCGCTGCGCTGCGGGGTCTCAACATTGTCGCTACTCCCCCGCTGGAGTCTTCGCCTTTTGCTCCAATTAACAGCTATGAAACTCTCTAAATTCCAAATTATTTAAAAAACAATTCCTTCATAATCGCCGAGAAAAAGATATTCGCCAGTGCTACCGGCAACAGTACCTTCCAGCCGAATTCCATGAGTTGGTCTGCACGCAGACGCGGGAAGGTGACACGAATCCAGATGAGCACGAATACGACAACGCTGAATTTCAGTGCGAACCAGACGGCACCTGGGATGAAACCGAGGAACTCAAATGGTGGCAGCCATCCGCCTAGGAACAGAACGGTGGTAAGTGAAGCCATCGCGAACAGGTACACATATTCTGCTAGCATGAAGAATGCCCAGCGGAAGCCGGAATATTCGACATGGTAACCTGCGACAAGCTCTGATTCTGCTTCTGGTAAGTCAAATGGTGTACGGTTCAACTCTGCGACAGATGCGATGACGAAGATTAAAAACCCGACCGGCTGAAGGATGATGAACCAGAATGTATCACCTTGAGCGGCAACAATTTCGTTCAGGTTGAGGCTTCCTGCCAAGAGGACAACCCCGATTACCGACATGACAAGCGGCACTTCATAAGAAATCATCTGGGCCGCTGCACGCATTCCTCCAAGTAGCGAGTACTTGTTGTTTGATGCCCATCCTGCCGCTACGACGCCAACCGTTGTGATACCGGAAATGGCGATATAGTAGAGCAAGCCGACCCCGATGTCCGCAAATTGAAAGCGGTCGGTGAATGGGATGGTGGCAAGCACCATGAACGCCGGTGTGAAGGCGATAACTGGTGCAATAATGTATAACGGTCGATCCGCGAGTTTCGGGATTGTGTCTTCTTTTATAAGAAGCTTCAACACGTCGGCTACTGTCTGGAGCAAGCCCCAGGAGCCCCCGACCTGATTCGGTCCCATTCGTCCTTGCATGAAGCCCATTACTTTACGCTCGGCAAGGATTCCGTACGTTACGAAGCCAAGGACGGCAAGGAGCAAGGCCGTTGCCAATCCGAAAAAAATGAAAAAGTTCGTCCAGGATGGTGATGAATGCAGTAAGCTTTCCATCATTAGCCATCCACCTCCCCGAGGACAATGTCAATTGCCCCTAAAATGGCGATCAGGTTTGCCATATTTTCGCCTTCTAAAAGCTTCGGTAAGATCTGCAGGTTGTAAAAAGACGGACGGCGGAATTTTAAGCGATATGGTTCTTTTTTTCCGTCACTGGCAATGTAGCAGCCGATTTCACCGCGCGGAGATTCGATGCGCACATATGCCTCTCCTTTTGGCGCCTTGATGATCCTTGGCACTTTTGCCATGATCTCGCCTTCTTTGGGGAATTGTTGGACTGCTTGTTCGATGATCTTCAGGGACTCCTCGATTTCCTCCATGCGGCAGTGATAACGTGCCCATGCGTCCCCTCCTTCACGTGTTGGAACGTCAAAGTCAAAGCGATCATAGATGGAGTAAGGCTCATCTTTACGAAGATCCCACTTCACTCCTGTACATCTAAGGTTCGCACCACTCAGGGAGTACGCAAACGCATCCTCCTTCGTGTAACGGCCGACCCCCTTCACACGGCTCATGAAAATTTCATTACCTGTTACAAGGTCATGGTAGCCTTTCAGCTGCTCCCTCATATATGGAACAAATTCCTCTACTTTCTTGATCCAGCCCTCAGGTGCATCCCACTTCACGCCTCCAACACGCATGTAGTTGAAAGTTAATCGGGCCCCTGATAGCTCATTTAGTAGATTGATAATCATTTCGCGCTCACGGAACGCATATAGGAACGGACTGACCGCTCCGATATCAAGTAAATATGTACCATACCAAACTAAGTGACTGGCAACACGCCCAAGCTCCATCGCAAGCACACGAAGGTATTCCGCGCGTTCTGGGATCTCAAGGCCCATCATCGTTTCCACCGCATGACAGATTACATAGTTATTGGTCATGGCGGAAAGGTAATCCATCCGGTCGGTGTACGGGATGATTTGCGTGTATTGGAGGTTCTCCGCAAGTTTTTCGGTTCCGCGGTGAAGGTATCCAATGACCGGTGTCGCTTCCTTGATGATTTCTCCATCGATTTTTATGACGAGTCGGAACACCCCGTGGGTACTCGGATGCTGTGGTCCGACATTCAGTAGCATCTCCTCAGTGCGAATCATCTGCTACACCTCCACATCGTACGGCTCATAATCTTTGCGCAACGGATAACCGACCCAATCATCCGGCATCATGATGCGCGTCAAATTCGGATGTCCTGTAAACTGAATCCCAAGAAGATCGTATGTCTCCCGCTCCGGCCAGTTTGCCCCTTCCCAAATTGGTTGGATGGAAGGGATGACAGGATTTTCTCGATCTATTTTCACCTTCAATGCCACGGACTGCTTGTTCTTATAAGAATACAGATGGTTGTAAATCTCCATATGCGTTTCAAAATCCGTCCCGTGCATTTCCGACAAATATTCAAACGTCAGCTGCTCATTGTAGCGCAGGAATGAAGCCACTTTAAAATAGGTCTCTGGTTTTGCGACAAGCGTCGGGACATCTTTTGATAACGCGTTGATGTACGCGTCTTCTAAGGTGTTTTCTCCGAGGTTGTCGTTGATTACTTTTACGTATTTATCGAGGTATTTCTGGTTTGGTGATGGTGCTGCTGGTGTTTCTGATTCCTCTGATGCAGTTGATGTTGCTCCTTTTGCGGCTGCGGCAGCTTTGGCTTTTGCAGCGGCTGCGGCCTTTGCTTTCGCTTTGGCTGCAGCGATCGCTTTTGCTTTTTCGTCCTGCAGGTCTTCTGCGCCAGAGTCCGATTGAGCAGACTCCGCTATGCCTTCACGCTGCTGTTTGGCGAGTGCTGCGGCTTTTGCCTTGGCTGCTGCAGCGGCTTTCGCTTTCGCTGCTGCAATGGCTTTTGCTTTAGTATCGTCACCCTCTGCGGCGGCTGCTTCACCTTTCTCCCGAGCTTGTTTGGCAAGTGCGGCAGCCTTTGCTTTTGCTGCGGCGGCTGCTTTTTTCTTCGCTAGCTCTTTTGCATCATCAGTGACGGAGGAATCCTTCAAGGAGTCTGTTTCTCCGTCTGAGGCTTCGGCTCTAGCTTTTTGTTTCGCGATTGCTGCCGCTTTAGCTGCGGCTGCTGCTTTCTTTTTTGCTAATTCCTTAGCTGCAGTAGCTTTTGCTTTGGCTAATTCTTTCATTTCATTGTCAGCCGGATTATTCGTTTCTTCTGATGGTTCCTCTTTATCTTTAGAAGCCTTTGCTTCCATCTTCTTTTTTGCTTCTAATTTTGCAAGTGCGGCAGCTTTTGCTTTGGCTGCGGCCTCTTTCTTTTTTTCTTCCAGGCTTTTCTCATCGCTCACTGCTAGATCACCTGCTTCCCTGTCTTGGCTTCATATCGAATTTTTTCGCGGAGCTTGTTGATTCCATAAATAAGAGCCGCTGGATTTGGAGGGCAACCCGGTATGTACACGTCTACAGGTACAATTTGGTCCACACCTTTTACAACGGCATAGGATTTGATATACGGACCACCTGCAGTCGCACAGGACCCCATCGCAATGACCCATTTCGGCTCAGGCATCTGATCATACAAGCGCTTCAACACGGGTGCCATCTTTTTTGTCACGGTACCAGACACAATCATGCAGTCGGATTGACGCGGAGATGTTCTAAAAAAGGACCCAAAACGGTCGAGGTCATAATGGGACGAGCCTACACCCATCATCTCGATCGCACAGCAAGCAAGACCGAATGTCATCGGCCACATAGAATTGCTGCGTGCCCACGCTTTCAGCTCCTCCAATGTTGTCAGGAAGACCGTCTGTTTCAGCTCTTCCATTTCCTCTGGTGAGATACTCTCTAGATTTAGATCCATTTCAACACCTTCTTCTTCCATGCATATATTAATCCGATCAGTAATAAAACTACGAAAATAAGCATTTCAATCAGTGCAAAAATCCCCAGCTTCTCATATGCCACCGCCCATGGATAAAGGAAAACCGTCTCCACATCGAAAATGACAAATAACAGGGCAAATATGTAATAACGAACATTAAACTGAACACGTGAATCATGAAAGGGATCAATTCCACTTTCATAGGTCGTCTGCTTGGCTGCTGATGGCTTATTCGGACGCAAAACACGTCCAATAGCAAGCGCCACGACCGGAAGTAATACCCCTAGAGCCAAGAATACAACCACTATCAAATAGTTATTTTGATATAAGTTTAGTAGATTCATGCCCGCCCCCTCCGAAGTCTCTCTTCATTTTCAGACTGCTCACAATATTTAAAATTGTAACCGATAACAATTATATCAAATACCCATATCGGTGTCGACAGGAGATATCCTTATTATGGCTATTGTTTTTAGGGAGGCGAAGGGAATTGTTTCGGTGAGGGGTGAAGTTTTGTTTTTAGGGAACAGTGGGAGACGTTTAGTTCAAAGTTCAATTACCTTGTTTTTATTAAAAGCGTAATTGGTTACTGTTGGGTCACACGGATTTAGGGTTACCGGATGGTGTTTTGTTACAAAAGAGGTAAGTGGGGGTTGTCTTTTGAAGCGAGGTTCACATAAACGGTTAAAAATCGGTATTATATACGTGCATTTCGGTCGATAAAAAATACTTATTATATACTTATCCATTGTTAAAGTGGTTTTATCCATTGTAAAAATTTTATATCCATTCTAAATTCGATTTATCCATTGTTAAGAGACTTTTATCCATTGTAAAAGCAATATATCCATTATAGAGGTATTATGGCATAGATCCTTTAGTGCATCACCGCACAGCGGGTCAGACCCCTCTTCATCTCTTTAAAGCAACAAACTACTAAACAACAATCAACTCATCTAATATCAACACAAAAACCCCCACCCTCCAAAGCACGTCTGCTCTGAAGAGAGGGGGTTTTCACATTCTTATGTTTACAGGGTATTGTTACCCTCTTTTGGCTACGTTGATGCGGTTGATTGCGCGTTGAAGGGCAAGTTCTGCGCGGCGGTAGTCGACGTCGTCTTTTTTGGACTGTAGTCGTTGCTCGGCGCGTTTTTTTGCTTCTTCTGCACGTGTAAGATCGATTTGCTCTGCTGCTTCTGCAGTTTGGGCAAGGATCGTTACTTTATCAGGACGCACTTCTAGGAAGCCTCCGTTTACTGCCACTTGTTCGGTTTTGTCGCCTTTTTTCATGCGAACGCCGCCGATTTGAAGTGGAGCAACCATCGGGATATGTCCTGGTAGAACTCCCAGCTCACCGCTTTGAGCACGGGCTACTACCATTTCTACGTCTGATTCATAAACCGGGCCATCGGGAGTAACTACGCTGACTTTTAATGTCTTCATTTCATTCCCTCCTAGGTCCCTTTAATTAAACTTCTACACCCATTTGCTTCGCTTTTTCCACTACTTCTTCGATGCGTCCAACTAGACGGAATGCATCTTCAGGAAGGTGGTCGTATTTGCCGTCAAGGATTTCTCTGAATCCTTTAACTGTTTCCTGAACAGGAACGTAAGAACCTTTTTGTCCAGTAAACTGCTCGGCTACGTGGAAGTTTTGAGATAAGAAGAACTGGATACGACGAGCACGGTGAACGGTTAATTTATCCTCATCCGTTAACTCATCCATACCTAAGATAGCAATGATATCTTGTAGTTCTTTGTAACGTTGTAAAGTGGATTGCACTTCACGCGCTACTGCATAGTGGTCGTCTCCAACTACTTCTGGTGCCAATGCACGGGAAGTGGAAGCTAGAGGGTCAACCGCTGGGTAGATACCCATCTCGGAAAGTTTACGCTCAAGGTTCGTTGTTGCATCCAAGTGAGCGAAAGTTGTTGCTGGAGCCGGATCCGTGTAGTCATCGGCAGGAACGTAGATCGCTTGGATAGACGTTACAGAACCTACAGATGTAGACGTTATACGCTCTTGTAATTGACCCATTTCAGTAGCAAGTGTCGGTTGGTAACCAACGGCAGATGGCATACGTCCTAGTAGGGCGGATACCTCAGAACCTGCTTGTGTGAAACGGAAGATGTTGTCCATGAAGAATAGAACGTCTTGTCCTTGGTCATCACGGAAGAATTCTGCCATTGTAAGACCTGTTAGTGCAACACGCATACGTGCTCCAGGCGGCTCGTTCATTTGTCCGAATACCATGGCAGTTTTCTTGATAACGCCAGAATCCGTCATCTCGTGGTAAAGGTCATTTCCTTCACGAGTACGCTCACCAACACCTGCGAATACGGAGATACCACCGTGCTCTTGTGCGATGTTGTTGATTAATTCCTGGATAAGAACCGTTTTACCTACACCGGCACCACCGAATAGACCGATCTTACCACCCTTGATGTAAGGAGCAAGTAAGTCTACTACTTTGATACCAGTTTCAAGGATTTCAACGTCTGTTGAAAGCTGTTCGAATGTAGGAGCTTGTCTGTGAATTGGATCACGACGAGAACCTGCTGGGATTGGAGCATCTAAGTCAATGTTTTCTCCTAGTACGTTGAAAACACGACCAAGTGTTACGTCACCTACTGGTACAGAGATAGGGTGACCAGCATCTTCTACTTCCATGCCGCGAACGACACCGTCTGTAGAAGCCATAGCGATTGTACGCACAGTGTTGTCTCCAAGGTGAAGAGCAACCTCAAGCGTTAAAGTAATATCTACTTCATTTCCGCTACGAGCTTTATGATTAATATGAAGAGCGTTGTATATTTCAGGAAGATGTCCGCTGTCGAATTTTACGTCGACAACTGGACCCATGATTTGAGTAACGCGACCTTTCATCGTATTCCCTCCTAACTTACTTTTGCAAAATTTTGATTCAAGTACGTTCTATTCCAAAGCCGAAGCTCCCGCAGTAATCTCAGTGATCTCTTGAGTGATTGCTGCTTGACGGGCACGGTTGTAAGAAAGTGTAAGGCCTTGGATAAGCTCTTTCGCGTTATCTGTCGCACTTTGCATCGCTGTCATACGAGCAGCGTGCTCACTTGCTTTTGCATCTAGTAATGCACCGTAAATCAGGCTTTCCGCATATTGCGGTAGCAATACTTCAAGGATACCTTCTTGGGAAGGTTCGAACTCATAGGATGTAATCTTGTTGGATGTAGGTGCAATGTCAGTAAGAGGAAGAAGCTTCTTCTCTGTTACTTCTTGGGAGATTGCACTTACAAAGTGGTTGTAATACACGTATAACTCATCAAACGTTCCATCCGCGTACATGCTGACTGCACGATTCGCAATATCCTTGATGTCTGAGAAGGATACTTGGTCGCCTAGACCAGTAATTTCGGAGAATACAGGGACATTACGCTTTCTGAAAAAGTCGCGGCCGATTCGTCCGATGGCAATTACTGCGTATTCATCTTGAGACTTATGACGTTTTTGAACCGTCTGATGAACCGTACGTAAGATGTTACTGTTATAGGCACCTGCAAGACCACGGTCAGAGGAGATTACGATGTAGCCAGTACGTTTTACCGGACGGCTTTCTAGCATTGGATGCGATACATCGGTACTTCCTAGTGCGATACTTGCCACAACCTCTTGGATTTTATCCATATAAGGATTGAAAGCTTTTGCATTTGTTTCAGCACGATTTAGTTTCGATGCGGAAACCATTTGCATGGCTTTTGTGATTTGACTAGTCTTCTTCGTCGAGGTAATTCTCGTTTTTATGTCGCGTAATGATGCCAAAGGATTTCACCACCTTTTTAACCCTATTCAGAGTGGTTAGACACATGGAAAGGAGGAATCGAAGGTTGGTTCGGGTTCCTCCATCGCATGGTGTAACTCACTATGTCGATCTATTACTTTTCAGTAGCTACGAAAGTCTTTTTGAAAGCATTGATTGCTTCAGCCATCGCTTCGTCGCTTGGTAATCCTTTAGTTGTACGGATTTCTTCTAAAAGTTCTTTACGGTTGTGCTCTAACCAAGTAAGCATTTCGTCTTCGAAACGAGTTACGTCTTGGACAGGAACATCATCGATGAAACCTTTTGTAAGAGCGTAAAGGATTGCAACTTGCTTTTCTACTTTAAGTGGCTTGTTCAAGCCTTGCTTAAGTACTTCAACCGTACGAGCACCACGGTTAAGTTTTGCTTGAGTTGCTTTATCTAAGTCAGAACCGAATTGTGCGAATGCTTCTAGCTCACGGTAAGATGCAAGGTCAAGACGCAATGTACCTGATACCTTCTTCATCGCTTTGATTTGAGCGGATCCTCCTACACGAGATACGGAAAGACCAGCGTTGATCGCAGGACGAACACCGGAGAAGAATAGGTCTGATTGTAAGAAAATTTGTCCATCAGTGATGGAGATAACGTTTGTCGGGATGTAGGCAGATACGTCACCAGCTTGTGTTTCGATGAACGGTAAAGCTGTTAGGGATCCAGCGCCTTTTGCATCACTAAGTTTCGCTGCACGCTCGAGTAAACGAGAGTGAAGGTAGAATACGTCACCAGGATATGCTTCACGCCCTGGAGGACGTTTTAAAAGTAGGGAAAGTTCACGGTATGCAGCAGCTTGCTTTGTTAAGTCATCATAGATAACTAGAACGTGCTTGCCGTTGTACATGAATTCTTCACCCATTGTTACTCCAGTATAAGGTGCTAAGAATAGCATTGGAGCTGGTGCAGATGCAGATGCAGTTACAACGATTGTGTAATCAAGTGCACCGTGCTTACGTAGAGTTTCTACTACTCCACGAACTGTAGATTCTTTTTGACCGATGGCAACGTAGATACACACCATGTCTTGGTCTTTTTGGTTAAGAATCGTATCGATCGCAACAGATGTTTTACCTGTTTGACGGTCTCCGATAATTAACTCACGTTGTCCACGTCCGATTGGTACAAGAGCGTCGATCGCTTTGATACCTGTTTGAAGTGGCTCATGAACGGATTTACGATCCATAACACCAGGAGCTTGTGCTTCGATTGGACGAGTTCTGTTTGTTTCGATTGGACCTAATCCATCAACTGGTTGTCCTAATGCGTTTACTACACGGCCGATAAGTTGTTCACCTACCGGTACCTCCATGATACGGCCTGTACGACGAACTGCATCGCCTTCGCGGATTTCAGTATAAGGTCCTAAGATTACTATACCGACGTTGTTTTCCTCTAAGTTTTGGGCAAGACCCATAACTCCGTTAGAAAATTCAACTAGCTCTCCAGCCATGACGTTGTCGAGACCATGAGCACGAGCGATACCATCCCCAACTTGGATAACAGTACCAACATCGCTAACTTCGATTTCAGACTGATAGTTTTCGATTTGCTTTTTTATCAGCGCACTAATTTCTTCAGCTTTGATGCTCATGAATTTCACCCCTATCTACTATCTATTCGTTGTAAGTTGACGTCCAAGACGTTCTAATTTTCCACTAACACTTCCATCGAAAATACGGTTGCCAATGCGAATCTTCAAGCCGCCGATTAAGGATGGATCTACGATATTGCTGATGTTTAAAGAAGCTTTCCCAACTTTTGCTGCAAATACAGCGGAAAGTTGAGCCTGCTCTGCGTCCGTTAAGGCGCGAACAGAGTACACTTTCGCGTCTGCCACATTAAGGGCTTCATTAGAAAGTGCTTTGTACTCGTCAATCATATCCACGACGATACCTTGACGGTGACGGTCTATTAAAAGCTGTAACGTGTTTACGATAAATGGTGATGCGGAAGCAAATGCCTCACGGACGATCTGCTTTTTAGAGTCTTTGCGTACTTTCGGGTTGCTCAGGACAACATCAAGTTCCTTGTTGTTCAAGAACACCTGTTTTACTTCTGCAAGCTCTGCATCAAACTGTGCATAAAGATTGTTTTCTTTTGCCAGTTCAAAAAGAGCCAATGCATAACGCTTTGCTACTCCGTTTTTGCTCATCGCACTTCGCCTACCTGTTTCACGTAATCATCGATAAGCTTCTGCTGATCTTTTTCGTTTAGTTCTTTTTCAATCACTTTAGAAGCGATTAATACGGACAAGGATGCAACCTGTTCACGAAGGGCAACAACTGCTTGCTCTTTTTCCTGAACGATTTCTTTTCTTGCCGCTTCTTTAAGACGTGCAGATTCCTCTTGAGCAGCTCTTACGATATCTGCTTTTTGATCTTCTGCAATCTTTTTCGCGCTTTCCACTAAAGCCTGAGCTTCCGTGCGAGCTTCTTTTAAAAGAGCCTTTTGCTCTTCTACAAGAGCTTTCGCTTCTACATTACTTTGTTCAGCTGCTGTAATTTCGTTTGCAATGTGATCTTCACGTTGCTTCATCATTCCAACAAGCTTATCCCAAGCAAATTTTCTAAGGAAATATAGTAAGATTAAAAATGTGATTAACTGGAATAGTGCATCTCCTAAAGTTAGGAATCCTGCACCAAGCACTAAGTGATCTAAGCTATACAATGCTTTCACTCCCTTCGAGGAATACATAAGAAAAGCACAAGCACCTAAAGGGCACCTTGGCTAGATTTTTTAAAAAATAGTTCATACTAAAGGAAAGGCGAAGGTTCTCGTGTGAGACGGACTTCGCCATTATTGAAGCTAAGAATTATTCGGGCAGTTAATTAACCACCGATAACCATGAACGCGATAACTACTGCGATGATTGGAACAGCCTCAACTAGTGCTACCCCGATGAACATTGTAGTTTGAAGAGTAGATTTAAGCTCAGGTTGACGAGCGATACCTTCTACTGTACGACTTACGATTAATCCGTTACCAATACCTGCTCCAAGTGCTGCTAAACCAATTGCAATCGCTGCTGCTAAAAGACCCATTGATAATTTCCTCCTTATGATTAAGAAAAGTTTTTTTTGGTTAATAAAGATTTATAAATTAATGGTCATGACTCACTTTGTGTGCCATATAAACCATTGTTAACATGGTGAAGATAAATGCTTGGATGGTACCAACGAAAATACTGAAGGCTTGCCAAGCTAACATAGGAATGATTGCAACTACTGTTCCAATGATTCCGGACATGAAGCCCATTTGATAACCGTTAACTGCCAGTCCCGCAAGTAATCCCAGCAAGATTTCCCCTGCAAAGATGTTCCCGTATAAACGCAGACCAAGCGTTAATGTGTTAGCAAATTCTTCAATGATCTTAAGTGGGAATAAGAACGCCATCGGTTTGAAGAAGTCCTTCCCGTATTCCTTAAAGCCTTTCATCTTAATCCCATAATAATGCGTCAATGCTACTACCATTGCCGCGAGACTAAGCGTAATAACAGGATCTGCTGTCGGCGATTTCCACCATAAAGTGTGTTCATCCCCAAGAATGATCGCAAATGGCAACCCTAGCATATTTGCTACGAACACATACATAAGTATGGTCAGAGCTAATGAAAGGAATCTGCCCCCTGTCTGCCAATCCATGGTACTGTTAATGATACCTTTTGCAAAGTCAACCAACCATTCCATAAAGTTCTGGGCTCCGGTAGGTCTCAAAGCAAGTGTTCTTGTGCAAAGTATTGCAATAAGAAACACGACTAAGGCTGTTATAATAGTCATCATAATATTCGACAAGTTGAAATGAAGGTCATAACCAAACAAATCAAGTGTCGCTATAGGAGCACTGTGACCCAACACTACTCACCTCTCTTCCCCACTGCTTTAAAGAGTGTTACAAATGAATCTATGATAATGACAATATAGGATGTCATAATCCCTATGATGACGCCGTAGAGATTCAGTGTTTCCGGATATCTCATAGCGATGACCACTCCGAGAATTGCGGCGGCCATTCTTGAAAAAGAACCTAATGTGACAGCTTTGCGTCCCTCGGCAACCGCTTCCGTGAATCTCTTCACTTTCTTATGCAGCAACCAGTGGCTGTAAATGCTTATCACCGTCCCGAGGATCAAACCTAGGAACCAATCTTGGTATGGGGTGATTCCCCAACCTAATACAAAAAAGGCAAGAAAAAATAAGAAATACTTCATATGCCTCATAAACTGTTCGGTTGATTCGGGCATATTTATGACTCTCCTGAGAAGAATTTTTGGACCAGGTATAATACTCCTATTACACCAGCTGCTAGTCCTAAAAGAAGTCCAATAATAAGGAACAATGGTTCTGTACCAATTTTTCCATCCAGCCATCTTCCTGCAAATAATCCGACTAAGGTGGGACCAACTAAGTAGGAAAGGATTCCGGACATCAAAGCCATTGCTTGGAATGGGCGGCGTTTATCTTCCATAGAAAACACCCCGTTTTACATGCGGTAAAGTTTAGAGGTCTTGCTGATAAATCGATGCTAAATATGTATAAAATTGGTTTTTATAACCTATGAAAACCCTATCATTTTATACCCTTTGTAAGCATACAATAGCACTTTGTCAATGTCAATGTGTTCTAAGGAAAAATCGACATTCTTTTCATTGGTAAGATTTATCTTTCAACCAGCTTTTCCGCTATGTATTTTTCCAGTAAAAAACAGCCAAATGATGAACAGTTTTCCTCATTCGGCTGTTGTATAACATTATTTTATCACATATGACATATAGGTTAAGTTTGTCGATTGTGAACATTATGTGACTATTCGGTTGTTTCAGGTTGTGCTGCTTGACAGGGTTCGACAAAAATGTCTCTTTGGGGCGAGTGGACAGGCACACAGGCCCATTTGAGTCGTCGTGCCTTTCATCTCAGCCCGGTTCACTCAAAGTATAGATCCGCTTCCACGGTATCTTCCTTGTCCAGCTTCTTGGCAAAGACTACTGCCTTCACAAGCCCCTTCACTTTTACACGGTCTGCCGGGATCTGATTTTTATATAGTCCACGAGGTAGGTCCCGCTCCCAGTCCAGATAGTCGATGAAGTGGAGCGTATCTGCTTCGTATAGGGCTATTCCCAGCTCCTCTGCTCCCTCTGGCAAATACACTTCATATTGATATTCTCCCTCTTTGTCTCCATAGCCGAACTGAAAGCCCATGATACGCGGGTAATTTGGTTCTTCTATTATATAGAGGAAAGGCAGGCGAATCTTTTGGCTGTTTGCGTTCACGACGACCTCCCCCTCGTGCATCCCTGCTTTCTGCTGGTTTGGAGTGATGTCTAGCGTGATTTTTGTATCACGTTTTTCTTTTGGTTGGAGAGTAAAGGTGATTGGCGTCTTCCACTGCACTCCATTTTGCTGTTTTGGTATTTCTACAGAATAGGTAACTTCTTTGTCCGAGACGTTTTCTATGGTAATCGGAACTTCTTTTTGCGTTCGCGTGTCTTTCTTCTCTAGCATCCCAAAGTTAAGGGAACCAGGATAAACGAGGCTGTTCGTTTGGATCGCTTCCTCAAGCTGGATGCGTCCCGTTCCCTGCTCCAATACGGAATAACTTGATCCGTCTTCTTTTATGAGAGGCTTTGTCGTATTCATCAAGGCAGCCTTCACCTGTGCTGGCGTCCAATCAGGATGAGCTTGAATGATGAGCGCACTCGCCCCTGCCACATGCGGTGCGGCCATGCTTGTGCCTTGAAGGGCGAGATAGCCGTTAGGAATCGTGCTGTCTATCGCGACACCCGGTGCCACCACATCCGGCTTGATCTCCCACGTGTGTGTAACCGGACCGCGGGAGCTGAAGCTGGCAATGTCATCTTTGTGCCATTTGAAAGTGGTCTTTATCATGGAGAAACTTCTTTTTAAATGCTTTTTTAAGTAAAGTCCGTCTTCTTTGGAAATCGAGACCACCGGCATATCCATAGCAACCTCTAATGTTCCTGTAAAATTGCCCTCAAGGTTATTGTAGATCACTACACCAGCCGCTCCACGCATCTTAGCATGATGTGCCTTTTCGGAAAACGGGATCTTGCCGCGTTCGAGCAGCACTATTTTCCCTTCGATTTTTTTACCTTCCCAATCTTCTTCTTCTCCAAGTCCTGCATACACCATACCCATCGGCTTGGTCGGAAAATCCCAAGGCAGCGAGCCTTGCAGCGGCAGCATCTCTATCTCTCTTTTAGAAAACATAGGCGACAGGTGCGGGATGTGAAGCGGTGGTGTGGAGGCTCCGACTGAGATGGCCTCAGACGATGTCCCAGGGGATCCGACCGTCCAAAGGTTTGGTCCGGAATTACCACTTGAAGTGACTGCCACCACCCCATGCTCTACCGCTTTGTTCAATGCCAGGCTAGTCGGCCAATCCGGACCGTTTATGGTGTTTCCAAGAGATAAATTTAACACGTCCACCTTGTCATGAATGGCCATCTCGATGGCGGCTATTACGTGCTCACTTGAACCATGCCCTCCTGGACCAAGGACCCGGTAGGCAATTAGTTCCGCTTCCGGCGCCACGCCATGCAGGTGCCCGTTCGCCCCGACAATCCCAGCAACATGGGTTCCGTGAAGAGTTGGCATTCCTTGAGATCTCTTCGTCTCCATTGGATCATTGTCCTCATCGACAAAATCATATCCTCCTGCATAATTGTCCCTAAGGTCAGGGTGCGTGTAGTCAATTCCTGTATCAATGATTCCCACCTTCACACCTTTTCCTGTGAGACGATTTCCTTTCTTGTCAAAGAGGCGGTGCATCTTCTCTCCGCCGCCGATAAATGGCACACTTTCGTCAAGATTAGGGGTGTAGTTGGTGACAGGAGAAACTTCAAGAATTCCTTTTTCCTTTTGGAGCTTTTCCAGATCTTTGAGCGGTCCGTGGATGGCAAAGCCTTTAAAGACTGCCGTATAAGTCCGCTTTATCTTCAGGTTGGGATATTGTTGTTGTATTAGATTTTTCACGGAGCTTTGGCTATTTTCCTCCACGATTAAAATAACCGTCTGTTCCTCCAGTTCATTGTCTTTGCTTACCGGAAGTGGCGGCCGTTTTGGATATTTGGGTATGTTGTTTGTATGTAATGAGTCGCTTGTGCGTTCGTTCATGAATGTGGTGGTGGCTGCTGTTGTATTGTTTAGTGGTTGCGTTAGTATTGTTGTCACCAGCAGCACAGTAAGTACAATACAAAATGATATTTTCCCTAATTTCACGTCCTTCACCTCTGATTTGTAGCATTTGTTATTGGAGAGGGATTATGCATGGGGTGGAATTGTGCGGGAAATTCGATAGGTTAATTGTAGAGGTTTGCGAATTAGTCAAAAAAACTGCTGAATTAGTCAATAAGGCAGGGGAATTAGTCAAATAAACAGGAGAAGTATACAAATAAACAAGTCAAATTATCAAGAATCCATATTCTACCATATACAACAGTAAAAAAGGCTGCTCAAAGATCTCCCTCGATCTCCAAACAGCCTTACAAAAGTTATCTTATTTTGTTCCGTATAGTCTGTCGCCAGCGTCACCTAGACCTGGGACAATGTAGCCTTTTTCGTTCAGCTTTTCATCAAGCGCTGCGATGTAGATATCTACGTCAGGGTGCGCTTCTTTAAGTAATTCCACACCTTCAGGGGCAGCGATTAAGCACATAAATTTAATGTTTTTCGCGCCACGTTTTTTCAGGGAGTGAATTGCTTCAATTGCAGATCCGCCCGTTGCAAGCATCGGATCCACCACGATGAAGTCGCGCTCTTCCACATCAGATGGTAATTTTACATAATATTCAACAGGTTGAAGCGTTTCTGGGTCACGGTATAAGCCGACATGTCCAACTTTTGCTGCTGGAATCAACTTTAACATCCCTTCTACCATGCCAAGACCAGCACGTAGGATTGGAACGATTCCTAGCTTTTTCCCTGCTAAAACGTTTGATTTTGAAATAGAAACCGGTGTTTCCACGTCCACTTCCTCAAGCGGAAGGTCACGGGTAATCTCGAATGCCATTAAACTTGCCACTTCATCAACTAGTTCACGAAACTCTTTCGTACCTGTATTTTTATCGCGGATGTATGTAAGTTTGTGCTGAATTAACGGGTGATCAAATACGTACACTTTTGCCATTCGAAATCTCTCCTTTTATCATGTCTAGCCGGTTTTCATCACTTTTCCGGCTCTCAAATCACACTTCCATTGATTCTACAGAAAAAGCAGGATTGATTCAAGTCATTTTTCTACAAAAAAGAGAGGTCTAACCTCAGACCTCTCTCCCAATCACCTTTATCCTAAAGAAGGATACAATTCATATTTTCCAGAAACTGCTTCTACACGCTCTTTTGCTTCTTCCAGCTTCGTTTCATCTTCATGATTCTTCAATGTGAAGGCAATGATGGACGCAATTTCATCCATATCTTCAAGTGTGAAGCCACGGCTTGTGACAGCTGCCGTACCAATACGGATACCACTTGTTACAAACGGGCTTTCCGGATCGAAAGGAATCGTGTTTTTGTTCACCGTGATCCCCACTTCATCCAACACTTTCTCTGCAATTTTCCCTGTGATGGAAAGAGAGCGTACGTCCACAAGTAAAAGATGGTTGTCCGTTCCGTCCGAAACAAGAGAAAGACCTTCATTTTTCAGTGCTTCTGCCAGGCGGTGAGCATTTTCGATGATTTTTTGCGCATAGTCTTTAAATGCCGGTTGTAGCGCTTCGCCAAATGCAACAGCTTTAGCCGCGATTACATGCATAAGCGGACCACCCTGAAGACCTGGGAAAATGGACTTATCAATTTTCTTCGCCCACTCTTCTTTACAAAGGATCATCCCACCACGAGGTCCACGCAACGTTTTATGAGTGGTAGTTGTAACGAAATCCGCATAAGGAACCGGGTTTTGGTGAAGACCAGCTGCAACAAGACCGGCAATATGAGCCATGTCGACCATTAGGTATGCTCCCACTTCGTCTGCGATTTCACGGAATTTAGCGAAATCAATGGCGCGCGGGTAAGCACTTGCACCAGCAACGATTAGCTTTGGCTTGTGCAGTCTTGCTTTTTCTGCCACGTCTTCATAGTTGATCGTATGAGAGTCTTTGTCCACTCCATACTCCACAAAATTATATTGAATACCACTGAAGTTGACCGGGCTACCGTGCGTTAAATGGCCACCATGGGAAAGGTTCATCCCTAGGACCGTGTCGCCCTGTTCTAGAATGGTAAAATAAACCGCCATATTCGCTTGGGCACCAGAGTGTGGTTGAACATTTGCATGCTCGGCTCCGAAAATTTCCTTCGCACGGTCACGGGCAATGTTCTCCGCTACGTCTACGTGTTCACAACCACCATAATAGCGACGACCTGGGTACCCTTCTGCATATTTATTCGTCAGTACAGATCCTTGAGCCTCCATAACCGCTTCACTCACAAAGTTCTCAGAAGCAATCAACTCAATTTTCGTGCGTTGTCTTGCCAATTCATCCTGGATGGATTGAAACAATTGCTGATCCTGTTGTGCTAATTTCACTTTCGGAATCCCCCTTTAAGTATGAACATCAAATTTAATATGTTTAAAAAAACAACTACATTCGGCTTTTCAACCTTTACCTCCTCCATTTTATCACGATGGACAATAGATAGAAACAGAAAAGGAAGATTGATAGCGCTTACTTAGAAAAACTTTCGTGAAAATAAAAAATAACGAAAAGGGGTCAGACCCTCAAAGGATTTTCGTCATCCATGTCGAAGGCCGGACCCATTTTTTGTTTATTTTGTTTCTGTTGTGGGGATTTCGTAGGTTGCTCTGGCGCCGCCGATGAGTTTGGGGCGAGTTTTTGCCATGGTGATGTGTGCGTTGCCGATGGATTTAACCGAGCTGCGCACTGGGACGGCGACGTGTTTGAGGTGCATGCCGATCAGCGTGTCCCCGATATCGATGCCTGCGTCAGCCTTGATGTGTTCGACCATCACCGCGTCTTCCATTTTATGATAGGCGTACGATGCCATAGCACCACCTGCATGCCTAACCGGAATAACTGTTACTTCATCTAATCCACGTCTACATGCTGTTTCTCGTTCTACTACAAGCGCGCGATTCAAATGTTCACAGCATTGAAAAGCAAGATCGACACCTGTTTTATTACGAAACTCATTCAACACAGCAAAAAGTGTTTCAGCGACACCTTCCGTCCCCGCTGTTCCTATTTTTTCTCCAATCACTTCACTTGTGCTGCAACCTACCACTAGAATCTGGCCCTTTTTTAACCCTGCCTGATCCTGCAAGTCATTTAGCATCTGCTGCAACTGTTCTTTCCACTCTAAATGCATCATTTTACTTCTCCAACTGATGAATCTTATTCACGCGGTTTTCATGACGGCCGCCTTCAAATTCTGTTGTCAGCCAGATCTTTGCAATTTCACGGGCAAGCCCTGGTCCGATGACACGCTCCCCCATCGCCAATATATTGCTGTCATTGTGTTCGCGCGTCGCTTTCGCACTGAACATATCATGCACAAGCGCACAACGAATGCCTTTCACTTTGTTCGCTGCAATCGACATCCCTATCCCTGTTCCGCAAATTAAGATACCGCGGTCAAATTCACCTTCTGCAACTTTCATCGCAACAGGCTGGGCATAATCTGGATAATCAACGGAAGTCTCACACTCACACCCGAAGTCTTCAAACTCTATGTTCAATTCTTTTAATAATCCTTTAATTTCCTCACGGATGTTGATCCCACCGTGATCTGAAGCAATTGCCACTCTCATATTTTCATCCCCTATTCGAATGATTCTTTTATAAGTACATCTTACCCGTCTAAAGCGAAAAAATCCATTGGGATGTTCGCGGACTTTTTTCGCCAACAAAAAAGCTTGAGCAACTAAATGCCCAAGCTAATCACATTACACTTTAAACCTTGATATCATGCGCTTCAAGTTGCTCGCCTGTCCCGCAAGCTCTTGGGATATTTTCTCAACATCCGCAATCATGCTTGCCTGTTCTTGGGTGGTGGCCGTTACTTCTTCCGCTCCAGCAGAGGTTTCTTCGGCAATCGCCGCCACTTCTTGAGACTGACGTGCCGTCGTTTGGATACTATCCATCTGGCGGTCCACAAGGCTTGCAATCTGTTTAACGGATGCCGCAACCTCTAATACAGAATTGGTCATTTCCGCAATCACCGTATTCGTTGCCGTACCTTTTTCAGCTTCCAAGTTTGCCGCCTTCACTTGCCCTGTAATCTGCGTTACAACGTTTTTCACTTCTTCTTGAATGTTTTTGATCAGTTCAGAGATCCCTTGCACCGCTTTAGCACTTTCATCTGCCAAGGAACGGACCTCTTCCGCAACTACTGCAAAACCGCGTCCATGCTCTCCGGCCCGCGCCGCTTCAATGGATGCATTTAACGCTAACAGATTTGTCTGACCAGCAATATCCCCAACAAGTGAGATGATATTTTCTACTTCTTTTGCATTCTTTTCAAGGCGCTCCACTGTCTTTAAGGACGTCTGATTTTCACCTGCAAGCTTCTGAATACCAGAAACAAGAGAGTGGATAACCTCCTTACTTTCATCAAGGTCCTTCACCATTTCTTCAGAAAGCTGCTGGGAGGACGTTGCTTTTTCATGAACTTCATCGGCAATTTTAATGACTTCCTCCACCGATTCTGCCGTATCTTGAATGGAAGCTGCGGAACTTTCGGCTCCTTTTGCAATCTCTTCGATCGTATAAGAGATGTTTTCTGCCTGCTCAGAAGCCTGCATGGATACGCTGCTTATTTCTTCCACTTTTTCATTCGTTTTTTCAAATGTTTCATTAATGGTTTTCACCATGTCGCGCAGGTTATGTAACATGAGGTTGAACGCATCCCCGACCGCACTGATTTCATCACGCGAGTTGGATACCGGTACATCCTCAGATAAATCCCCATTTGCCGCTTTTTGAGCAACCTCCTCAAGTTGTTGCAATGGTTTCGTAATATATCTTGCCGCAAAAAAAGCGAGTATCCCGGACCATACAATTCCAAGTACCAATGTAAGGACAGTGAAAAGGCTTGCCCCCATAAATCCTTCCACATAATCTACTAAAAAATAAATGAAAAAACCACTGACCGTATACGTGATGACCGCTAAAATCGTGGTAAACAACACGAGCTTGTAGCGTAAGCCAAACTTATATTTCCCGTTTTCCCCCATCGTACTTCCTCCTCCATGCATGGTCCGCACAGAAATCTCTCTCAAATGGCAGCCTGCATGAGCGCTATTTTATTTTTTCTACTATGGACTCTATGACGTTTTGAAGCTCTTCGAATGTCGCGCGATACGTCTCGACCGAACCACCGTAAGGATCCATTACTTCTCCACTTTGCTTAGCAAATCCCTTTAAGGTATATGTTTTCCCCAAGCTGTTTGGATAGCTGTTTTCGAGCAACATTTTATGCTGGGCTGTCATGGTGAAAATGTAATCTGCCCACTCAATCAACTCATCCGACACCTGGGAAGACTGATGCTCAGCCGGCAATCCCTTTTCTTTTAACACTTCCTGCGCCTGACTGGATGCTTCACTACCTGGCATCGCGAATACACCAGCTGATTTAACCTCGACATCCTTTATGTCACGACCTGCCAAGATCGCAGCAGCCATCGGACTCCGACACGTATTTCCCGTACATACAAATAAAACATTCATTTTCTGATTCCTCCTTTTCCTTTTATTATAAACGAAAAGAAAGAAGAAATAGTCATAAAGGCCCTCTCTCTAGTTATGTCGGCATAACCATTTATTTTTTAAGAGGATAAAATAAAAAAAGACCCGCTCCAGGCCTTTTATTTTCACACAAAAAACAATAACTTAATTCCAAACCCTAGTAAAATACTGCCACCAAGCGCTTCGCTGTAAGACCCGAGCCACCCCTGCAACTTTCTGCCGAAAATAAGCCCCATCCACGTCAACAGCATGCTCACCGCTCCAAACAACAAAATGGTTAACAAGGTTCTCGCCCCGTAAATCCCGAGGCTAAGTCCCACTGAAAAGCTATCCAAACTCACACTAAGCGCAAATACGAACAAACCCGCTCCAACGGGGGAAATCATAGGCCCGTCCTCTTCTTTAAAAGAAGAAAACATCATCTGCAGGCCCAGCAACACAAGGAGTAATCCTCCAATAAGCGTCGCAATTGAGCCAAATTCCTCTGACAGCACCTTCCCAACCGCCATTCCTCCAAGCGGCATGAAAATATGAAAAATTCCAATGGTAACCCCTATGTAAAAGATCTGTCGCAATCTCAGCTTTATCATGCCCATCCCAAGCCCAACGGAAAAAGCATCCATCCCGAGCGCAATCGCCATCAATAATAGTGTCATAAATTCCCCAAACGTAATCCCCATGCTCTGCCTCCCCTTAGGACTTGTCTACTTCAAGATATGCACAAGCCTTCGGGAATAGAAGGAAAATTGGAACAAAAAAGGACCCCATTGTTACAGAGGTCCTTTGCATTATTCTTTTATTAACTTATGTCCAGCGGCTTTTTCCAATCGGTTCATAATTGCCGCACCTACTCCGGTTCTGGGGAATGTTTCACTATAAATCACGTCCACATCCGTCGCATTAAACGAGCGTAGGCCATCGTACAATTGGCTCGCCACGGTGGTAAGATCTTTTTTCGTACCGCAGGAAACGGCAGTAATTTCTGTGGTTTTTATTTGTGCGATGGTCTCTCTTGTTGCGAGGACCCCTACCTTTTGACCTTTTCGTTGAGCATCTGTGATCGTTTGCTGCAAGAAACTTTCGCTTCCCTCGACCAGATACACCGGGGCAACAGGTGCATAATGCGTGTATTTCATCCCAGGCGACTTAGGTTTATGCTGCTCTTCTTGCGAAAATAAAGCAGGGTCTACGTCCACTTTACCTACCACTTTCTCCAGTTCTTCCTTCGTTACACCGCCCGGCCTTAGGATTACTGGGACCTCTGTCGTGCAATCCACCACTGTAGACTCAAGCCCGACACCCGTTGCCCCTCCATCCACAATTCCGGCGATCCTGTGGATTAAATCTTCCTCCACATGCTTTGCAGTAGTAGGACTGGGTTTTCCAGATAAATTCGCGCTCGGCGCTGCCAGGGGAAGTCCCGAAACTTCCATCAACGCCCTGGCCACCGCATGATCCGGCATACGGATAGCAAGCGTTTCAAGGCCGGCCGTCACATATTGCGAAACTCCCTCTTTCTTTGGAAGGACCAACGTAAGCGGCCCTGGCCAAAAAGCATCCATTAATTTGCGGGCAGGCTCTGATACGTTATCCACAAGTTCAGTTAGTTGTTCTAATTTAGATATATGCACAATAAGCGGGTTGTCACTAGGACGTCCCTTTGCTTCAAAAATCTTCAATACAGCCTGATCTGACAAGGCATTAGCCCCAAGACCATATACCGTCTCTGTTGGGAAAGCCACCACTTCATTTTCTTTCAGCAAGCTGGCAGCTTCCTTAATCTGTGGATAACTGTTTGTTATCGGTTCTTCTTTATCCACAGCCCATAATTTCGTTTCCATTTACTATCCCTCATTCTACAATCTATTAACATGTTAATATGTAAGCATTTCACCTGAAAGTATAAAGAACTTCCACAAATAACACAAGCCTTATCCACAAACTGTGGATAAAACCTCACCAAACCGTGGATAACTTTGTGGGTAATGTGGATTGAAAAGCAATAAAGGGGTAAAGGGGGTCTGACCCGCTGTGCGTTAATGCGTTAGCTTGGTGATAAGGGGTCTGACCCTCCATGCGTTAATGCGTTACCTCACTGCTAAGGGGTCTGACCCTCCATGCGTTAATGCGTTACCTCACTGCTAAGGGATCTGACCCTCCATGCGTTAATGCGTTACCTCACTGCTAAGGGGTCTGACCCTTTAACTCACACACCATTAGTGTGCATCCTTCTTGTTGGGTGATTTCTTGGAAGAAGTCGGATGCGAGCATGGTTTGTGGTGCGGTGTGAATAGGTTGTGGATAAAAGTTGAGCAGTTCGAAAAATTGGATGAAGTTATTTTTGTTGGTAACTAAGTAGAGATGCTCCAGTCCTTTTTTTCTGGCATGCTGCTGGGTATGCTCAAACATTTGCAATAGTTGAAACTGCTTGACGGACGGACCAATCACAAGTGAGCGCAAAAGCCCTGCATTTCCATACTCTTCTATTCCAATGGT
Organism: Bacillus sp. RO1; assembly: GCF_012524115.1. GTDB lineage: Bacteria > Bacillota > Bacilli > Bacillales > Bacillaceae_I > Sutcliffiella_A. Next base: position 57,970 of record NZ_JAAZWB010000081.1, on the reverse strand, counting down.
CCCGCAAATCCCCTCATTCTCCTCTTCAAGAATGATAAAATCCTCTATCTTATCTTCCAAATCCACGATAGTTATATTTGCTCTTCTTAAAAATACTTGCAATGCCCAAAGGTCATCTTGTGTGGCTGATCGTAATACTTTCATTAATTTCACCTCATCTAGTAGTTTCTAATACTACTCTATTGAGAGAGATGAAAAAGTAGAACCTTAAGCCGTAATTTTATTCCATAGAGATGATAGAAGCTCTACTAGAAAGAATTCCACTTCCACTTCTTCTGGTTCTTCATCCACTAGAAAGTCCTGTGTGTTCGTTTGAGTGTCAGCCTTTGCCGTTGTAGCAGTGACTTCTGCCGTTTCACCGGCCCCTTCCATTTCCTCTTCCTCAAAAGGACTTGCCGTTGCTTCTCCGTTTGAAAAGTCCAGGAAGCACAGTGGCGGGAACAATACGCACCACCAATTCGCTCCGGTACCTTCTCCAAGTGTAATCAGAATCGCTTCATAATCTCCTGCAGGGTAGATGAACTTTCCGTACATTTTCGTTGGAAAATCCACTCTACCAAAATCTACATTATAAGTTTGAACCATGCCTTCCTCTGCCATTACCTCTTCTACGATCTTTTCGATTTGATCCATGTTGCCAGTAATTACTTCGCGAGCATTCTCCATGGAAGTCAATCCTTCCACCCAAACCGTAATTTCCTCATTCACACGGTCGCGAATTTTTCTTTTTAGTTCCTGATCCTGTTCACTATCGCTATTTGCTAGAATACGAAGTCTAATCGCTTCATCCGGAATGACCATCGCACCATTCTTCACATTCGCACCAGCCGTCGCCTGCTCTCCCAAAAGCGAAAGATAAGCCCCCACAAAAAGTAACACTATATATAAAGTAATTTTATTTTTCTTCAACATTTCCCCCAACTCCCCTCTAGCAAACAGTCTAGGCAAAAAACAAAAATCCTAAACTACTAAAATGCAAAAAAATAGAGAGAAAAAATTTAAAAAAGGGGGTCAGACCCTTGCAGGAGATCCCTCCCTCCTGTCGAAGGCGCCATGCAGCGGGCGGTCTTCTGTGATTGTCGAAAAATAAGGGGTCAGACCCCTAAAGGTTTTTCTTTCTCCACGTCGAACCCCTAACCTTCGTTTTTGGTAGTTTGCTAGTTTTGAGGTTTGGGGGTTGAGGGATGAGGGTATATGTACAGGACGGGTTACTTTATGCTGTGTATTTTTTAAGAAAGGGAGATCGGCTTTATGAGATCGTTCACTTGCAATATTGAGGCATTCCGCATCGGAGAAATGAAGAGTGCATTCAATCACATCAGCATTCCTATCGTGTTTGAAATTTTGGTAGGTGGTCGCTGGATGACAGGTAAAGCATTTTACCATCATTATCATCGCACCATTTCGTATGATTCGAACCTGTCTCAATTAATCAACCTGTGCACCGCGGAAAAGAAGGAAGAGATCCGCCAAGCATTTGTGAAATTTGTGGAAGAAAAAACAAATAGAGGCCTGACACTTGCCAGACCTCAACAGGAAGACGGAGCAATAATGGAAGCGTAAATTTAGGTTTAAAAGAACCTGTATCCCTTCCATCAACCGAAAACCGGTAACACCTTGCCCAAATCCACTGTAGCAAGCAAGGTGCAGCTCCCTGCTCCTTTTCCAATTTTAACATCATCCAATTAAAGCAAAAACCATCCGATCTTTACCGTTGATGTCCAACACTACCTCCACTGTACTATGAGGAAATGTCTTTTCCAACAACGCTTTTACGGCTTCTCCTTGTCCCATGCCTACTTCAAATGCCACAATGGCCCGCTCCTTCAGCACTTTCGGAAGCTCGTCCATGAATCGCTCGTAAAACTCCAACCCGGAAATACCGCCAACCAATGCACGATACGGCTCAAAATCTTTTACTACCGTGGACAGCCCTTCATACTCCTTTTGCGGAATATACGGAGGATTGGAGACGACCACATCCACTTTTATATCTTGCTCGATGAATGGAAGCAATAAGTCACCCTGGAGGAACTCCACATCCGCACCCAATGCTTCTGCATTATCCATCGCCACTTCCAGCGATTCACCGGCAATATCTGTCGCGTACACGTTTAGATGGCTGTTTTCCAACGCAAGCGTAATTGCAATCGCACCGCTCCCTGTCCCAACGTCCACAACGCTCAATTTTTCTTCAGCCGATCCAGAACCGTTTTCAAAATGCTTTTTCACGCGGTCTAATACGCCAACCACCAACTCTTCTGTCTCAGGTCTTGGAATCAACACCTCTTCACTGACAAAAAAGCTGCGGCCGTAGAATTCTTCTTTACCCATTAAGTACTGCACTGGAATTCCAGCAACATGTTTATGCACGTTGAAAATGAAGGAGCTTTGCATCTCCATCGGCATCATTTCTTGCATTCTACTAAAGAGCTGGGCACGATCCAATTTCATATGGTGTCGCAACAACAATTCTCCCGCATTTTCGTCGCGATCGTTCTTTTTTAAAAAAGAAGAAGCCCAGTTCAGGGCTTCGTACACCTTCATGGCCTTCATCATTTTTCCATCTGTTCCATTCTTAACGCTTGGTCTTCCATGATTAAAGCATCAATGACTTCTTGAAGCTTTCCTTGAAGAATCTGGTCAAGTTTTTGAATGGTCAGGCCGATGCGGTGGTCGGTCACACGATTTTGCGGGAAGTTGTACGTACGAATACGCTCAGAGCGGTCACCTGTACCTACCGCCTGCTTACGGTTCGCGTCATATTCAGCTTGTACTTCACGTTGGAACTTATCGTACACGCGGGCACGAAGAACTTTCATCGCTTTTTCTTTATTTTTAATCTGAGACTTCTCGTCTTGACAGGAAACAACTGTGTTTGTCGGGATATGCGTTAAACGTACAGCGGACATCGTCGTATTTACAGATTGTCCACCAGGACCGCTAGATGCAAATGTATCTACACGGATGTCCTTGTCATGAATCTCAATTTCAACCTCTTCCGCTTCAGGCAAAACCGCTACCGTCGCTGTTGAAGTATGGATGCGGCCGCCTGATTCTGTCTCGGGGACACGTTGCACGCGGTGTGCACCATTTTCAAATTTCAGCTTGGAATATGCACCCTTCCCTGTAATCATAAAAATGATTTCCTTGTAACCGCCAACGCCCGTAGACGCAGCTTCCATCACTTCTGTTTTCCAGCCTTGAGCCTCAGCATATCGGCTGTACATGCGGTATAGATCGCCTGCAAACAGCGCCGCCTCATCTCCACCCGCTGCACCACGGATTTCCATGATAACGTTTTTGTCGTCGTTCGGGTCCTTCGGTAAAAGAAGAATATGTAGGCGATCCGCCAAGTTTTCCTGTTGCTCTTCCAGTTCAGAAATCTCTTCTTTTACCATCTCGCGCATATCGGCATCCAATTTATCCTCAAGCATCGCTTTTGCATCATCCAATTGCTCTGTAACAGCCTTGTATTCACGGTATGCTTCCACAGTCTCCTGAATATCAGACTGCTCCTTGGAGTACTCGCGCAGCTTTTTCGTATCGCTGATGACTTCCGGATCACTCAAAAGCTCCGTCAATTTTTCGTAACGCATTTCTACTGCCTGCAAACGATCAAACACGTGCATTCACCTCTATAAATGTATACAGAAAAATCTGCAATTATTTTATATCTACAACATTCTAATTATAGTATAGGTTAGATGGTGCGTCAAAATCAACATACCTCAATTGGCTCCAAACCCTGCCACCAAAAAGAAAACCCGTCCCGAAAATCAGAACGAGCTCTTCTTATCTTTCTTTAATTGTCAGTTTAACGTGGTAGCGGGGAGTGACTTCTAAGAATTTCTCTTTGAGCTTTCTCTGCACACGCTTCTTTTCTTCTTTTGAAATGCCACTTGGCGCATAGGCAGTGACTCTTGCTGTGTCACCGGTAATGTAGACTGGGCCAGGTTTGAGGTCACTATTTAACTCAATTACTTCGGCAAATTTATTCTCGTCGTCCCCGTAGTCAGGACGATTTTCGGAGAGATCGAGGAAATTTGGATTTTGGTTGGTGTTATAGTCTTCTGTGTCGAGGTCTCGTTTATAGAAGCCGTCTTGTTCATCATTTTTTACACCAATCAATCGTTCTCCGTCAAAATCCTCGTCCGCACCGAAGCGTTGTTCGCCACTGCATCCACTAATAAAAAAAGAGCATATCACCAATAACAGGACTGCATGTTTCATGCAAACACCTCCTGTTTCTTAGCGTATCCTCTTTCTTCTTTTATCTTACCGACTAAATTTAGGAAATATTTATTTTTTCATTTCTTGCAGCACAGACACTTTGTGAGGAACTTCATGATGATGACGACAGCGAGGTTCGTATGATTCCGAAGCGCCCACTAAAATTATTGGGTCATCGTAGCAAGCCGGTTCTCCATTGATTAAACGTTGCGTACGGCTCGCAGGGGATCCACAGACAGCACATACCGCTTGCAGCTTTGTTACGGATTCAGCAATCGCCAAAAGCTCCGGCATTTTACCGAACGGCTCTCCGCGAAAGTCCTGATCTAGTCCAGCTACAATCACACAATAGCCTCTGTTTGCCAACTCCTGCACCACTTCTACAATTTGATTATCGAAAAATTGCACTTCATCAATACCGACAACTTCCGTCTCAGGCAGCACCTTATCTAGAATCGATTGAGAAGTCGGAACAGGCAACGCTATGATTGAGGTTCCGTTATGGGAAACAACCGCTTCATCACTATAACGATTATCGATGGCTGGCTTAAATACTTGAATTTCCTGTTTGGCAAATTGGGAGCGTCTCATGCGGCGAATCAACTCTTCGGACTTTCCCGAAAACATGCTGCCACAAATCGCTTCCACCCAACCGGAATGCTTCATTACATACATATACGGCCTCTCCTTTTTAATAATTTTACGTATAAAAAGTGCTTAGCAGCACCGTCCAAAAAACGACTTCTAAGCACTAGTTTATGTAAATAGAAGTAAAAAAACAGGCAAGATATAGGATAACCTGCCTGTTTTACTTTATTACTTAAGGCCGTATTTTTTGTTGAAACGCTCAACACGTCCATCAGCAGCAGCATGCTTCTGACGTCCAGTGTAGAATGGGTGAGAATCAGAAGAGATCTCAACTTTGATTAGAGGGTAAGTAGTACCGTCTTCCCATTCAATAGTTTCGTTTGTTTTCATCGTAGAACCTGTGATGAATTTGAAACTAGTGTTGATGTCCATGAATACAACTTTACGGTAATCCGGATGAATTCCAGCTTTCATTCTTGTCATCTCCTTTTCGCCCTGAGTCTTTCGAAACAGAGTTATCATTCAAATGATACCAGCCTTGTAGGCCGCCATCACTTATCTTAAAAACACACTGATGAAATTATATCAACTTATGGGCTGTTTTGCAAGATTACTTTTGAGTTATATCTAAAGGTGTGGCAACCAATGTTTTCCTAGATAGATACACCACTATAACACCGCTGGTGATCTCCGCACTTGGCTTCGCTTTCCGCGGGGCGGTGCTTGAGCCTCCTCGCTCCGCTGTGGGGTCTCAAGACTATCGCTATCTCCCGCCGGAGTCTTCGCCCTGTGCTCCAATCACCAGCTAGAAGTCATATACCAATGAAAACGCACCCTGACAAAGCAAGGGTGCGCATGAGTTTAATTATTTTAGCGTTTTGCCGTTCCCGCTTTTTGGTCTTCTTCGAGCATTTCGAAGAATTCCTGGTTTGTTTTGGATTGGCGAAGTCTACGCAATAGTTTTTCTGCAAAGTCTGGAGAGTCGGACATCGTTTTACGGATAGCCCATAGCTTGTCAAGATGGTCTTTCGGGATAAGCAGCTCTTCTTTACGCGTACCGGAACGACGGATGTCGATAGCCGGGAAGATACGGCGTTCAGCAAGTTGACGGTCAAGGTGAAGCTCCATGTTACCTGTACCTTTGAATTCCTCATAAATGACGTCATCCATACGGGATCCTGTGTCGACAAGAGCCGTCGCAAGAATCGTCAAGCTTCCACCCTCTTCGATGTTACGCGCAGCACCGAAGAAACGCTTCGGACGGTGGAATGCGGCAGGGTCGATACCACCGGAAAGTGTACGTCCACTTGGCGGAATTACCAGGTTGTATGCACGCGCTAAACGAGTAATACTATCCATCAGGATGATAACGTCACGCTTGTGCTCTACAAGGCGAAGGGCACGCTCCAGAACTAGCTCAGCCACTTTGATGTGGTTTTCAGGTACTTCATCAAATGTGGAGCTTACAACGTCTCCAGCAACGGAACGTTCAATATCGGTTACTTCCTCAGGACGCTCGTCAATCAGAAGCACAATCAGTTCCGCTTCTGGGTGATTCGTCGTGATGCTGTTGGCAATTTCCTTGATTAACATTGTTTTACCTGCTTTTGGTGGAGCAACGATCAGTCCACGCTGACCAAATCCTACAGGCGCAATCAAGTCCATGATGCGCGTAGAAAGACCTTTAGGCTTTGTTTCAAGAACAATTTGACGATCTGGATATAAAGGAGTCAAAGCTGGGAAATGTACACGCTCTTTTGCAGATTCAGGATCGTCACCATTGACCGCTTCTACATGTAGTAGCCCGTAGTAACGCTCATTCTCTTTCGGAGGGCGCACTTTACCAGAAACCTTGTCCCCATTTCTTAAGTCAAAACGACGGATTTGGGATGCGGAAATATAGATATCCTCTGAGCTTGGAGAATAGTTAATCGGACGCAGGAAACCAAAGCCTTCCGATTGGATGACCTCCAGTACCCCTTCCATGAACAATAGACCGTCTTTTTCAGCCTGTGCTTTTAAAATAGCAAAAATAAGTTCTTTTTTGGTCAGTTTGCTGTAGTAAGACACTTTATGCTGACGTGCAAATTCATATAGTTCTTTTAATTTTAAAGTTTCTAAGTGAGAAATAGTAAAATCCATAAAAAGAAAACACCACTCTATTCGTTTAATTGTTTAGTTCGTTTATGATCCAAGGATAAATGTTTGTTTGTCTTCCAACACTGATTCAAGTCGAATTAAGTTCGAAGGATGGGAAATATATTACTAGTCGCTGCACTTTTTTTAGGATGATGAAATGGAAGTGAGGACGCTTCCCTCGTGTTTGTGGGATAAACTCTCCTTATGAAGAAATTGTAGAAGAATCGCTAGGAAGATATAAGGTAGATTTTGCATAAATACTCGTAGTATTGTTTATTTTACCCACAAAATGGTCTTTTAAGCAACTATTTTCTGTAGACAAGCTTTGAGTTTTGCCTTTATTTTCTGGGGAATATTCTTGTATTTCCCCTATTTGTGTCGAATGGGACTGGTTGTCTATTACAATATTCGGAAGGTGTGCGGGTTTTTTGAGGTTGGTATATAGGAAAACCGTAAATGGGAGGGTTCCATTTACGGTTCAATTTATGGTTTAGCTTAGACTCCCTTTGATTTAAGTTCCAGGTGTTCGCTTTCCTAGAGAAGGTGCTTGAGCCTCCTCGCTTCGCTGAGGCCACTGAAAAAGTTTTTGAATTTACATATTCCTTTGACACCGCTGTTGATTTCCGCAAACGGCTTCGCTTTCCTAGGGGCGCTGCTGGAGTCTCCTCGGCTTTGCCTGCGGGGTCTCCACCTAGCGCTATCTCCCTCAGGAGTCTTCGCCTTTTGCTCCAATCAACAGCTAGGAATTATTAAAAACTATACGTTATTAGTTTTTCAATGGCCTCACTTCGTTGTGGGATCTCAATCTTCCATTACTCCCCCGCAGGAGGCTCTCACCTTGCACTCCAATCAACTGGGTGGGCTACTATATTTCCTAGTATCCAGTTATGGCTTAAATACCAGGTTTGGTTTTTTCTTGATGTTATGTTGGCCGTCGATGAAGCGGACGGTGCCGGATTTTGCACGCATAACAACGGAGTGGGTGGTGGCGTTGGTGCCTTTGAATTGCACGCCTCGCAGCAACTCTCCGTCGGTTACACCTGTTGCGGCGAAGATGGCGTCATCACCGCGTACAAGGTCTTCCATTCTTAGTACGGCGTTGATGTCTTCGATGCCCATTTTGCGGCAACGAATCAGCTCTTCTTCATTTTGAGGAAGAAGCTTCCCTTGAATTTCGCCTCCAAGGCATTTCAGTGCGACTGCGGCGATTACGCCTTCAGGTGCGCCACCGGAACCGAACAGGATGTCCACACCGGTGTGGTCAAAGGCTGTATTGATGGCTGCGGCAACGTCTCCGTCGTCAATCAACTTGATACGGGCACCAGCCTCGCGTAGTTCTGCGATGATTTTTTCATGACGCGGTCTGTTCAAAATAACCGCCACGACGTCTTCAATATCTTTATTTTTCGCTTCTGCCACCGCTTTCAGGTTGTCTGTAACAGATGCATTAATATCAATTTTTCCGACGGCTGCTGGACCGACAGCTATTTTGTCCATGTACATGTCAGGAGCATGAAGAAGATTTCCGTGGTCCGCGATGGCAAGTACGGCTAGCGCATTCCATCCGCCGGATGCTACGATGCTAGTACCTTCAAGTGGATCAACCGCTACATCCACGCGCGGCCCGTAGCCTGTGCCAAGCTTTTCACCGATATAGAGCATCGGTGCTTCGTCCATTTCCCCTTCTCCGATAACAACCGTACCCTTCATCGGGACTGTATCAAACACATCACGCATGGCGGAAGTTGCCGCACCGTCCGCGCTGTCTTTATCTCCGCGCCCCATCCAGCGTGCAGAGGATAAAGCCGCTGCTTCTGTTACTCGAATTAATTCCATGGATAAACTTCTTTCCATACCTTCCACTCCCTTTGCATTCTATGAATCTAGTCATTTTTTATGGTGAGCCAAGAGGTTGTCCGTGCAACCCAAGGCATTGTGCTATACTTTTCGTTAATAGTATATCACATTTGTCGGTATTTGAAAGCGGTATCTACAAAAAAGAAGGAACCCGCTATATTCTCAGCGAATTCCTTCTTTTTTTAAATTATGAATTTTGCATTTGGTCGATTTCTTCTTCTGTTAATTTTTCGCGCCAGATCGTGGCACCTAGTCCTTCTAGCTTTTCTTCTAGGTGACTGTAGCCGCGGTCGATGTGTTCAAGACCTGTAACCTCTGTCAAGCCGTCAGCCAGTAGGCCAGCGATGACAAGGGCCGCTCCTGCACGCAGATCGCTTGCTTTTACTTTGGCACCTTGTAGCTGAACCGGTCCGTTGATGATAGCAGAACGGCCTTCTACTTTGATCTGTCCGTTCATGCGACGAAGTTCATCAACGTGCTTGAAGCGGGCGGAATAGATGGTGTCTGTTACGATGCTCGTACCCTCTGCTTTTGTTAAAAGGGTTGTCATTGGCTGCTGAAGGTCAGTCGGGAACCCTGGATGGACAAGGGTTTTTACGTCGACAGCTTTCAGTTTTTCGCCAGGAACGACAAGTACTTGATCTTGGTCATTGTTGATATCGATGCGTACGCCCATTTCACGGAGCTTTGCAATAAGCGGCTCCAGGTGGGTTGGGATGACATTGTCGATGATCATTTCGCCGCCTGTTGCAGCAGCCATGATCATGTATGTACCTGCTTCGATTCGGTCCGGGATGATGGTGTGTTTGCACCCATGAAGGCTCTCGACGCCATCGATACGGATGACATCTGTCCCCGCACCTTTAATTTTTGCACCCATGCTGCTTAAAAGGGTCGCTACATCGATGATTTCCGGCTCTTTTGCCGCATTTTCGATGATCGTTCTGCCTTTTGCTTTCACTGCAGCAAGCATGATATTAATGGTTGCGCCGACACTTACCACGTCAAGGTAAATGCGTGCCCCTCTTAGTTCTTCTGCTCGCAGGTAGATGGCGCCTTGCTCATTTGTTACTTCTGCTCCAAGTGCCTCAAAGCCTTTGATGTGCTGATCAATAGGTCTTGGTCCCAAATGACAGCCACCAGGCAATCCTACAACTGCTTTTTTGAAACGTCCAAGCATTGCTCCCATTAAATAATAGGAAGCACGAAGCTTTTTCACTTTTCCGCTTGGAAGAGGCATGGCGATCATTTTAGAAGGATCAACAGTTAGGTCTTCTCCCTCAAGCGATACGCTGCCGCCAATTTCCTCAAGCAGGCTGCTCAAGATCTCTACATCTGATATTTGCGGTAACCCTTCGATCGTGACGGGCGAGTCCGCTAGAATGGTTGCAGGGATCAAAGCCACTGCACTATTTTTCGCTCCACTTACGCGTACGGTTCCATTTAACTTGTTACCACCAAGAATTTTTAACTTTTCCATATAGTTCTCCCTTCAAGGCGAGGTTGGTTTCCAAAAGTGCTATTGTCTATTATACACAATTATTACCAATCATAAAAATTTTCGTTAGCTATTAGTTTACACGAAAATTTTCTTTTCATATATGAAAATGCATGAAACTTTATCAAATCGTAATATTTGATACCATCCGCCTATATTCGACACGGTACTTTTGTCGAAAAATAGCTTAAATTAACAAAAACCCCCTGCCATTTTTTTAGCAGAGGGTAAATGTTTGCAAATTTCATTACACCGTTGTTCTCCGTTCCAGGCGCTTCGCTTTCTGCGGGGTCTCACCTGTCCCTTCCTCCCGCAGGAGCCTGCGCGCCTTTTACTGCGAACTACTAGGTTATTGTTTGCGGTTATTCCAATCAGCTAGGAATTTTTCAATTCCTTGGTCTGTTAATGGGTGGTGGAAAAGTTGCATCAATACTTTGTATGGAACCGTGGCAATATGTGCTCCTTTTAGTGCCGCTTCTGTAATGTGCATCGGGTGGCGGATAGATGCTGCGATAATTTCTGTCGGGATATCATGGATGGCGAAAATGTCCGAGATATCGGATACTAAATCCAATCCATTTTGACCGATGTCATCCAAGCGTCCAAGGAAAGGTGAAACATATGTAGCTCCTGCTCTTGCTGCCATCAAGGCTTGGTTGGCGTTAAAAATAAGGGTGACATTCGTTTTGATGTTGAGGTCGCTGAATGCTTTTACTGCTTTCAAGCCGTCTGGAGTCATTGGTACTTTTACCGTAATGTTTGGTGCTATTGCCGCAAGTGCTTTTCCCTCTTCAATCATGCCCTCTGCATCAAGTGCAATAACTTCCGCACTGACGGATCCTTCTACAAACGCTGTAATTTCACGAAGGCGGTCTTCGAATGTGATGTTCTCTTTTGCAACTAGACTAGGATTTGTCGTAACTCCTGCAAGTAGTCCTAGTGCATGAGCTTCTTTGATTTCTTCAAGGTTTGCTGTGTCGATGAAAAACTTCATGTCATTCTCTCCTTTGTATTTAAAATATGTTTACGCTTTCATATTTAAATGAAACAAAACCGCCGGGTATGGCGGTTCTGCATATCGTTGCCTTGTTGTTGGTTGAATGGTGTTGTCTTGTTAAAAAAATTAATTACGCTTTGTTGGAAGATCCAAATTCGCGCATTTTGCCTTTTACTGTATCTTTAATTGCGTCGCGAGCAGGTCCTAGGTATTTACGAGGATCGTACTCTTCTGTTTTTGCAGCAAGTGTTTCACGTACTGCTTTTGCAGATGCAATTTGGTTTTCTGTATTAACGTTGATTTTCGCTGTTCCAAAAGAGATTGCTTTTTGGATGTCATGCGTAGGAATTCCAGTTCCGCCGTGTAATACTAAAGGAACGCCAGCACGGTTGTTGATGTCTTCCATCTCTTTAAAGCCAAGGTTCGGTTCACCTTTGTAAGGACCGTGTACGGAGCCTAAAGCTGGAGCTAGGCAATCAATTCCTGTGCGTTTTACAAGCTCTTCACACTCGTTAGGGTCAGCATAGATTACGCCATCAGCGATAACGTCGTCTTCTTGTCCGCCTACTACACCAAGCTCTGCCTCAACAGAAACTCCGTGGAAGTGTGCTAATTCTACAACTTTAGAAGTTGTTTCAATGTTCTCCTCAAATGGATGGTGAGAAGCATCGATCATTACAGAAGTAAATCCAGCGTGGATCGCTTTTGCACAAGATTCAAAGCTTGAACCGTGGTCCAAATGGATTGCTACAGGTACAGTTACCCCGTACTCTTCCATTAGAGCTTTAACCATTGCTACTACTGTTTTGAAGCCACCCATATAACGAGCTGCACCTTCAGAAACACCAAGGATAACTGGTGAATTCTCCTCTTGTGCTGCTTGTAGAATTGCTTGTGTGAACTCTAGGTTGTTCAAGTTGAACTGACCTACTGCATAGCCTTCTGCATTTGCTTTTTTCAGCATTTCTGTCATGGAAACTAAAGGCATGATAACATCCTCCTTTGTATTATATTCACTCCGAAAAGTTTTTCCCGTCTTTACAAAGTGGTAAACACAAGGGCTTGTCCTTCGTGCATACCTTTGTAAAAAATTTCACCCATATCAAAACTAGCATGACCAAACGGTAAACCAGTTATGTATATCAGGTCAAAAAGTGCAAAAACTTGACGGATGATTTTTATCCAGTACTTAGCATATCAACTATGTAGAAAAACGGCAACTACTGAAGTATGCCGTTTTTCAATGTAAGCGATAACACCTAAAATGTTTTAATATTCAGTTATAAAATGGACGTTTTACACCGATTGACGCGGCATGTTTTTACGGACCGCATCCCTAATTTCATCAATATCGAATGGTTTGGCAAAGTGCGTGATTGCTCCAAGGTCTTTCGACTCCTGGATCATATCCAATTCACCGTATGCTGTCATAATGATTACCTGGATATCAGAATTAATTGCTTTTAGCCGCTTTAAGATCTCAATTCCGTCCATACCGGGGATCTTCATGTCTAACAATACTAAGTCCGGTGAATGCTTTTCTACGATATCTAATGCTTGGTACCCGTTTGCTGCCTGAAACGTCTGATAGCCCTCTTTTTGGAATACTTCATTCAACAAAATCCGTATCCCATACTGGTCATCCACAATCAGTAATTTTTGACCCACCATTACACCCCATCTCTAAAAATAATCAATCCGTTTCCATCCACCCACCTAATTCTACTATAATAGTCTTATTTCCTCCTTTTTCGACCGGGAAATTTTTTGAGGAAGGGAAATTATAAAGAAATTTTTGTTAAGGGGTCAGACCCCAGCAGGACTTTCCCCCTTGATGTAGAAGGCTCCAGCCAACACAGAGGATGTCGGATTATGTAGGAAAAACGCGAACGAAAAGGGGACAGACCCCCCTAGGATTTTTGCTACTTTTGTCATACTACCTATTATTATACTTGAATTTTGGTGGAATGAGGGTTGGGGTTTTGTTTAATAATTTATGTTATAGGAGTGTGATTTGGGATGTTGAAGATTTTTACGACTCAGTTGCAGGGTGTGTTTAATAGAATAGGTTCTAGTGAGGAGTTTGCGTTTGAGGATGCGGCTCGGCTTTTGGCTCAGGCTGCCGTCGGGGATGGACGTATTTATGTGCACGGTGTGAAGGAGATGAAAGCAGTCGAGGCGGAAGCAATCTCAGGAGCGGAGCCGCTTATGAGCGCCACCCTTTTATCAGACCTAGACAGTTTCCACGATTTGACCGATACAGATCGGGCGTTGATTGTGTCCCGCTTTTCTACAGATGAAGAAGCGATTAGTACAGCAAAAGCTTTAAAGGAACTAGGAATTGAAATAGTGGGTATTTCGACGGTGATGGAACTTGAGCAGGAGGAATCTACTGACGTGACGAAAACCCTTGATTCTTTGTCTGATGTACATATTGACCTGAAGTTGAAGAAGCCACTGATTCCCGGTGATGACGGGGAACGCTTTGGCTTTCCTTCTAGCATGGTGGCTTTATATGTTTATCATGGGCTAGCTTTTACGTTGAAAGAGATTTTGGAAGAACAAGAGTAGAACAAATTTTATTGGATGCCAGAGTTGGTAAGCATGTTGGCTGGTGTCAAAGCTAATTAGGATGTACGATTAATTTTTTTCGTAAAGAGTGGGAGGGTTCCTATTGGAGAAAGAGCAATGTGACTTAACAAAGCAAAATTCAGTTAAGGAAAAGCCGTTAGAAGTAATTGACGGGTACACGATAAAGTACCATGCAAACGGCAAAACCATTTGGTCAAAGGGGAAAATGTCAGGCGACCAACCAGAAGGCTATTGGGAATGGTATCGTGCCGATGGGACCATCAAGCGGTCAGGGTATTTTGAGAATGGCGAACCTGTTGGGGAATGGATTACTTATGACAGTAAGGGCGAAAAATACAAAACCACAAATCGTGATAAATAACATTAAAAAGCTCAGAGCTATCAAAAACTCTGAGCTTTTTGTATATCTATAAATTTAAGCCATAACCTCAGCATTTTTCAAAGATGCTGCCACAAAGTCGCGGAATAGCGGTTGTGGGCGGTTTGGTCTGGAAGTGAATTCTGGGTGGAATTGGGATGCAAGGAACCATGGGTGGTCTTTGATCTCAATTACTTCTACCAGACGGCCGTCAGGGCTTGTGCCGGAGAAGATGAATCCGTGGTCTTCCATTTGTTGACGATATTGGTTGTTGAACTCATAGCGGTGACGGTGGCGTTCGTAGACCACTTCGTCTGCATAAGCTTTTTGTGCCAAGGAATCGTCATTTAACTTACAAGGATATAATCCAAGGCGCAACGTTCCGCCAAGGTCCTCGATGTCTTTTTGCTCTGGTAAAAGGTCGATGATTGGGTATGGCGTTTCCGGGTTCAGCTCAGCAGAGTGGGCACCTTCAAATCCAAGGACATTACGTGCAAACTCAACAGAGGCAAGCTGCATGCCAAGGCAGATTCCGAAGAATGGTACCTTCTTCTCACGCGCATAGCGAATCGCTTCAATTTTCCCTTCCACACCGCGGTCGCCGAAACCACCTGGTACAAGGATTCCGTCCGCACCATTCAATAGCTCGTCCACGTTTTCAGCTGTTACTTCTTCGGAGTTGATCCAGTTGATTTTTACATCTGCATCGTACTCATAACCAGCATGACGCAATGCTTCCGCAACAGAAAGGTAGGCATCTTGGAGCTCCACATATTTTCCGACAAGGGCGATCGTCGTTTTCTTGGAAAGGTTTTTCACCTTGTTCACAAGTGCCGTCCATTCTGTCATGTCCGCCTCACCTTTTGTCTCAAGCTTCAGGTGATCCACGACAATATTGTCCATGTTTTGCGCTTGATAAGCTAATGGCACTTCATAAAGAGTATCAGCGTCGATAGATTCAATAACCGCCTTCTCATCGATATCACAGAACAAGGCAATCTTGTCCTTCATATCTTGAGAGATCGGCATTTCAGAACGCAATACGATGATATTTGGTTGGATTCCAAGACCGCGAAGTTCTTTTACACTGTGCTGTGTCGGCTTTGTTTTCAACTCGCCAGCCACGCGGATGTAAGGAACAAGTGTACAGTGGATGTACATCACATTGTCTCGACCGATGTCACTCTTGATTTGACGGATTGCTTCAAGATATGGAAGTGACTCGATATCCCCTACCGTTCCACCGATTTCAGTGATGACCACGTCTGCATTTGTCTCACGGCCAGCACGGAAAACGCGCTCTTTAATTTCATTTGTAATGTGTGGGATAACCTGCACTGTTCCACCCAAATAGTCGCCGCGGCGCTCTTTTTTCAGAACCGTAGAATAAATTTTCCCTGTTGTCACGTTGGAATATTTGTTCAGGTTGATATCAATGAAACGCTCATAGTGACCTAAGTCAAGATCCGTTTCTGCTCCGTCGCCTGTCACGAATACTTCCCCGTGTTGGTAAGGACTCATTGTACCCGGATCCACATTAATATATGGATCAAATTTTTGGATGGTCACATTCAACCCGCGATTTTTTAATAATCTACCTAATGATGCAGCAGTAATCCCTTTACCTAAGGATGACACTACGCCACCTGTTACGAAAATATACTTTGTCATGCTGTCTCCCCCTCGAAAAAATTTTATTTGAAAATAATAATAAGTAACGAATATGCTTTTAAGAGGCATTTAACATTTTTATCATTAGTCAAAAACACTAAATTCATTTACGAAAAAATGAAGCTGCCCCCAATTTCTCAGGTTCAGCATATGAATGTTTATTCACCAATAAAATAAAAAACGCCCCACTTGCCAGCATTTGCAGCAAGGGGAGCGTGTATATGTTCAACAAATTATACGTGTCCTTTTTTAAGGAGCCCAAAAAAGATTCTACCTAGTCGGGGGTGAAAAGTCAAGGTTTGAATTAACTTGCGAATTTTCACTTTTTTTCGATTTAGACTTATGAAAAAACACTCCCCGATTGTCGTCCCGGGGAGTGGTTACTAGTTGCGATTAGAGGTCTTCTTCTTCATCTTCTTCCAATTCTTCTTCTTCCTCATCGTCATCGAGCCCATACTCCTCGTCTTCGATTAGGTCTTCTTCAAACTCTTCGTCATCATCTTCGTCTGCATCATCATCGGCGTCGTCAAAGTCATCTTCTTCCACTTCGTCCTCTTCATAATCATCCAGATCGTCGAATTCTAATTCTTCTTCATCCAACTCATCGAACTCGTCAGCATCGATATCGTCCTCGTCAACAGCCTTCTTCTTCTTCTTGGACTTTGCCTTCACCTGAGGAGTTGTTTCTTCTTCTATTTGATCATAAGGATACCATGCACGAAGTCCCCATTGGTTTTCTCCAATACAAATGAAGCGGCCGTCAATGTTCAGGTCCGTATAGAACTGAGACAACTTGCCCTTAAGGTCTTCGTCTGTAAAACCGGTGATTTTCTTGATCTCCGTAATTAATTCGCCAAAAGTCACAGACTGCTTCTGTTCGTTAAATAAAGCAGTAGCGATTTCGATCAATGACATCTCTTGCACTTCTTCTGCCGTTAAATGGTTTAATGCCAATGTCTGCACATCCTTTCTATATATGTAAAAAGACAATAATCATAGCAATTCCTAGAAAAATCCATACCACTCATTATAAACAAAATACCAATGTTTAATCCAGCATAAAATAAATCTTTCCCTCAAAAAAATGAAAAACCTATAAAAAAGCGAAAATAGCGAAAAAAATGAGAAAAAAGAAAAAAAGGGGGTCAGACCCCCAAAGGTATTTCCCTCTCCGCGTCGAACCCTATAAAGTTAGCGAAGAAACCCCGATTGTCTCGGGGTTCCCCAGCTTCTTTTCTTTACATGTTTCGTCTGAATTGGCCGCCGACTTCGTAGAGGGCTGTGGTGATTTGGCCGAGGCTTGCCACTCGGACGGTTTCCATCAGTTCTTCAAAGATGTTGCCACCGGTGATTGCCACTTGCTTCAGCCTACCTAACGCCTCTTCCACCTCTCCTGCATTACGCTCCTGGAACGCTGCAAGGTTTTGGATCTGCGTTTGCTTCTCTTCTTCTGTTGAACGAGCAAGCTCGATATCATTCAAATCGTCCTCAGAAGGCGGATTCGGATTTTTATAGGTGTTCACTCCGATAATCGGAAGCTCGCCTGTATGTTTTTTCATCTCATAGTACATGGACTCATCTTGAATTTTTCCGCGCTGATACTGAGTCTCCATCGCACCAAGGACGCCACCGCGGTCATTTAAGCGTTCAAATTCCTGCAGCACCATTTCCTCCACAAGGTCTGTCAGCTCCTCCACGACAAAGGCTCCTTGCAACGGATTCTCATTTTTCGCCAAGCCGTGCTCCTTGGTAATGATCATCTGAATAGCCATCGCTCGACGAACAGATTCTTCCGTCGGCGTTGTAATTGCCTCATCATACGCATTCGTATGCAGTGAGTTGCAGTTATCTTGCAGAGCCATCAAGGCTTGCAGTGTCGTACGAATATCGTTGAAGTCGATTTCCTGTGCGTGCAAGGAACGACCGGACGTCTGAATATGATACTTCAGCTTCTGGCTGCGCTCATTGGCACCATATTTATTTTTCATAACTGTCGCCCAGATACGGCGTGCCACGCGACCGATTACTGTGTACTCTGCATCAAGTCCGTTACTGAAGAAGAACGACAAGTTCGGCGCAAAGTCATCAATCTTCATACCGCGGCTCAAGTAATACTCCACATACGTGAAACCATTCGCAAGCGTGAACGCCAATTGTGTAATCGGGTTCGCGCCCGCCTCGGCAATATGGTACCCAGAAATAGATACAGAATAATAATTGCGTACCTTTTTATCAATAAAGTATTGCTGGATGTCTCCCATTACTCTCAAAGCAAACTCTGTTGAGAAAATGCACGTATTCTGGCCTTGATCTTCTTTTAAAATATCCGCTTGCACCGTTCCACGAACAGTTTGCATCGTAATAGCTCGAACTTCAGCAAACTCTTCTACCGTTAACACACGACCAAGTTCTTCTTCACGCTTCTGCACCTGCTGATCAATCGCCGTGTTCATAAACATCGCCAAAATAACAGGCGCAGGACCGTTGATAGTCATCGAAACGGAGGTGCTTGGCGCACACAGATCAAAGCCCGCATACAACTTTTTCATGTCATCCAATGTACAAATGCTCACGCCGCTGTTTCCTACTTTTCCGTAGATGTCCGGACGTTCAGCCGGATCTTCCCCGTACAACGTAACCGAGTCAAATGCCGTACTTAATCGCTTTGCATCGTCATCCTTACTTAAATAGTGGAAGCGGCGGTTTGTACGTTCAGGTGTCCCCTCCCCAGCGAATTGACGCTTCGGATCCTCTCCTTCTCGCTTAAACGGGAACACACCGGCCGTATAAGGGAATTCTCCAGGCACGTTCTCACGATACACCCACTTCAAAATCTCCCCATAGTCCACATATTTCGGCAGAACTACTTTCGGAATTTTCAAGCCAGACAACGTTTTAGTCGTAAGTTTCGTGATGATTTCCTTGTCACGGATCTTTGTAACAAACTGGTCACCGGAATATTTCTCTTTCTTCTCTTCCCAACCAGCTAAAATTTTGCGGGAGTTGCTTGTCAATTTTTCTTCGTATTCACGGCGAAGCTCAGCAAGGGATGCCACAAGCTCCTCATTCCCAACAGCAGCCTCCATCGCTCCATCCAGCTGGAACAACTTCCTCGCCAATTCGACCTGCTCAGCAGCCATCTTATGATAATTGCGAACCGTCTCACTGATCTCGCGCAAATAATAGCGGCGGTCATTAGGTATGATCACATTCTGTTTTTCCACATCCTTGGACGTCGGCAAGCTAGAAGAATAAGCTGAACCAGTCTTCTCATTCATTAACTCCAATAACGCCGCAAAAAGCGTGTTCGTCCCTAAGTCATTGAACTGGCTCGCAATCGTACCGTACACCGGCATTTCATCCAATTCTTTATCCCATAAAAGACGGCTGCGTTGGTACTGCTTTTGCACCTGGCGTTTCGCGTCCTCGGAGCCTTTGCGCTCATATTTATTAATGACGATCAGGTCCGCGTAATCAATCATATCGATTTTTTCCAACTGAGATGGCGCACCGAATTCACTCGTCATCACATACATGGAGATATCACAAATCTCCGTGATTCCTGCATCTCCCTGCCCGATTCCGCTCGTTTCGACAATAATTAAGTCAAAACCGGCAGCCTTCGTGACAGCAATCGCATCTTGGATCGCCAAGGAAAGCTCAGAACGGGATCCACGGGTTGCAAGTGAACGCATATACACACGCGGGTTAAAAATCGCGTTCATGCGGATCCGGTCTCCAAGTAATGCCCCACCTGTCTTCTGCTTCGTCGGATCAATGGACAGAATCGCCACTTTTTTATCTGGTACTTCGTTTATAAATCTGCGAATCAACTCATCTGTCAGCGAGCTTTTCCCCGCTCCACCTGTCCCTGTAATCCCAAGGACCGGCACAGTTTTCTGCTTTTCTTTTACCTTAGCCAAGGCCGTTTGAGCCGTTGCCGCCACCTCTTCATCTGAAGTCACCTGCAGCTCGGACAACGTAATCAGTTTGGCAATCGCCTGATGATTATCCGCATCCAGACGTTCCACTTCATCGCCAAGGGATTTGACCGTTACAAAGTCACATTCCTTCAGCATCGAATTGATCATGCCTTGCAGCCCATGTTCGCGACCATCCTCTGGCGAAAAGATGCGTGCGATCCCGTATGCATGCAGTTCTTTTATCTCACTAGGAATGATGACCCCGCCGCCACCACCGTAAATGCGGATGTGAGAGGCGCCTTTCTCCTTCAGCAAATCATACATATATTTAAAATATTCGACATGTCCGCCCTGATAAGAGGAAATGGCAATCCCCTGCACATCCTCCTGGATCGCCGCGTTCACGATTTCCTCAACGGAGCGGTTGTGGCCAAGGTGAATAACCTCCGCACCGCTCGCCTGGATGATGCGGCGCATGATGTTGATTGAGGCGTCATGCCCGTCAAAAAGACTTGAAGCTGTTACAAAACGAATATGGTTAATTGGACGATAAACTTCCATGTTTCACATTCTCCCCCTTTGTAAGTCCGTGCACTAAAAGTTCAATCTGGCCTTCAATATAGGCATCCAGCTCAAAGTGCTTGTGCAGCACCCAGCGCCGGAATCCCCACATCTGACCCTGTACGAAAATATTATGGGCAACCAATTGAATCTGCTGTTCTTTCATTTCGATATCCTCAGCGGTCATGCAGTTTCTGATGACCTGTTCAAACATGGCCACCATCGCAAGCTCCTTGTTCAATACGTAAGGAAGCGCGTCTTTTGATAAAGACTTGGCCTCCTGATACATAACAAGGACCTCATCCTGCATTTCATCCATCACCCTAAAATAGTACCGGATTGCGGATTTCAAGCTTTCCAGATTCCCCCGCTTCATGTCGAGTTCCTCCTGCAAGCGCTCTCCTACCTGGTCATAAATCCGGTCACAGACAAGGTAAAGGACATCTTCCTTCGTTCTGATATATTCATAGAGCGTGCCGATGCTGAAGCCGGCCTCTTTCGCAATTTCCCTTGTTGTCGTGCGGTGGAACCCCTTCTCTTTGAAAAGGCTCACCGCTCCCTTGATCATCTGGTCGCGGCGCTTCTCGATCAGCCGCTCATCTTTAACGGATGCATGTACTTGACGTTTTTTCATCATCCTGTCTGTCACCTACTTACTTAGTAAGCATTCTGGAGATAACGAGACGTTGGATTTCTTGTGTTCCTTCATAGATTTGCGTAATTTTCGCATCCCTCATATAGCGCTCCACCGGATAGTCCTTCGTGTAGCCGTAGCCGCCGAATACCTGAACCGCTTCAGTTGTCACCTTCATCGCCGTGTCGCCAGCGAACAGTTTGGACATCGCAGACTCCAAGCCATAGCTTAAGCCCTCGGACTCTCTCCAAGCCGCCTGGTAGGTTAGAAGTCTTGAAGCTTCCACCGTTGTCGCCATGTCTGCCAGTTTAAAAGAAACACCCTGCTGTGCCGCAATTGGCTTTCCGAACTGAACGCGCTCTTTTGCATAAGCAACTGCTGCATCCAGTGCACCTTGTGCAATCCCAACAGCCTGTGCAGCAATCCCGTTACGCCCGCCATCAAGCGTCGTCATCGCCACTTTAAAGCCTTCTCCCTCTGCTCCAAGCATGTTTTCTACCGGCACTCGGCAATCTTCAAAAATGATTTCTGTCGTTGGTGAAGAACGAATGCCTAGCTTTTGTTCTTTTTTCCCAACGCTGAAGCCTGGGAAGTCCGCTTCTACGATAAATGCGCTCGTGCCTTTATGCTTGCTGGACGGATCTGTTACGGCAAACACCACATAGATGTCCGCAATCCCGCCGTTTGTGATGAAAATTTTTGAGCCGTTCAGGACATAATGGTCGCCATCTAATTTCGCTGTTGTTCTCATGCCGCCTGCATCAGACCCGGATCCTGGCTCAGTAAGACCATATCCACCGATGCTTGTTCCTTGCGCAAGAGGCACCAAATATTTCTGTTTCTGCTCTTCTGTTCCGTACTTGTAGATTGGCCAGCTCGCAAGGGACGTGTGTGCGGAAAGGGTTACCCCTGTAGAAGCACATACCCGTGAAAGCTCCTCTACCGCGATGCAATATGCTAAGTAGTCACTTCCGATACCGCCGTACTCTTCCGGAAACGGGATTCCTGTTAAACCAAGGTCCGCCATCTTTTTGAAAATTTCCATATCAAAGCGTTCTTCTTCATCACGCTCAGCAGCTGTCGGCTCCACTTCGTTCTTGGCAAAATCACGTACCATTTTACGAATCATTTCATGTTCTTCAGATAGTAAAAAGTTCATATTTTTCATCCCCCGATTTTTTGAATGGTTCACACGCTCCGGGCCTCACTTTTCGCGGGGCCGTTGCGCGGCAGTTTCGTCTTAAATTTCACGAGTTTATATCGTTTTTTGCTATTTTAAGTGCCTTAGAAAACCGTTCGGTCATTTCAGAAGGACTTTCGGACACTTTTATTGTTCTTTTAGCTATGGTTCGGTCAACCTTTTGTTGCGTTCGGACAACTTTGACGGTGGGTTCGGCCATTTGAAAAATTGGTTCGGACACTTTCGTTGAAACTTCGGTCAACTTTGCCAAATCTTCGGTCAACTTCCTGAAAACTTCGGTCAACTTTCGAAAATCTTCGGACATTTGGCCGCGAACAGCACGTAATTAAACAAAAATTACACACTAACACTCGCTAAAGCCTCCCGATCTTTCAACGCTGTCCCCCACTAGTTCATCAAATGTTTCCCAATCACCAATCTCTGAATCTCGCTCGTTCCCTCGTAAATCTCACAAACCTTTGCGTCACGGAAGTAGCGCTCGACTGGATAATCCTTCGTATAGCCGTAGCCGCCGAATACCTGAACGGCCTCTATCGCCACGTTCATCGCAGTCTGAGACGCAAAAAGCTTCGCCATCGATGCTTCCTTCCCGCAAGGCTTGCCCAAAGCACGCAGGTTGGCCGCACGATACGTCAACAGCCTCGCACCTTCCACAGCAGTCGCCATGTCTGCCAGTTTAAAAGAAACACCCTGCTGTGCCGCGATTGGCTTGCCAAACTGAACACGCTCTTTTGCATAGGCTGTTGCTGCCTGCACTGCCGCTTCTGCGATACCAAGGGACTGAGCCGCAATGCCAATTCGACCGACATCAAGATTCGCCATCGCAATTTTGAACCCTTCGCCTTCCACTCCAAGCAAGTTTTCCGCAGGAACCTTAGCGTCTTCAAACGTCAGCTGGACCGTTTTCGAGCCGTGCAACCCCATCTTGTGCTCATCTTTTCCAATTACAAATCCAGGAGTATCCTTTTCCACGATGAATGCGGAGACCCCTTTGGAGCCAAGCTCCGGATTAGTCGAAGCAAACACAATGTACGTGTCCGCTTCCCCGCCGTTTGTAATGAACACCTTCGCTCCATTCAACACATAGTGGTCCCCTTGCTTAACGGCACGGGTTTTCAAACTCCCTGCATCCGACCCCGCACTCGGCTCCGTCAAACAGAACGCGCCAAGATACTCACCAGATGCTAGCTTCGTCACATACTTCTGCTTCTGCTCTTCTGTGCCAAAATAGAGAATAGGATTCGTCCCAACAGACGTGTGTACGGACAGGATCACTCCTACCGTTGCGCTCACACGGGAAAGCTCATTGATGGCGATGATGTAGGAAGGAAAGTCCATGCCCGCTCCGCCGTACTCTTCCGGAATGGTCATTCCCATCAGGCCAAGGTCCGCCATTTTCCGCAATATCTCACGAGGGAACTCGCCCTCTTCCATTTTTTCCACGAAAGGTGCAATTTCGGTTTCTGCGAAATCGCGCACCATTTTCCGAACCATTTCCTGCTCTTCTGTAAAACGTAAATTCATGCTATTCGTCCCCTCTCCTGCTGTCTTAAAAAATACCCCTTTGTCTCACTCAACCGATTCTTACGTCTCGTACGTATAAAATCCGCGGCCAGTCTTGCGGCCCAGCCAACCAGCTTTCACATATTTTCTTAACAACGGACATGGACGATATTTGTCATCGCCAAAGCCTTCATGCAACGTTTCCATAATGTACAGGCATGTATCAAGCCCAATAAAATCCGCAAGCGTCAACGGCCCCATGGGATGGTTCATGCCAAGCTTCATGACTTCATCAATTGCTTCCGGTGTTGCCACGCCCTCGTAAACTGTGAAAATGGCTTCATTGATCATCGGCATCAACACACGGTTAGAAACGAATCCTGGGAAATCGTTCACTTCCACCGGTAGCTTGGATAGCTTCTTTGTCATATCTTCAATTGCGCCGTACACTTCGTCTGCTGTCTGCAAACCGCGAATGATTTCTACCAGTTTCATAACAGGTACAGGATTCATAAAGTGCATCCCGATTACCTTTTCCGGTCTGCCTGTCGCTGCAGCGATTTCCGTAATTGGAAGCGAAGATGTATTTGTCGCTAAAATGGTGTGAGCCGGAGCGTGCTGATCTAGCTCTGCGAAAATCTTCTTTTTAATGTCCATGTTTTCCACTGCCGCTTCGATGACGATGTCGACAAGTTTGGCATCTTCAAGAGTGGTTGTTGTTTGCAGGCGACTCAGTACAGCTGTTTTTTCATCCTCTGTCATACGCCCTTTGTCCACGGATCTACTCAAATTTTTCGTAATGCCCGCAAGTCCGCGCTCCAAGAATTCCTGCTTCAAATCATTCATATATACGTCATACCCGGCCATCGCACAAACCTGCGCGATGCCTGAGCCCATCTGTCCTGCCCCAATTACCATTACTTTTTGAATTGTCATGTTCTGATTCCTCCTAAAAGTTTTCGCTTATACTTGAATCAAAATTGCATCGCCCTGACCGCCGCCTGAGCAGATAGAAGCAATTCCAAGGCCGCCGCCGCGGCGCTTCAGCTCATGAATCAATGACACAATGATGCGTGCCCCACTTGCTCCAATCGGATGTCCAAGTGCTACCGCTCCGCCGTTTACATTCACCTTCTCCAAATCCAATCCTGCTAGATTTGCAGATGCGAGTGCTACCGCTGCGAATGCTTCGTTTATTTCAAAAAGATCAATCTCCTCAAGCTTTGTTCCTGTTTTCTTTAAAAGTTCGGTGATGACAAGTCCTGGAGTTTTCGGGAAATCCTTTGCTTCCACTGCAATGGAGGCATGCCCAAGGATGGTTGCCATTACTTCTTTCCCTTCTTTTGCTGCACGGTCCTCACTCATTAACACAAGCGCACTGGCTCCGTCATTCACGCCTGGCGCGTTTCCTGCCGTAATCGTTCCGTCATGGTCGAACGCCGGTCTTAATGACGCAAGTTTCTCAATGGATGTATCTTTTCGAGGAGACTCATCCTTGCTAACAACAACCGGATCTCCTTTTCGCTGCGGTACGGAAACTGGGACGATTTCATCTGTAAAATAACCCTTCTCCGTTGCTTCAATGGCGCGTTGGTGACTTCTGAATGCCCATGCATCTTGGTCTTCACGGCTGATTTCCATTTCCTTTGCGACACTGTTTCCGTAGGTACCCATGTGAACGCCTGTGAAGGTACAAGTAAGCCCGTCATGCACCATCATGTCTTGTACGGTGCTGTCGCCCATTCGAAGTCCCCATCTTGCTTTTGGAAGCATGTATGGTGCGTTGCTCATGGATTCCATTCCACCTGCGACGATGACTTCCTCTTCACCGGAACGGATGAGGATGTCGCCTAGTGTGACGCTACGCATGCCGGAAGCGCAGACTTTGTTGATGGTTTCGGTGCGTACTTCCCATGGCAGGCCTGCTTTTTGGGAGGCTTGGCGGGATGGAAGTTGACCTTGGCCGCCTTGAAGGACGGTGCCCATGATGACTTCGCCTACTTGGTCGCCTGATAGGTTTGCTCTGTTTAGTGCTTCTTTGATGGCAACTGCTCCTAGGTCTGAGGCAGATAGTGCGCTTAATCCTCCTGCGAATCGGCCGATTGGTGTGCGGACTCCACTAACGATTACTGTTTTTCCCATGGTTGATTTCCTCCTTTTATTTTAAAAAAATTCGCTTTGACTCCCAGTTGCTTTGCGTTCCAGGTGTTCGCTTTCCTAGGGGCGGTACTTGAGCCTCCTCGCTTCGCTTCAGGGGTCTCAACCTACCGCTATCTCCCTCAGGAGTCTCACACCTTGCACTCCAAGCAGCTGGGTAAATTAATTCGACATAAGTTGTTACCGCTTACAATCACTCTGTTTTAAAAACTGAACGAGCGCTCAGTTTTGGTGAAAAGCATATGGTGCACGCAGAGAACTACGTACACCTTGTATGCTGGGTTCTATTATTCTATTAGGATACTAATTCTTGTTTTTCGCCGATGACGGAGCGTTCTAGTAGTTCTGCTACGTCGTATGTGCCGACGTTTTCTTCTACTTCTTTTGCTTTCGTGCCGTCAGATAGCATCGTTAAGCAGTAAGGACAGCCGGAGCTGATGACGCTTGGTGCGACTTCGAGTGCTTGTTCAGTACGGGCGACGTTGACGCGTGTGCCTGTGTCTTCTTCCATCCACATGAGGCCTCCACCTGCTCCACAGCACATTCCCGTTTCGCGACTGCGGTTCATTTCGACCACTTTGACGCCTGGGATGGCTTTCAGGATGTCACGAGGCGGCTCGTATACTTCGTTGTATCTTCCGAGGTAGCAGGAATCGTGATACGTGATTGTTTCTTTTACCTCGTGTACTGGTTTGAGTTTTCCTTCTTTCACAAGCTCTGCCAACACTTCTGTATGGTGGTAAACTTCAGCTTCTAAGCCGAAATCAGGATACTCATTTTTGAAAATGTTGTAAGCATGCGGGTCGATGGTGACGATTTTCTTGACTTCGTTTTTCTCAAATTCCGCGATATTGCTTGTCGCAAGCTCCTGGAATAGGAATTCGTTTCCTAGGCGGCGCGGCGTATCTCCGGAGTTTTTCTCCTTGTTGCCGAGAATCGCGAATTTAACGCCGGCTTCGTTCATTAATTTTGCAAAAGAGATGGCGATTTTCTGGGAGCGATTATCGAAGGATCCCATGGACCCTACCCAGAACAGAAACTCAAACTCTTCCCCTGCTTTTTTCATTTCTTTTACCGTAGGAATGCTTACTTCTGGTGCTGCATCGCGCCAGTTTTCACGTTCCTTGCGGTTTAGACCCCAAGGATTTCCTTGGCGTTCGATGTTTGTCATCGCGCGCTGTGCATCTGCATCCATTTTCCCTTCTGTAAGAACCAGGTAACGGCGAAGGTCGATGATTTTATCCACATGCTCGTTCATTACCGGACATTGGTCCTCACAGTTACGACAGGTCGTACATGCCCAGATCTCTTCTTCGGTGATTACATCGCCGATCAGGCTTGGGCTGTATTCGATTGTTGCCGCACTTTCTTGTGCACCTTTTCCGGCAGCAGCCATGGCAAGCTGATTACCATGCGTGTTATTGAACGCATATGTTGGTACCCAAGGGGATTTAGACGTGATGGCCGCTCCCTTGTCTGTTAAGTGATCACGGATTTTAACGATCAAATCCATCGGTGAAAGCATTTTTCCTGTGCCTGTTGCCGGACACATGTTGGTACAGCGTCCACATTCCACACAGGCATACATATCGATTAATTGGTATTGGGTGAAGTCTTCCACTTTTCCGACACCGAATGTTTCTTGTGTTTCGTCTTCAAAATTAATTTTCTCAAGCTTTCCTGGGTTCGTTGTGCGATGGAAAAATACATTCGCAGGTCCTGCAATCAAATGCGCGTGCTTGGATTGCGGTACGTACACCAAGAAGGTTAATAAGAATAATAGGTGAATCCACCAGCCGACATAGAATAATGCAATGGCAGCCGTTTCATTGATCCAGCTGAACATGAGTGCGAAAAAGGATGCCACCGGCTCACTCCATGTTAAGCCGTGATCATGCCAGATAAGTCCCATTCCGTTTGAAAATAAAACAGAAAGCATTAACCCGCCGATGAATAATAATACTAGGCCGGATTTAAAGCCTCTTTTTAGACGAACTAACTTTTCCACATAGCGGCGGTGGAAGGCCCATACAACCGCAACTAAAATCATTAGCGTTACTAGCTCTTGGAAAAACGTAAAGGCTGGATATAATGGTCCAAGCGGCAAATGCGCGTTTGGAACAAGTCCTTTGATGATCAAGTCCAGCGCCCCAAGCTGGACCATCAGAAATCCATAGAAGAACATGACGTGGATAATCCCACTTTTCTTATCCTTCAATAATTTTTTCTGGCCAAAAACATTGACCCAAACTTTGTCTAATCGTTCTTTCACTTTGTTGTCGAATTCAACTTTTTTCCCAAGTTTGATGAATTGAATCCTTGTTCTGATCAAGTAAACAAATAGCGATACTGCGTAAGCGGTTACAATTATCGTTAAAATCCAATTGGCAATTAACAAACCGTTACTCACATCTCCCACTCCTTTCGTGTCCCCTTTTACTGTCGGCCTTTTACGTGTTTTTTTCTACGAAAGAGCCTCAATGTTTGGAAAGAATATAATTTTCAGAACTTTAGTAATTTACCTATATCTTATAACTGAATGAGCATTCAGTCAACACATTTAACTTAAATATCGGCTTTATTTTTCGACGAATTAGGGTATGGGTAATTAGTTATAGGATAAGAACGCAGGAATACGTAAAAACTATATGGACGTGTTTTCGGGAGGGAAAAGGATGGAAATTGCATTTATCATTATCGGGGCGATTGTACTTGTGTTTGCTTGGTTGGCACTTGATTTACACCTGGGGAGAAAAAAGCATTTAAAAGAAATCAAAAGGCTGAAGTTTCCGAAAAGGCAGAGTGAGATTATGCTTTATGCCGATGGCAACTTGCTGTATAAGGATTTATTTCACGATATGCGTCATGCCACCAATCACATTCATTCCCTCTTTTACATGGTACGAAACGATCATGCGAGTAAAGAATTTTTGTCTATTTTAAAAGATAAGGCAGATCAGGGTTTGGAGGTTCGTCTCCTTCTTGATTATTTTGGATCGTTTGACATAAAAAAAGAAACCATTAAAGACCTTGAACAGCACGGTATCAAAGTGGAGGTTTACCATAAGCCCGCATTTCCATTCTTTTTTTTCAGTATCAATCAGCGAAATCACCGGAAGATAACGGTGATTGATGGAAAAATCGGATATGTTGGTGGATTCAATATTGGAAAAGAATATTTGGGACAGGATCCGGAGTTTGGCGTTTGGCGTGACTACCATCTTAAACTTGAGGGGGAAGGCGTTCAGGATCTTCAGTCACAGTTTATCCAAAACTGGGAGCAAGCCGGCGATTTTCCATCTAGCGAATGGGGCGAAAGGTATTATCCGGAGCTTCCGAAAGGACCCATTACGCACAAACTGGTACCAACGAATGGCGGCCATTTGACGGAAACGTTCTATAAGCTAATTCAAAAAGCGGAGACATCGATCATCATTTGTACTCCCTATTTTATTCCGAGTGAATCCTTGTTGGATGAGTTACTAGACGCTCTCGGACGCGGCGTGAAGGTGACGATTCTTGTTCCGGCCAAAGCGGACCATGCGCTGGTGATGGATGCAGCGTTCCCCTATTTCGCAACGCTGATAGAAGCAGGTGCCGATGTTTATCGCTTCTATCTTGGATTTTATCATGCCAAAGTGGTCGTGATTGATGACCATACTTGTGATATTGGGACTGCCAATTTTGATAAGCGCAGCCTCTTTTTGAACAATGAAATTAATTGTTTAATTTTTGATAAAGAGTTTGTGCACAAGACCGTTCAGGAGATTCATAAGGACATTCACAATTCGGAGAAATTGACGCTTGAATTTATCCGAAACAGAACTTGGATGGATAAAGGAAAAGAAAAGCTGTCCAAGATTATTGCGCCATTGTTGTAAGATAAGGCAAGGTAAGCTGTTGAAAAGGAGTCTGGTAAGATGCGTATTCGCTTTGGATTTGTATCACAATCTTGGACGTTGTGGGAGGCATCCCCTGCCCGGGCGTTGACCTATACTCGGTACAAGCAGCTGGGTGATGCTGAAAAGAAGGAGAAATTATTAGCCGTAACACGTGAAAATTTACGGAACACTTTGCGGACGATCTATTTTTGCATTGCACACGAAATACAAGTCTTCCGCTTCTCGTCTTCTATCGTTCCGCTTGCCACCCACCCTGATGTAAAATGGGACTTTGTTCGTGAGTTTGGTGATGAATTCAAGGAGATTGGCGACTTGGTAAAGCGGTATGGCATGCGTTCGAGTTTCCATCCCAACCAATTCACGTTGTTTACGAGTGATAAACCGCATATAACCGAGAATGCGGTGATTGATATGGTGTACCACTATGAGATGTTGAAAGCGATGGGGTTAGAAGACGAGGGTACAATCAATATCCATGTCGGTGGTGCTTATGGGAACAAGAAGCTTGCGGTGGAGAGGTTCCGGGAGAATATTTTGTCGTTACCAGATGAGGTCAGGGCACGGATGACGTTGGAGAACGATGATAAGACTTACACAACGGAGGAAACATTGGTGTTATGCGAGGAGCTTGGAATCCCGCTTGCCTTTGATTACCATCATGAGTATGCGAATCCAAGTTCTGTGTCATGGGAAGAACTGTTGCCACGTGTATATGGAACGTGGAAGGATATTGGCATCATTCCCAAGATACATATCTCCTCTCCTATTTCGGAAAAGAAATTGCGACACCATGCGGACTTTGTGGACCTTCAATTTATCATGGAATTTTTGAAAGTGGCAGTCGACTTGGGGCAGGATGTGGACTTTATGGTAGAAGCAAAACGGAAAGATGAAGCGGCACTTCAACTATGCGAAGAAATCGCGAAAATTCGTGGAGTCAAACGTCTGAGTGGCGGCGCGGTGGAGTGGTGAAGAGATAAAGAAGTAAAGAGGGGTCTGACCCTCACCGCTCTAATGCGGTGAAGAGTCAAACCCCTCTCTTTTTTAGTTGCTTGATTGAAAAATAGGTGCTATCCAGGTGAATAGGCGGTAGCCAAGGTAGATGCCGACGATTCCTACGATGCCGGAGAATACGGGCGGCGCTGGGATTGGCAGGCGGAAGAGGGCGAAGAGAAATCCTACGACCATGCCTGTTGCTAGTGCTAATAAACTTTCTTTCATTGTTGGAAAACTCCCTTGTTGTATTTATCTTATGTTGTTATTTTGACCAAAAGAAAGCTCTCTACTCTAATTTCTAGTAGAGAGCTTTTTGGTCTTACATTTTCTCTGGTGCTGAAACTCCGATCAACTTAAGTGCATCTTGCAGCGTGATTTGAACAGATTTCATTAAACCAAGACGTGCTCTGGATTTTTCTTGGTTGTCAGGGTCTAATACTTTCTCCGCATTGTAGAAGCTGTGAAGCGCGGAAGCAAGTTCAAATATATAGTTTGTAATTCGGTGAGGGATGCGTTTTTCTGCCGCTTCCGCTACCGCAAGTGGGTATTCCCCAAGCTTTTTCAAAAGGTCGATCTCTTTTTCAGAAGAGATGTGTTCTAGCGCAAAGTCCCCTTCTAGGCTTAGACCTTGCTCTTCGCCTTGGCGAAGCATGCTGCAAATACGAGCGTGCGCGTATTGTGCGTAGAATACAGGATTTTCATTAGACTGGGAAACTGCTAAGTCCATATCAAAATCTAAATGCGTGTCACCTGAACGCATCGCAAAGAAATAACGTACAGCATCCAAGCCCACTTCTTCCATCAAGTCACGCATTGTTACAGCTTTACCGGTACGCTTACTCATTTTCATCTTTTCACCGTTTTGGAAAAGGTGGACAAGCTGGATGATTTCTACTTCCAGTGCGTTTTTTCCGTAACCAAGCGCTTCAATGGCTGCCTTCATACGAGGGATGTAGCCGTGGTGGTCTGCTCCCCAGATGTTGATAAGCTTGTCATGGCCGCGTTTTAGTTTATCCTGATGGTACGCGATGTCCGGAGTTAAATACGTGTAAGATCCGTCATTTTTAATTAGTACCCGGTTTTTGTCATCGCCGAATTCTGTGGAACGGAACCAAGTTGCTCCTTCTTCTTCGTAGATGTGGCCCTGTTCGCGAAGGGTTGCCATTGCATCGTCAATTTTCCCGTTATTATAAAGGGAAGTCTCGGAGTACCAAACGTCAAAGCGGACACGGAACTCTTCTAGGTCCTGTTGCAATTTTTTCATTTCGTATTTTAAGCCGTATTCACGGAAAAAGCTGCGGCGGTCTTCTTCAGATTCATGGACGAAACGGTCGCCGAACTCATCTGCGATTGCCTGGCCGATTCCAATGATATCTTTTCCATGATAGCCATCTTCCGGCATTTCTTTGTCTTGGCCAAGTGCTTGGAAATAGCGTGCCTCAACAGAAAGTGCGAGGTTGTTGATTTGGTTACCCGCGTCGTTGATGTAGTATTCGCGTGTTACATCGTAGCCTGCCTTGTCAAGTACATTACAAAGAGAATCCCCCACTGCTGCACCACGGGCATGTCCAAGGTGAAGGTCGCCTGTAGGGTTGGCCGATACGAACTCGACATTGATTTTTTCGCCGTTGCCGACGTTAGAACGCCCGTAATTGGAGCCTTCTTTAAGGATTGTCGGAATTAAATCTGTCAGATAAGCATTGTCCATGTAAAAGTTGATGAATCCCGGGCCGGCGATATCAATTTTATCGATTGATGCCTTTGATTGATCAAAATTTTTCACGATTTCTTCCGCAATCATGCGTGGTGCTTTTTTCGCTACTCGTGCAAGCTGCATCGCCATATTCGTGGAGTAATCTCCGTTTGCTTTGTCCTTCGGTGTTTCGAGCACAACAGTTGGGATTTGCTCCTCTGTTGCCAAGCCTGCTTTAAGAACGGAAGCCTTAATCTCTTCTTTCAGGCGTTCTTGTACTTGTTCTACTATATTCATCTTGCCTGTTCCTCCTCGTAGTTGATTGTTATCAAGTATTGACCGGTTATTTGATCTTGAACCTTCAATTTATAGTCAAGCTGCAAACAGCCTCGTTTCTTATCGGGATCCTTCATCATGACCACTTTTTCGGTTTCCGTTTCAAACTGAAACCTTGCGCCAGCACCCTGGTAGCTTCCGTCTGTCGTTTCACCCGCACGGAAGGATTGCAACATATTGATGTCCCCTGAGCGCTTCAGACGTACTTCTTTGTCTGTAATTTTATAAAAACAATCGACCTTCTCTTTGCCTTCAAGTTCTTCTGAGAAGACGATGTATTCTGACTCACCTTTTATGTAGTATTGACCATCTGCCCCAAACACAACAAATTCCCTGTCATTATCCGCATTAATTATTTCCGATTGGAACGTCACCTTTATCGGCATCTTTAAGTGATTTTGATTGTCTGCCATCTGGCCCCACATCCTTTTATCTTTAACGCTTACTGGTTCGCGTCGATTTTTCTATAACCTTCATAGTATAAAACAAGTAGGGTGTGGAGTTCAATAGAGGATGTTGGTGGGCGGTGGAAAAATGGTGGATTTTCGCGTTGGGTGGGGGTGGAAGGGGGATTGGAATTGAGATTGGAGAATTGGGAGTTCTATTGGACAGTTTGCCTGAGTTTTTTTGGCCTTCGGGCGAATAGAAGCGTTCTATTAGACAGTTTGCCTGAGTTTCCTTGGCCTTCAAGCGTATAGAAGCGTTCTATTAGACAGTTTGCCTGAGTTTCCTTGGCCTTCAGGCGTATAGAAGCGTTCTATTAGTCAGTTTCCCTTGTATTCTTCAAGCTTCAAACAAATTGGACCTCCCTATTAGACCGTTCATCTATAATCCCACCTTCTTCGGTTATATAGAACCTGCCAACACATAAAAAGCCCTGTCCCCCAAGCACTCTCGCAAGTACTTGAAAAACAGAGCCAAAAATAAAATGCTTATTTTACCCAACCTAAAATCATTTCACGGATCAGCTTGCTTGCAGTGTTGGCAGTTTGCTCGGAAGCGTCATAAATAGGTGCAACCTCAACTAAATCCGCTCCAACCACGTTCACATCGGAACCTGCAATCGCATGGATGGATGCAAGCAACTCACGGGACGTGATACCGCCACAATCCACTGTTCCTGTACCTGGTGCGTGTGCAGGGTCAAGAACGTCGATGTCGATAGTTACGTATACCGGACGGCCAGCAAGTGTTGGAAGGATTTCTTTTAATGGCTCAAGCACCTCAAACTTGGAGATGTGCATGCCCACTTCCTTAGCCCATTGGAACTCTTCCTTCATACCGGAACGGATTCCAAATGAGTACACATTCGTCGGCCCGATTAGGTTTGCTGCTTTCTTGATCGGTGTGGAGTGGGAAAGCGGCTCGCCTTCGTAGTCGTCACGAAGATCAGTGTGAGCGTCCATATGGATGATAGCAAGGTCTGGATACTTTTTGTACATTGCCTTGATGACTGGCCATGATACAAGATGCTCTCCTCCCATACCAAGTGGGAACTTATCTTTTTCTAAAAGGCTGTCGATGTATTCTTCAATCATTTCGATGCTTTTTTGCGGATTACCGAATGGCAATGGGATATCACCAGCATCAAAGTATTTTACTTCTTCTAATTCACGATCTAGGTACGGGCTGTACTCTTCTAGTCCGATGGATACTTCGCGGATACGGGACGGGCCGAAGCGGGATCCTGGGCGGTAGCTTACTGTCCAGTCCATCGGCATACCGTAGATTACTGCTTGGCTATCTTCAAAGCTTGGATGGCTTTTAATAAATACGTTGCCTGAATATGCTTCATCAAAACGCATGGGTAGTTTCCTCCTTGGAGTGAGGGGGTAGTTTCAAGAAAATGGTGTGAATTAGTCAACTTCCTGTTGATTTCCGTTCCGGGTGTTCGCTTTCCACGGGCGGTCCGGGAGCCTCCTCACAACGCTTCAGGGGTCTCCCCAGTCCCTTCCTCCCGTAGGACATGGAAGGCTTCGACAGCGACGCATCGCACGAAGAAAATGCGTAGCATTTTCGAGGAGTCTCACACCCTGCACTTCAATCAACAGGCGAAACAGTTAAAATATGACGTATCTCACTTTCGTCCCTCATAGTGTGATTTATATTTATTTTAAGGGGTCTGACCCTTAGCGCTTTAACGCGCTGAGGGTCAGACCCCTCTTTAGTTCTCTATAACTTCAAAGCTGTACCGCGGCGAGGGTCAGACCCCTCTTTACCTCTTTATCTCTCTACCTTATTACTTCACTAAATCCGCTACAAATTTAGGTAGGGCGAATGCTGCTTTGTGCAGGTCTTTTGTGTAGTATTTTGTGTCGATTTCGTGGAAGCGGTCTTCGCTTACTTCCAGTGGGTCGTGTTTTTTGGATCCGATTGTGAATGTCCACATGCCGCTTGGATATGTTGGGATGTTTGCGATATACAGGCGTGTGATCGGGAAGATTTCACGTACGTCGCGTTGTACATTTGTGATTAACTCAGGTGTGAACCAAGGGTTGTCCGTTTGCGCTACGAATACGCCGTCTTCTTTTAACGCTTTGGAGATTCCTGCGTAGAAGCCTTTTGTAAATAGGTTAACAGCTGGTCCAACTGGCTCTGTGGAGTCAACCATGATTACATCATACTCGTTTTCGCTTTCTGCGATGTGCATGAAGCCGTCACCGACTTTCACTTCCACGCGCTCGTTTTCAAGCTCTCCTGCAATTTCAGGAAGATACTTCTTGGAGTACTCGATTACTTTCCCATCAATTTCAACAAGTGTCGCTTTTTTCACGCTTGGGTGCTTCAAGACTTCGCGGATAACGCCGCCGTCTCCACCGCCTACTACTAACACATTTTCAGGATTTGGGTGCGTGAACAATGGCACGTGTGCCACCATTTCGTGATAAACGAACTCGTCCTTTTGTGTCGTCATAACCATGCCGTCCAAGATAAGCATGTTGCCGAACTCTTCTGTTTCTACCATATCAAGCTTTTGGAATTCCGTCTGCTCTGTATGTAAAGTGCGTTTGATTTTCGCTGTGATTCCGAAGTTTTTTGTTTGATATTCTGTGTACCATAATTCCATTTTGTACAACATTCCCTTCCAACATTAAATTTACTATCTATCTTGCGGCCATAAGCGTTAGTTTCTATCGTTAAATGCTCGTTTTTATCGTTCCCTATCGATGAAAAATGAAACATTGAATTGTCGGGATTTCTTGCTTCTTCGGCCAAAAAACAACCGCGTCCACTTTTCTAATCACCAAGAAAAAAGTATAGATGAATCTAGCAAAAATTCAAGTAAAAAATTTATTTTTCTGCAAATGTTTAAAAAGGTTCAAAGAATTTAATACTAGGAAATAAAACCATTTTTTATGAATGAAGATATATGTTCGTTTTAACGGTTGATTTTCGTTCCAGGCGCTTCGCTTTTCTGCGGGCGGTCCGGGAGCCTCCTCGGCAAGCCTGCGGGGTCTCCCCTATCCCTTCCTCCCCCGGAAGTCTACGCGCCTTCCACTTCAATCAACTTAGTTTTTTCACTATGAAAATTTCATTAGATAGAGGTCTTAGATAAAGGGGGTTCGAGAAAAATGGAATTAATCACAAACGACCGGTTTCAGCAGGTTATTAAATATATTCGTGCCATGTTATTTATCGGAATTATCCTATCAATCTCTTTCTTTCTTTTGGTTGGCGGTGTTTGGATTTATGCGAAATCCAAGGGCGCTCCTCCCCTTTCTGTTACGCAGTCATCGATTTTCTATAGCAAGGACGGGGCGATAATTGGAGAGGCTCATAGTGGCGAGAAGCGTTACTGGGTCGGACTCGAGGACATTTCCCCTTATTTAGTTGATGCGACGGTGGCGGTGGAAGATAGACGTTTTTTCACCCATCACGGGTTTGATCCTAAGCGAATCGGTGGTGCCATCCTTGCTGATATTAAGGCCCGTGCAAAGGTGCAAGGAGCTAGTACCATTTCGCAACAATATGCCCGTAATCTTTTTCTTGTTCATGATAAGACGTGGAAGCGAAAATGGGATGAAGCCCTTTATACGATTAGGATTGAGGCTAATTACTCGAAAGAAGAGATTCTTGAAGGCTATTTGAATACGATCTACTATGGTCATGGCGCTTATGGAATTGAATCGGCGTCTTATTACTATTTTAACAAGCCTGCAAAAGAGCTGACATTAGCGGAAGCCAGCATGCTTGCAGGTATTCCGAAAGGTCCAAGCGTCTTTTCACCTTATGCAGACAGCGAACGGGCACGACAAAGGCAGGAAATTGTCTTGCATTCCATGGTGGAAAACGGCTCTCTTACGATAAAAGAAGCGGAAGAAGCACTCGCACAGCCGCTAACATACGGAAATCGTGAGCATTTGCCGAAAGAGTTCATGGCCCCTTATTTTCAAGATGCTGTTCGAGCGGAGATTAGAAATGTTTTGGGTCTGCAAGAAGAGTTAGAAATGGGTGGGCTTCATATTTACACTACGTTGGATCCTTCTCTCCAGGCTATTGCCGAAGAGGAAGTGGAGAAAACGTTCGATCCGGAGTCTGATATGCAGGTCGGCTTCGTTTCTATGGATCCGAAAACGGGGAGAGTGCTTGCGCTTGTAGGCGGAAGAGATTACGAAGAAAGCCCGTACAACAGGGTGACGCAGGCAGAAAGACAGCCCGGTTCGACTTTTAAGCCATTGCTGTATTATCGAGCGCTTGAGCAAGGATTCACGCCATCTACCGGCTTTAGAAGTGAAGTGACAACCTTCGAAGTCGATAACGGTCGCTCGCAATACACGCCTCATAATTTTAATAATTACTATGCGAATGATGTGTTGACGATGATGCAGGCTTTGCCATTATCCGATAACGTCTATGCGGTTAAAACTCACTTACTGCTTGGCGAAAAAGAATTGACCAAACAGGCAAAAGAACTTGGAATCCATTCTAAAATAAAGGATGTCCCTTCTCTTGCATTAGGTACTTCCCCTGTCCGGGTACTCGACATGGCCAATGCCTACAGTGTTTTTGCGAATGGTGGAAAAGAAGTGAAGCCTGTTTTTATTGAGAAAGTTGTGAATTACAAGGGAGAAATCCTTTTTGAGCGGGAAAAAGAAACGAAGCAATTACTGGATCCTGATGTAACATTTGTCCTGAATCATATGATGACCGGAATGTTCGATCCGGCCTTGAACGGCTATATGGCCGTAACCGGGAATGCGATTCTCGACAAGCTGACAAGGCCTTATGCCGGAAAATCAGGGTCCACAGAAACGGATAGCTGGATGATCGGGTACACCCCGCAGCTGGTCAGTGCTGTCTGGACAGGCTATGACCGTGATCAATCCATTACGCTTTGGGCGGAAAAACATTATGCAAAAAATTTATGGGCAGGATTCATGGAGCGCGCGCTCGACAATAAATCTGTTGTGGCATTTGCACCAACAGAAGGAGTTGTCGGGGTGCAGGTCAATCCGGAAAGTGGCCTTCTTGCCACAAGCGATTGTCCGGTTTCAAGGCTAAGCTATTATATTAAAGGAACCGAACCAACCGAATACTGCATGGCGCATTTAGAAGATGTAAAAGAAGAGGAAGCAGTTCCTGAAGAACAACCGAAAAAAGAAAATAAAAAATGGTGGAAACGATTTGTACCTTGGATGTAATGTATAAGAAACACCGCTGTTGATTTCCGCAAACGGCTTCGCTTTCCTAGGGGCTGACGTGAGACTCCTCGGCTGCGCCTGTGGGGTCTCCACCTAGCGCTATCTCCCTCAAGAGTCTTCGCCTTTTGCTCCAATCAACAGCTATATGCCTCAAAGAACAAATAGTATCCTAAAAAAGTTAAAACCCCCGGGATGTCTCCCGGGGGTTTTAGGTGTCCTAGCTTTCCATGTGTTCTACACATGTGAGTTTAATTTTACTTTTTTTGTCGTAATAACTCAAGTGGGTAGAGTCGAACATTCAAAAAAATGTCACATCTTTATTTTTGATATCCTCTTGACAAACTAGTTTGTTGCTAATTGCTTTTTGAGGTCATCGGAAGCTCTTTCCCACATTCCACTGTCATGAGACTCCAAATAGTTTTGCAAAATAGCTTTAGAATGGTCATCCATATGCTCCACCATGATATGGCGTTTCATGGACTTATCCATTTTATTCACGTGCTCCGGCAGTGACTTGTAGCCTCGGCGAATTTCACGATCCACCGTCATTTCACACGCTGTCACTCCTGCATAATACGGCCCTTCCTGCTTGCGGTCGATGGTTACCCACACAAGCCAGTATGGTTTTCCGTTCGGCACGTCCTCTTTGTTGGGAAGGAACTTAATCCCACGCTCTACCGTACTGCGGGCATGCATTGCGCCAATATCGACAAATGCTTCCCCACCCTCCACATCTACAAATACAGGCGAAACATTATCAAGGCTGAGCGCCCCGATTCCAAATCCTCCGTGCCCATCTGTCGGGTCATTTTTTATAATATTAAAGCCAATTGGTTTTTTCTTCTTTTCCTGATCCATATTCTAGCCCCCTTGCCATTTGTTTAGCTGCAGCGACAAAACCGATCCTGCCGCTTGCGCTTTTCTTTACATTATACAATAATTTACGGGAGAGTTAAAAACATTCAAAGGAGCGATTTCAATATGCCATATGTAACTGTTAAAATGCTTGAAGGCCGCAGTGAGGAACAGAAAAAAGCGTTGGTGGAAAAAGTGACAGCTGCTGTCAGCGAAACGACCGGTGCACCGGAAGAGAAAATCGTCGTCTTTATTGAAGAGATGACAAAGGGCCACTATGCGGTTGGCGGTAAGCGATTAAGCGATCAATAAATGTTGAGAGGGATTCGGACAGGCTCTCGAATCCCTTTTTAGTTCAGTAATTCACTTAATTTTTTCTTTTTCTCCTCTACCATTTTTATATCAAGCGGCTCGAAATATTCCTCTTTAATGCTTTCTACTAAAAACTCCCACATGTTCTTAACCTTGTCCTTCATCTCCTGATTGCTTCCCTCGGCTATAAGAATCAGGCACTCCAAGATCGTGAGTACAACCGAAATATCCCGTTCTCCGTAAATTCGAATCTGATAAAAACCGGTGTACAGGATTTCTTCAAAGGTCCGTTGCGGAATCGTCACCCGTTTCTCTTTATCTTCATCCAGGTAAGTAATCGCGTCTGAATCGACCTCACCAAAATCGATCAGCAGCCTGCTCATGTACCGAATGCAGTTATTGGCCGTATTAGGGTCGTTTATCCCTGGAGATATTGCTCGCAGGGCCACTTCCGCGAGTTTTTGCAAAGCAAACTCCCCGTCCTGAAGCGGTGTACGCTCTTCTCCCACCTCGATGAAAGCGGTCAAGTCCAAATCTTCTGGTTTACCTTTTGTAAAATAAACAATGGCGATCACGCTACGTTCCGTTACAAAGTCACCAATGCGTTTATTGAAAACAACCTGAAAACCTTGCTCCTTCGCCTTGGCTGCCAACCCTTCTGCATCGATGACTTGAACATACCCTGTGGCTTTTGGAGTGAGTTCCATTTTTTCTTGAAAAGAGGTCGCTGAAACTTCCATCTTTTCAAAAAGTATTTTTTCGGCTTTATAGAGTAGCTTTTTCTTTTTTACTGTAGCAATCCCCTCTTTCATAACCCTCTCAATAAGCTTGCTGACCTGGATGGAGCGTGCGACATGGTGAATGAAAAAGACAAAGTATCCAACACAAATCACAGCGAGAATCACGCCAACCCCTGACGCTAACACTCGCTGCTCATCTAACCAATCTTTCATGAACAATAAGGACAACACCGTATAAATAAAGGACCCGACAAACACTCCCAGCACATGCAAGGTTGTCTTTTCTGTCATGAAATCTTGCAGTGTCCTCGGGGAGAACTGACTCGAATAGGTTGTCAGCACCACCATGATGGTGGAAAACGAAATAGTCGTCATCGTGAGAATTGCGGTCGCAATCGAACTCAAGATGGTGGTGCTCAAGTCGACGTTAGTGAAAAATATTTTCGGAAGGTTGTTCTGTACCGAATCCGCAAAAACGGTGTCTACCGTTATGACAATCGCTGTTAGAATAAGGCTTGCCAATGCGTAAAGGCTTGGCACAAACCATATTTCCTTTCTTACTCTTAAGGTCCACTTTTCCATATGTATGTTACTCCCCTTTTTGTCGGCTTTTTATAGGTAGCATTCCCTTTTTGGGGTGGAGGTAAGCCTGTTGTCTTGCCATGGGTGTGGTTATCCGAAGAAATTTTGCCTTTTGAGAGGGCCATTTCTGGTTATTGTGACTTTTTCTGCCGTTATTATGACTTTCTTGAGGGGGATTGTGACTTTTCAGGTGATGATTGTGACTTTTTCAGAGATTATTGTAACTTTTAAATTTTTCCATATAGAAAAAGCCCAAAAGGATCCAACCATCCTCTTGGGCTTCTTACAATTATTGTGTGATGCATGCACGAAGGCTTTCGATATAATCGTAGGCCTCGTTCACTTCGTCCTCTGTATATCGCTGCTTGCTTTTTAACGTAAAGACTTTCTCCTTAACCTCTTCCCGCGGCAGGTTCTCAAAGAATAGCACCGTGGAAACAAGCTCTAAAAAGCGAGAGCTCTGTTCATTCATCCTTGTCATGCACTCGTTCAGATGCGGCATCTCCAGGTCGTAGTGCGTGAGAAACTCCTCCCCATTTTCCGTCAGGGAATAGCGATATTGCGAGTAGCCCCCTTTGTTTTCTTTGAGCTCGCTTAAAAAGCCGAGATTGCAAAGCTCCTCTACTCTTAATGTCACTTCTTCTGAGTATGGTCCGTAAAAATGGAAATTGTACTTTTCATAAAATGGGTAGTTTAGCTTTTTGGCTATATACACCATTTTCTGCAGCTTTTTTCTCCCAATGACTTCACCTGCAGATGCAAACACCTTCATTAATTTTGCGTGATCTGTCAACAAACCCTTTCATCTCCTAACCTTATCCGTTGCCTATATTCCTAGTATCTCTCTGATTTTTTTCTTTGCCGCTTTTTTTGTCGTTAAATCTTCTAGCATGTCTTGTGGAAAATAAAGCTTGTGATCGGTTCTTCTTTTGCCGGATATGGCATCCACAATCTCAGATTCCCTCGATAGCTCACGCACATCCCCGTTTGGCATAAGCAGGTGAATCGGAAGGCGCTCCTCTTCTTCTCCCGGACGATAAAAGTCGTATGGCAGGTCGGACGAGGAATCCACCACTAGATAGTATGCAGGGTCGATGCCCGCTTTCTTAAAGAGACTTGTCAGTTCCATCAAGTCCATCATTTGCTTATTAGGATTAAATTCGACGTATTTAAACAAATTCCTGTTCATAAATCGTCGACATAAGTCACTTAATATCGAATCTTCTTCTTCCTGCCAGGATTGGAAATAATACATAATGACTGCTTCATCAAGCTTTATGTAGTCCTCCACTGAAATTTCTTCCTCAAAAAGAGAGTAAAAATGAACAGGATGATATTTAAAGGTGTAATATTCTTGATGTAATTGTTTCGCACGGTGCAATATTTTCGTCAAAATCACTTCTGCACTTCTTGTTACAGGGTGAAAATAAACCTGCCAGTACATTTGATAGCGGCTCATAATATAATCTTCCACCGCATGCATCCCGCTAGACTTGATAACAACCTGATCTTCTCTCGGGCGCATAACGCGCAGAATCCGCTCCATATCAAAATGCCCGTAACTGACACCAGTAAAATAAGCGTCACGCTGAAGGTAGTCCATTCTGTCAGCATCTATCTGACTAGAAATCATGCTAACCACTAATTTATTTTTATACGTTTTCGCGATGACCTCGGCCACATCTTTCGGAAAATCCTTATGGACTTTTTTTAGGACGGCGTTTACTTCCGTGTCCCCAAGAATGATGGCTTGAGTGAAATCTTCATGATCTAAGTGGAACACCTTTTCAAAGGAATGGGAAAAAGGACCATGTCCCAGGTCGTGCAGCAAGGCAGCGCATAGACATAACAGGCGATCATCCGGATTCCAATCCTGTCTTCCCTCAAATCCGTCATCAATGATGCGACGGACAATCTCGTATACTCCCAATGAATGGTTCAGTCTGCTATGCTCCGCACCGTGGAACGTCAAATAGGTGGTACCAAGCTGGCGAATTCTGCGCAAGCGCTGAAATTCCCTTGTCCCAATCAAATCCCAAACGACCCTGTCGCGCACATGGACATACCTGTGCACAGGGTCCTTAAACACCTTTTCTTCACTCAGTTTTTCGGTTGCATAACTCATTTCATTGACCTCTTTATTTTCGGCATAATATTTATCTAACTCTATTATATCGTAAATATTTTACAAGAAAAGGTGGGTTTTGGTTAAACACCTGTTAGTCTGCGTTCCGGGTGTTCGCTTATCCTTAGGGCTGTGCTTGAGGCTCCTCGGCTTCGCCTGTGAGGTCTCAAGTCTACCGCTATCTTGCCTCGGAGTCGGACACCCTGCACTCCGCCTAACAGGGGAAACTCCCTCTAAGGGTTTACCCTACTTCGTTGCCTCTTAGTCTTGCTTTTTTCTAGAAAAGGCGAATAAAAAATCACCTATGCAGGGACACAGAGGCGATTTTTTATTTCTTTAGCTTTTTCACTATTTTTTCTATCAGTTCATCTTCTGTTGGGGCGGAGACAGGACGGTTGTTTACGAATGCAAACGACTTCTTTCTTCCCGGCCCGCAATAGGATTGACAGCCCACTTCCACACATGCGCCCTCGTCCACTTTTTTGAGTTTCGGGATCAAGGTTTTCACATTGGTAGCATCGCAGTCATCACAAATGCGAAACTCATTTGCCATGGTTCTACACAGCCCTTTCTATTCAAAAAGTGAGTGGAATCACTTTATCGTTCATTAGCTAAAAGGTATTTTACAGGGAATCCATGGACAATGCAAGTTCGTTTCTATGAGATTCTTGGCGAAATGCTGACAGATAACAATCTAGTAATTTTTTCTATGAATATGTATAAATATTTTTTTCTCCGTCAAAAATATAGACAGAACGATGATTAGATAAGGGAGTTGGATTATATATGAAAGATCGTCAAGATGCTTGGTCTGAAGAAAATGATTTATTGCTAGCAGAAACCGTTCTGCGCCATGTCCGTGAAGGAAGCACCCAATTGAATGCATTTGAAGAAGTAGGCGACAAACTGAACCGCACATCCGCTGCATGTGGATTCCGCTGGAACGCAGTGGTGCGCCATGATTATGAAAAGGCACTGCAGCTTGCAAAAAAGCAGCGAAAGCAACGTCAGCGTGCGCTAGGGCAGCCTACGAAGAAGTTATTGTACACACCACCTGAGACTGTAGTGAATGAAGACCTGCCGTTTGTGTTGGAACAAATAGAGGAAAGACCGCTTGAAGGTACAGAGGTAAAACAACCGATGACTGTTCCACAAACTAGAGTGGAAAGAAGAGCAGCAGAACTGAAAGCTCAACCATCTTTTGCAGGCTACGGGAGCGGCATGGGAATGGGAATAGAATCTTCTTTATCTATGGAGCAAGTAATTAGTTTCTTACAAACCATGAAACACTCAAACGTTCATACTAGTGCTCTACAACAAGAAAATGAGAGATTAGTAAAAGA
This sequence comes from Bacillus sp. RO1, assembly GCF_012524115.1. GTDB lineage: Bacteria > Bacillota > Bacilli > Bacillales > Bacillaceae_I > Sutcliffiella_A. The sequence continues at coordinate 13,532 of NZ_JAAZWB010000081.1, read as the reverse complement.
AAACGCAGAACTTGCGCGCGCCAACAACGAACTGGAAAAACGCGTCCAAAAACTGCAAGCCGAACAAGTCACCGTCCAAGAAGACTACGAAACACTCATGAAAATCATGAACCGAGCCCGCAAACTAGTCCTCTTCGACGAAGAAGAACACGTCCCATCCAAATTCATGATGGACCGCAATGGTAATTTGGAGAAACTGGCGGAATAGAAATAAAAGGGGTCTGACCCCACTTACGTTAATGCGTTAAAGTGGGGTCAGACCCTTTTACTTTTCTCCCAGTACTTTTTCGTTTCGTTCGACGATTCTTGAGTAGTATTGTTCGTACAGCTCCAATTCCTGGCCTTGGAGGGTGTTGGCGAAGATGGTGCCGCTAATTTCTTTAAGTGAAGTCAGAAGGCGCAGCATAACATCTTGTACTGTTAGGTTCTGACCAGTGAGCTCTGTCAGGGAAGCCATCACGTTTGGCACAATGGTAGGAAAAGCAAACTTGGTTGTTTCGCCTTGAAGGGAGCGTTTGTAGAATTCTCCTATCATCTTTGCTCGCTCTGATCCGCTTCCGTTAATGCATAAGTAAATTTGGACAGCCACTCCACCTCGGATACGGCGCTGAGAGATGCCTGCAAATTTTTTGCCATCAATGCTAAGGTCGTAGCTTCCAGGACAATAGGAACCGACAATCTCCTTGGCTTCCATGTTGTATGGCATATCGCGGAACATATGCTTTGTCAGCTCCCACATGGCATCATATCCACGATTGATATCAATTGCCTTCTCCCCTTCCGGAAAAACAAGGGAAATATTCAGGACTCCTTGGTCAAGGACGACTGCAAGACCACCTGAATTCCTGACGATTACCTCATAGCCTTGACTGTTCAAATAATCAATCCCTGCTTGTAAATGAGGGAGACGCGTGTCTTGAATACCTAAAACGACCGTGTTATGGTGCACCCACGTCCGACATGCCGCTCCGCTATCCCCTTTGCCAACAGCGGTGCATAAAGTGTCATCCATCGCAAAAGATTGCAATGCATGAAAATTTGTCCCTAAAGACGACTGATCTATAATTCGCCAGCTCGGCTGCTTCAACAACTGCAACGCAGGCGTGTAAATTGGTTGTGTTGGTTCTGTTGGATCTACCATAATTATTAATGCTCCTCTTAAATTCCGGACTAAAAAGCTTCATTAGCATTATAATACATGCTTTGGGAGAAAAAAATACCCTTTGGGGGTCAGACCCCCAAAGGGTTTTGCTTCTTTCCGTCGAATAATTAAAAGAGGTATGTGCTTTGGCGGCACATACCTCTTTTTTTTCTGTTTTTTAAGCATGCATTGAGTATTCGCTTTTGTTTGTTAGTTTACCGCTTGTCCTGCTGTGATTAGTGCTAGTTTGTAGACGTCTTCTACGCTGCAGCCGCGGGAAAGATCGTTTACTGGCTTGTTGAGGCCTTGCAGGATTGGGCCTACAGCTTCGAAGTTTCCTAGGCGTTGGGCAATTTTGTAGCCGATGTTTCCTGCTTCTAGGCTTGGAAATACGAATACGTTTGCGTCCCCTTGAATTTTAGAGCCTGGTGCTTTCTTTTCCGCTACAGAAGGTACGAATGCCGCGTCAAATTGAAATTCTCCGTCCACCACAAGCTCTGGTGCGCGTTCGGAAGCGATACGCGCCGCTTCTACTACACGCTCTGTTTCAGAAGATTTTGCAGATCCTTTTGTAGAGAAGCTTAGCATCGCAACTTTTGGATCAATGCCGAACATGTTCGCTGTTGCCGCGCTCTCTACTGCGATTTCTGCAAGGTCATTGCTATCAGGGGAAATGTTGATCGCGCAGTCTGCAAATACATACTTCTCGTCGTTACGGACCATGATGAATACACCCGAAGTCTTGCGTACGCCTTCTTTCGTTTTGATGATTTGAAGGGCTGGACGCACTGTGTCAGCCGTTGAATGCGCCGCTCCACTTACAAGCCCCTGTGCACGGTCAACGTGTACTAGCATCGTGCCAAAATAATTCGGGTTCAACAAGATTTTACGTGCATCCTCTTCAGTCGCCTTCCCTTTACGACGCTCCACGAATGACGCTACAAGCTCGTCCATGTTTTCGTATGTTTTTGGATCATAAATTTCCACGCCGTCCAATGTCAACTTCAACTCGGAAGCAAGTCCGTTAATCTCGTCCAAATCCCCAACCACAATCGGTTTAACCATGTTTTCCGCAGCCAAACGAGCAACTGCCGTTAATACACGCTCGTCATTGCCTTCTGGGAATACAATCTTAATATCTTTTCCTGCTACTTTGTCTTTTAATGTTTGAAATAAATCGCTCACAAAGGTCACTCCTTAATCCGCTTTATTTTTGCTTCTATTGTTTAGGATACTCCTTCAACATGGAAAAGCAACCGGTACCCTCTATTGTTATCGCTTACAGAAAAAAGTCTTTATTTTCTAAAAAAACTGCTCCATCTATGCCCTACTATTGTATCTGAGCTGACCTTTACTATTCATGAAGCTTTCACAATTTCAGAGTTTTACTTACAGGAAGTCATGGGGAAACTGTGATATAGTAAGGAAGGATACATACACAATCTTGTTAAGGAGTGATTGTAATGAGTGAAGCAGCTCAAACATTGGACGGCTGGTATTGCCTCCATGATTTTCGTACGGTAGATTGGGCCCTTTGGAAGACGCTTTCTAGCGAAGAACGCCAAACGGCTATTAATGAATTCCTCGGACTTGTGGAAAAGTGGAACACAGTTCAGTTAGAGAAGAACGGAAGCCACGCATTGTACTCCATCGTGGGTCAAAAAGCGGACTTCATGATGATGCTTTTACGTCCGACGTTAGAAGAGTTGAATGACATCGAAAACGAATTTAACAAAACAACTTTAGCTCAATACACAATCCCTGTGCACTCTTATGTGTCGATTGTGGAGCTTAGTAACTACTTACCAGAAGGCGAGGACCCGTATCAGAACCCACAAATCCTTGCTAGACTATACCCTGAATTGCCAAAAGCAAAGCATGTCTGCTTCTACCCGATGGACAAGCGCCGTAACGGAGAAGACAACTGGTATATGCTGCCGATGGAAGACCGTCGTCGCATGATGCGCAGCCACGGCATGATCGGCCGTCAGTATGCTGGAAAAGTGAAGCAGGTCATCACTGGTTCTGTCGGTTTCGACGATTACGAGTGGGGCGTAACTCTGTTTGCGGACGAAGCACTTCAATTCAAGAAGCTTGTGTATGAAATGCGCTTTGACGAAGTAAGTGCACGCTTTGGTGAATTTGGTGCATTCTATGTTGGAAACCTGTTAGAAGAAGATCGCGTTTACTCTTTCTTACACGTGTAAAATAAAGATTGTTTGTTGACGTCAAGTCGCCCGGCTGGTTTTCCAGTTTGGTTGCTTGGCGTTTTTTGTTGGTAGTTAATTTTTGGCACTCTCTGTTACCGAACTCTGTGATTTTTCCTTTCTTCAGGCCTTGAGACGCCTTCTCTGTTACCGAACTTTTGGATTCTTTCTTCCTTCGGGCCTTGAGACGCCTTCTCTGTTACCGAACTTTTGGATTCTTTCTTCCTTCAGGCCTTGAGACCCCTTCTCTGTTACCGAACTTTTGGATTCTTTCTTCCTTCGGGCCTTGCGACGCCTCCTCTGTTACCGAACTTTTGGATTCTTTCTTACTTCAGGCCTTGAGACGCCTTTTCTGTTCCCGAACTTCTGGATTCTTCCTTCTTTCGGGCCTTGCGATGCCTTCTCTGTTTCCGTTTTACTTTTTGAGACGTGGCTTTAGGCCTTGAGACGCCTCCTCTGTTACCGAAGTATATGATTTTTCACCGCTTCCGGCTTAGATACTTCCACCTCCTTCCCTTCTCTTACCCCTGTCATATTCCTTCTCTAATTTTCATACAATCAAGTAGTGCGACTTAATTATTTGAACCTTAGCAACCCTTTTTCCGCCAAAGAGCTTGCTATAACTCGAGGCGTGAAGATGGGAGTTATTTCTCACAATGAAGCAGATAAAAGTTTTGAGGAGGGAATGACAGATGAATCAACAGTTTTCACAGGCAGCAGGTGCCCCATTTTCAGCGGGGTACGGAGCAGATCCTTACTCATCCTATTACAGAAACTATGGACAGCAGTGGTATGGCGGCGGTGGAGGCGGAGGTTTTCCGATGCAACAATTGCAACAACAGCCTCAACAACAGCAAGTTGCGGGGCAGCAAACAGGCATACCGTCTTATCCTACACAATTCCAATCTGGCGGTCCGCAAGGTGGGCAGGATGTGCCAGGCATGTTGCCGCTAGAACAATCCTATATTGAAAATATTCTTCGCTTAAATCGAGGTAAGCTGGCAACTGTGTACATGACATTTGAGAACAACCGGGAATGGAATGCCAAAATATTTAAAGGAATCATCGAAGCAGCAGGACGCGATCACATCATCCTAAGTGATCCGCAAACCGGCAAACGTTATCTTCTCCTAATGGTCTACCTAGACTACATCACATTCGATGAAGAACTAGACTACGAATACCCATTCAACAGCGGAGGCCAAGGCCTAACCCAGTACCAACCAAGATAAAAAACGAGCTAAAGAACAAATAATAAAAGGGTCTGACGATGCTGTGTGTTAACGTATTAACGCACAGCGGGTCAGACCCCTCTTTATCTCTCTACCTCTTTAAAACTTCAACGCAATAACCTAAACCCTTCATTCAAAACCCCTTATCCTTTGACCGCTGCAACAATGATTAGCACCCAGCCAATGAGGAAGGCTACGCCGCCTAGTGGGGTGATGGCTCCGAGTATTTTTATGCCGGAGAGGGTGAGGATGTACAGGCTTCCGGAAAATAGGATGATTCCGATGAGGAAGGACCAGCCTGCTCCGTTTAATAGGCCTGTGCTATTGAAGCGTTCCATAAGCAGGGCCACGACAAAAAGTCCGCCGGCATGGAACATTTGATAGGTGACACCTGTTTTCCAAATCTCAATCATTCTTTCGGATACTTTTCCTTCAAGTCCGTGAGCTCCAAATGCCCCGAGAGCCACTGCCAAAAATCCGTTTATTGCTGCAAGGATGATAAATAAATTCATATCTGTTTTTCCACCTTTCAAAAGGTCTGTTATATTTCTTCAATATAATGAATTATATAGTATTAGCTTCCCCTGACCAAGCGGGATACTAAAACCTAACCTGCTATATGACATGTAAGTACACACAATGTTCACTTCTCGCCACACCAAATAAAAAAACACCCCACCGCTCCAACAAGCAAAGCGATAAGGGCATTTATGAATTATCTAGAATGAAGATAAATCTGCAGAGCCTGTTTGAGCTCCCTTTCTTTCTTTTCCGTTTGTATATGATAATGATCACCATCTATGTTAGACAAAAAGTCATTATATCCATGTGAATGTAAGAATTCATTGACACTTGTGACGTCTTCTCTAGTCGAGAGCAAATTCTTCTGCCCAACAAAGTCACCATTTACATACACTTCGTAACGATCGTGAGAAAGTTTTGTCGACGAGTCAAAATTAGTGCTAACGTACGCCGCCATTAAACCATACATCGATCCGTCTGTACCACCAGGCATGTAAAACACCTCCATTACTTACTGGGGTGTTTATAGTTTAAGTTACCACACCGTTTTTAGTATGGTAAGTTGTGGGGAGAAACCCTAAAAGAACAATAAAAACCCCTCTTTAACCCTTTAAATAGTTAAAGAGGGGTCTGACCCCTTTTATTAAAAATCAAACAGTGAGTCCCCATTCGCGTCGTCTTCTTTGATTGGTTTGGACGGGGCGTTTGTGATGGTTGGTGGTTGGGTTGGCGGCGTGTAGATAGGTGCCGCTTGTTCGAAAGATACGGGCGCCCTTTGGATGCTACGAGCCGTTGAGGCCGCAGCTGGTTGAGTTGCAGTCCTTGCCGAAGTCAACACATCCCCTTCCGAATCCGTCTCCAAGGCCAACTCACACAGGGATTTTATCGCAGCAAGGTGCTCCCGCTTTTTTTGCACATTTCCGGTATCTATGGCCTTCTCCAGTTCCGACTCCAAGCGTGCCAAAACCTTATCCAGCGTAATGCTCATCCTTCTTCCCTCCTTGTCCTGAGATCCAATAATGTTTATTAATAATACGGCGATATCATCAGGTACACAATAACACCTGTCAGGCTGACATATAACCATAATGGCATGGTCCAGCGCGCAATCTTCCGGTGTCGTTCTTTATGCATGCTTAGCCCTGTAGCCAAGGAGTACAAGGCCAAAGGCACGATTACGACAGCCAACACGATGTGAGTTAGTAAAATAAAAAAGTAAATGGAACGAATAATTCCTTCCCCGCCAAATGGAGTGGACTCTGTTAAGGAATGATAGGTCACATATGTAACTAAAAACAAGGTGGTGGATGAAAAAGCCGCCAATATAAAGCGACGATGGACCGTTATATTTTTCTTTTTGATGGCAATTAAGGCGCATACCAAAAAGACAAAAGTAAAGCTGTTAAAAATCGCGTTCATCATCGGTAAAAATGTTAAATCGACGTGCGCTAACCCTTCATATTGAGGTAAGAAAAACAATACGACAACCAGTGCATTTACCGCGATCGAAATGCCGATGATCCATGGAAGGTAATTTATTTTTTTCATAGTGAGCTCCTTTTACACATAATACCCGTTCTGGCTGGGTTTTATTGGTGAATCTTTTGCATCAAACTTCAAACAAGGACTTCCGGAAGAACGAAACACGGCAACGGAAGGCAACTGATTTGCCTTAAAACCGAATGCCCGACAGCCTTTTGGAAACTTGGCATCCCACGTGACATAGTAATGCTTACATTTTAAGCAATTAATACGTTTGGCCATGCTCCCCACCCTTTCCTCTCGAATCCCTTCTTGTCCAACCTCCATTCTACCATTTTCCATCTTCCCATAACATATAAAACCTGTGGAGAAATCACTCCACAGGCTTCATGTTCACGATTTATTCATGTTTATGGATGCGATGTTGGCTGCCAAATCTTCGGCGGTCTCTTTCACTGTATCGACCGTGCGTCTCATGTTGTTCGATAGATCGACTTGATGATCTGCAGCTTTTACAACCTCTCCCATCTCCTCTGTCAATTCAGATGAGGATGCAACCAAGTCATTTACCGAATGGACGATTTCATTTACTCCGTGACTTATCTCTTCCATGGTCACCGTAATATGAGTGCCCTGCTCTAGCAATGCCCCGCTATTAGTGGCTATTTCCTGGAACAGCTTGGCGGACGCTTCATTTTTTTCATTTGTCTGCTCGATTGTTTCTTTGAAAAGCTGGAATTCTTTCAGGACTTCATTGGTATCTTCTTGAATGCGACCAGTAATGCTGTTAATTTGCTTGGAAAAAAGATCTGTTTGGCCGGAAAGCTTTCGGATTTCTTCTGCCACCACAGCAAATCCTTTTCCAGCCTCCCCTGCCCTTGCCGCTTCAATGGAGGCATTAAGGGCTAGCAAATTGGTCTGGGTTGTAATCTCTGTTATTCCTTTAAGGAAGCTGTTCGCTTCATCAATATCTACTTTTATTTTGGTAAAACGATCTACAATCGTTTCGGTCTCCTTCGAAGATTGGTGCATGTCTGCCACCATCTGTTTTAATGATTGTGCCCCTCTTTTCGATAGGCTCTCCATTGCTTCCAGGTTGCGTTTCATTTCATCTACAATGCTGTAAATCTCCTGCGTACTGGCGGAAGCCTGCTCTGTTACGGCAGATATCGCTGTCGTCCCTTCATACTGCATAGACACTTTTTTGGTTACTTGTTCAGAACGCTGTTTAATCTCAGCTGATTCTTCTAAGTTCTGTTCCGCTGCTACCAAGAGCTCTTTCATGACAAGCTGAAGACGTTGGTTTGCACCAATACTCCCTTGCATAAGTTGCTCTATATTTTGCCCCATGGTGGTGAGAGAAGTTTCAATTTGCCCGAACTCATCTTTTCTAAAAGAAGATTGCTCTGCTTCATATAAAAAGTCCCCCTCCTGATAGGCGTTCACGCGACCAAGAACCTGGTTGACTCCCTTGTTGAATGCTCTCCTGAACATTAAAAGGGCAAAAATCGGAACGAATACAAGGATACCGAGCGTCACTAAGGTCCATAGCTCCGTTGATTTTACTTTATCCAGAATGACCTGTCTATTTTCATCATTAAAAGCCTGTAGAAACTGCATGCCACTATCATTGGCACGCTCTATTTGATTACGGGCTTTCGCTAGGTCCTCCGATGTCGTGATTCGAACGCGGTCCATGTTGGCAGCATTCGAAACATCGCTAATAATGTCGAATTGTTTTGACAATGTTTCATGTGAAACAACAAAATACTGCTTCAACTGACCAAATTCCTCAAATTTCGTAAAATAAGGCTCGAATTCCTGCAGCTTCTTCTCGGTTTGCTCTAAGTTTTTCTCAATCTTTTCAACATGTGTTTTGGAGTATCCACTTGATACAACAAAGTACATATCGGCCAAAGTGCTTTGATAAGATTGTACGAGTTCAAAATAACTCTCATTGATCTTGGTTATCTCATCTAACTCATTGACGCCCTTTTGCACCTGCATGCTATTCAGCCAAATAACAATGGATGCTGCCAAGCCTATGCTTCCGATTAATAAAGTCAAAACCAAAAGTCTTTTCCTCAAATTCCCCATATTTCTACCCCCTACACCCTTTTAAATGAAACCGTTTGCACAAATAGCCACTTTCGTATCTCTCTTTTATTTTATTTCGGCATCTAGCGTGTGGGTCTTTAGTATCACCCTTAACTTTTTTATTAAAAAGAGGACACGAAGTTATAATTCCTCCGTGTCCATCCTATTACATCTTTTCTTTTTGTTGTATCAGTTGTTTCAGCTCAGCAATCTCGTTTGTGATTTTCGCCAACTCTTTTTTACTGACCTCAATTTTCTCTTCTTTTAATTCCTCTTCCTTAGCTTCCTGAATGTTGTTCAAAATTTCACCGACAATTAGGTTCAAGACGATAAACGTTCCAACCAAGATGAAGGAAACGAAATATACCCATGAAAGTGGGCTTTCAGCAAATATGGGACGGAATACCCCGCTTGCCCATGATTCCAATGTAATGACCTGGAACAGTGTTACAAGCGCTAAATGCAGCGATCCGAAATATTCTGGTGAGATGTCTCCATAAAGCAAGACTCCTAATACTGCGTAAATGTAAAAAACAAGCGATAATAGCATCATGATTGTTCCAAGCGACGGGATTGTTTTTAGAAAAGCTGTCACAAGACGCTGTAAGGATGGTATGACGGTAATGGCCCGCAGCACCCTTAGGACACGTAAAATCCGGATGGCGGAAATGAAATAGGTTCCGCTAAAAAAGAGGACCCCAGCGACAATGACAAAGTCAAATACATTCCATCTGCTTCGGAAGAAATGATGAATTTTCTTCTCTGCCAGCATCCGTAAAATGATTTCAATGGTAAAAAACCATAAAAAGAACACTTCAAAGCCATGAATCAGTCCTGCGTATTCTGCTCTTAAGTCTGGATAAGTTTCTACCCCGATTAAGATTGCGTTCAAGAGGATAACAAACATGACGGCATTCATAAAACTACGGTGTTGGACTATATGTTGTATCGTTTTTTTCCAAGTTTGCATTCGTGCACTTCCTCAATTATTCTTTTTCAAGGCGTTAACCGCCAATCGATTGCATCTTCCCCGATTTCTTCTAGGATGGCATTTACCTTTGAGAATGGCCTGCTGCCAAAGAATCCTTTCCGTGCAGAAAAAGGGCTTGGGTGCGGACTTTTCAGGATAAAGTGACGACCATTTGTAATCAATGCTTCCTTTTGCTCCGCATGTTTACCCCAGAGGATGAAAATGACTGGCTTGTCTCGTTCATTCAATAATCTGATGACTTCATCGGTAAAAAGTTCCCAGCCCTTTCCTTTATGGGAGTTCGGACTGCTCTCTCTCACCGTCAAAACCGTATTTAATAATAACACACCTTGCTTCGCCCACTCCATCAAAAAGCCATGATTCACAGGCTCTAAACCTTGATCATCATAGAGTTCCTGATAGATATTTTTTAGGGAAGGCGGAATTCGAATGCCCTTCTGCACAGAAAAACTCATACCGTGTGCCTGACCCTTTCCGTGGTAAGGGTCTTGACCTAGTATGACGACTTTTACCTCTTCATAATTTGTTGCCTCAAAGCTTGAGAAGATGTACTTTTTTTCAGGGTAGACGGTTTGTTTGGCATACTCGTCTTCCAGAAAGTCCATCAGTTCTTTAAAATACTTTTGGGACGACTCCTTTTCCCACAAAGTTTTCCATGTTCCACTAACATTTTCCACCTGTTTGTCCCTCCGTTCTTTCCTGTCTTTCTTACTTTATCATATAGAAGAATTTATGAGGCCTTGAAGTTTTCTGTATGAATGGTTTTGTCCTTATTTTTTCATACTAACGACGAGGCCTATCATTCTGAGTTCCACTGCAGATGTGATATAGTGATTGGTAAGTAAATAAGGCTTAATAAAGATTGAATTCCTCCCCCGTAACAGATAAAATAAAATACTTGGGTAGGTTATTTTTTCAATGTTTCATACTTATTTTTGAAATTGTTACATTTTTACATAATTAATCAGCCTAATCAACAGTAATGTTATAACACATATTTTAAAGAATAGTACATAAAGCGAGGTTCTTACGGTGAGTAAAAAAGAAAATCCGACATCTTTAATTGTCATTTTTGGTGCAACAGGAGATCTAGCGAAACGCAAGCTATATCCTTCCATCTACCGTCTTTATAAAAATGGTAGCATCTCTAAAAACTTTGCTGTTGTCGGCGTTGCAAGACGTCCACTCACAAATGAGGAGTTCCGTTCCAATGTGTCAAATTCTGTAAGCAGCGTGGCAAATGGTGACGGAAATGTAGAAGAGTTCAGCTCTCACTTCTATTATCATCCTTTTGATGTGACTAGCAGCGAATCTTACCAACAGCTAAAAGGATTGTGCGGTGAGCTAGATTCCGACTACGAAACAAATGGTAATAGAATTTTCTATCTTGCCATGGCACCCGAGTTTTTCGGCACTATTGCAACGAACCTAAAGTCAGAAGGCCTGACAGAAACAGATGGCTGGAAACGCCTTGTCATTGAAAAACCGTTCGGACACAATCTTCCATCTGCTAAAGAATTGAATGCTGAAATTCGTCAAGCGTTCGACGAATCCGAAATTTACCGTATCGACCATTATCTTGGAAAAGAAATGGTTCAAAATATTGAAGTAATCCGTTTTGCCAACGCCCTTTTCGAGCCGCTTTGGAATAATCGTTACATCTCAAATATCCAAATCACTTCCAGTGAAGTACTTGGAGTCGAGGATCGCGGACGTTATTATGAAAATTCTGGCGCCCTTAGAGATATGGTGCAAAATCATATGCTTCAAATGGTTGCGCTTCTTGCTATGGAGCCCCCAATCAAGCTGAATCCAGAAGAAATTCGCAGTGAAAAAGTAAAAGTCTTGCGTGCGATGAGAAAGATTGAACAAGATGATGTGGAGGACTATTTCGTGCGCGGTCAGTACGGAGCAGGGATTGTCGACGGCAACCAAGTCCAAGGTTACCGTGAGGAAAATTCTGTGGACCCTAACTCCAATACGGAAACATATGTAGCAGGAAAACTGCTGATTGACAATTTCCGCTGGGCTGGTGTCCCAATCTATATCCGTACCGGCAAAAGAATGACGGAAAAGTCCACAAAGATTATCGTTCAATTCAAGGATATTCCGATGAACCTATACTATAATCGCGGGGAAAAAGTGGATCCTAACCTTCTAGTCATCAACATTCAACCGGAAGAAGGAATCACCTTGCATTTAAATGCTAAGAAATCGGGTAAGGATGTAACAACAACACCTATCAGACTTGATTACACGAACAATTGCATCGATGGTATTAACACACCAGAAGCTTATGAGCGCCTGATCTATGACGCAATGCGTGGTGACATGACAAACTTCACCCATTGGGATGAAGTGGCCCTGTCTTGGAGCTTTATCGATGAGATCTCCAAAGCGTGGGAAAACACGAAAGCATTCGACTTCCCGAACTACGAATCAGGTTCCATGGGTCCAAAGCAGGCCGACGGGCTATTGCAAAAAGACGGCTTCCATTGGTGGCCATTGTAAGCACATGAACGCTTTTTGAACGCTAGTGCTTGGAAATTAGAAGGGAGTTTTTTTACATGAAAGTTTATGACGTTTCATCCCCTATTTACACGGGAATGCCAGTATATAAAAATAAACCGGAAAAGCAGCCTAAACAAACAACCAACACAAACGGTTATGTCACTGAAACACGCTTGGAGCTTGATGTCCACACAGGAACACATGTGGATGCCCCGCTTCATATGGTAGTCGACGGCGAAACAATCGAAACCTTACCATTGGAAAAGCTTGTCGGCCCTTGTAAAGTGTTTGATTTGACTGCAGTGGAGGACCGCATTACGGTGAAAGATATCGAAGGACTTGATATTGGCAAGGACGATTTCCTTTTATTTAAAACGAAAAACTCTTTTGATGAAGAGTTCAACTTTGACTTTGTGTATGTAGCAGAAGACGCAGCGGCTTATTTGGCTGAAATCGGCGTAAGTGGCGTTGGCGTCGATGCACTTGGCATCGAGCGCAGCCAAGAAGGCCACCCGACACACAAAACTCTATTCGCAAATGGTGTAATCATCATTGAAGGCTTGCGTTTGAAGGATATCGCAGAAGGCGAGTACATCATGTGTGCAGCGCCATTGAAGCTGAGCGGTGTGGACGCATCCCCAGCACGTATTGTTTTGATGGATATGCAGTAAGATTTGAGTAGATTGGCCACTCTACCTTGGGAATTTGGGGGTAGGGTGGTTTTTTTGCGTGCATTAGGGGCGCATGTGGGGGTGTGCGGACCATGTGAACTGGTGGATTTTCGGGATATCAATAATTCTGGGATTATATCGAGAGATTTCGGGATATATCAAGAAAACTGGAGCGGATAAAGAGTGTTACTGTTTGGGATTTGGGTAAGCTGCTTCGGGCCTTGAGACGTGGTCTCTGTTACCGTTCGGGCTTTTCGTGAGCTGCTTTGGGCCTTGAGACGTGGTCTCTGTTACCGTTTGGGATTTTTGTGAGCTGCTTCGGGCCTTGAGACGGCTTCTCTGTTACCGTTTGGGCTTTTGTGAGCTGCTTCGGGCCTTGAGACGGCTTCTCTGTTACCGTTCGGGTTTCGTGAGCTGCTTCGGGCCTTGAGACAGCTTCTCTGTTACCGTTTGGGCTTTTCGTGTTTGTAATGGTAAGATAATTCCCTTTCACGATAACCCCAAGATTCTATTTCGAGCAACCAAAAGTCAGATATCAACCAACTCACCACTCTGATAAAACAACAGCCACCACAAAAAAAACAAATCCCCAGCCCCCGCCTCCAAGATCGGTAGAGCTTATGACTGCACACCAGTCACACCACATGACTCCTAACGCCGTCGCCTGTTTGAATCAAA
>NZ_JAAZWB010000080.1 GCF_012524115.1 Bacillus sp. RO1 | reverse complement strand
ATGGGAAAAGGGCTTCGTCCAAAATTGGCCACAAGTGATGAACCAATTATTAATCAATGATAATCTTAAGGGAAGAGCTGTTAAGTACCTCGATTAAGAAAACTTACACAGTTTATTTGACACACCCCCTGTTTTTTTGGTTCGGTCACTTTTTTTCTACCTTTGGACAAAATACATTGAAATTTTAATAGGTTCGGACATAGTAAAGGGGAGTTCGGTCAACTTTTAAAGGTGGTTCAGTCATTTCAAATTAACGTTCGGTCAAATATCGAGAATCTTCGGTCAACTTTCCAAAAACTTCGGTCAAATTCGCAAAATCTTCGGTCAAAAATCAAAAACCTTCGGACATTTAGACTCACTAAACTTTTATTGATAACCAAAATCTTAACCATTACCAAGTTTTTCACAACACAATACTTCAATCTCTCGAATTTTAAGCCATCCCTTATACCACACCAATTCCTCCGCTGTTAATTTCCACGCATTCCTCAACCACCCCCGATACACCAAAATATGATATAATAAAGCAGCAAAAAACAATAGTTGGGGGATTACGATGGCTTCTTATACGCCGATGATACAGCAATACCTGAGAGTAAAGGCAGACTATCAAGATGCCTTTTTATTTTTTCGCCTTGGCGATTTTTATGAAATGTTTTTTGAAGATGCGACAACAGCATCTCAAGTACTGGAAATTACATTAACCAGCCGCGACGGTGGGGGAAAAGAACGAATTCCTATGTGTGGGGTACCATACCATTCGGCTCCTAATTATATAGGTCAACTAATTGAAAAAGGGTATAAAGTAGCAATTTGCGAACAAGTGGAAGACCCTAAGCAGACAAAAGGGGTTGTGAAAAGAGAAGTAGTTCAACTGATTACTCCTGGTACTGTCATGGAAACAAAAGGGCTATCTGATAAACAAAATAACTTTTTGACTTCCATTACTAACTTTGAAGACGAGACATTTGGACTTGCGTATGCAGATCTTTCGACAGGGGAATTACATACGACTGTCATAACCGGACCCGTTCAGCAACTTGTAAATGAAGTATATTCCATTGGAGCAAAAGAAATAGTGGTTTCTGAAAAATTCCCACTGGATCTTGTTCAAATGATAAAAGAAAGAATGGTTACCACATGTTCTTATGAGGAAGCAACGGATATTCCAGTCGAATTTAATCTGATTGTTAAAAATTTGGAACAAGAGAAGTTACAAATGTCTGTTGGGCGACTACTTCATTACTTGAAGAGAACCCAAAAGCGAAGTCTTGATCATCTTCAACCGGCAAGTTTTTTTGAATTAGACCAATCGATGAAAATTGATCTTTTTTCAAAGCGTAATCTTGAGTTAACGGAAACCATTCGTTCAAAAGGGAAAAAAGGTTCCTTGCTCTGGTTGTTGGATCAAACGGTGACAGCTATGGGTGGTCGCTTGTTAAAGCAATGGGTGGACAGGCCTTTAATCAATCCTGCACAGATCAAACAACGTCATGATCTGGTGGAAACGCTCATTAATGAGTATTTTACAAGACAAGAAATACGAGAGTTATTAAAAGAAGTGTATGATCTGGAGAGACTTGCCGGAAGGGTAGCGTTTGGGAATGTAAATGCCAGAGATCTTGTGCAATTGCGCAAGTCTCTATCTCAGATCCCTCTTCTAAAGTCAATGGTGGAGAAGCTTCCAATAGATAATACTGCTATACTTGACAACATGGATGAGTGTGGAGAGTTGTCATCACTACTCCATGATAGCTTACTAGAACAGCCATCCTTGTCGGTTAAAGAAGGAAACATGATGAAGGATGGTTTCCATGAAGAACTGGATAAATACAGAGATGCGAGAAGAAACGGCAAGACTTGGATAGCAGAATTAGAAAAAAGAGAACGAGATTTAACAGGCATACGCTCTCTTAAAATAGGCTATAATCGTATTTTTGGTTATTATATTGAAATAACAAAAGCGAACATCTCCTCTCTACCTGAGGGCAGGTATGAGAGAAAGCAGACACTTGCAAACGCAGAGCGTTATATCACAGAAGAATTAAAGGAAAAAGAGACACTAATCTTAGAAGCAGAAGAAAAGATTGTTGCACTAGAATACGAACTTTTCCTGAAGTTAAGAGAAGAAGTGAAGGCATATATTCCAAGACTGCAGAAACTTGCGAAAGCAGTCAGTGAAATGGATGTTCTTCAATGCTTTGCAACCATCAGTGAAGATAGATACTATACAAGGCCTTCTTTTAACGATGAAAGAAAGGTGTATATCACAGACGGACGTCATCCAGTAGTGGAAAAAGTAATGGATGCGAATGAGTATGTACCAAACGATACGTGGATGGATAAGGAAAATGAGATGCTCCTTATCACAGGACCAAACATGTCTGGTAAAAGTACGTATATGCGTCAAGTGGCCCTTACAGCGATTCTTGCTCAGATTGGTTGTTTTGTCCCGGCAAAAGAGGCATCCCTTCCCATTTTCGATCAGATTTTCACAAGAATTGGAGCTGCGGACGATTTGATCTCTGGTCAAAGTACTTTTATGGTCGAGATGTTGGAAGCACGTAACGCTATTGTCTATGCCACACAGAACAGCTTAATTCTTTTTGATGAGATTGGCCGGGGAACATCCACATATGATGGAATGGCACTTGCCCAGGCACTAATAGAATATATCCATGATAAAATTGGAGCAAAAACCTTGTTCTCCACCCATTATCATGAATTGACTTCCTTAGACAAAGAGCTTAAAAAGCTAAAGAATATTCATGTCAGCGTTGTCGAGCAAAATGGTAAAGTGGTATTTCTTCATAAAATGAAAGAAGGTCCAGCAGATAAAAGCTATGGAATTCATGTAGCAGAATTAGCAGAGCTTCCTAAAGAATTAATAACAAGAGCCCAAACCATTCTTGAAAAATTGGAAAGTCAACCGAAGAGTGAACATGTCGAAGTGGCTGCAACAAAAGAGGGTCACAAAGTAGAACATGATTCACTTGCACAACTGTCTTTCTTTACAGAAGCGGAAGACAAAAAGCAAATGGACAAACTGTCCAAAAGTGAAAAAACAGCTCTTGAAAAACTCAAAAATTTAGAGTTGCTTGAAACGACACCGCTAGAAGCGTTAAATAAACTGTACGAAATACAAAAGTTACTAAAAGTGAAATCATAAAAAGGAAGGAGGGAATAGAATGGGGAAAATCGTCCAGTTAGATGAGAGTTTAGCAAATAAAATAGCTGCTGGCGAAGTGGTTGAACGACCTGCTTCTGTTGTAAAGGAGTTGGTGGAGAATGCGATTGACGCAAATTCTACTATCATCGAGATCGAACTTGAAGAAGCGGGACTTTCGAAAATCCGTGTGCTGGACAATGGAGATGGAATAGAGCAGGAGGATTGTCTCACGGCATTTCAACGTCATGCAACAAGTAAAATAAAAAATGAAAATGATTTGTTTCGCATAAGAACCCTTGGTTTTAGGGGAGAGGCACTACCCAGTATTGCCTCCGTTTCCCTCTTTGACATCACCACAAGTACAGGGGAAGGACCTGGGACACATCTAAGCTTTAAAGGTGGAGTGTTGGAAATCCAGGAGTTATCCAGCAGTCGAAAAGGAACCGATATCGTGGTGCAGCACTTATTTTTCAATACTCCTGCACGATTAAAGTATATGAAAACGATCCATACGGAATTAGGCAATATATCTGATATGGTGAACCGGCTTGCGTTAGCTCATCCTTCTATTTCCTTCCGTCTTAGCCATAATGGAAAAAGGATGCTCGCTACAAATGGCAATGGTGATAGCTTGCATGTCTTAGCTGCCATCTATGGAATGAATATCGCCAAGAAAATGGTACCCATCCACTTTACTTCCTTGGATTTTGAAGTGAAAGGGTATATTGCCATGCCGGAAGTGACGCGTGCTTCCAAGAATTATATCTCGACGATTATTAATGGGCGGTATGTGAAGAACTATACAGTGGTAAGAGCAATTCAAGAAGGTTATCATACACTCCTGCCAATTGGGAGATATCCAATTGTCTACTTGGAAGTAAAGATGGACCCACTTTTAGTAGACGTAAATGTGCACCCTGCCAAGTTAGAAGTAAGACTGAGTAAAGAGGACGAACTTTATAGGCTGGTTGCTGATGGGATAAAAGATGCTTTTCAGAAAAAACAACTTATTCCTTCCAATAGCCCAAGAAAGCAGACAAGCTATACGGAAGAACCAAAACCTACTCAACAAACCTTTACACTTGATGAAAGTTTTCCGCTTGAACGTGCCATTCAAAGACAGGAACCAACCTTTATCAAGCAAAAAGAAGAAGAAAGTAGACCATTTGAGGTTGCTGAGCCCTCTGAAACATGGGAATATAGTGACAACCAGGAAGATGGCCAAAATAATCAGCATGAAGCGTATATGAATGATTCCATTGACGAGGCAGAGGAAGTTAGTAACGAAAAGCAACTCCAATCTCTCCCTGAGGAAAAGAAGGAATCTCGTATTCCGACTCTATATCCTATTGGTCAGATGCATGGTACCTATATCGTAGCCCAGAATGAAAATGGGTTATATTTAATTGACCAGCATGCAGCACAGGAAAGGATCAACTACGAATATTTTTATCAAAGACTTGGCCGGGAAGAAAGGAATCTACAAGAGCTACTTGTTCCTTTGACGATTGAATGTTCCTTAGACGAGTATTTGTTTCTTGAAGAGCATACGGAAGCTTTCGCGGATGTAGGAATTATGCTTGAACCCTTTGGCCACCAAACATTCATCGTGAAGGCTCACCCAGTTTGGTTTCCAAAAGGAGAAGAAAGAGAAACGATAGATGAAATGATCAATTTATGTTTGGAAAAGAAAAAAATCAATATCTCTGACTTAAGAGAAGAAGCGGCAATCATGATGAGCTGCAAGGCAGCAATAAAAGCCAATCATCATCTTAGACAAGATGAGATAACAGCTCTTTTAAACACGTTAAGAGAGGCTGAAAATCCATTTACATGCCCTCATGGAAGACCGATTCTCATTCATTTTTCGTCATATGAATTGGAAAAAATGTTCAAGCGGGTCATGTGAAAATAAGAAATTTTTTATCAATTAGATTGAGCTCTAGTAAAAATGGGTATAATGATATCTTGTGATAAAGAATAATTGAGAGAGTGAGTGAGCGGTGGGAGAGAAACAAAAAGTTATTGTGATCATAGGTCCTACTGCTGTAGGAAAAACGAAAACAAGTGTAGAGCTGGCCAAAAGAGTTAACGGTGAAATTATCAGCGGAGATTCCATGCAAATCTACAAGACAATGGATATTGGGACTGCCAAAATTAAAGAAGAAGAAATGCAGGGAATCCCTCACTACCTCATTGATATAAAAGAACCTCATGAAGCTTATTCGGTCGCAGAATTCCAACAAGATGTTCGGAATAAGATCGACCAAATAACTTCAAGAGGTCGGATTCCCCTCATTGTCGGAGGAACGGGTCTTTATATTCAATCTGTCCTATATGACTACCAATTTTCAGAAAGTGGCAAGGATGAGGAAACTCGTATACGTCTTGAAAAAAGAAGTCAAGAGATTGGTGTAGAAAAGTTGCATCAAGAGCTTGCGGAAATTGATCCGAAAAGTGCAGCCAATATTCATCCTAATAATGTGAGAAGAGTAATCCGCGCGCTGGAAATTTTCTATACTACTGGGAAGACCATGTCAGAGTACCAGGATACCCAGCAACCTGAACCATTGTATGACATCGCCTTGATTGGTCTCACCATGGAAAGAGAAGTACTCTATGAAAGAATCAATCTAAGAGTAGATCTGATGATGGAGGAAGGTTTACTAAGAGAAGTGCAAACTCTCTATGACAATGGGATTCGGGATTGCCAATCCATCCAAGCAATCGGCTATAAGGAGCTGTATGCATACTTGGATGGCAAAGTAACGTTAGAGCAGGCCGTGGATGACTTAAAGCAAAACTCAAGAAGATATGCAAAAAGACAGCTCACATGGTTCCGCAACAAAATGGATGTAACTTGGTTTGACATGACAGATGCAGATTTCGAGCAAAAGTTATCACAAATTTTCACGATTATAGCAGGAAAGCTTCGACTTGGGGCGAATAAGTAAGGAAGATAGAGATAAGAGGAGGAAGAAAAGATGAAGCAATCAATAAATATCCAAGATCAAGTTCTTAACCAATTAAGAAAAGATGGAACAAGTGTAACGGTATTCTTGCTGAATGGGTTTCAACTTCGCGGATTAATTAAAGGGTTTGATAATTTCACTGTGCTTTTGGAAACAGAAGGAAAGCAACAGTTGATTTATAAACATGCCATCTCTACCTTTTCTCCATCAAAGAACGTGCAAATTGAAACAGAAGCGTAAAACCAGCTAAATGCTGGTTTTTTTATTTGCATAAAAGAAACATATAGCTCACCAAATATCATATATTTAATTAGTAAATGGAGAAATTCTCTCCATTTGTTTAATTGCGGAAATAATGAGCTCGAAAAGAGGCAATTATTTCTCGGGAAAGCGCACAATATGACAAGTTTGTCAATAGTTTGATGAAAATATATGAAAAATGTTGAAAGAAATCGAAACAGGGTAAATCTACTGAGAAAATAGTAGAGGATACTAGGAATTGCATCAAGATATGTCGGATTTTGGCGTGGAAATGAGGTGGACATTCTTGGATCAACCCATAAAAAACCAAAATGGGAAAATAAATATTGTCTTAAATGGACAAAAAAAGCCGCTAAGAGTCACCCATGTTCAAACACTTGAAGAACCACTTACTACTACCAACCATGCAATCTTGCAGGAAATAGAGCGGGAAATGGGGGAATTAGTAGGATTACAGGAAATGAAAAAAGTGGTCAAGGAAATCTATGCGTGGATATATGTAAATAAAAAGCGGGAAGAAGTAGGGTTGAAAACAGAGAGGCAAGTGCTTCATATGATGTTCAAAGGCAACCCCGGTACAGGTAAGACGACTGTTGCCAGGTTGATTGGAAAGTTGTTTTGTGACATGAATGTACTCTCTAAAGGTCACCTGATTGAGGCGGAGAGGGCGGATCTTGTCGGGGAATATATTGGTCATACTGCCCAAAAGACAAGGGATCTTGTGAAAAAAGCGTTAGGAGGCATCTTGTTTGTAGATGAAGCCTATTCGCTGGCGAGGGGGGGAGAAAAGGATTTTGGGAAGGAAGCCATCGATACCCTCGTAAAGCATATGGAAGATAAACAGCATGATTTTATCTTAATACTTGCAGGTTATCAACGTGAGATGGAAGAATTTTTACGAACGAATCCCGGTCTTATTTCCCGCTTTCCGATTATCGTCGATTTTCCCGATTATTCTGTAGAAGAATTGATGGAGATCTGTCAGCGAATGCTTAAAGAACGTGAGTATATTATGAGCAAAGAGGCAGAGTGGAAAATGCGTGAGCACCTCAATCAAATGAAAAGTGTTTTATTGCCTTCTGCTTTTAGCAATGGACGCTATATCAGAAATGTCTTGGAAAAATCGATACGGACGCAAGCTATGCGTCTTCTTTTGTATGATAGCTTTCATAAAAACGAGTTGATGACCATTGAAGCAAGGGATCTCCTGCTAAAATAAGCGAAAATAGCAGCCAAGCGGCTGCTATTTTCATGTTATCCAATACTTTTATTCACTTGTTCCCAATCTTCGTTTATGGCATCGGCTGTTAGCTGTCCAGATAGTGTCACCATTGGTACCCCGCCGCCCGGGTGAGTAGAACCGCCGGTAAAGTATAAGTTATCAAGCAGTTTACTTCTGCAAGGTATTTTGAAGCCGCCATTCTTTTTGCGGTCTGTTACTACCCCGTATATGGACCCTCCATTTGCTCCATATAGATTCATTAAATCGTTAGGAGTAAAGCAATATTCAAACTCAATGGAAGATGTTAAACCATCCAGTCCCATTCTTTCCAGTTTAGAAAGAACTTTTTCGCGATAAATATCCTTGTATTCATCCCATGTCTCGCCTTCTTTTAATGGAGGAACGTGGGTGAGAACAAAAAGGTTTTCTTTTCCTTGCGGCGCTTGGCTTGGATCCGTTTTAGACGAAACCCCAATGTAGATGGTAGGATCTAGTGCAGGCTTTCCTTCATTGAAGATTGTGTGAAACTCTAGTTCAGGGTCTTCTGAGAAGAAGAAATTATGATGTGCCAGCTCGTCATATTTTCTGTTTACCCCTAGAAGTAAAACTAGGCCGGAAACAGTTGGCGAAAATTTTTCTAAATCCTCAACAGCTTTATTGGCCATCGGAACATCTTTTAACAAGGTTTTATAGGTTGGAATTGCTTCAAGGTTGGAAACAATGAGATCTGCATGAATTTCTTCACCGTTCTCTAAAATTATACCGGTTGCTTTTTTTCCACCTGTTGTAATTTTTCGAACCGAAGTATTCAAACTGTACGTGACACCCATTTCATCCATAAGGCTCTGCATCGCTTCCGCAATCTTGTACATGCCACCTTTTACATAATAAATGCCCAATCCGAGCTGTACATGTGTTAATTGTGACAGGACAGCAGGAGCGTGATAAGGGGAAGAACCAATATACATAATCATGAAATTAAACAGCTGTTGAAGGTGTTTATCTTCAAAATATTTTTTTGTAATTTGATCCATTGATTTCATAGGGTCCATTCCAATGAGTTCTTTCAGATTATGCAGGGCCCGAAGTTCACCTAAACCTGAGAGGCTCTTCTTGTAAAAACTCTTCATGCTGTATTCATACATTTTGCTGCAATAATTCAAATACTCAAAAAAGCCGTTTGCATCTTTTGAAGAGTATTCTCTTATTTGCTCCAACATTTTAGGGAGATCGCTTGTTACATCTATCTTCGTACCGTCTTCAAAGAAGGTTCTCCATTGAGGCTCCACTCTTTCAATGGTAATATAATCATGTAAATTTCTTTTTGCGCTTGCAAACAATTGTTCCAGCACCCACGGCATCGTCAAGATGGATGGACCAGTATCAAAAGTAAATCCCTTGCCGGAACGTATGTTTAACTTACCTCCAAGGCGCTCTCCTTTTTCAATGACATGGACATCATAACCGTCGGCGGATAGTCGGATAGCAGCGGATAAACCTCCAAGACCGCCACCAATTACTACAACTTTCTTCCTCATTCTTATTCCTCCTTATGAAAACTAATAAGTTTGACTAGACTGTCTAGTAGATAGAAGTAAAATTTTAGTGTATACAACTTTTTATTTTACCCTTTTTTTCTATTTTCAAACAAAAATAGATGTATATGGAGGAGTTATTCATGACAGCATTAATATTAATTATGACATTATTACTTGGGAGAGTACTGTTTTTTCATATTCCGAGTTTATCGTTTAGGCATGAGAAAACCCCTTTACTGAAAAAGGTGTCTATTATTATCCCTGCCAGAAATGAAGAAGGAAATCTTCCTATATTATTAGGATCTTTGCAAGCCTATCACGGAAAGATAAAAGAAATTATCGTGGTAGATGACCATTCTACCGACCAAACGGTTAAACTTGCGCGGTCTTATGGCGCGCGTGTTGTGAAATTAGAGGATCTTCCTGCCGGATGGTTTGGGAAATCCTTTGGTTGTTGGAACGGAGCTTTATGTGCAACGGGAGAAATATTTTTATTTTTAGATGCGGACACCATTATCTCGGAAAATGGTTTAGAAAATATGCTTTCGGCCTACAAGGGAGAAGGGGAAGTGCTTTCCATTCATCCTTTTCACAACTTAAAAGAAAAATATGAAAGCTTATCGTCCTTTTTTCACCTAGTGGTTATGGGATCCCTTGGAGCCTTTCATATTTTGCAAAAATGGTTGCCGGTAAGGGGGGCGTTCGGACCGTGTCTATTTATTCATCGCGAGGATTATTTTAAGTACGGTGGTCATCAAGCAATTCAGGGAGAATTAATGGAGAACATGGCATTTGGTTTTCAAGTGCAAAAGCATGGCGGAAAAGTTAGGTGCTATAGTGGATTGGGAGCAATCGAAATGAGGATGTACCCAGAAGGTTTCCGTTCGTTATGGAATGGTTGGAGCAAAAGCTTTGCAACAGGGGCATCCAAAACAAGTATTTGGTATTTAATGTTGGTATGTGTATGGCTTGGAGGTTTGATGACATTTCTCACTAGCTATCAAACCCTCCCTTTGGAACTTTATGTTACCGGATATGTGCTAATCGCATTGCATCTAAAGAGAACGCTCGCTATTGTCGGTAACTTTGGGTGGGGAACCGCACTATTATTTCCTTTGCATCTGTTATTCTTTTTTATCTTGTTTGGCTACTCCTTTGTTCAAACCTTTTTCAAAAGGAATGTTACTTGGAAAGGCCGAAAAATTGACCTGTAAAATTGGTTAAAAAAACAGGAGGCCGTTTCACCTCCTGAAAAAATAATGTGAATTTAACGACCATTTAGGCAGCACTTTGTAAACTTCTGTTAGGCAATCTCCATTTGTAGGTGTAGGATAGGACACGTAAAGAGACGATTCCTACAAAAAGGATATAAAGTTGAACCGGTGAACTGACTATTCCAAAGCCGATGACTAAACCGGCAAGTATTGCCCAAGCAGCATATATTTCCGCTCGTAATACAAGCGGCCTTCTACCTGCAAGCAGATCACGGATTATACCGCCGCCGCTACCGGTTAATACTGCAGCAACCACTACTGCGCTAATGGGGTGATTCATGCCTGTAGCAAACAGTGCCCCTTGGATAGCAAAGGCGGCTAGGCCGATCGCATCAAAGAAATTGCCCCACTTCCTCCAGTGTTTTAACAAATTGTTTGGAAACAGGAAGACGGTAGTCATCGCGACCAGAGCAACTTGAAAGAGCATTCCTTGCTCCCAAAGTGCCGACACCGGAACACCTATAAGGAGATTTCGCACTGCTCCCCCTCCAAAAGCTGTTACTATTCCTAATATATAAACGCCGAGTATATCATACTCTTCTTCCATCGCTACAATCGCTCCGCTTATCGCAAATGCGATAGTCCCGATGATGCTGAAAACTTCCCAAGTCATTCGATCACTCCAATAAAAATATACAATATCTATAAAGCCTTCCTGATTTTATATAGAAAACCGCCAGAATGCAATAGTTTTAAAGGATTTAATAGAGAAAAAAAGCATATTTTGATATGATTAAGGAACTTGTTCAACAATCATTTAATATATTTTAGAAAAAGGGGTTACGCATTTGAACGAAACGCAAAAGAAAGACAAGGAAAGGGTCATTTTAGTAGGCTGTCAATTACCTAAAGATGATGATCAAACATTCTTTTATTCCATGGAAGAATTAGCATCCTTGACCAAAACAGCCAACGGAGAAGTTCTGGTTTCCTTAACACAAAAAAGAGAACGGGTTCATCCTGCAACATACATAGGGAAAGGGAAACTAGAGGAGCTAGTCCAACTGGAGGAAGAGTTGGAACCTGAAATCATTATTTTTAATGGAGAACTAGCACCAAGTCAAAACAGGAACCTTTCTAAAATCTTAAATTCCAGAATCATTGACCGAACACAGTTAATCTTGGATATATTTGCTCAGCGTGCTAAATCAAAAGAAGGTAAACTTCAAGTAGAGTTAGCTCAGCTTCAGTACCTTTTACCCCGCCTTGGCGGAAAAGGTGTGGAACTGTCTCGTCTTGGAGGTGGAATAGGAACTAGAGGACCGGGTGAGACGAAATTAGAATCCGATCGCAGACATATTAATAGAAGAATCGTGGATATCAAAACACAACTAACTTCGATTGTCAGTCACCGAGAGAGATATCGTGAGCGCAGAAAGAGAAATCAAGCATTTCAACTTTCCTTGGTTGGCTATACCAATGCCGGAAAATCAACCATTTTTAATCGCCTGACCGAAGCTGGTACATTTGAGGAAAACTTGTTATTCGCAACACTAGATCCTACAACAAGAAAGGTCATGATGCCATCTGGGTTCAATGCCCTTTTGACTGACACCGTAGGATTTATCCAGGACCTGCCGACTTCACTTGTAGCGGCATTCCGTTCGACACTTGAAGAAGTAACAGAAGCGGATTTGATTTTACATGTGGTCGATAGTTCGAGTCCTGATCACGTCAACCATGAAAAGACGGTGGACAAATTGTTGAAGGAGCTTGGAGTGGAAGGTGTTCCGGTATTAACTGTTTATAATAAGAAAGATCAAACCACAGAAGGGTTCACACCTGCTTATAATGAAGAAATGTTGCATATAAGTGCTTTAGACACTGGAGACATCGCCTTATTGACCCAAAAAATAGAATCGCTCATCAAAGTTCAGATGGAGCCCTATCATATCATTGTGCCGTCTTCAGAAGGAAAATTAATTGCACAATTAAAACAAGAAACCGTCCTTTCTAAAATGGAGTTCACAGAAGAGACAGAAAGCTATGAATTACAAGGATACTATTTTGATAACTCAAAATTGGCTTCTGTTATTCAGCAAAGAATGAAGAAATAGAGGAGATTTATTATGTTCCATTTATTACAACATGGGGAAGTCATTGAACCGATCGTACGTAAAATAGAAGAAAAGCTTCAAGAAAGTTTTCAGCAAGTCGATGCTGGCGTGGAAACAAACCAATTTCGCGTATTAAAAAGCTTTCAGGAGAACCGTGTCAGCGATTCTCATTTCATTCCATCTACTGGATATGGGTATGATGACATTGGACGTGATACATTAGAGAAGATTTACGCAGAAGTGTTCGGCGGGGAGGCAGGCCTAGTACGTCCGCAGATCATCTCAGGCACACATGCGATTTCTATCGCCCTGTTTGGGGTGTTGCGTCCTGGTGAT
The DNA here is from genome assembly GCF_012524115.1 of Bacillus sp. RO1. Lineage (GTDB taxonomy): Bacteria > Bacillota > Bacilli > Bacillales > Bacillaceae_I > Sutcliffiella_A. The sequence goes on along the minus strand of NZ_JAAZWB010000080.1, from coordinate 1,599 downwards.
GAATTACTTTATATTACTGGGAAGCCATATGATACGCTAGAAGAGATCGTAGGAATCCGCGGAAGTGGCGTGGGCTCTTTAAAAGAGTACAACATCGGCTATAAAACCATCGATCTCAAAAATAACCGCGGTATTGACTGGGAGGCTGTCAGCAATGCAATAACACCTTCCACCAAAATGATTGGCATTCAGCGTTCAAAAGGTTATGCAACAAGACCATCTTTTACTATAGAAGAAATTAAAGAAATGATTCGTTTTGTGAAAGAAATCAATCCGGATGTGGTTGTGTTTGTAGACAACTGTTACGGCGAATTTGTGGAACTTGAGGAGCCGTGTCATGTTGGTGCGGATTTGATGGCTGGTTCTCTAATTAAGAACCCTGGTGGTGGTATTGCTAAGACAGGTGGTTACATAGTTGGGAAAAAAGAGTTGGTGGAAGCTTGTTCTTACCGAATGACTTCCCCTGGGATTGGAGCGGAAGCTGGTGCCAGCCTATACAGCTTGCAAGAAATGTATCAAGGTTTCTTCCTTGCTCCCCACGTAGTGGGACAGGCTTTAAAAGGAGCCATGTTCACTGCTGCGTTTTTAGAAGAGCTCGGGATGAATACTTCGCCTAGCTGGGATGCACATCGTACCGACTTGATTCAATCGGTGCAATTTGATGACAAGGAAAAAATGATTGCCTTCTGTCAGGCGATCCAGTATGCATCACCCGTCAATTCTCATGTTACGCCATATGCGAACTATATGCCGGGGTATGAGGATGACGTGATCATGGCTGCTGGGACGTTTATTCAGGGGGCAAGCATTGAGCTTACTGCAGATGGTCCGATCAGAGCACCGTATGTTGCGTATGTTCAAGGAGGCTTGACATATTCGCATGTAAAGATTGCTGTTTGTAGTGCGGTGGATCACTTGATTAGTAAGGGGTTAATGGAATAATTGAATTGGAGTTATATGAGCCTGGGGGGGGAGCCCTGGGCTTTTTTATTATGAAATTTTTGAAAGGTGAAGACCTGATTGAAGAGAGAAATGATTTGGAGAGGTCTTGATGGAGTGGATGAAGACCTGAGTGAAGCGAGAAATGATTGAGAGAGGTCTTGATGGAGTGGATGAAGACATGAGTGAAGCGAGAAATGATTGAGGGAGGTCTTGATGGAGTGGATGAAGACCTGAGTGAAGCGAGAAATGATTGAGAGAGGTCTTGATGGAGTGGATGAAGACCTGAGCAAAGCGAGAAATGACCCAGAGAGGTCTTCATGGAGTGTATGAAGACCTGAGTGAAGCGAGAAATGATTGAGAGAGGTCTTGATGGAGTGGATGAACTGCCCCCTGTCAAGTAGACACTCGAAATAATAAAACAAGACTAAGCTGTCTTAGCCCTGTATTCTAAAGGGCTAAGGCCGTTTAATCGTTTTTGATAGCGGTCATGATTATAAAAATGAATGTACTCATCAATCGCCTCTTCAAGATCCTCAAACGTTTCATATTTCTCCAAATAATACTTCTCGCATTTCAATGTCCCCCAAAATGATTCTATTGGACCATTATCAATACATCGTCCAACTCGGGACATACTATGAGTCATCTTTGCTGTAT
>NZ_JAAZWB010000008.1 GCF_012524115.1 Bacillus sp. RO1 | reverse complement strand
TCGCTCCGCTGCGGGGTCTCAAGCTACCGCTATCTCCCTCAGGAGTCTTCGCCTTTTGCTCCAATCAACAGCTGGTGCAACCCAAAAAATAAATGTATCTTTTAAACGAAAAAAGACCCGAACTAATATAAGATTTTAAATTAGTTCGGGTTTTTTTTAGACTAAAACACTTTTGTCCCAGCCTCTTTTTATTTTCTATTCAGCATAATACATTAATGCTAATGCACCTGGACCTGTGTGTGTAGAAATTACAGGGGTAGTATAAGCAATTTGAATATCTTCAAATCCGGAAGCTTCATAAAGGGCTTCTTTTAAAGCTTGTGCCTGTTTTAATGATCCGGCATGCGCAATCCCCACGCCTTTTACCACTTTTCCTGCAATATCCTCTTTGAATTGCTTTGTATAATACTTAATTACTTGTGAATGACTTCTTGCTTTTGTCACAGGCGTGTAGACTCCATCTGCCAAAGAGGCAATCGGTTTTATGTTCAATAAAGATCCGATGAGGGCTTTTCCCCTACCAATTCGGCCGCCTTTCACTAAATTGTCTAATGTATCTACCATAATATATAGATCTGTATTGGAACGAATTTCATCCAACTTATTGATTATTTCTTGCAAATCTTTTCCCTCTTTGGCCATTTTTGCTGCAGTCACTACCTGAAAAGATAAAGCAAAAGAAATGAACCTTGAATCAACTACCGTCACATCGCTTTCACTAATATTAGCCGCGCTTTCAGCAGATCCGACGGTTCCACTCATTCCTCCAGTCATATGGATGGAGAGAACTTTGCTACCATCTTCACCTAAACGGTTGTACACATCGACAAATGATCCCACAGCAGGTTGCGAACTTTTTGGCAGCTCAGTAGAATGTTTCATTTTATCCATAAATTCATCAGGCTTAATTCCAAATCGATCTATGTATGATTCTCCGTCAATCGTAATGGATAACGGTACTATTTCTATGTTTAGTTCTTCAATGATGGACTGGTCAATATCAACAGTTGAATCTGTCACTATCTTTACATTCGTCATTACATTCACTTCCCCAATTATATCCTTTTTACTATTATACCTTCTCACAGTGCTTGTTCAAACTTGGAACAAAAAAAAATACAGGGAATTGGCCCTGTATTAATATTATCACATTAACATAAGTTTAAGCATTATTTTTTAATATATCTGTTTTTACAACTTTACAATAGTCAGGCCATTTTAATACTGTTCGCAAATAATCCTTGAAGGAATAGATTTGCTTTGGCTCCTTCTCAGAAAGGATTATTTTAATAAATTTCTCCAATCTGATTCTAACCATAAAATGATATGTGCTATCGTCCTCCAATACTGGAATTTCAATGACTTTTACCTTCTGTCCCTCATTAACCGTGAACTCTAGGCTTTTCCATAGCAAAATATCAATCCTCTTTTTCACCCGTTTATCATCATTATACCCTAAAATTTCAAATAAGTGTAAACTTTCTATAGACAAAATAAAACATTTTCAGATAATTTCGATACAACCAGGACTATTATTTTTAGGGGAATTCACGATGGAGGATACTTCGTAAGATTTCATTCGTCCTGCATCAAATGGTTGCAACATGGTAGCTAATTGACTACTTGTGAGTACATGTCTAGAGAGCCAATCTTTTTCATATTCCTCTTTCAGTATCACTGGCATTCTGTCATGTACATCTTCAACAAGCTTGTTTGGTCTAGTCGTTATTAACGTACAACTGACCATTTCTTCATCTTTTGTAACCCAGCGGTCCCATAGCCCAGCAAAAGCGAAAGGCTGTTCATTAGTTTTTGTAAACCTTATGGGCTTCTTATCTCCGTTTTGCTTTTTCCATTCATAGAAACCGTCCGCTGGAATGATACATCTTTTTCTTTCCAAAAGCTTTCGAAAACTTACTTTTTCATGTAATGTCTCTGCTCGTGCGTTAATCATTTTGTAGCCAATTTTTTTATCTTTGGCAAAGCTTGGCACCAAGCCCCAATGCAAATAACCTGCTCTATTTTTGTTTTCTCCTTTTACAATAGCTAAAATGGGTTGGCCAGGAGCAATGTTATAGCTGATACTATATTCAAGGGTGTTTGTATTTTCAAGGAAAAAGCGTTCTTCCAACTTATGAAGTTCTGTTGTTAATGAAAACCTTCCACACATTGTCTGCACACTTCCTTTTTTTATGTATTTATTTTACAGGAAAAGCCACTACTATTGTAGTGGCTGGAAAACTTTATAAACACCGCTGTTGATTTCCACAAATGGCTTCGCTTTCCTAGGGGCTGACGTGAGCCTCCTCGGCAAGCCTGCGGGGTCTCCATCTAACGCTATCTCCCTCAGGACAAGGAAGGCTTCGGCAGCGAAACATCGCACGAAGAAAATGCGTAAGCATTTTCGAGGAGTCTACGCCTTTTGCTCCAATCAACAGCTAGAAACTTTCTGAACAAAATCGAATAACTCATTATCATAATTCCTGTTTGATCTTTTCTTGAATTTGGATGCCTAGTTGGTTACCGTCGACTTTTTCGTCTTGTGGTAGGAAAATTGGGTCGTGGACGGTTACTTTGACTTTTGCTGCTTGGAAACCAAATTTGCTTTCTTCCATTATTTTATATGATCCTGAAATAGTAATGGGAACAACCGGTACTTTGCTGTCTGTTGCCAGACGTAGGCCACCTTTTTTGAATTCTCCCATTACGTCCCCTTTGCTTCTAGTCCCCTCAGGGAAAATAACCAAGGAATGGCCTTTTTTCAGGGTTTCTATCCCATCTCTGATAGACTGGACCGCTTTTCTTCTATCCGCACGATCAATGAACACACAGTTCATTGCTTCCATCCACCTTGGAATAAAAGGAATCTTTTTTACTTCTACCTTAGAAATGAAACCAAGAGGCTTTTCTAAAAAACCAATTAGTATCGGGACATCGAAATTCCCTTGATGATTACTTACAAAAAGTACGGGGCCGTTAGGAATTTTCTCCTGACCTACCACCTCTATGTTGGAACCTGTAAGTTTCACCAATGTCTTTGCCCAGTGTTTCGGCTTTTGATGAATGATTGTATCTTTTTCTTCCACTGTCATCGGAGTGTCGATTTTTTGCACTCTTTTAATTGTTGGCAAACTGTAAATTAAATAGCCGAAAAAATAAGCAAACCACCATATCGTACGTAACATTTTCTACTCTCCCTAAAACCACTTCTATTTTTCTAATAAACCTATTCTTTTATACTTCTTAAAATAGTAATCATAAGGATTTTTTTCATCCTTTATGCCTTTTTCACTAGATATTAAATCCCAATCTTTTTCATTTACTTCAGGAAAATAGGTATCCCCTTCAAATTCTTCATCTATAAAAGTTAAATATAAATAGTCTGCGAAAGGGAGTGCTTCCTTAAAAATATGAGCCCCTCCGATAATGAAGAGTTCTTTTCCCTCTTCATCCATATTTACAACTTCTTCTATAGAATGGAACGTTTCACAACCATCTGCATGGTAATCTTGCCTCGACAGTACAATATTTCTTCTATTAGGAAGCGGCTTTCCGATGGACTCATACGTCTTTCTACCCATCACAATCGTATTACCTTGCGTTACCTGCTTAAAATATGCCAAGTCTGCAGGAATTCTCCATGGCAGGTCGTTGTCTTTGCCTATTAGGTTATTTTTGTCAGTAGCTACAATAATGGAAATCATACACTGACAACCCCTTTAATATGTGGGTGTGCATCATAATCTAAAAGTGCAAAATCTTCGTATTTGAAATCAAAGATCGATGTAACTTCTTTATTTAGTTTCATTTTTGGCAATTTTTTAGGTTCACGTTCTATTTGTAACTTGACTTGTTCCAAATGGTTGGAATAAATATGTGCATCACCTAGTGTATGAATGAATTCACCAGGCTCTAAGTCACAGACTTGCGCGACCATCATGGTAAGCAAAGCATACGATGCAATGTTAAATGGTACACCTAGGAAAACATCTGCCGACCTCTGATATAATTGACAAGACAATTTTCCGTTAGCCACATAAAATTGGAACATCGTATGACAAGGCGGTAGAGCCATAGAGTCTACATTCGCCACATTCCATGCAGAGACAATCAGTCTTCTTGAATCTGGATTTTGTTTTATCTGTTCTATCAGGTTAGCAATTTGGTCAATGCTTTCTCCATCTGGCGTTGGCCATGACCTCCACTGGTACCCATAAACAGGGCCTAAATCTCCGTTTTCATCTGCCCATTCATTCCAGATTCTAACACCATTTTCCTGTAAATATTTTACATTAGTGTCTCCATTTAAAAACCAGAGTAGTTCATGAATAATTGATTTCACGTGTAGTTTTTTCGTAGTTACTAATGGAAACCCTTCTTGAAGGTCAAATCTCATTTGATAACCAAATGTACTAATTGTCCCGGTTCCTGTACGGTCTTCTTTTTCGGTACCATTATGTAATATATGTTTGCATAAATCCAGATATTGTTCCATTGCATCTTCACCTCTAAAATCGTCTTTATTCTTAGTACATTCTATCACAAAAGTCATACGAATTTGATAGTAAGGCAAAAAAGAAAAACATTCATGTGAATGCTCTTCTAGTGAGTGTTGGATATTAAGTTTTTAGTGACTGGTAGCTTCTCCATGTTTTGATAGAATAGAAATGTGTGTGGTGCATGTTTTGCTAATTCGAATCTAGACACATCATTTAAGTAGTACATGGCAAACGTCTCTGCGAAATATTCTTCGGGAAAGGTGTGAAAATAATTTCTGTTTGGAAATAAGGAAGAGACCTCACTTTTCCATGCTTTTAAGAAAGTTTGGTTATATCGGATATTACCAAAAACATAACGATCAATAGAATGCGCCAGTTCATGAAGTTCCAAATTGATTGAACCATGCCCCAATCCTTTATTACTGTGTCCAATCTTGGCCAATACTAGCTTAGAACCACCAATTCCGGGAACATCTTCCCAGTTAGATCCCTGATTGCTATATCCTCTAGGCTTTACACCATGTAAATGTTCAAACCCTTCCACATCAGTAAGTTTTCCATTAAATAAATACAAATGAACATTCTGCTGAACCAATACGTGTAATATGTGTGGTGGTATGTTGGAAACGTGACGAATCATATTTGCTGCATCTTCCTTTGAAAAATTCCCAGGAGGAAGATAGATAAGTTGATTTAATGTATCTCGATTGGCAATATCTTTTAGGTGGGAATCTAGTTCAGAAGACTTGAACTGTTTAAGTGGTATCGCGTCCAAACTAGCATAAGCTTTCCAATATATCGGTATGATTGTAAATGTAATTAATAGTACAATTGCAAATAAACGTCTTTTCATCTTTCCTCACCTTCTCTAGTTGTTCGTATCGTGTTGCATTATTAAATATCAGAAAATTCAATTCTATTATAATAATATTATATCATCTTGGCATTTAATTTGAATGACATTTTTGTAATCTCTTCTTAATAAAAGAGATTAATTTTTTCCAGTTGACTTAACAAGAAAGCACTCACCCTTATGTATCTGCCAAAATTAAATCATGGTTTCCCAGATACTTTGAAATATTGGCCAGACCTTGTCTTTGCACTTCATCCTCTGATTAATGAAGGATTCTCTTGTTTTATTTCCTTGTCATCATGTTTTTTATATGGGGAATCCTCTTCTCTCTTGTTATTTCTTTGTCACTCAGGTCGTCATATCGACGTCGTGGACTTCTCTCCTCCTTTTTCCTTGTCACCGAGGTCTTCATCGCTTCCATGAGGACCTCCTTCCTCCTCGTTTCTCGTCACCGAGGTCTTCGTATCGATGATGAGGACTTCTCTCCTCCTTTTTCCTTGGCACCAAGGTCTTCATCGCTACCTTGAGGACCTCCTTCCTCCTCGTTTCTCGTCACCGAGGTCTTCATCACTTCCATGAGGACCTCCCTCCTCCTC
>NZ_JAAZWB010000079.1 GCF_012524115.1 Bacillus sp. RO1 | reverse complement strand
GGGAGATAGCGCTAGGTGGAGACCCCGCAGGCTTGCCGAGGAGGCTCCAGCAGCGCCCCTAGGAACGCGAAGCCTTTTGCGGAAATCACCAGCGGTGTTTATAGAATATATATCCAATCTAGGAGGAGAACAAATGCAAGCATGGTTATTAAAAGAAGCAGGCAGTCTTGATCATTTGGTATGGGGAGAGATTGCAGACCCTAAAGAAGGAAACGGGGAACTGTTAGTTAGAGTTAAAGCAGTGGCCTTGAATCCTGTTGACTACAAAGTAGCTACGAACGGCAACCAAGCATGGAGCTATCCACATATTGTTGGTGTGGACCTTGCTGGTGAGGTAGTTTCAGTTGGAGAAGGCGTTACCGGTTTTAACACTGGCGACCGCGTTGCAATCCACACAAACCTTGCTAAAAATGGTGCGTTTGCCGAATATGCTGTTGTAGATGCACGCGCAGCAGGTCGTATTCCTGATGAAGTTTCTTTGGAAGATGCAGCAGCCATTTTATGTGCTGGAATGACAGCATATGAAGCTGTCGTTCAAAAATTGAATGCTACCCATAAGAAGAACATTCTTATTCATGCAGGTGCAGGTGGGGTTGGTGGTTTTGCAATCCAATTAGCGAAAATGCAGGGCCTTAAAGTTTTCACTACTGCGTCTAAATCCAATCACGATTGGGTAAAGAATCTTGGAGCGGATGTTGCTATTGATTATCAAGAAGAAAATGTGACGGAACGTATTATGAAAGAAACAAACGGACGAGGAGCAGATTTGATATTAAATACAGTTGGCAGAGATGTGGCAACAGCAGATTTAGAACGTCTCGCATTTTCAGGCCATCTGGCGTACATTGCAGGCGCACCAGACCTTTCCGGTGTCAAACCATTCTCACTATCTCCATCCATCCATGAGGTAGCTCTAGGGGCTGCACACGCTAGTGGAGAAGATCGTGCAGTCAGCAATCTGGCTTTTATGGCAGAAGAGTTGATGGGAATGGTGAAAGAAGGACGACTTGAGTCTCTTGTGATGAAGGTCCTTCCGAGAGAAGAGTTGGTAGAAGGGCTGAAGGAGCTGCAGGGAAGGCATGTAAGAGGAAAGATTATTGTGAAGATGTAAGATGCTAAAAGTAAGAAGTCGAGATGCTGATCTCGGCTTTTTTTTGCGGAATTTGTCGGATATTTAGATTCGCCCGATAATCGTAAAAATCGCCCGTAAATTGAAATTATCGCCCGATTGCAGTGCATAATCGCCCGTAAATTACTATTTTCGCCCGTAAAATTAAATTATCGCCCGAAAACCCCTGAAAATCGCCCGAAAAGTTTTTAGTGTTAAAAAGCTCCTCTAAATACATTTAAATAAATTTCATATTTTTACCTATTAATAAATTATATTTGTCTAAATGACATATATATATTGCATAAAGTAATTTAAAATGTATAATAGTAAATGTATTCCATATTTCACAAAGGGGTGGTAGGAATGAATATTTTCGGCGGAGCAACAAAGGTGGAAGATGAGCGGATTGTGACTGCTCAAAACAAGATTTACCGGGAAATCTATTTTCTAGTGATGGCGATTTGCCTTATCTCCATAGGATTTAAGTTTTACCAATACGGCTTTGCTGTCAGCTCCATTTACACAGAGTTAGCAATACTTTTCCTGCAAGGTGTCTATTACACGGCAAGGGGTGCAAGCATGGGTGTATTGTCAGATGAAGTAGAAATGCACGATCGGAAAAGTAAGGTGCCCATGAAGTGGAAGACTCTTTTTTGGGGTGGAGCTTCTGGTGTCATCATTGCAATTTTCTTCGGCTTAAACAGCGCTCTTAATTATGCGGACACGACTGCACAGGCATACTCCTACTTTTTCATGGTGTTCTTTGTTTCTTTAATGATATATATACCGTTTTTAGTATTGTTATCAGGAAGTACGTTCCTTGCTGCGATGAATCGTAGCAAAAAGGCGGCAGAAAAAGAATTAAATGAAGACGAAATAGAGCGGTGATCACATGAAAAACTTAAAAATGAAAATGGCGAGAGTGGAAAAAGACTTGTCTCAGGACGAACTGGCCAAGATTGTAGGGGTGTCCAGGCAAACAATCGGCCTAATTGAACTCGGCAAATACAATCCAAGCCTCAGCCTCTGTCTCTCCATATGCAAAGCATTATCTAAAACGTTAGATCAATTATTTTGGGAAGAGTGAAAACAAACTTCAAATGGAGATAATTCCCCCTCTATGAAAATATACTTTTGTATAACATTTTATAGGGGGGATTTTTTTGCCTAAAATCCAAATAGAATCTGGTGTAGAGCTCTATTTTGACGACCAAGGAGAGGGGACACCAGTTATTTTTATTCATGGAGTGTGGATGAGCAGGAAGTTCTTCCATAAACAGCTACCTCATTTCAGCCAAAAACACCGTGCCATCACCATCGATTTGAGGGGGCATGGTGACTCTGCACAAGTCAATGAAGGTCACACCATTTCCACTTATGCAAAAGATCTGCATGCATTCATCACTAAACTGGATCTGAAGGATGTTGTGCTGGTTGGCTGGTCGATGGGAGCGTTTGTAATCTGGGAATACCTACAGCAATTCGGGGAGGCGAACGTAAGAGGAACGGTCATAGTAGATGAACTTGCTTCTGACTTCAAGTGGCCTGATTTTCCCATCGGTGCCTTTGATCTGCCAACCTTGACCCACTTCATGAGAGAGGTCCAAGATAACAGAGAAGGCTTTCTAAAGGGCTTTATTCCGCTCATGTTTAAAGAGGCTGTAGAGCCTGAAGAGATGGCCTGGATGCTTGTGGAGACAATGAAACCTACGTCAGGAGTAGCAAGTGCCATATTATTTGACCAATCGGTGGTGGATTATCGCTCTACTTTCCCCGCCTTAACCAAACCAACATTGCTGTGCTTTGGAAAAGCGGAGAAGCTGATACCAGTTGCAGCGGGAGAGCACTTGAAGAAATCAATAGCTAATAGTGAACTGATTCTGTTTGAGGAAAGCTGCCACTGCCCCTTCCTTGAAGAAACGGAATTGTTTAATAAAGAAGTATCCAATTTTATAAATTCCCTCTAAAAAGTGCCTGGCCACAGTTGAAATGACTGGCCAGGCACTTCATCTTGAAGAACCAGGTCTTTTTCCTTAGAATAAAAGTATAAAATATTCTGAAAAAGAGGCGAGAGATATGAAACTGACCGAAGAATTAAAGAGGTTTCCCTATCCGTTCAAAGGTGACTCTTATCGTTACTCCAATAATTCGACCCTCCTCACTCCTCCCAGTAGTATAGAGATTACAGGGAGCTATCTAAAGGACATACAACTAAAAAGGTCCTTATTATCGGAACACCATTCTCGTTGTTATGAATCATTTTCTCATACAAATAAGGCGCAGTGGGAAGTATTGGAGCTTGTCATGACAGACCTGGTTAGCTATTTTCCAGAAAGTTTTTCCCTTAAAAAAGAGCGACAAAATCACATCTTTATCAACCACCTTACTCAAGAAAAATATGAATTCAATCTTGGAGATAACTCCACTTTACCTAATGAACCTTTGGATTTCATTGGGAGACATGTGCAAGAAGATCTTATCCTTATGATGCAGCGAGATGGAGATCTGTACCTGGATGCCGGCCAGCTCTGTTTTCCTGCTAATTGGTCGTTGGCCTTTAACCATGGCATGAGCTTTAAAAACATTCATTTTCCAATTCCGGGGTTTAAGGAAGAAGGGTGGGACGAGAGAATTCTTCAATTTCTGCTAAGGCTGGAAGCTGGGAATCCATGGGGGAGGAAAAATTGGTCCCTTATGGCCGGGAACAGAATGGACACTTCCTTAGAAACCTTTGATGTATGGGGAAAGGATAGAAAAAATGTAACGGTTGATAATGCAGGCGAGTTCGTGCATTTACGGGTAGAGGTGCAAAAGCTTTTTCGTTTACCTCGTTCTAATGCCATCCTGTTTACCATACATACACATCTGTTACCTCTAGAGAAACTGATAGAAATTCCTGAGTGGCGAAGACAATTCTATCAAATTTTAGTAGAGCTACCGTCTCATATTGTAGAGTATAAAGGGATTTCATTATATAAGGATAAGGTTTTGGCATATATCGAAAAGAAAGGAGAGGGCGTTCTGTGAACGATATAAAGAACGAACCAATCTTCCAACCAGGAAAAAGGCACTATGTTCTTTGTGGAGATGAAAAAGGTTTAAATAGCTTGAATCCCATTAAGCAAATCCTATCAAACGACCAGATGTCTTTTGAAGAAATACACCTGAGTTTGGAGTGTTCTTCTGAGGTGGACAAAAAGCTTGAGATGCAAAAGATAGGGACTTTTCTTTATGTTGCAGCAGAAGGTAAAAAGCTAAGAAAAGTCATATGTACAGCTGAAAAGCTCGGATATTCCTCTGAAGAGGCTCAATACATTATCGTAGGAAAGGAAAAAAAGAGGGTTTTTTGTTGTAGGTGCCACTTCATTTCAACAGTTAACTATACATTGAATATAGGTGAACATGTGAACTGTACTGCTTGCAACTTACAGTTGGATTTATCCGATCATTATTCGCCTGTTAAAGAAGCTTATTTAGGCTATGTGGCACAAAATTAAAAGTGAGGGGTAGATTTGCGGTGATCCTAAATCATAGGTTAGAGGTAAAGATAACAGAAATTACAAATGAAACTGCTACCATTAAGCGGTTTACTTTAGAGGATCCAGACAATAAGGTATTACCGGCATTTAGCCCAGGTTCCCACATCATTTTATTTTTGAAGGGAAGGGGAGGGGAGATGGAACGAAGATATTCGTTAATTGGTAGTCCGGATAGCACGGATAACTATCAAATTGCGGTCAAACACCATGAAAAATCATCTGGAGGGTCAACTTACTTACATAATAAAGCCCGAATAGGAGATATCTTACAAATTAGTTTCCCAAGAAACTATTTTCCTCTTAGTTTTAGAGCCCGCCACCATGTTTTGATTGCTGCTGGCATTGGTATTACCCCCTTTTTATCTATGATGATTGAATTAAAAGAACAGGGTGCTTCCTTTGAACTTCATTATTCTACAAAAACAAAAGAAGATTGTGCATTCTATTCCTATTTACTAAAAGAATACCCACAGCAAACACATTTTTACTTCACTAAACACGAAAATCGAATAGATACTAACATTCTAGTAGATCAGTATATTGGCACCCATGTGTATTTATGTGGTCCAGAAGGGTTTACTTCCTCTTTTTCAAGTGTTGCTACATCCATTGGCTACCCTTCTGCAAGCATTCATTACGAATATTTTTCACCACCTAACATACATAAGGCTCGTCCTTTCATACTAGAGCTCACAAATGGCCGCTTCTTGTCTGTTCCTGACGAAAAGTCCACTTTGGAAGTTTTATTGGAAGCAGGTTACCCTGTTCCTCATTCTTGTAAGGTTGGCCGTTGTGGAACGTGTGAACTTCCCATCCTGGAAGGGGAGGCGGAACACTATGATTCCTTCTTATCAACTAAACAGAAAGAATCTCAAACTTGTTTTTTACCATGTGTATCCAGAAGTAAAACGGATAATTTAAAGGTTGATTACAGTAAAAAATAGAAATAAAAATGGGACATCGTGGAAGTTTACAAATATCGTATACAAGTATACATAATGTATACAAACGTAGACAAATAAGTGGACTTGTATACAAATACGTAAACATGTTGATATAAAGGGATGTGTACAATAAAAGAATACAAGTAAACGATAAGTGTATACAAGTATGCTTTTGTATACATTAACGTAAACATTTTTTACACTTTCATTACTTTTCTTGAGAATGATTGAATAGTAGAGAAACTTTCTGTACGCTTAACTTATAACTACTAGATTTATTTTCTTCTATAGGAAACAAATATTGTAATGAGGAAAAGAAAGGAAGATGAACAATGACTTATTCGAGAATTGCAGCAGTCGACGTAGGTAATGATTCTATTAAAGCTATTTTTGGAAAGTTGGATTCAGAATTAAACATTCCAAATGTTATCGCTAGAGATATTGAAGATCGCCCAGTAATTGGGATTGAAGAGTTAGACAGCAAAAATCCACTAGATGGTATCCATGTACGTGTTCACTCCCCTGCCCTGATGGACAATAACGCAATCTATCGAATTGGAAATCTGGCAACAAAAAGCAATAATGCAACAGAATTAGATCCAGGCAGCAGCAAGTCCGAAGAAGACCAAACATTAGTCATGTTATTTGCTACATTAGCTTTGGATGCTGTAAGTGCGCAAAATGAAAAAACATTCCCACGCAATAAAAATGTAGTAGATGCAAATTACACGTTAGGAACAGGTCTTCCATTAAGAGAAGTGAAAGAAGGCAAGGATGCAGGCTATCGTTCCAAATTGCTAGGTTCTGTTCATCAGGTGGAATTCTTAATTACACCTAAATACCAAGGCATCAAAGTGAATATTAAATTTGATGAAATCAAGGTTTATCCAGAGGGATTCGCTGCTTACATTAACCTTGTGTTGGATAATAACGGAAATATCATTAATAAAGATTTGATCGACAAGCGCATCCTTATCCAAGATATTGGCGGTCTTTCCACAGATATCGCAGTTATCAAGAACCGTAATGTAGATGATGATAAAGCACAAGGCTTTAATCTTGGGGTGTCTGAAGCGCTTGAGCAAATTAGAGAAGAGATCCGTTCTAAACACGGCATTGAGCTTGATAGCAGAAGAGATGTAGTGGAAATCATTACGAAAAAGAATGACCGCAACCACATCATGGTACGCGGAAGCAGAACGAGTGTGCATGACATCACGGACCGCATTCTTTTAGACTTAGCTAAAAAACAATACCGACTGTTGAGAAATATTTGGCAGAAAAACTCCCAGACAGAGATCTGCTACTTTGTCGGCGGTGGTTCCACAGTGTTGAAAGAATACTTGAAAACACTAAACAACAATTTAGATGGCTATAACATCGATTTCTTTGAAGATGAAAAGGAAAGCATCTGGATGATGGCAAACGCCTACTACAAATTGATTGCTGACTATGTAAAGAAAACAGGTAAAGAGAAAGAGTCAAAAGACCAACAAAAACCTGTGAAAGCGTAAATAAGGTGATTGGATGAAGAATACCAGTTCGAGTCAGGGAATTCAGAGGGGACAAGCAATTTCTTTCCGTATCCCCTCTGATACGCCGGACCATCTAATAAAGCATTTGCAGCGTCTTAAAGAGACGGAAAGAAGGAATTTCTCTAGTAAAATAGCGGAATTTGTTCTCCAAGGTGTGACAAGCTCACATGCACGGGAAAAAGAGACGATCTCTATTCCTCTTCCAAAATCTTTATCTAAAACACAGAGAGATTGGTTGAAGCATCAGCATTCAGAAGCATTGCTAGGCAATATCGTCTATCAATTGCTTGCAGATCCTGTTCGGGCAACAAGTATTCTAGCTGCGATGAACAGCAATTCCACGGACATTGACCAAGCCTTGTACCTTCAAGAGGAAAAGCCTTACAAATCTGATCAAGAGACCGCTGAAAAGTTCAATCCTCAAGTGTTAAACGATGACGACTTAGACACTTTTGACTGGGATGCGGCTCTCCAAGAGCAGGCATCAACGGAAGAAGAGGAAGAGTTGGATGTGGAAGATGTGGATAAGATATTGGGAGATTTTCTCTCACATATGAATAAGTGATTGACCCGGAAGGCCGCTATGAAATTAGCGGCCTTTTTATCTATGTTTTTTCCATTAAAAAGAATAGATTCCGAATGAAATGACCATAACTATAAAAAAAGAAATAAAGACGGGAGTAGGACTCTATGTATTTATTATTGGTTATCGTAGTTTGGATATTATTTGCGTACCGGTTCATAGATTGGGCCAACTGGAGGAAACATTATCCTACGGTCTTGTTTTTTATCGTTGTGAATATGACACATAATATGGTCTATTTTAACCATACATTATGGGCATTCAGGGGTGTGACATTGGATTGGTTGAATCATACGTTCATCAATCTAGCTTTTACATTTATCATCGTACCGGCTGGCCTTTTTATCTTCTTGCAGCGTTTCCCTAAGCAAAAACGCAATCAATTTATCTATTTAGCTGCTTGGGTAGCCTTCTATACAGCATTAGAGTGGTTGTTTTCTTTAAAAGGGATGTATGTATACGATAATGGCTGGAACAACTGGTATAACATCTTTCTAAACTTGGCTTTATTTATCATCTTAAGAATGCATGACAAAAATCCTGTGAGAGCTTTATTAGTTTCCATTCTATTGGGAATACTATTTGTATTCATTTTTCCAGTTCCTTGGGAGAGTCTCAAGTAATAAGAGGTGTTGAATCAATGATTATCCGGGATGTATTGTCTGTACCAGTGTTTTTACTCTTACTGTTTACAACTTATATCATCATGTGGATTTATATTGAAAACGAGATAAAAAAAGACCGTCAAAAGTAGGAAGGGCCTAACCATTTAGGCTCTTTTTTTATTCCCGGGAAATATGATAGTATGGGGACAATAATTAGCTAAAATAGTTATAGCTACAGTAAAAAGGGTATAGAATAGAATGGTCCTAAAATCCAAATAGTAACCGAACTATATACCAGGAGAACAATAATAGATACAAGAGACGAAGTTACTAGATCATTTTAATTACGAAAATAATGTGAAATGATTGGTGGAGGGTAAAATGACACAGGAAAACAAACTAATAAGTAAGACGTATTTTGAAACCTTTATGCTGGATGTGGAAACGAAGCATCCCGTGCAAGTGCTTGGAGAAGCCTTCCTGGCAGAGCAGAACAATGAAGTGTCTGATCTCTCTTATATCCGCTATGCACAAGGAGAAGTATATTTTCACAGCAAGGATTACGAGAGTGCCATCTATAAATGGGAGAATGTTCACAATGAATTAGAGCCCTGGGCGAAGAAAAATATTGCGGACGCATACTACGACCTTGGAATGCTAGTAGAAGCAGAAGATATTTACTCTAAAATTGATACAGATAATAAGACGCTTAAAATAGAAGTGGCACTTCAGCTATTTACGTTATATATTCAGCGTGAAAAATTGGAAAATGCCTATAAGAATATTAAAAAAGCCATTGCGATTGATCCAGATTATCCGCATGTCACACAAACGGCTCGTACATTTTATGAAGAGCAAGAAGATAGTCAGCATGCGGTAGAGTTGGCTGTTAATGAGGCATTAAGAACAGGATCGGAAGCTTGGTACGATTGCTTGAAGAATTATATAGAAGTTGGCTATACGAGAGAATTTACTCCTGATTATTTTCAAGAGGTTCTGTTGAGATTACTAGAGATTAATCAACGGAAATTTGAAGATATTACGGCGGCTTTATGGAACAGTTACGTAAATCATCCAATGTATTTGGAGTGGGTGAAAACTGCAAACAGTCTGTTCATGGCCTTGGATAGAGACTCGGAGGTTTCTTGGACGAAAGTGGAGGAGCTGCACCAACGAACCTATTTATCTCTTATCGAGGGAGAATACTTAATAAAAGAACTGCAAGGCATTGTCCCAGATCTACTTGGAAACTGGCTGAAGGTATCTAATAGGTCGAAATCCTTGTTTGCATCTGCAGCTGTCATGTCCTGGAATGAAGTGTTTCCAACAGCATTACCTGCGCATGTTTTAGCGGATGCAGAAAACAGAATCTTCCATTACGAGCACGATAGCATTCAACTGAATTATACGGTTGAATTGTTCAAGACATTAATTAATTGGGCAAAAGACAACCATCTTGAGGTGGCACATCAAAAGAAGTGGCTATTTTCTCAACTTAGCAATTTAAACAGAAAGCATTTAGTTGTTACAGGGACTGTTCAGAATGGGAAAACTTCCTTCATCAATTCCATAATTGGCGAGAAGCTTCTTGGAGATGAAACGGTTCCAGTATTTGTTTCTTCCGACGGAGATATTGCCGAGATGAATGAGATTTCTACAAAAGGTACATCCGCCCTGGGAGATATTAGCGAGCATCAACAAGGGTCCTTGATCGACCTTAAGTGGCCATCACAGTTCCTAGAAGACGAGGAATACTCCTTAATCAGCACACCGGAATTCAGTGTGGATGAGATCGAGAACAACGAAACAATGAAATATATCCCGTTATCAGACGGGCTGTTATACATTTTAGACGCGCAAACACCTTTTACAGAAGATGAACTGAAAGTATTGGTGAAAATTAAAGAACACGCGCCGGAAGTGCCGGTACACTTTGTGATTAATAAAATGGATACCGCCTTCCACGAAGCAGAAGCAGCACAGATTGTAGAAGAAGCAAAACACCGCATCAACGAGTTCTTTCCGGATGCGAGAGTATTTCCTTACTCTTCCCTTCGTTCTGCAAGCAAGCAGCACCAAGGGTTGGCAACTTTTATGGAAGCCAATTTCAAACTGCGTGCAAAAGCAGTGGAAGAACGCCGTGCGACCAAACTGTTGCAGCTTATTCGTTCGACTTTAACAGAATTGCTGGATAGTCGCATTGCGATGGAAGATAACCTGACCAATACGGTTGAGTTCAATGAGGATATTCTAAGCAGGCTAAGTGGTTTCATCAATCACCTGCATGATGCGGAGTCAGAGAAAATCCGTAGTATCTCCGAAAATTACCGTGCTGTGTCGATTGAGATGAAACGAGAAGCAACTAAAACCATCCCTCGTTTGCTAAGAGAATGCTCTAGCTATGTCAAAGAAGACAGCAATTTTAAAACTTTACATCACGAATTGAATGAGCGCATGAATGAAACAATCCGAACTTATATGCATTCAGATCTATTGCCTCGTTTGCGTCAAGAGCTTCAATTGTGGCTCGATACATCCAACCGTGAACTGATTGACAGCCAGGAGTATTTGCATGAAATGAGTGGCACATTCAACGGTCTCTACAAGGAAGAGAAGATGCACCTAAACTGCGACTTTAAGGTCATGGAGGACTGGCGTCGTGACATCAACAGAATTCTTAGCAGAGTGGAAGTGGAAAAGGAAAACATTCTAAACCGTCCGAACACCACTCAATTCCTGCTAAAGGGTGCAGGCCGCCTGTTCGGTTCCTTGCAGCAAAGCAATCAACTGCTCTTCACTCAATATAAGAAATATATTGAAAACGAACGTTTCACAGATGTTGCCCAATCCGTAGTAGATAAATTCTTCCTTGAATTTGATCTATTCGAAAAAGCCCTAAAAGCCGACATCAACATGTTCTACGAAGCACCTTTCACAGAACTGAACAAAACAGTGGAAGACACAGAACGCGCCATCCACAATGCCAACAAAAAACTAGAACAAATGAAAGCAAGCCCAGAACGCTACTACGACCCACTGAAACTATTCGAAGCACGCCTACTCCAATACGAATTCATGGTCAAAGCATGCGAAGAAAATGAAATGCTTTCAACGTACTAAAACCAAATTGGTTGCAGCAACTTAGATAAGTGAAAAACAAAAGGTAATGCAAGGGTCTGGCACCTAAAACAAACAACAAAACGAATCACAGCAAACCAATGCAGGTGCCTGACCCTACCCGCTCTTACCAAAATTGCACGCTAACCCAAATTTATAGATAACATTTAAAAAAGCAGGTCTAATTAGCATAATAATTAGGCCTGCTTTTTTGTCGTTTATGGGGTTGAGGTCCTCAAGGTAGTATTGAAGACCTCAGTAACATGAAAAAAGGAAAAGAGAGGTTCTCATCGCGGTTATGAAAACCTCAGTGGCGAGAAAAAAGGAGAAGAGAGGTTCTCATCGCCCGTATGAAGACCCCAGTGGCTAGAAAAAAGGAGAAGAGAGGTTCTCATCGCCCGTATGAAGACCTCAGTGGCGAGAAAAAAGGAGAAAAGAGGTTCTCATCGCCCGTATGAAGACCACAGTGGAGAGAAAAAAGGAGAAGAGAGGATCTCATAGCACGTATGAAGACTCCATTAGCGAGAAAAAAAGAGAAGAGAAGTTCTCACCCGCCGACGCTATTAAAATCTCAGTTACAAGGATAATATAGTAAAATTTGAAACATTCTAGTACGTATAAAATATATACAACA
>NZ_JAAZWB010000078.1 GCF_012524115.1 Bacillus sp. RO1 | reverse complement strand
TCCTCATCGCCGTGATGAAGACCTCAGTGACGAGGGAAAAGGAGAAGAGAAGTCCTCATCGCCGTGATGAAGACCTGAGTGCCGAGGGAAAAGGAGAAGAGGAGGCCTCATCGCCGTGATGAAGACCGCATTGACGAGGGAAAAGGAGGAGAGGTGTCCTCATCGCCGTGATGAAGACCTCAGTGACGAGGAAAAAGGAGAAGAGGTGTCCTCATCACCGTGATGAAGACCTCAGTGACGAGAAAAAAGGAGGAGAGGTGTCCGCATAGTCGTGAAGAAGACCTCAGGGACGAGGGAAAAGGAGAAGAGAAGTCCTCATCGCCGTGATGAAGACCTCAGTGACGAGGAAAAAGGAGAAGAGAAGACCTCATCGCCGTGATGAAGACCTCAGTGACGAGAAAAAAGGAGAAGAGAAGTTCTCATCACCGTGATGCAGACCTCAATGGCGAGAAAAAAGGAGAAGAGAAGTCCTCATCGCCGTGATGAAGACCTCAGTGACGAGAAAAAAAGGAGAAGAGAAGTTCTCATCACCGTGATGAAGACCTCAGTGGCGAGAAAAAAGGAGGAGAGGTGTCCTCATCACCAATATAAAGACCTTGGTGACAATGAAATTTCATTGAAATGTCATAGATGAAGCGGAAAGGTAAGATCCGGCCAAGGCCACTATTTCAAAGCTATGCGAAAAGCGAGAAATTTCCCAAGAAAGAGATTAAAACGGGGTTTTAGGTCACGTTAGCAATTATGTTCTTGGTTCTAAAACATAATATTTCTACCTAAACCTACACACCTGCAACCTATGATACAATATTCTCATCAACCAAAAGGAGGTAATACATAGTGATACAAGAAAAATTGACCAAATACGCAGAACTTGCGCTAAAAGTTGGGATCAACCTGCAAGAAAACCAGCCTCTAGTCATCAATGCCCCAATATCAGCAGCACCATTTGTCAGAGAGGTGGCAAAAATCGCATACAAGCTAGGTGCTAAATACGTACATACTGAATGGAACGACGAACAACTAACAAAGATTACATATGAAACGGCCTCAACAGACTCTCTCCAGACTGTTCGCGAGTGGAAAGTAAAAGGCATGGAGGAAATGGCGGAAGATGGAGCGGCATTTATGTCCATCGTTGCTTCCAACCCAGATCTTCTGAAAGACGTAGACCCTGAGCGCGTATCCATTTCTAATAAAGCTCAGGCAAAAGCCATGCAAAACTACCGGAAATACATCCAAACTGCTAAAGTCAGCTGGGCGATAGTTTCCGTACCATCACAAGAGTGGGCAGCTAAGCTATATCCAGGCAAATCTCCTGAAGACCAGGTTGCAAGCCTTTGGGAAAACATTTTCCAAGTAACACGTGTTAATGAAAACGACCCTGTAGAAGCTTGGAATAAGCACATCAAAACCTTACAAGAAAAGTTACATGTACTTAACTCGAAAAAATACAAAAAGCTTCATTACAAAGCCCCAGGAACGGACCTAACTATCGAGCTTCCAAACGAACAGGTTTGGCTTGGCGGTGGAATGAACAATGATCAAGGTACTTATTTCGTTCCGAACCTACCAACCGAAGAGGTGTTTACGGCACCTGTAAAAACCGGAGTAAACGGTGTAGTGGCATCCACTAAGCCGTTAAACTTGAACGGAAATTTGGTAGACAACTTCAGCCTTACATTTAAAGAAGGCAAGGTGGTAGAGTTCACTGCAGAGCAAGGATATGAAGTGTTGAAAAAACTTTTGGAAACCGATGAAGGAGCCCTACATTTAGGGGAAGTTGCGCTTGTTCCACACAGCTCACCAGTTTCCAAACAGGAAGTTATTTTCTTTAATACACTGTTTGACGAAAATGCCTCTTGTCATTTGGCTCTAGGTTCTGCCTACCCGATCAATATTGAGGGTGGCGCAAAAATGAGCAAGGAAGAGTTAGAAGCAAAGGGAATCAACACCAGCATGATCCACGTAGACTTCATGATTGGTTCAGGGGAGCTGAACATAGAAGGGGAAACGGAAGATGGAGTTAAAGAAGCAATCATGACAGATGGAGAATGGGCAATCTAAACATAGAGCAGGAGAATTTCTTTTTGAAAAAGAAGTTCACCTGCTTTTTCTTTTGGTAAAATAAAAAGAAAGATTTTCTAAAACTGGTAAGGAGTACTCAATTGGAAGTTAAATAGGGAAGGTTTTAAACTCACTGAAATAGAACTATTAGAAAAGCTAGTTTAATAAGGAGGGATGAGTAGTTGAAAAAGATAATGATACTTTGTCTTCTTATCACAGTTCTAGCTACAAATCAGGTGTTTGCCTTGGATTGGGCTTATCCATTTGTGGTTTATAAAGGTGGAGTGTATGAAGTGACTGAAGAACGACTCACTACTGGAGAAATTGGTGATGAGATTGGTGAGGTAAAAAGCAGGGCTGATGAGTACTCTGGCAAATATTATGGAGATGCATCTAACCTTTTTGCTAGAGGCACAAAGTATTATGCCATTGAGGGGGTTGGACCTGATACATCCATAGCGGTTGAAGTTCGTAGTGGGGAGTGGGTAAAAGCTGTATACCTCCATGAAGCACCTTTTCATTGGAGGAATCTCCTACCGCATATTTTGCTTGGAATTGCCGCTTTTGTTCTTTTTATTATTTATTCCTTGAGGTATGCAAGTAAAAGAGAGACCCGTCAGCATTAGTCGTGAAGATATTAGAATAGAAGAGGGACAAAACCATGAAAATTACACTACGCCAAATAACAGCTGGAAACTGGCAAAAAGCAATTAAATTAAAAGTATCAGAGGACCAACAAAACTTCGTCGCATCGAACCTGTATTCCCTTGCGCAAGTGCAGTTCTTACCGGAATTTAAGGTAATGGGAGTTTATGTGGAAGAGGAAATGGTTGGTTTTACGATGTATGGGATTGACGCGGATGACGGGCACTACTGGATCTACCGTTTAATGATAGATGAAAGATCGCAAGGGAAAGGATTTGGAAAGGCTGCACTTAATGAAGTGCTGAAGGACATAAGAAACACAAACTCCACAGGGATTCCGTATGTCGTGCTTGGCTTTGAACCGAAAAACCACCTAGCGAAAAAGATGTATGAAAATGCTGGTTTTGTAGAAACGGAGATGGCTTCATGGGGAGAGCAGCTGGCAAGATTAGAATTAAAAACAGCAGATGATACCAAGGATCATAAGGTAGTGGGAGCTTTGACCGTTCATAAAGAGCATTACACCGAAATGGCGTTAGACCTCTGGCCGGAAAGCACCGAGGAGGAACTCCATGACTCCTTTCGTGAGATTATGGCTTCCAACCGGGACAAGATTTTATTTTACTGCTTAGGTTCCGAGTTTGTCGCCTTTATCCATCTTTCTATCAGAGTGGATTATGTGGAAGGAACGGAATCATCACCAACCGGGTACATAGAAGGGGTATATGTGAAGCCTCATTACAGAAGGAAAGGGTACTCCGCAAAGCTAGTGGAGGTAGGAGAAAAGTGGCTTAAAAAGAAAGGCTGCAAGCAAATCGGTTCAGACATCCATCTGGACAATCATGTAAGCTATGATTTCCACATTGGAATGGGTTTTAAGGAATCAAGCAGATTAATCGCATTTATTAAAGATATAAAGGGGTAGTAGGGATGAATCAACTATTGGAAAGTAATCGCAAAAGCTGGGACAAGGTCGCCCATTATTTCAACGGGGTGGATGCCCTTCCATGTTACGGGCCTTTCAGTCAAACTGAAGATGAATTGCAGCTTTTGGATGATTTGCAAAACAAAAAGGTCTTGGATATCGGGTTTGGAAGTGGTCATTCTTTAAAATACATGGCAGAGGAAAAAGGTGTAAGTGAACTATGGGGAGTGGACCTTTCCTCCGAGCAAAAATCAGCTGCAGAAAAGACACTTCAAGGACTGAAACCCCGCTTATTTTGTGCGCCGATGGAGCAAGAAATTAACCTTCCTAAAGATTATTTTGATTGTGTTTATTCCATCTATGCATTGGGGTGGACGACGGATTTGAAGGCAACCTTACAATTAATCCATTCTTATCTGAAAAAAGGAGGAAGCTTCCTTTTCAGCTGGGATCACCCTTTATACGCTCATATTAGTAGCGAAAATGGTGTCCTGACTTTAGACGGCTCCTATCAGCAAGAAGGACTGCACACCTTTGAAAAGTTCAAAGGGGAAGATGCACCGATGACAATCCATACTAGAAAACTGGCAACCTACATAAATGAACTGATTCAAGCAGGCTTTACCATTGAAAAAGTAGTGGAAAGTGATGTGGGAGAACGCTTTAAAGGTGAAGACGCCCCGGTATCTGACCGCTACTATTCTCTTTATAAAACGCGTAGGTTTCCATCGACACTAATTATTAAAGCCAGAAAATAAGGGGGATTAGGATGTTTTTTATTAATGTGGAAGGTGCGGTGTACAGAGGGGACAAATGGCTGATGATTGAAAGGAGTCACAAGGAGGAGCATGCAGGAGGGATGCTTTCCTTTGTTGGAGGGACGGTTGATCCAGAAGGTGCTTCTTCTAATATTTTAGAACGGACTTTGAGACGTGAGTTAATGGAGGAAGTGGGAATCAAGGTTCATGAAAATATGACGTATGTCCGCAATACCTCTTTCGTTTTGACGGATGGCCGGGAAGTTGTGGACATCGTATTCTTGTGTGAATGGAAGAGTGGCGAGCCTTATCCTAAGAGTCCGGATGAGGTGGAGGCTGTGCGTTGGTTGACGACCGAAGAGATAATTAATCATCCCCAGACGGAAGCCTATTTACATGACAATATAAGAGAAGCAGATCGATTAAGAAACCTGCCAAAACATAGCACAAATGAACAGGAAACCAATTGTTCACGCTGATAGGATAGACATAAGGGGTGAGGTAATATGGCGTTGGTAGAGTCGATTCAGCAGGCAATCGAATATATGGAAAAGAACCTGACAGAAGACATTACGATTGGGGATATAGCTAGACATGCAAATGTTTCTTCCTTTCATTTTCAACGTACATTCGGTTTGTTGACGGATACATCGGTTGCAGAATATTTGAGAAGAAGAAGGTTGACACTTGCTGCACAGGAATTGCTTACAACAGACAACAGAATCATCGATATCGCCTACAAATATGGTTACGACACTCCCGAGGCTTTCACGAAGGCATTCCGAAGGCAACATGGTACTTCTCCAACAGAAGTGCGGAAGCATGAAGGGAAGCTGCAAACTTATAACCGCCTGGTGATCCAGGTGACATTGGAAGGGGCAGAACCGATGAAGTATAGTGTAGTGAACAAAGAGGCATTCACAGTAGCTGGGAAAAAACGAAGATTTTCATGTGCTAATGATGAGCAGTCCAGGGAGATCCCGAAGTTTTGGCAGGATGTGAATGCAGAAGGTTTCACAGATAAGCTGTTTACATTAAATAATGGTGCCATTAAAGGCGTCCTTGGTGTATGTGAAGGAACTACAGAAGAAATGAAGTCGGATCAAGTGATGGACTATTGGGTGGCTACTTCTGTAGAAGGGGAGATCCCAGAAGAGTTGGAGAAAATGGAGATTCCTGCTTCAAAATGGGTAGTCTTTGAAGTACACGGTCCTATGCCGTATGCCATGCAAGATACTTGGAAGCGAATCTTCTCGGAGTGGTTTCCATCCAACAGCTACGAACATTCTGGAGCACCGGATTTTGAATTGTACACAGATGAGGATCCGTCAAACCCGGATCTTTACTCAGAGATTTGGATACCGATAAAATAAATGGTAGATAGTCCACCTTGTCGTGAAAAGGTGGACTCTTGTTTTTTTTGAAAATAGAGAGGAGAGATAGTATGGAAGGTTATATTGCTAATGCGCACAAATTCAGCAGTCATCATAAAGGAGATTTAGAAAAGGATAGGAAATGTGGGTGTTTTTTTTGTCTGGAAATTTACAGTCCTTCTCTTATAAAGGAATGGATTGATCAAGATCAAACGGCCTTATGTCCCCATTGCGGAATTGATCCAGTTCTTGGTGAAAGTTCAGGGTTTCCTATTACTAAAGATTTTTTAGAAAGTATGCACCGAGCATGGTTTTAGTATTGAAATCTCTATAAGTGCAAGAAAGAGCAGAATCCCGCAATTTCTGGCATCTAAGGAGCGGAACGATGCCAGAAAAAACATTTAGCCCCGAAATCTGTCTCCATACAAATTTTTATACCACAAGAAATCTACCCCAACACCACAACAACTTATAATTCTACTCAAAATGGATAGACTGGAGAAATAATAATAGTTATTCGTTCTTAAAAAAGAACAAAATACTTGCTTTATAGAAAATATCAAAGGTATAATTGTTCTTGAAAAAGAACGTAATTTTCGTGGAGGTGTGGGATGGTCAAAAAGCTATTAATCGCGCTGCTGTTATTAAACATATTTGACGGAGTTGCCACCTATTTTGGCCTGCACTTTCAGTTAATTAATGAAGGCAATCCATTAATGAAATCCCTCTATGAGACAAGCCCGGCCTTATTTTTACTCTTTAAACTTGGAGTTTCCGCAATATTACTCTTTTTCATAAAAAATAACTTGAAACTCAAGTCGGCCCTCCTTAAAGTGGTCTGCCTTACCGCCGTGTGTGGATATAGCCTTGTCACATTCCTACATATCTACTGGATCTACTACTATTTAAATTGAAAACATACACAATGGTAGTATTCATCTACCACTGTGTATGGTATTGATAAAATTGGGACCCAAATAGAAAAGCCCGCCGTTAATGGTTGTCACATGAATTTTCGGCTCATATTGCTCTTGAAGAGCCTTCTTCTCCGTTTCATAGGCTTCAGGTTTTTCTTCGTCATCCTCGTAAAAATGCTTTAAAAGCTGAAGATCTTGATCCCATCTTTTCCGTGCGTCTTCTGCCCATTGATGATCTTCACTTGCTATAAACCCATTTACGTAATGCTCAAGCCTAGTAAGGCCACTTGCTGGCTTTATAATCGGAGTCATGGTAAAGCAAAAATCAGGAATTTTAGGGGTCAGATTGATCTTTTCCACTTCTTCTTGAAACTTCTCTACAATCGTACCAGTAATCAGATGGATACCAAGTGACATAATGACGTCTTTCTTGCGGTCACATTGATAACTTACTTTCATATTTACATTTAGCCACGGATGCAGCGGAAGATGGCCTGCACCGGTATGAGAAGGAATATTTTCATACAGCCGAATATACCCTGCAAGACTTTTCGTGGATTCAAAAATTTGATGCATCCGAGGAGAACCAAAATGGACATGATCCCCTTTTAAGTCTTCCGGTGCCTTGTTGCTGTCGGTAATCAATGTCATTTTCATTGGATTCGGCACGCCGCCTGTTTTCTCTAGATAGTGCCAATAAAAAGGCCGGTTCATCAGTTCTTTGTCCATATCAATGGTCAATTGTACGGCAAGATGGCTGTTCGTGTTCTCGACTATTTCACAGCTGTTTGCCGTAAAATATCGCTCCAAAAACCTATGAATTTCCCGCTGCTGCATGTGGGCCGTCCTCCTTTTTCATCTGATCGGCAAATTCAATAATAGAGGAGAGGTTCTCCATCTTTATCTTCATTTCACCCTCTGATTTTGAATGAAGCATGATATCTTGTATGTGTTCTTCTAAATTCTTGATTTCCATCTTCGTTAAGATATCATCAAGCTCTCCAATTACGCGTTCAAACAGATTAATTTTTTCATATAACAACTTTAAGATATGTTCCTCAACGGTGTTGCTTGTGGCAAAATTATAGATGTTCACATCGCGCTCTTGTCCCAGCCTGTGAATCCGGCCAATGCGCTGTTCAAGTCTCATCGGGTTCCAGGGAAGGTCATAGTTAATAATATGGTTACAGAATTGCAGGTTGATCCCCTCGCCCCCGGCTTCTGTCGCAATCAGCACTTGCACATGATTTTTAAACAGCTCTCTCATCCAATCCTTTTTACCCCGCTTGAAGCCACCGCGAAAAGGAACGGAGGTGATGCCATTTTGCTTTAAGAACCATTGGAGATACATTTGTGTCGCTCTATATTCGGTGAAAATGATGACCTTGTCATTTACATTTCGAATCAGCTCTAAAACCTTCTCTGCTTTAGAGTTCCGTCCAACCAAATCAATTTTTTCAAAAATGTTCAAAAGCCCCTGTGAGGGTTGATAATGTGGATTTTCTTGTTGCTTCCGTTCAATCATGTTTTTAACGGTATAATAGACAGCTTCTCTGCTGCTGCAAGCTTCCCGCTGCAAGGTCATGATGGAGAATTGACTGGTAATCGGCACATAAGGGTCTGTCTTTAACTGATTAATGGCATCATAAAGATCCTGTTCCTCTTTTGAAAATTCAATGATACAAGACTCCACATTTCTTTTTGGCCAATCGATGCCCGTATCCCCGCGCCTGTTTCGGATCATCACTTTATTGACGAGTTCTTTTAAATAATCGTCGTTCTCAAGCTTTCGGTCTTTTGCACGAAATACTTCCGTAAAATTACTCTCGCTCCCTAGGTGGCCAGGTTTTAGAAGGGACACTAGGTTGAAAATCTCTTCCACTTTATTTTGAATAGGAGTGGCTGTTAACAAGAGGCAAAACTTCTTCTTTAAATTCTGCACAAATTCATAGTTTTTGGTTTTATTATTTTTCAGTTTATGAGCCTCATCAATGATCACCATGTCGTATTCCAAGCTATTGATGATTTCGCGATGCGGACTCCTTTTTGCGGTATCAATAGAAGAAACCACAACATCACATTGCTCCCAAACATAACTCTTTTTTTGACCGATGGCAGGGATGTAGAATTTTTGATTCAATTCAATGGCCCATTGTGATACAAGGGATGCTGGAACTAAAATCAATACCTTCTTCACTAGTCCTCGAATCATATATTCTTTAAGAATAAGTCCAGCTTCAATGGTTTTACCTAGCCCCACTTCATCGGCAAGGATGGCTTTTCCGTTCATCTCCTCCACCACATTTCTGGCAACTTCCAATTGGTGAGGAAGTGGAGTCAGTTGTGGCAAGTGGGAAGGAGCAAGCAATCCTTCAAATTCTGGGATGCTAAGATGACTTTCCACTTCTAACGCAAGCTTGAATAGTTCGTAATTAGCCCAAGGACCATCATCTTCCATACGTTTTAACAGTTCGTCCTGCCATTCTTTATCAAAAACAATCTCTACATTCATTGTTGTGCATCCTTTCTGAATTATCCAATTTATAGTATGTTGCAAAAGGATAGCGTTTTCATTAGAAAATATTGATAATCTACTTGTTTAAACACGAACATTTAGCTATATAAAAATAATAATAATAAGTGTTTTTTTATTGCCAGATTCCTTTGTCTAATGGTAGGATAATAGTGAGCTTTTTAAGGCAGTTTGCCTGACTATATAAACATGAATGTTGTAGCTTCTATTAGTATGACCATGTTTGAAGAAAATATTATATTGCGAATGAGAACAAGGGGAGAGACTGCCATCAAAAATACGGCAGCGCCGAAGGAGCAAGCAGACTGACTGTGAATCTCTCAGGCAAAAAGACTCTTGTTGGACGCAACTCTGGAGAGCGTTTATTCCATTTCATTCAGAATAAACCACCAAAGGGGAAAGCCTTCTACAAAAGGTAAACTTTCAGGTGCAAAGGACAGAGAACTCTTTTTTGAAAAAGGGGTTTCTCTGTCCTTTTTTGGATCAGAGCAAAGAGGCAAACTAGTAGGTTTACATTCTTTTTGGTTAGTAAAAGGAGGAGAAAAAGTAATGACTGAACTTAAAAAAACACCATTATTCGACGTGTACAAAGAACATGGTGGTAAAACAATTGATTTTGGTGGATGGGATTTGCCCGTTCAATTTTCAAGTATTAAAGAAGAACACGAAGCGGTTCGAACAAAAGCCGGTTTATTCGATGTTTCCCACATGGGAGAAATTGAAGTAAAAGGAAAAGACAGTCTTGCTTACCTACAGAAAATGATGACAAATGACGTTTCCAAACTCAAAGACGGTGGTGCACAATACACAGCAATGTGTTATCCGGACGGCGGGACGGTAGACGATCTTCTAGTCTACAAAAAAGCAGATGAGGATTACCTGCTTGTTGTGAACGCATCCAATATAGAAAAAGATTATGATTGGTTAAAAAGCCATGCAATAGAAGAAGTAGAAGTCACAAATATCTCAGATAGTATCGCACAGCTTGCAATTCAAGGTCCAGTGGCAGAAAAAGTCTTGCAAAAGCTGACAAGTACTGACCTTTCAGAAATTAAATTTTTTAAATTTAAAGAAAACGTAGATATTAATGGAGTTACTGCCCTAGTTTCAAGAACAGGTTACACAGGGGAAGACGGTTTTGAAATCTATTGTCAGCAAGAAGACGCAGTTCAACTTTGGAACATGTTACTTGAATCTGGAAAAGAAGACGGGCTAGTTCCATGCGGATTAGGTTCCCGTGACACCTTGCGCTTTGAAGCAAAGCTTGCTCTATATGGTCAAGAGCTTTCAAAAGACATAACTCCGATTGAAGCTGGTATCGGTTTCGCAGTCAAAACGAACAAAGAAGAAGATTTCTTCGGTAAAGAAGTGTTAAAAGAACAAAAAGAAAACGGCGCACCTCGAAGTATCGTTGGTATTGAAATGATAGACAAAGGAATTCCTCGACACGGCTATGAAGTATTTATAGGTGACGAGCAAATCGGAGAAGTAACAACTGGTACTCAATCTCCAACGTTAAAGAAAAATGTCGGCCTCGCACTTTTAAAGAAAGAATTCACTGAGCTTGATACAGAAGTGGAAGTGCAAGTTCGCAAAAAGCGTCTAAAAGCTAAAGTGGTTAAAGCACCATTCTATCAACGCCCAAAAAACTAACCGGAGAGGGGAACTCACATGAAACATCGTTATTTACCGATGACAGACCAAGACATTCAGGAAATGCTGCAAGTAATAGGAGTTCAAACTATTGACGAATTATTTTCAGACATCCCGGAAAGCGTACGATTTGACGGAGAACTGAAAATCAAACAAGCAAAATCTGAATCAGAATTGATGCGCGAGTTAAGCGAGCTTGCTGCTAAAAATAAAGATTTACGAAAGCATGCTTCCTTCTTGGGAGCTGGCGTATACGATCACTACATGCCGGTCATTGTCGACCATGTTATCTCCCGTTCAGAATTTTATACAGCCTACACTCCTTACCAGCCTGAGATTTCACAAGGGGAATTACAAGCAATCTTTGAATTCCAAACAATGATTTGTGAACTAACAGGCATGGACGTAGCAAACTCGTCTATGTATGACGGCCCAACAGCCTTCGCAGAAGCAGCGATGCTTGCATGCGGTCATACGAAAAAGAAAAAAGTCCTTATTTCGGGCGCCGTTCACCCTGAAGCAAAAGCAGTGGTAACTTCTTATGCCAAGGGACAATATGTGGAAGTGGTAGAAATTCCAACGAAAAATGGAGTAACCGATGTAGCTGCATTAGAAGAAATGATGTCATCTGACGTTGCGGCAGTTATGGTTCAATATCCAAACTTCTTCGGTCAAGTAGAGCCTCTGCAAGAAATTGAAAAATTAGCCCATACAGACAAGGGAATGTTTGTTGTTTCTTCTAACCCGTTGGCTCTTGGTGCTTTGACACCTCCAGGTAAATTTGGTGCTGATATCGTAACAGGTGATGCGCAACCATTTGGTATCCCAACACAATTCGGTGGTCCTCATTGTGGTTATTTTGCGGTAACATCCAAGTTGATGCGTAAAGTTCCTGGTAGATTAGTAGGTCAGACAGTGGACGAGGAAGGCCAACGCGGATTTGTTCTGACGCTGCAAGCACGTGAACAACATATCCGTCGTGATAAAGCGACTTCCAACATCTGTTCCAACCAGGCGTTGAATGCACTCGCAGCATCTGTTGCCATGACGGCTCTTGGCAAAAAGGGTGTAAAAGAGATGGCCGTTCAAAACATCCAAAAAGCACATTATGCTAAGCGTTCTTTAGAAGCGGCAGGTCTTGAAGTTACGTTCAGCGGTCCGTTCTTCAACGAATTTGTTGTAAAGCTTTCCACTCCAATCAAAGAAGTCAATCGCAAGCTTCTTGAAAAAGGAATGATCGGTGGCTACGACCTAGGAACATACTATCCTGAACTGGAAAACCATATGCTGCTTGCAGTTACAGAATTACGCACGAAAGAAGAAATTGACACACTAGCGAGAGAAATGGGGGCTCATCAGCAATGAAGAAGCAAAATCAACCACTCATTTTTGAAATGTCCAGAGAGGGTCGTATCGGATACAGCCTAACTGAAAACGATGTACCAGAAGTAGATTTGGCAGAGCTTTTCCCAGCTGAATACATCCGTGAGGAAGCACCAGAACTACCGGAAGTTTCTGAGCTTGATATTATGCGTCACTATACGGCATTGAGTAATCGTAACCACGGTGTGGATTCAGGGTTCTACCCGCTTGGTTCTTGTACGATGAAGTATAATCCGAAAATCAATGAAAACGTGGCACGCTTCCCAGGTTTTGCACACATCCATCCACTGCAGGACGAGTCAACTGTCCAAGGTGCCTTGGAGTTAATGCACGACCTACAAGAGCACTTAATTGAAATTACAGGAATGGACGAAGTGACACTGCAACCTGCTGCCGGAGCACATGGTGAGTGGACTGGACTAATGATGATTCGCGCATTCCATGAAGCAAACAATGACCATAACCGTACAAAAGTGATCGTTCCTGACTCCGCACACGGAACAAATCCGGCATCTGCAACAGTCGCTGGTCTTGAAACCATCACGGTAAAATCTGACGAAAACGGTTTGGTAGATTTAGAGGATCTTCGCAGAGTGGTAGGGGAAGACACGGCTGCTTTGATGCTCACCAACCCGAACACGCTTGGCCTTTTTGAGGAGAATATTTTAGAAATGGCCCGCATTGTCCATGATGCAGGCGGAAAGCTTTATTATGACGGAGCAAACCTAAATGCGGTTCTAAGCAAAGCACGTCCTGGAGACATGGGCTTTGATGTGGTTCACTTGAACTTGCATAAAACATTTACAGGCCCTCACGGTGGCGGTGGCCCTGGTTCCGGCCCAGTCGGCGTTAAAGCTGATTTGATCCCTTACTTGCCAAAACCGTTAGTGGTGAAAAAAGAAGATGGAACGTTCGGTTTCGATTACGATCGTCCACAATCTATCGGTCGCGTGAAGCCGTTCTACGGTAACTTCGGCATTAATGTTCGTGCATACACGTATATCCGTTCTATGGGTCCAGATGGATTGAAAGCAGTAACGGAATATGCTGTTTTAAACGCGAACTATATGATGCGCCGTCTAGCAGAGCACTACGACCTGCCGTTTGACAGACATTGTAAGCATGAATTCGTATTGAGCGGCAAGCGTCAGAAGAAACTTGGCGTACGTACATTGGATATTGCTAAACGCCTGCTTGACTTCGGATACCATCCGCCAACGATTTACTTCCCATTGAATGTGGAAGAGTGCATCATGATCGAGCCGACAGAAACGGAATCAAAAGAAACATTGGATTCCTTCATTGAAGCCATGATTCAGATCGCACGTGAAGCGGAAGAAAATCCGGAAGTGGTGCAAGAAGCACCTCATACGACCGTGATTAAGCGATTGGATGAGACGCTGGCAGCGCGTAAGCCAGTGTTGCGTTATAAGAAGGAAGCTTGATTATAGGATATGATTTTGTTTAGAGAGAGGACGGGGAGACCTGTTCTCTTTTTTGTGGATTTGGGACGTAGGGACAAGACTTTAGAAATGAATGTATCGCATTACTGCAAAATGAGGAATTAAAAAGCCAATCGGAAGGGGTATTTTGAAGGTGAATTCGTTTTATCCATTGTAAAATCGTTATATCAATTGTAAATGTGAAATATCCATTGTAAATTAGTTATATCAATTGTAAAAAAGATATATCCATTGTAAATCAAGTTTATCCATTACATTTCCCCCGACACCGACACCCAGCCATGATCTTAACTTCCCATTTTGAATGACCCTCCAGCACATATCACTTCTCAAACTCCCCAAAAACCCTTAAGATATAACTAGAAACAAAGGGAGGGGAAAGCAAATGTACTATGAGCAAACCTATAAAGCACGAGAAGAACTGCTGGAATTATTAAAAGGAATCTCAGAAGAACAACTGCATCAAAAGCACGAAAACCTCTGGACAGTCTCTCAAAACGTAGAGCACTTATACCTAATTGAAAACAAAATTACCAACGGCTTAAGAAAAGCGATTGAAGTAAAGCATGAAGTGGAAGAGAAAGAACTGAATTTGGCAAAAATCCTAGCCAACAGAACATATAAAGTGGTGGCTCCGGAAGACATTACTCCTTCCGAACACCCTTATACAAAAGCAGAACTAGTTGAGCTGTTGGAGCAATCCAGAAATAACTTGAACACATTCATCCAAGAAGTGGAAGATGAAGCATTACATAAATATGGTTTCAATCATCGATGGATTGGAGATCTCTCCGCACAACAATGGGTGCAATTGATTGGATTTCATGAGCGCCGTCATATCGAACAGATCAACCAAACTTTAAACAATACAGTCCAATAAACACAAAAGAGCACTTGCAGTTACTTACTCTGCAAGTGCTCTTATCTATTAGTTCTTCGTTCTGATTTTACCGCCCCATTGCTTGAAGCCGCCCTTAAGCTGATAAAGCTGCGTGTACCCTTTACGCTTTAACATATGAGCTGCACGACCACTACGCATGGTGTTCTGGCAATAAATATAAACAGGTTGGTCTTGTCTTACCTCTCTCATTCTCATTTTCATTTGAGATAGAGGGATATTTCTTGCGCCAAGGATGTGCCCGCCTTCATACTCTTTTGGTTCACGAACATCAATCAATTGCGCTTTACGATAACCAGCACGAAATTCTTCTTCCGTTAAGGTTGTTAGAATTTTACGTTGGTAGATAAACATGATCACTGAATAGACAATAAATGCCGCCAAAATTCCTAATGTTACGTATAAAGCCAAACTAGACAACCCCTCTTTTTCTTTTTATACCAAAGTATATTATATAAAAGCTCGTCCGAAATGTCATCCTTTTCTACTAGTCAGTCATAAAAAACTGCCAAGCTTTAACTTTGAAATCCCGGTGGACTTTTGGTAGACTAGTTCATCATATATAGATAAATGAGGTACATAACATGACAAGAGAAACTTGGAGGTTTATTGATTCACAAAATCAATCTCCTGCATTTAATATGGCGCTTGATGAGGCGTTATTAGATTGGCACAGTAAAGGCATCATTCCACCCACTATCCGTTTTTATGGTTGGAACCCTCCGACATTATCTGTCGGTTATTTTCAAAAAGTAGAAAAAGAAATAAATATGGAACGTGTAAAAGAACTTGGCCTTGGGTTTGTCAGAAGACCAACAGGTGGCCGTGGTGTCCTTCACGACAAGGAACTAACCTATAGTGTTATTGTCTCGGAAGAGCATCCAGAAATGCCGCAAACGGTAACAGAGGCATACCGAGTCATTTCAGAAGGTATTTTAGAAGGTTTCAAGGCGCTTGGACTTGATGCATACTTCGCAATTCCAAGAACAGAAGAGGAAAAGCAAGGATTGAAGAATCCACGTTCTTCCGTTTGTTTTGATGCACCATCCTGGTATGAACTTGTAGTGGAGGGAAGAAAGGTTGCCGGCAGCGCGCAGACACGTCAAAAGGGTGTCATTTTGCAGCACGGCTCTATTCTACTAGATATTGATGAAGACATGCTATTTAGCCTGTTCAACTACCCAAGTGAACGCGTAAAGGAACGAATGCAAAAGAATTTCAAAAATAAAGCGGTGGCAATCAATGCTCTTCGTGAGACTCCAGTTACCATGGAAGAAGCAAAAAAGGCTTTTTATGAAGGGTTTGAAAAAGGACTTAACATTACACTTGAACCATATGAACTGACAGAAGCGGAACTAGCTGAAGTGCACGCCATAATGGAGAAGAAATATTCCACAGATGAGTGGAATTATAAAAGATAACGAGGAGCATATTCCTCGTTATCTTTTTGTTTTGCACTACATCTAGTGGGGTAGTGTAAAGAGTCAACTAGATATGTAAAAGTCAAGAATGAAAAATAAAAAAATATTTTTCGTCAAATAGGAAGGATTTTCTTAAAACGTTGGTATAGTAGGCTCGCTATATTTCGTAAAAATGCGCAACCGACAAAAAAAGTCATTCTGCCTCGAAAATAGATTATAATCTTCGTTTCTCTTGATTATCCTCCCTAAATTGACCCTTTTACAATTTGACAAATTTAGATTTATTCTGCGTAAAATCAATATATAGTAGTGTCGAAAATATTTTATATACTATATGTTGATATATTACCGGCAGATATGATACCTTATCTGTACAAACAAATTTTACAGAAGTAACTTTTGGTAGAACTACTAGTTTTAGAGGAGTTGTAATAATGACCATTGCTATTAATGAAAACAAATTGAAAATTAATGTAGAACGCTTGAACAAGGACATCGGCTTGTTTCCTCAAGTACACCCCATCACAGAGGACATGACCACCACACATAAAGGTGTTTCCCGCCTGGTCATGCTCGATCGTTACGCATTCAAAGATACAGAGAAAGTAACACTTACTGCTGGAGATTTTGTTGTATTAACGATTAAAGAAGATCCCAAATTCCCTGCAAGAGGTCTTGGTTTCATTCAAGACATAGACTGGTCTACCAAGAAGGCTTCTGTTCTAATTGAAGAAGAGTATCGTGGAGTTCTGACAAAGCAAGGTGAAGCTGAAACGGGCGTAGTTGTTCGTTCCCTGGATGTCATTGAAAAGCCTCTAGAAGTCTTCTACGAGCAAATTGCCAAACGTAACGCCAAAGGCTTGGCAGCGGTAGAAACGACAGAAGAGAAGCGCCAGGAATGGTTTGAGAAGTTCTATCATGAACTAGTTAACATGAACTTTGTACCTGCAGGACGTGTGTTATACGGAGCAGGGGCTGACACAGATGTAACCTACTTCAACTGTTATGTGATGCCGTTTGTGCAAGATTCCCGTGAAGGAATTTCGGAACACCGTAAACAAGTAATGGAAATCATGAGCCGCGGAGGCGGGGTTGGTACAAACGGATCAACGCTTCGTCCACGAAACGCGCTTGCAAGGGGAGTGAACGGTAAATCTTCTGGTAGTGTTTCATGGTTGGATGACATTGCAAAATTGACGCATCTTGTGGAACAAGGTGGATCAAGACGTGGTAAATCAGCTTAAGTGCCTCGTCTATAAACAAACCTCGTGAATTGCTGGAAAGTCTTTCATGACTTGTTGGCTACAACGTGACTGGAAACGGTGAGCGTGAATGCTTAAGAACAACAAGCGGTCAAAGATAATCAGCAGCCAAGCACCTGTCAAATGGTGAAGGTTCAACGACCATCGAAAACATGCCGAAGTTTGGCAGAAGTGAGTAGAGTAGGATTCAAGCGAATCCGAAGTGCGAGGACACTTTTACAAGTGTAAGATATGGTCTGAACTCTATGGTGACATAGAGAGTCGATTTAGCGAATCGGCGTAACGAAATGGCTCAAATGATTATGCTAGCAGACTGGCACCCAGATATCGTAGAATTCATCATCTCCAAAATGCAAAACCCTAGAATTTTGCGCTACCTAATTGAAAATACAAATGATGAAAGCATCAAAAAAGCAGCAGAGGACAAGTTGAAGTTTACACCATTAACAGATCAAGAAATAACGATGTACCAATCTGTTACAAACTTCAAGCACATCCCTGGATATGGCGGATTTACAGAAGCCATCATCAAGGATGCAGAGCAGAAGTTAAAAGTTGGTGGAACTTACACCGTTCATAACTCAGAGTTCCTAACTGGAGCCAACATCTCCATTACCCTAACAAAAGAGTTTATGGAAGCTGTTGAGAATGATGCTGACTTTGATCTTCGTTTCCCTGATGTGGAAGCATACGATAAAGACGAAATGGCTATCTACAATGATCAATGGTCAGAAGTTGGAGACGTACGAGAGTGGGAGAAACTTGGTCACAAGGTGAGAGTGTACAGAAAGATTAAGGCAAAAGAACTTTGGAACCTGGTCAATATTTGTGCAACATACTCAGCTGAGCCTGGAATCTTCTTCATCGACAACGCCAATGATATGACAAATGCAAAAGCATACGGACAAAAGGTTGTAGCAACCAACCCATGTGGGGAACAACCCCTCGCACCATTTTCTGTCTGTAACTTAGCAGCTGTTAACTTGGCTCAATTTGCAGACAAGGAAACGAAAACAGTAAACTTTGAAAAGCTAAAACAAACAGTAGAAGTCGGCGTTAGAATGCAAGATAATGTAATCGATGCAACGCCTTACTTCTTAGAAGAAAATAAAAAGCAGGCATTAGGAGAGCGCCGTGTTGGTCTAGGAGTAATGGGCCTACACGATCTTCTAATCTATTGTGAAACAGAATACGGCTCTGAAAAAGGCAATGAGCTTGTTGATAAAGTATTTGAAACAATCGCAGTTACTGCGTATCGTGCTTCTGTGGAACTTGGAAAAGAAAAAGGAAGCTTCCCATTCCTTACTGGTGATACAGAAGAAGAAACAAATCGCCTTCGTGAAGCATTCACGAAAACAGGCTTCATGAGCAAAATGCCGGAAGATATCAAAGAAGGTATCATGACTTCAGGTATCCGTAACTCTCACCTGTTAACAGTAGCTCCAACTGGTTCAACAGGAACGATGGTAGGAGTATCTACTGGACTTGAGCCATACTTCTCCTTCTCTTACTTCCGCAGTGGACGTCTAGGGAAGTTCATTGAAGTAAAAGCGGACATCGTTCAAGAATACTTGGATGCAAACCCAGAAGCGGATGCAGAGAACCTTCCAAACTGGTTCATCTCTGCTATGGAACTTGCTCCTGAGGCACATGCGGATGTTCAATGCATCATCCAAAACTGGATAGACAGCTCCATTTCCAAAACGGTAAACGCACCGAAAGGATATACGGTCGATCAAGTGAAAAAAGTTTACGAACGCCTTTATAAAGGTGGAGCAAAAGGTGGTACCGTTTATGTGGATGGAAGCCGTGACTCTCAGGTTCTAACGCTAAAAGCAGAAGAGAACACAATGGATGAAGGCGAACAGATTCAGATGGAAGATGTCGTCAAAAAGCCGGTAGTGCTTGTAGAAACAATAAATGATCTTCGTTCTACAAATGTACAATATGGATCAGAAGTAGGGAACACCTGCCCAGTATGTCGTATTGGAACGGTTAAAGAGATTGGCGGCTGCAACACTTGCACAGATTGCGGTGCGCAGTTGAAGTGTGGATTATAATACTAACGAAACGAGTATGGATACTAGTGTATTCCATACTCGTTTTTGTTTTGGGAAAAGAGAGGGATCGTCACCGCCCGAAACCACTCCACCAAAGCCAAAACGGTAACAGAGAAGCCCTGTCACCGTCCGAAACCGCTCCACAAGTAGCAAAACGGTAACAGAGAAGCCCTGTCACCGCCCGAAACCACCCAACAAAAGTCAAAACGGTAAAAGAGACACCCCCACAAATTCAAAAAAACCATTCCACATAACCACGATTCCACCTATCTGATTTCCAATTGGCATATTCTATCAAAACCAGGTCATCATAAATATATCTTTATGAAGCTGGTGATGACCTATGCAGAACGTAACGAAAATTTTAATTCCGAGACAGCTGTTCTTGATGCTGATACTATCAACGGGTCTACTCAACCACGTTATTCTAATACCGAATCTACTAAATGCTGCAGGCAGGGACAGCTGGATTGGTGTGATAATAGCCTACCCGATAGCGCTTGTTTTTTCATGGTTGGTTTATTTTATTACTAAAAATAGCTCTGATGAGGGATTTTTCTCAATGGTGGAAAAGCGATTCGGCAAGGTTGTTTCCGCAATAATTTCATTGCCGGTTGTTGTTTATCTTTTTTTGAGTGCATACATCACCTTACGAGATCTGATTATCTGGTTGAATTCATATTTCTTGTCAGATTCTTCTGTTACGATGATAAATTTCATTATGATATTGGTTTGCTGTGTGGTTACACTTGGTGGAATAAAGTATATGGCCATTTCTAGTGGATTTTTGCTGCCGCTAGTGATGATTTTTGGTATTTTCATCGCCATTACCAATACAACCATCAAAGATCCGAGCCTTTTGTTCCCATTGTTAAGTGAAGGGTACACACCGGTAATAAAAGGGATTATCTATTCTTTGTCCGGTCTGTTTGAAATCTACCTAGTTATTTTATTGCAACCATATTCACAATCTCCTATAAAATTTAGACATGTTTTCATCTTAATTACCTTGTTAATGGGATTGATCCTTGGTCCGTTGACAGCTGCTATTATGGAGTTTGGGCCGGTGGAATCTGCAAATTTCCGCTATCCTGCTTATGAACAGTGGCGGGTTTTAAACATTGGTGATTATATTTCACAGCTTGATTTTTTTGCACTTTATCAATGGCTTAGTGGGGCAATAATAAGAATTGGGTTATTTATCTATCTTGCTGCTGCTTTTTTTACCAAAAAGAAAAAACATTACAAAGTGAATGCTATATTAGTTGTATGTATTTATGTGATTTTCTTTGGTGTAATGTGGATGGAAGTGGAAACTTTTTATTTCTATGAGTTTATCTATCGTTATTTTTTACCAGCATGTATGGCATTTTTTCTTTTCCAAATACTAATATCAGCCTTATTGGTACTAGTAATGAGGAAGAGAGAGGGTTCACATGGAAAACAAAACACCCCTGGAATGTAAGGACAGTCTTTGGGAAAAAGTTACACAGTTAAAATCTCAATTTAGTCAAAGCCAGGATTTCGTTTGCCAAAAACATAAAACCGATGAAGCAACATTTGAAATCATTTACATAGACAGCCTTGTTAATTTGCAATATTTAGATCAATATATTTTACCTAAATTAAATGAATATAAGGATGTATCCATAAAATTACACATGCAGACATTATTTCAAGTAGAAGAGGTCACCTTCAAATCGTTGGAGGATGTGGCTTCTTTGCTTTTTGAAGGAAATGTGATCTTTTATGTCGGGGATAGTCTTTTAAGTATTAAGGCCGGAGATTTTCCAAAGCGGCAACCGGAAGAATCTGCTCTAGAAACGTCAATCAGAGGACCAAAGGACGGATTTGTTGAGGACATCAAAACTAATATTTCGTTAATAAGAAGGAGACTTAATACACCGTCACTATGCCTGGAGAAATTTACAATAGGGAAAAGGAGTAAGACAAAGGTTGTTTTGATGTACCTAGATGATGTCATCAATAAGAAAGTTCTTCATGAAATAAGAACGAGGCTAAATGGAGTGGAACTGGATATTTTAACAAGTGCATATGAGTTGGAGTCTTCCGTTCGTGATCGACCTTATTCAGTCTTTCCCACGATGGATTTTTCAGGTAGGCCCGACTTTGTTGTGCAAGTCTTAAATCAAGGAAGATTTGCATTAATAGTGGATGGAAATCCTACTGTATCTTTTGCACCAGTAAATTTATTATTGCAAACAAAATCGCCAGAAGATACGTATATAAATTATGCATATGTATCACTGGAGCGATTAATCAGGATGCTTGGAATAATGGTTTCCGGTTTTTTGCCGGGTATTTGGATTGCCTTTTCTGCTTTCAATATCGAACAAATACCATATTTACTTGTTGCAACCATTTCTGTTTCACGCTTTGGTTTGCCATTGTCTGCACCAATTGAAATGTTTATCATCTTATTTCTTTTTGAATTATTTAATGAAGCTGGTGTGCGGCTTCCACGGGCAATCGGTCAGACTGTAGCTGTTCTCGGGGGATTAATTGTTGGAGATGCCGCGATTAGAGCCGGCTTGACATCCCCAACCATGTTAGTGGTTGCAGCTATCACCTATATTGCTTCTTTTACCCTAGTGAACCAATCATTAAGCTCAGCCATTACTATTATCCGTTTTACTGTAATACTTTTGAGTACATTTTTTGGATTATTCGGCGTGATTTTAGGCTTTATTTTAACTGTCTTCTATTTTTCTACGTTAAATTCATTTGGAACACCATACTTTGGATCTTTATCGCCTATTAGCTTTACAGAGGTAGTGAAGTCCTTTTTACAAGCACCGGTCCAATACTACAAATCAAGAACTGCCTCAACAAGTCCTGATGATGCATCAAGGGGGGAGCATAATTGAACCGCAATATAGGGTTATCTGTTTTTATCAGTATTTTTCTGCTTACGGGTTGCGGGGGCATTAAGAATATACAGGATCTAACTTATATTGTGGCAATAGGGATGGATTATGATGAAGTAAAAGATGAGTACATCGTCTATCTACAGGGCTTGAATTTTGCAAACGTGGCTAAGCAAGATGGAGGGAAGCCTTCTGAAACGATTCCAAGCTTTGTTGGTTCGGCAAGGGGTAAGACATTAAACCTTGCTGTGAGTGAATTATATAGTAAATCGGAGCCTCCGATTTACTTCGGTCATGTGAAAACGCTTGTTCTTAGTCAACGATTAATAAATAGGAAGTCAAAGGAAATCTTAGAGGAGGTTGCCAGAAATAAATCTCTTAGGCATAGACTGAGAATTGTAACAACCGAAGAAAATATTGAAGAAATTTTTGCTGTAACAGCACTCTTTGACTACCCTGCTATATACACGGTCCTATTCAAAGAAAAAGCAATTGGGACAGCTCAAGATGAATTAGAACCTACCACGCTCTTGTACTTTTTAAGGTCGTATTATGAGCCGATGGGGATTGCTAAAATTCCTACCCTGACCATTGACACAAGTTCATGGCGTTCAGACGAAGAATATCCAGTACTATATTTTGGTG
Source organism: Bacillus sp. RO1 (assembly GCF_012524115.1). Taxonomy (GTDB): domain Bacteria; phylum Bacillota; class Bacilli; order Bacillales; family Bacillaceae_I; genus Sutcliffiella_A. Next base: position 138,424 of record NZ_JAAZWB010000078.1, on the reverse strand, counting down.
GATATTCTGTATTTCAGCAGCAGGCATTTATAAAAAATATCACCTTAGAAGATGCGGTACTTCTCGATTGGCTGGTGGAAAAGGAAATAGCTCTAAATCACCCTGTAAAGGATGGGGAAGAATTAATTGCAGCAGTAAAGCTTGCCAGCCCGAAAATGAAGATTACTTACGACAAAAATAAAACTGAACCAAGTTTCTCCATAGAGCTTTCAGTTCGTGCTGACTTACTTGAAAAATTAAAAGATGTTTCTGTAGATGAGCTGAAAAAATTATTAGAGGAAGATTTAAAAAGACAAGTTCTTACTCTCTATGAACAAGGGGTGGAGAGTAAAATGGATTTATTAAACGCAGGTGAAAAATGGTACCGAGAACATCCCAAAGCCTATAAGGAATTAAAAGACTCCCATAAATTTTATCTCCAAAAAGATTCACTTAAAGAGGTAAAGGTTAACATACAAATCTTCCATTTCAACAGTTATGAATACGAAAAGAATTAAACAAAGCCCTAACTTGTCATCCCCAGTGAGTTAGGGTATCATTTTATATGACGGCTTAGAACGTGGATTGGAAACGGAGGGATATTATGCCTACCCCAAGTATGGAAGATTACATAGAGCAGATTTACATGTTGATTGAAGATAAAGGATATGCACGGGTTTCAGACATTGCCGAAGCATTGGCGGTACATCCCTCTTCTGTAACAAAAATGGTCCAAAAACTTGATAAAGACCAGTACTTAATCTATGAAAAATATCGCGGACTAGTTCTTACTTCTAAAGGAAAGAAAATTGGTAAGCGATTAGTATATCGTCATGAATTACTCGAACAGTTTTTAAGAGTGATAGGTGTAAATGAGGAAAATATTTATGAAGATGTGGAAGGTATTGAGCATCACTTGAGCTGGAATGCCATTGATCGTATTGGTGATCTTGTTCAATATTTTGAAGAAGAAAAAGAACGTGTGGAAGCTTTGCAAACCATCCAAAAACAAAATGAAGAGAACCAATAAAGAGATAGACCTTGCCATCTGGCAGTAAGGTCTGTCTCTTTTTTTGCTCTCGACAAGGAAATGGGTATATTTTCGCCGATTCCTTATTAAAGATGTAAAAGGAAGTTATCCGGTTCAATGTGATGGAGGGATTCCATTGAAGATAGATGGTGTGTTTTCAGGTGGCGGAATCAAAGGATTTGCGCTAATCGGAGCGCTTCAAGCTGTGGAGGGAAGGGGATTAAAATTTCAGCGCTTAGCAGGGACAAGTGCGGGTTCTATTGTAGCCGCGTTTACAGCGGCAGGGTATACGGCAAACGAAATCCGTAACATGCTAGATGAAACGGATATCATGAATTTCTTGGATGAGAGAAGGACATTGTTGCCATCCCCCATTACGAAATGGCTGCTTTTGTATTGGAAACTTGGTTTGTATAAGGGGGAAGTGTTGGAAAGGTGGTTAGAGAAGAAGCTTGCTGCAAAGGGGATAAGAACATTTGGGGATCTGCCTAAGGATCATCTAAGAATTATTGCATCCGATCTTACAAGTGGGACCATTGCCATCCTTCCTGATGACCTTCCAAAATACAATATGGATCCAAAGAAGTTTTCTGTAGCCAAAGCAGTAAGGATGAGCTGCAGCATTCCGTATTTTTTTGAACCTGTCAAGCTTAAGGGAAAGGGAGTTACCTATTTATTTGTAGACGGTGGAGTATTGAGTAATTTTCCTATATGGCTATTTGATAATGATCGAATCCCAAAAGTGCGCCCTGTACTCGGAATTCAATTAAGTGCAAAACAAGAGGATCGGCCAGTCAACAAAATAAACAATGCCATCACCATGTTTGGTGCTTTGTTTGAGACGATGAAGGATGCTCATGATGCCAAGCATATCTCAAGTCGACATGAGAAGGATGTCATTTTTATACCAATGGACCATATTGCCGTGACGGAATTTGCGTTAACAGAGGAAAGGAAAAGGGGACTGGTGGAAATAGGGAGAAAAAGAGCAGAGGCATTTCTAATGAAGTGGTGTTACTAATACAGAAAAAACCGAGCTTCTTTCTTTAAAAGAAAGCTCGGTTTTTCTTTTTGCCCTTTTTCCCTTCAATGACGGTCAAATGGGACGGGGCTTTTCGTTTTGGTACGGATGGTTTTGACGGCTTCGAGCTTGCACGATCTCTGCTAGATGTTATCGGGCTGATAGTTGGTTTTGCACTTCCTGTGGCTGCGTATTTCTTTTTAGATTGCTTCACAGCCTTACTATACCGGGCATCCGTTTTCGCTCCGATTTTCCCTTGGATAAAATAGCGGAAAATCAAATAAAATACGGTTGCACCCCCTACAATTAAAAGGAGACTTGTAAATAATCCTCCTGGATTGCTAAATAATTGAATGATCAAATAAAAAGCTGCTAAAGAAACAAGAGTATAAAAAATTGGTTTCCGATAGCTTCTTTTCATCTTCGCCACCTCCCAGGTAACCAGTATGCTTGTTTTCGATGGTTACCACCACTGATTGTTTTAATAGTATATTTTCTAGGATAAGGCTTGTTGCGGATTTTTATACTATTTCTTCGGTAATCTTTTTCTCTGAATCTTGTTCTAGCTCCAATAATCTCTTAAAGGAAAGAATGGCAACCTCTACTTGGTCATCTGTTGGCTCCTTTGTTGTTAGCAGTTGCAACCAAAGACCAGGATACCCTAAAACTTTTAAAACAGGAATATCGCGGACTTTGTTTGTAAGCTGTAATACCTCAAATGAGATACCTAAAACGACGGGGATGAGAGCTAAACGGTTCAAAACACGTAACCATAAAGGATCTGTCGGTACAAGAAGGTATATAAAGAAGCCTACAACGACTGTAAATAGAATAAAACTACTGCCACATCTATAATGCAATCTTGATTGCGCTTGGATATTGCTTACAGTTAATTCTTTCCCGTTTTCATAAGCGTTAATCACTTTATGCTCTGCGCCATGATATTGAAATACCCTTTTAATGATCGGGGTAAAGGAAATGAAGTATATGTATGCCAATAAAAGCATTAATTTAAAGACCGTTTCAATCAATACCTGTGCAAAATCTCCTGGGAAAATGGGCTTTGTTAGTTCTGCCAAAAAGACGGGAACAAGTGTGAAAATGAACTTCCCGAAAATAAACGATAAAACCCCGACTGCTGCAACGCTAAGGATCATTTCTAGTTTGGATGGCTCTTTTTTATTATATATCTCTTCCTCATCTTGACTCGGATCCACATCATATCGTTCCGTGGAGAAATTCAGATGCTTGGATCCATTCCCTGCTGCTTCCACTATTGCAACAATTCCTCGAATAAAAGGAATTTTCTTAAGCGACTGTAATGTCGGGTTTGATTTTCTTGGCACTTGCAGATATTCAATGGAGTCATCTTTTCTGCGAATGGCAGTAACATAATGGCGTTTTCCACCAAACATCACGCCTTCAACCACAGCCTGTCCTCCATAAACAGGTTTTGATTCATTTGACATAAATAGCACCAACCTAACTTTTCTAAGAAGAAAAAATTTCTATTACTTAATATTCTACCCGAATCTTCAAAAAACCTCTACTCCCTGAGATTCTTTGTTTGAAAAAGTTCCCTGGTACTGTATGGTTCTGTCGTTCTTATGGAAAGATATGTGTAATGCTGCAGAAGAAAGGGAGCAAAATCATGAGTGATAATAAGAAATTAGAACAAAACCAAAGAGAAGAACCGATGGGGTTTATGACAAAAGTAATCGTTACCGGATTTGTCGGTGGTGTGTTCTGGAGTATTATCGGATATATTGCCTACATATTCAGCTTTACCGAAATCAGCCCAAATGTGGTGCTTCAACCCTGGGCAATTGGTGATTGGAAAAAGGGATGGTTGGGGTATGTAATTAGTATCATCCTGCTTGGGCTGTTTGGTATCGGCGCTGCGCTCATTTATGCCGCGATACTAAAAAAGTTTCAGCAATTCTGGATTGGGATTGTTTACGGCATTGCACTATGGGGACTGGTTTTCTTCTTATTAAACCCAATGTTTCCTTCCATTAAAACAGTCAAGGAACTTACCCTAGATACAAACGTGACAAATGTATGTTTGTACATATTGTTCGGGGTTTTTGTAGGCTATTCCATTTCATTCGAGCACAATGAAATGCAGAATCAGGATAAACAACACTCCCAACAACAAACACAATCCTCATCGAATGAGTAGTAGGGAATAACGGAATGTGATAGAATGTTCAATAATTGGACATTCTTTTTCTTTTTGAATAGGGGTGTTGATTTTATAAAAAGGAGACCGCAGAATGCGCTTACTTGTTCTCAACGGGCCTAACCTAAACAGATTGGGATTAAGGGAACCCACAGTATATGGCAATCAAACATTGCAGGATCTCGAAGCGCAACTTCAAGCATTCGCAAGCAAAAATTCGTGTGAACTAACTTGTTTTCAAAGCAATCACGAAGGAGAGCTTATTGATAAGCTTCACGATGCGGAAGGCCATTACGACGGGATTGTCATAAACCCTGGCGCCTTCACCCATTACAGCTATGCAATCCGCGATGCCATTGCAAGTATAACTGTACCGGTAATGGAAGTGCACATTTCCAACATACATAAGCGGGAAGAATTCAGACACACATCCGTCACCGCACCAGTAACAATAGGCCAGATTGTAGGCCTTGGCTTTTACGGATACGAACTGGCACTATTAGCTTTATTACATCAGAACAAGGGGGAATAGCAAGATGACAAAATTAACAAAACTTAGAGAGAGCTTTCAAGCTTCAGGAATTGATGCATTACTGATTACAAGCGGAAAGAACCGCCAATACATCACAGGGTTCACCGGCTCAGCAGGTGTGGCAATCGTAACTGCAGACAAAGCTGTATTTATCACCGACTTCCGTTACACCGAACAAGCTGCCAAGCAATGTGAAGGCTTTGACATTGTCCAGCACAAAGGCGGACTTGTAGATGAAATTGCAAATGTGGTCAAAGACCTTGGAGTAGCAAAACTTGGCTTCGAACAGGACCATGTCACTTTTTCTACCTATTTAAACTACAAAACAACAATTAAAGCGGATCTAGTCCCTGTTTCTGGCGTAATTGAAAAGTTACGCTTGATTAAGAGTGAACAAGAGATTAAGATATTAAAGGAAGCTACACAGATTGCTGACGCAGCTTTTGAACATATTCTTACATACATCAAGCCAGGACTAACAGAATTGGATGTTTCCAACGAGTTAGAATTCTTCATGAGAAAACAAGGCGCTGTTTCCTCATCCTTTGATATTATTGTCGCTTCAGGTTACCGTTCAGCCCTACCACACGGCGTCGCTTCAGATAAAGTGATTGAAAAAGGTGAGTTTGTAACGCTTGATTTTGGAGCTTACTACAAAGGCTACAACTCTGATATTACAAGAACACTTGCTGTGGGACAGCCAAGCGATGAGCTGAAAACGATCTATGATACTGTATTGGAAGCACAGTTACGAGGCATGAGAGGCATCAAGGCAGGCATCACCGGCCGTGAAGCGGATGCATTGACACGTGATTACATTACGGAAAAGGGTTATGGAGAGTACTTTGGACATTCTACAGGTCATGGACTTGGAATGGAAGTGCATGAAGGTCCTTCTCTATCTGTAAAATCAGACACAGTTTTAGAACCGGGAATGATTGTAACAGTAGAACCTGGTATTTATGTTGCTGGATTAGGCGGAGTGCGTATCGAAGACGATACTATCGTTACAGAAACAGGTAACGAAACACTTTCCTTCTCTACAAAAGAACTTATTATTTTGTAAACATTGTTAAAGAATATATCAAAGCTGTTGATTGGAACGAAAGGCGAAGACTCCTAAGGGGGATAGCGCTAGGCGGAGACCCCGCAGGCGAAGGCCGAGGAGGCTCCAGCAGCGCCCCTAGGAAAGCGAGCCTTGCGTGGAAATCAACAGCGTTGTTATAACAAGCTCATCTAGTAAAAGTGTATCTTGCGTGATGTAGACTAGAGTAACGCACTCAAGGATACAATACGTGTAGGGCATTATTTTACATAGCTTTAGGAGGAACTAATAAATGATTTCAGTAAACGATTTTCGTACAGGTTTAACAATCGAAGTAGACAATGGGATTTGGCGTGTAATGGATTTCCAACACGTTAAGCCAGGAAAAGGAGCGGCATTCGTACGTTCTAAATTACGTAACTTACGTAATGGTGCTATCCAAGAAAAAACATTCCGTGCAGGCGAAAAAGTAGCAAAAGCACAGATCGACAACCGCAAAATGCAATACCTTTATGCAAACGGCGACATGCACGTATTCATGGACAACGAGTCCTATGACCAGTTGGAGCTTCCATCTGCTCAAATCGAATACGAATTGAAATTCTTGAAAGAAAACATGGAAGTTGCCATCATGATGTACCAAAGCGAGACGCTTGGAGTCGAGCTTCCAAATACAGTAGAACTAAAAGTAGCTGAAACAGAGCCAGGAATTAAGGGCGACACAGCTTCCGGCGGATCGAAGCCAGCAGTTATGGAAACTGGTGTAACAGTTAACGTACCGTTCTTCGTGAACGAAGGAGACGTATTGATTATCAATACGACTGATTCTTCTTACGTTTCAAGAGCTTAATTTGATTTTTTAAAAAAATAGGAGAAGGTCCCTTGTTGTTGGTATGGGGGGGCTTCTCCTTTTTTTGTTGCTGTGTGCGCATTCTGTGGGTTGTGATTTTTCTAATATAAGGAATCTATAAACCCGAACTCCTGTGAGTTCCGGGTGAAGTGTCCAGTAGATAACTTCTATATACCCGAACGGCTGTGAATCCTGGCTGAATCGTAAAATAGAGGCGTTCTATGAGCTCCAACTTCAATGAAATCCGGATGAAGTGTCAATAGAAGGAAATAAAAGGTATCTCTACGCCCGAATAGCAACCATATTGATGAAAACGGTAAGAGAGAAGCCGTCTCTACGCCCGAACGGCATCCCAAATCATAAAAACGGTAAGAGAGAAGCTGTATCTACGCCCGAACGGCAACCATATTGATAAAAACGGTAAGAGAGAAGCTGTCTCTAAGCCCGAACAGCATCCCAAATCATAAAAACGGTAAGAGAGAGGCTGTATCTACGCCCGAACAGCAACCAAAATCGTAAAAACGGTAAGAGAGAAGCTGTCTCTAAGCCCGAACAGCAATCAAAATCGTAAAAACGGTAAGAGAGAAGCCGTCTCTACGCCCAAACAGCAACCCAAATCATAAAAACGGTAACAGAGAAGCCGTCTCTACGCCCGAACAGCATCCCAAACCATAAAAATTAAGAGAGAAGCCGTCTCTACGCCCGAACCCCAACAACCCCCACTCAAACAAGAAAATAGATTAAAACCCAATTTCACTTCCCAAACCAAACCACCTCAAACACATTCTCCACAAGCATCCTACCGTCAGAACCATCAACCTTACTCATCCAAATATGCCTCCTGCCATCCGCATCTTCGCGTATCCAAGCCAAAGATGAACCTTCTCCCAAAACCACAGGCTCTCCATCAGAATAACCTTCTGGTGTTTTCGAAATCTTAACTGCCTCTTTTTCCTTCAAGCCTACCAAATATAAAGAAGAAACAAATTTCTCGGAGCTCTCACTGGTCTCTCTACCGCGAGCCACGACAATATTCTCATCATCGACCCAGTCAAAATCTACATCCGCAAACCCTTGTGGTGTATGTGCTTTTTTATAATTCGGGATAATGGTGCTTGTCATCAGTATCTTATTTTGCACATCGCCACTGGTCATCCTACCTCCGCCCTGAATAGAAGCAAGAAATGGTTTAGTCGGTGCCCACTTTATCCAGTTGGGATCAAGTAACATTTCTCCAAGTGGAATAAATAGCTTATTCTCTTTTACATATACACTCAGCATATTGCTGTCAGCTGACCATGAAGCTGTAGGGGTAACCACCATCGCTAAGTTTTTCCCGTCATGAGACCAAGAATAATCCTCTACATCTACTGCTAAAATAGAAGTGTCCTCGTATTTTAGAGGTGATGAAACCGTGTGAAGAGGTGTTACTTTTACATCCATTTCGTGAGCTTCTTTTTCTACGCCCCAATGAACTTCGTAAAGTCTCGGGTGGCTCCAGCCATCAGGAAACAAAGCCGCACTAGCAGAGGCGATTAAGTTAACACCTTCAGCATCCCAAGTGAAACTTGATACACCACCTGTAAGCTGATGAATAATAGGCGTTCCGGAAGTGAGTTCCACTACACAGAGAATAGAGCCTGTCAGAAAGGCAAATGTACGGTCAACGGGATTCCACTGTGGATCATGCCCGGCAATTTTTAGTTTACTGGAACTCATAGTTTCTGAATTATATAACCAGATGTCATATTCTTCAGATTCTGTTTGCAGATCCACCTGTTTAGCTTCATAAACAAGCCATTTACCGTCATTTGACCAATTAAATTTTCCTACTTCAATGTTTTCGTGCAATGGGACTTCCTTCGTACCATCAAACAGCCATAAGGAATGGTATCTTGTAAAAGCAACTTTTGGTTGTTCCGTTGCTGCAGAAAAGCTAGACAAAGGTGCAAAAACAACAGTTACAGCCAATAGGCAAATCAATAAATATTTCATGATAAAATCCTCCTAAAATATTCCTACACCTTAGTGTTACCAGCTACCATCATTTCATGAATAAAACAAAATCAGAATTTAAGTTGAAATTAGTGAAAAAGATGGTATAGTAAAGTAGTGGAATTATTCCAAGTGATATTTTTTTGTAGATTTGTGCAAACGGTTACGCAATCGTGCAACCGTTATCATAGCGAAGTGTAGTTGATAAGGGAGTGTATCAAGATTGAAAAAGATATGGTGGAAAGAAGCAGTTGCCTATCAGGTATATCCAAGAAGTTTCATGGATTCCAATGGTGACGGTATTGGTGATTTAAGAGGAGTTATTTCTAAACTAGATTATTTAAAAGATATGGGTATAGATGTTATTTGGATTTGTCCGATGTATAAGTCTCCGAATGTAGATAATGGGTATGATATTAGTGATTATCAGGACATCATGGAAGACTTCGGAAACATGGCGGATTTTGATGAGTTATTAGAAGAAGTGCATAACCGCGACATGAAGCTTATCATAGATTTAGTTATCAACCACACTTCTGATCAACACGAGTGGTTCATTGAATCTGCATCTTCTAAGGACAATCCAAAACGCGATTGGTACATTTGGAAAGATGGAAAAAACGGCAAGGAGCCGAACAACTGGGAGAGTATTTTCAATGGTCCGGCTTGGAAGTTGGATGAGAAGACTGGCCAGTATTACATGCACATCTTTGCAACAGAACAGCCTGACTTGAACTGGGAGAATAAAGATGTACGCTTTGCATTGTACGATATGATTAACTGGTGGTTGGATAAAGGGATTGACGGATTCCGCGTGGATGCTATTTCTCATATCAAAAAAGAACCTGGATTCCCAGACCTGCCGAATCCAAAAGGTTTAGATTATGTTCCATCTTTTGACTACATGATGAATGTGGAAGGAATTCAAAAACACCTTGAGGAATTAAAAGAGCAAACGTTTGCGCGTTATGACATCATGACTGTCGGGGAAGCAAATGGTGTGAAGCTGAACCAAGCGGATGAGTGGGTTGGCGAAGAAAACGGGAAATTCAATATGATTTTTCAATTTGAACATCTTGGTCTTTGGGAAAAAGGAACAGAAGGCGGCGTAGACCTTCTTCAACTAAAGAAAACATTAACGAAATGGCAGAAAGGGTTGGAAGGAAACGGCTGGAATGCATTATTCCTTGAAAACCATGACCAGGCTCGTTCTGTTTCGACATGGGGTAATGATAAAGAATACCTAGTAGAAAGTGCGAAATCCCTTGGTGCACTGTATTTCCTAATGCAAGGAACTCCTTTCATCTACCAAGGTCAAGAACTTGGTATGACGAATGTGAAGTTTGACAGCATTAACGACTACGATGATGTTGGCATGAAAAACCTTTACAATATTGAGAGTGCTAAAGGGGAAGAGTATGCCCAAAAGGTGATGGAAATCATCTGGGCTAAAGGCCGTGACAACTCCCGTACGCCAATGCAATGGAATGACGAGCCAAACGGAGGATTCACCACTGGTACTCCATGGATGGGCGTGAATGAAAACTACAAAACCATCAATGTGGAAAAGCAATGGAACGACCCGAATTCCGTATTAAGCTTCTACAGAGACATGATCAAAATCCGTAAAGAAGAGGAAGTATTTGTCTATGGTGAATACAACCTAATTCTTGAAGATGATACACAAGTTTACGGTTACACAAGAACGCTTGATAACAAAATAGCTGTTGTATTATGTAACTTGAGTGAAGAAGAAGTCACAATAGAGCTTGAAGAACTTGAGGTTGCTTCTGCTGACCTTCGTCTTCAAAACTATGATGTTGCTGCTCATAAAGGTGTGTCTGAATTGACATTGAAGCCTTATGAAACTCGTGTTTACGTGGTTTCGAAATAAGATATAGCTTGGGAAAGTCTCACCATTTTAGGTGAGGCTTTTCTTTTTATGGTGAGAAAAGGTAACGAATTTTCTAAGCGCCGATGATGAAGACCTCTTTATCCATAAAATCTAATGAGAGAGGTCTTCATCGCCATATGAGGACGTCAGTTAGGTGGAAAAGGTTAGTGCGAGGTCTTCATAGGCCATATGAGGACGTCAGTCAAGTGGAAAAGGCTAGAGCGAGGTCCTCATAGGCCATATGAGGACATCAGTTAGGTGGAAAAGGTTAGAGAAAGGTCTTCATCGCTCTTATGAAGACATCAGTTAGGGTGAGAAAAGCAGGAGAGAGGTCTTCATCGCCATAATGAGGACGTCAGTTAGGTGGAAAAGGCTAGAGCGAGGTCTTCATCGGCCATATGAGGATGTCAGTTAAGTGGAAAAGGCTAGAGCGAGGTCTTCATCGCTCTTATGAAGACATCAGTTAGGTGAGAAAAGCAGGAGAGAGCTCCTCATCACTCTTATGAAGACGTCAGTAAGGTGAGAACGGGAGGAGCGAGGTCTTCATCGCTCTTATCAAGACGTCAGTTTGGTGAGAAACGACCTTATGTAGGCGAGGTGGGCCACAATTTAAACCTTCAACATGAAATTTTTATAATTCTTCAAAAAAAGTCATTGACACCTCTTCTTTAAGGCGGTAAAGTAATACTTAATTCTTAATAAACTAAATATTTCGATCTCTTATCAAGAGTGGCAGAGGGACTGGCCCTATGACGCCCAGCAACCGTTCCGTTTGGAATTGGTGCTAAATCCTGCAAAACAGTGATGTTTTGAAAGATAAGAGAGGGACAAGTCTTTTTGTTTTCAATTAGCGCTCAAACCTCTCTTTCTTGGAGAGGTTTTTTATTTTGGGTTCGAATAAACACCGCGATTGATTTCCGCACTGAGCTTCGCTTTCCTAGGGGAGTCGCTGGAGCCTCCTCGCAACGCTTGAGGGGTATCCACCTAGCGCTATCTCCCTCAGGAGTCTTCGCTCTATGCTCCAATCAACAGCTGGGTTATCCCAACTTAACAAAAGAAAAATAAAGCAAAAAGGGGAGCAAAAAAAATGAAAAAGAACATCTTTAAAAAAGGAATTGTAGCATTAACAACAGCAACTTTATTATTAGCAGGATGTAGTGCTGGAGGCGATTCTGCAGCTAGCAGTAAGCCGACGGGACCAATTGAGAATGTACCTGATAAGTTTGCTGACGGAGAAGGTGCAAAAATTAAAGTTATCCGAAAGATTGGCGGGGATGACCATACGGCTCAATTTTTAGCAGGGGCGAAAGAGGAAGGAGAATCCTTTGGGTTTACAGTAGATGTGTTTACTGCAAATGGTGACAGTGCAAAATTCCATGACGCAATTAATCAGACGGTTAACCAAGATTATGATGGGGTCATTATTTCACATGGCGATGATGCTGCAACAGTGGAAGGTGTTCAACAGCTAATAGACAGTGGCAAAGAAGTGGTCACTTTTGATTCTAACGGAGACCTGGGCAACATTGAAGGCGTTACGTTAACTTCTCAAGATGATGAAGAACTGGCAACGTTGGCACTTGATCAATTGGTCAATGATTTCAATGGGGAAGCGAATGTGGTGTATCTTTGGGTGGACGGTTTCCCACCGATGGTTCGACGTAACAATGTGTATAAACAAACGTTAGAAAATAATCCTGGTCTGAACGAAGTGGAACGCTTTGGAGTGGCAGCGGCAGATACTTCCATTCAAACACAGAACGCGGTTGCGGCAATGTTGAACAAACATCCAAAAGGAAGCATTGATGCTATTTTTGCTACATGGGATGCATTTGCAGTCGGAGCGGCACGTGCGTTGAAAGAGGCCGGCAGAGAGGAAATCAAGATTTACGGAATTGATGTTTCGAATGCAGACTTGCAGGAAATCAGTACTGAAGGAAGCCCTTGGAAATACACAGCAGCTGTGGATCCGAAATTGATTGGTGCTATTAACCTTCGTTTGCTTGCGAAAAAGCTTGCCGGGGAAGAAACACCGCAAACTTATGACTTGGAAGCTTCGTTAATCTCTCAAGAAGAATTGCAACAATCTAGCGAAGCGGTAAACATGGGCAACCTTTCATCTGTAGTAGAAGGCTGGGGAGAGTCAGATGCCTTTTTAGAAGAATGGATGAACACGTTGATAGAGCATTACAAAAAATAATAAAAGGCACTCTCTTCATTAGGAGAGAGTGTTTGTGTGTTTTATAGAGAGGGGGAGCAGAATGATTAACACATTACTTGAAATGAAAGACATCTCCTTAGAATTTCCTGGCGTGAAAGCTTTGGACCAGGTGACATTTACCGCAAAACCCGGAAGTGTTCATGCCTTAATTGGGGCCAATGGAGCGGGAAAATCGTCGTTAATGAAGGTGCTTGCTGGAGCGTACGATCATTTTAGCGGGGAAATTAAACTCGGTGGCAAGGGACTCTCCATCTCTAAACCATCTGACTCCCAAAAGGCAGGGATACAAATCGTTTATCAGGAAGTGGATGCGGCGTTGATTCCTACTTTGACGGTAGCGGAGAATATAATGTTGCAAGAGACGGTGCAGCACGCTGGAAAAAAGCAATGGATACGTTGGAGAGAGATACATAAAAAAGCAGAAACTCACTTAAAAAAATTAGATAGTAACATCTCAACCGATCGTCTCGTAAACACGCTGACGTTGGCAGAAAAACAAATGGTCCTCCTGGCAAGAGCCATTTCAACAGATTGTAAATTTTTGATTCTGGATGAACCAACAGCGCCCCTTAGCAATAGAGAGACAGAAAGATTGTTTTCTGTTATCAAGAGATTGAAAGAGGAAGGGGTTGGGATCATTTTTATCTCCCACCGGATTCCTGAAATCGTCGAGATCTGTGATGAAATAACGATTATGAGAAATGGTCAAGTGGTCAAACGGGACATGGTTGTTAACCTTACACCAGAAAAGATTGTAGAGTGGATGCTCGGTCAGAAACTGGAGCAGCAGTTTCCTAAACACGATTCAACCTTTGGTGCGACCATTCTAGAAATAGAAGAACTCAGCGACCATAGTGTGGTGAAAGATGTAAGCCTCTACGTTAAAGCAGGAGAGGTGGTGGGAATAGCTGGCCTTGTTGGAGCGGGGAAAACGGAACTGTGCAAGGCGCTATTCGGAGATACACAAAAAACTACTGGTAACATCCGAATCAAAGGGGAAACGGTAAAGGTAAAAAACCCTCATGTTGCGGTTCAAAACGGATTGGCCTTTGTCCCGGAGGAGCGGAGAAAAGAAGGTCTCATCCTCCACGAATCCGTACAAACAAATTTAATTTCCGCTAATCTCCATGCATTCACTAAGGCTCTGCATTTTCTTGATAAAAAAGCGCAAAAAACAAAATCACAAGAAACCATCAGAGCTTTAGGAATTAAAACGCCGTCACCCGACACGAGCGTCCACACACTTTCAGGAGGAAATCAACAAAAAATCGCTATCGGGAAATGGCTTGTCTCTGATGCGGATATCTATATTTTTGATGAACCGACAAAAGGAGTGGATGTTGGAGCAAAGCGCGACATTTTCAAACTGATTGCCGCCCTTGCCAAAAGCGGTAAGGCCATCCTTTACGCCTCATCAGAGCTTTCAGAGATTGTCGGTTTGACCAACAGGGTGTATGTCCTTTACGACGGCAAGGTTACAAAAGAGCTTTCCACCGCAGAAACAGACGAGCAAGAGCTTCTATACTTTTCAACAGGGGGACAAAGAAATGAAAACTGATATAGAATTTCAAGAGAATGCAAAACCGACTTTCCGCTTTGAATTATTCGACTTCTTATATAAATACGGGACCATCATTACCATTTTTGTATTGATTGCCGTTTTTGCCCTAGCGAACCCAACCTTCATTCAATCCAATAATGTCATCAACATCCTAAGATCCATATCAATTGTTACGATAATCGCGATCGGCATCACCATCTCTCTAACAGTAAATGGCTTCGACTTATCGGTAGGTTCTGTTGCTTCCCTATCCAATGCCATTGTAATCTCCATGTTCGTCTGGTTTTTGCAAAATACGGCAGTGGCAATCTTTTCTGCAATCGCGGCAGCATTGTTAGTAGGGGCTTTCAACTCTTTTATGATTGTAAAGCTGAAAATTCCTGATATGCTAATGACTCTTGCGACAATGTTCATCATTCAGGGAATCGCTTTAACCTATACAAAAGGCTCTACTATTTCGCAAAATATGGTCATGCCTGACGGTACGTTTGCAACGGGAACCATCAGCCCGTTTTTTCAGAAATTAGGGCAGGTCCCATGGATTATTGTCATCATGTTAACGATTGTGGTGGTGGTTCATATTTTCCTCACCTACACGAAGCATGGAAGATTTATGTACATCATCGGTGGAAATGCAGAAGCCGCCAAGCTTTCAGGAATTGCAGTAAATAAATACAAAGTAGTGGCATATTTATTTTCTGCCTTATTAGCAGCAATCGGCGGAATGGTGCTGGCTTCAAGGATTATGACAGCGGAAATAAATGCCGGAACCCCATATTTAATGGATTCTGTAGCAGCGGCATTTATAGGGTTTGCCGTACTTGGAGCGGGCAAACCGAATGCATTCGGGACATTTATTGGAGCAGTATTAATAGGAATCCTGCAAAACGGCCTTGTCATGATGTCTGTTCCTTATTATGCGATGGATATCGTCAAAGGCCTTGTGCTCGCATTTGCTTTAGGGATTACGTATTATAAGCAAAAATAAATATATTGACATTTGTAAATAAATAGATAAAATAACTAGTAATATCTGCATAACGAAGATTTGTTTTCAACATTTCGGAGTATAAGAACAAAGGCTATGATAAGAAAGAGTAGCAATCATGTAAACAGACAGAAAGTTACCGGCTGATGAGAGGTGCATGTTGAACGATTGTGAATACATCTTGGAGCTGTGTACCGAAAAGTAATGACTGAGTAGGCTACACCGGTGAAGCACCCGTAATCATGTGCTGGAGTATCGTCATATGACTGTACTTTCAAAGGTAGGCAATGTGAGTTGCTTATGAATTAAAGGTGGTAACACGAGATAAATCGTCCTTTTGGTTAATCCAAAAGGGCGATTTTTTTATTCCTTTGGTTCTTATAGATCTTGCAATATTAGAAATAATATTCCAAGGAGATGTTAGTATGTTGCTTAAACCAGAAGAACAATTGACCATCATCATGAAAGGTGCACAAGAAATTGTAAACAAAGAAGAGTTACTAGCAAAATTAGAGAAATCTTTTGAATCAAAGACACCTCTGACAGTAAAATTGGGACTAGATCCTTCCGCACCTGATATCCATTTGGGGCATGCAGTGGTTCTAAGGAAAATGAAACAAATGCAAGACCTGGGCCATAAAATCGTCATTATCATTGGGGATTTCACTGGGCGTATCGGGGATCCGACAGGAAAAGCAAAGGGTCGGAAAGCCTTAAGTGATGAGCAGGTAAAACTCAACGCACAAACATACTGTGAGCAAATCTTTAAAGTGTTAGATGCAGAAAAAACGACGGTCCGTTTCAATAGTGAGTGGTTATGTAAACTGAGCTTTGAGGAAATCATCAAACTAGCAGCCACCACATCCGTAGCAAGAATATTAGAGCGAGACGATTTTCAAAAAAGATACAACAACCAAGTGCCGATCGGAATTCATGAATTCTTCTACCCATTAATGCAAGCATTTGATTCAGTCGAAATCCAAGCTGATATTGAACTAGGTGGCACAGACCAAACATTTAATATTCTTATGGGACGCACCCTCCAAAAACAGTGGGGCTTAGAAAAGCAAGTCGCCATCTTCATGCCACTTCTCGAAGGATTAGATGGAGTAGAAAAAATGAGTAAAAGCCTTGGTAACTACATCGGTGTCAATGAACCTGCTGAAGTAATGTTCAAAAAAGTAATGGAGGTACCAGACGAACTCATAATCAAATACTTTGAACTAGCGACGGATGAACACCCGCAAGATATTCAAACCTGGATACAACAACTAGAACAAGGAGTAAATCCTAGAGATGTTAAACTTAAATTAGCTACAATCATTACAAGCCTATACCGCGGAGAAGAAGAAACTAAAAGAGCGATTGCATTCTATGAAACTGCCTTTAGGAAAAAAGAAATACCAGATGACATTCCAGAATTATTAATAGAAGTCGGAGCCGAAACAGTCCTAGCCATCATTCCACAATTAGTGGAAAAAGGACTAGTGAAAAGCAAAAGCGAATTCATGCGCTTAGTCAAGCAAAACGGAGTCCAACTCAACAAAGAAAAATTAAGTATCGATGAATTAGACCGTGTACTAATTAACGGTGAGGTATTGCAAATAGGTAAAAAGAGGTTTATTCAATTCATTAAATAAACGAGGAAGCGTTAATTCAAGGTTGAATTAACGCTTTCTACGTTTTATCCGCATATATTTTTCATTTTTCATTTAAAACATGGTAATAGTGGTTTAGAACTAATAGTTGCATATCCTTACTTACTATTGGGATAAATTCCCCTTGAGCAAGTTTTATTAAATGATCATACATCACCTGCAAAGTTACATCTTGATAGGACATTTTTAGGTGGATGTTTTTTACGTTGTAATCTTTCATCATTAAGGCCGAATTAAAATTATCACTGCCCATAAGTTTTGCAGTAGATCTTAAGTCTAATGCTATATCTTTTTCATATTCCTCGAGCTCCCCAAAATCACCTTCCCAGACAATAGTATCCATTTCAGGTAAGTGTATTTCTTGTGTCCTATCAGGTTCAATAAGAGCAAGCATAGTTTCAGCATGGTTCTTTAATGTTTTAATATGCAAGTCCAATAATTTCTTTAGCATGGGGTTTTGTACTGAATGATCATACATTTTCATTCTATTAATGACCCCTTCATGGGTACTTAAGTGTTCTGCCATAATTCCAAGGTCAACAGCTGGTAAATTCATTCTTTTATAGCCTCCTTTTTACTCCCTACAAAAGATTATTCATGAGGAAGTAGCAGGGTGCTTTAATAACCATTATTTAAGAAATTTAAATTTATTAGATTGTTTTTTAACGAATAAAATCTACTCTGTTTGTAAACTTTATTGTTGAAAAACAATGTGGAGGGGAAGGACCATGAGTTCAACGGCAAATGCATTATCCATCTACGCTTTAGGCGGTCTTAATGAAATCGGTAAAAATATGTATGCTATTGAATATGGAGAAAATATAGTAATTATAGACTGTGGCAATAAATTTCCAGATGAAAGTCTATTAGGGATAGATTTAATTGTCCCGGATATAACTTATTTGCTTGAACATAAAGAAAACATAAGGGCACTAATTGTTACACATGGCCATGAAGATCATATTGGAGGGATTCCCTTCTTTTTGAAAAAGATAAATGTCCCTGTATACTCGACACGTTTTACGCTGGGATTAATAGAGTTGAAATTAAGCGAGCATAAGCTGTTAAGGGAGACGGAACTTGTAGAAATAGATTCTGATTCAAGCTTACGATTTGATGATATAGGTGTGGAATTCTTTAAGGTAAATCATAGTATTCCAGATTGCTTAGGGATAGTGTTTCAAACACCAGAGGGGAAAATAGTACATACGGGTGATTTCAAATTTGATTTAACCCCTGCAAACAATGAGCATTCTGATATTCATAAAATGGCCCAAATCGGTAGGGAGGGAGTACTTCTTCTTCTCTCTGAAAGTACCAATGCAGAACGTCCAGGTTTATCCCCATCGGAACAAATGGTGGGTAAGCATGTTGAGGAAGCCTTCATGAAAGCGGAGCGGAAAGTAATCCTTTCTACCTTCGCGTCCAATATCAATAGAATCCAGCAAGTGGTCGATGCTGCTCAAAAAACACGTCGTAAAGTTGCTCTGCTTGGACGAAGTATGGTGAATGTAGTGGATGTGGCCATGGAAAGAGGGTATTTAACAGTACCAGATGGTATGTTGATAGAACAACATGAAATCAATGAACTGGCCCCTGAAAAAGTGGCTATCTTATGTACAGGGAGTCAAGGAGAGCCATTAGCTGCCCTTTCTAGATTATCAACTGGAAATTTCCGTGGAGTTGAAATCTTACCGGAGGATACAGTTATCATTGCCGCGGGTCCAATACCTGGAAATGAGCGGAATGTTACACGTGTGGTAGACAATTTACTTTCATTAGGGGCAAAAGTAATTTATGGCACGGGAAGTTCTTCAGGTATGCATGTTTCTGGGCATGGTTATCAAGAAGATTTAAAACTGATGCTCACCTTGATGAAACCAACATATTTTATCCCAATACACGGTGAATATAGAATGCTATACCATCACCGCTTGTTAGCTGAGTCAGTTGGAGTAGAGCAAGGAAACACGTTCATTATGAATAATGGTGATGTTGTCGATATTACCAATTCACTTGCCCGGCAAACTCGCAAAATCCCTACTGGAAATACTTATATTGACGGACTTGGAGTCGGTGATGTTGGGGATATTGTCTTAAGGGATCGTAAACAACTCTCTGAAGACGGTATGCTTATAATTATACTAACAATGAGTAAAAGGGAAGCAAAGCTAATTCATGACCCAGACATCATTTCTCGAGGATTCGTGTTTCAAAGGGATTCCGAAGATCTCTTCAGAGACGTTAAAAGTCTTATCAAGAAAACGGTTAGCGACTTGAAAAAAGAGGACAAAAATCAATGGAACATAATAAAACAAAGTATGAAAAAATCAGTTGGTCAATATTTGTTTCAACAAATGAAAAGGAAACCGATGATCTTACCTATAATTATTGAGGTTTAACAAATGGAGAGTATGTTCCTACGCTTCCTTAAAATAATTGAACAGGATGGTTTACATGGTGTCATCTAAATCAAAGCCAATTATTATGCTTGTTATCGATACTTTAATGGACCAACCTTTGCAGGAAGCTATAAAAGGTAATCGAGCACCTGCTCTAAAATTTTTAATTGGAAAAGGTAGGTATTTTCCAAATGTGGTTAGTCCTTTTCCAACCATGTCAGTCAATGTGGATACAACAATTCTAACAGGTACCTATTGCAATGAACATTGTCTACCTGGACTGGTATGGTTCGATAGCAAGGAAAATCGACTCGTGAATTATGGCAGTCATATTCGTGAACTATGGAAGCTGGGTATAAGCCAGTCACTTGAAGATATTTTATTTAACATGAACGGCTCCCATATCAGCAAGGATGTAAAAACGATTCATGAGGAGATAGAGGAAAAAGGTAAAAAGTCGGCTTCCATAAATGCACTTATTTATCGCGGCTATTCTCCCCATTTTTATAAATTGCCAAAATTAATAACCTGGTTTACCAAAATTAAAAAAGACCGACCAACATCTGCTCCAGCAGCTTTTACATATGGTTCGCTAAAAAATATAAGTGGTTCATTCCGTTTTCAACGGCTGTGGCAGAGGTTTGGCTTCAATAGTTCTTTTTCTATACAAGAGTTAACCCATTTAATCAAAACAGATCAATTACCTGCATTTACAATTGTTTACTTTCCCGAACTGGACCAGCGGGTTCACAAACATGGTCGCATGGACATTCAAGGCATAGAAAAAGTTGATCTCCATCTACAGAAACTGCTGAATGTATATGATACATGGGAAGAAGCCATCCATCAAAATATATGGTTAACGATGGGGGACAATGGGCAGGCATGGATTGATTCCAACCGAAAAAAGGCTCTGATAGATTTAAGGAAGCTATTTGGTGAATATGACATTATGAAGCTGAAAAAAGGAAATCAGCCTCAAAATCAAATAGTGTTGGCGGTTAATGAACGGATGTCTTATATATACACATTAGATAAGCAAAAATTATCAATTGAAGAGCTTGTTCAAACCGTGCAAAATGAGGAACGAATTGACGTGATTGCTTGGAGGAATGGTTCCTACATAGTAGTTCAGGCCGGAAAAGCAGAAGGGGAACTCCGTTTCCGCAAGGGAGGACCATTGATTGATTCCTATAACCAATCATGGAACCTCGAAGGAGACTTAAATTTACTGGATCTGACAATAAGGGACAATAAACTTCATTATGGGGACTATCCTGATGCCCTCGAAAGACTTTATAGTAGTCTTTATTCCCATCAAGGCGATTTTATCGTTGTCAGCGCGAAGCCGGGGTATGAGTTCATCGGTGAAGGCTCGCCCACTCATGTAGGAGGCGCAAGCCATGGCGGCCTTCATAAACAAGACTCATTGATTCCATTAGTTGTTACAGGAACTAACTCACAGCCATCCTATTTACGTATGAAAGAAATAAAAAAATGGGTTTTGTCACTATTAGATGAGGATTAGTGTCTTTCAAGTTAAGAAGAAAAGGTGGAATGAAATTAGAGATTGACATCCCAAATAATAAAAGGTAAAGTATTATTTAAGTTAATAACCGACAGATTGGGATCCTTTCTGATGATTTTAGAATGCTTTAGCGCACTGTTAATAATGGATTGATTGTGTGAAAAAGATTTTTCTGGCTCAAATTTAGAAAGAGATCAAGATAAATCGGTATATTTCTTAACGTGGGAATACTGTTAAGAAGTATACCGTTTTTTTTGTGGTTATGTAAGGGAGGAACACTTATGAAATCAAAAGGTTCAATTGAATCAGAAATTAGCAAAGCCTTGACACAGTGGGAAAAGGACTATTTGGGACGCGGCTCAGTGTCTGTTAAAACGGATATATTGCGCGATATGATTATAGTAAATTTAAAGGGAGTTCTAACACCCGCTGAGTTAACGATATGTGGCACGAAGGAAGGAATGATATCCATAAAAAGAACCCGCTCGGATTTAGTCGAGTCTGGGGTTGAAGGTCTCAAAGAAATTATTAAAAATATTACCGGAGAAGATACGAAAAGCTTTTATACAGATATTAGTACTGTGACAGGAGAGCGAGTCATGGTCTTTAAGCTAGCTAGTAACTTCGAGGAGCTAGTTGGGAAAAAATAAAAATAATTAGGGAGACTTTCCAAGGGTTTATTAACAATTGGAAGTAAACCGACGAATTGATGGAAAAAGGCTGTAAACGGCTATTTTTCTAGATTTGTCGGTTTTTTTTATTGAATCAAACGTAGGAGGTAAGCCTGCAATGTCCGAAATTATTGTGCAAAACTTATTATCACCAGTAGTCCTGTTCTTTGTTTTAGGACTCTTAGCAGCAATCTTTAAATCCGATTTAAAGTTTCCGAATGGACTAAGTGAAGGTTTGAGTATTTACCTTCTAATTGCCATTGGGCTTAAAGGAGGGATCGAACTATCCCAATACTCCCTTCATTCTGTTATTAGACCCCTTATAGCGACGCTGCTTTTAGGGGGTATGATTCCATTTATCATCCTATTTATTATGCGTTTTATGAAGATGGATATTAAAAACTCTATTGGTCTTGCAGCTACCTATGGCTCTATTAGTATTGTTACGTATGGCGCTGCAGTTTCCTTCCTCGATAGCAATGGTACGAAATATGAAGGGTTTATGAATGCAATGGTTGTATTAATGGAAAGCCCTGCAATCTTGGTTTCTATCTTTTTGATGAAAGTAATGGAGAGAAACAATACGACGTTAAATGTGCCCACACAAAGCATAGGGTTTATGCCGGCATCCACCAAAATGATTGATAAAGAAGTTATTAGGGAAAGCCTTTTTGGTAAGAGTATCTTGCTTTTACTTGGTAGCTTGATGATTGGCTTGGCTCTTGGGGAAGAAATAATTCCTATAGTGAAACCCCTGTTTATGGATCTATATAATAGTGTCCTTATTCTTTTCTTATTAAATATGGGACTAATAGCCGGACAACGATTAACAGAAGTTAGGCAGCACGGAGTAAAGCTTTTATTGTTTGGTTTAATTGTTCCCTTGTTTTTGGGAACTTTAGGAGTTTTTATTGGAAATGGCACAGGGTTATCACTAGGTGGAGCTACATTGATGGGAGTTTTAGCAGGGAGTGCTTCATACATCGCTGCGCCAGCCGCATTAAAAACATCTGTACCAGAAGCAAATCCTTCTATTTATTTGGGATTATCGTTAGGTGTAACATTCCCATTAAATTTAATTATTGGGATTCCCTTATATTATGAAATAGCAAAATTGCTTAATTAGGAGGTAGTTATTATGGAGAATACCAAAGCACTAGTTTTAACAGGTTTAGACAGAGAGATTGAAAGATATTTTGAAGACATTACAAATAGAAAACTAGAAGACTTAATAATTATCAATAGCTATGGAGCAGAAATATCACAAGGCTATAGTTCTCTTATGAGGAATATAATATTGGCTGTTTATATGGAGAAAATAGAAGATATTTATATTGTTGTGGATAAATATGACAAAGGGTTCTCCATTCATCCAGAAGATCTTTATGCTCTCATGGAAGAAGAAGGGGGCAATGTAGATGTGATTAAAACTCTCAATTATATAAAAGCCGTCGGAGCAAATGATGTGATGAAATGGCTAAGTGGGTCAAGCAATGTAGAGAGTACAGTTCAAAATAATATTGATTTGATAAAAAAGCACCCATTGCTCCCAACCTCAATAAAAGTACATGGATATATTGTTAATAAAGAAATCTACAATTATCAAACTTAAGTCAGTGAAGAATTGAGATATACAACAATAGATAAATTTACATCAACACCCTCTTTGACATCCTCGATGCTCAAATAATGAAAAACCATTAAGGATCAGGGAGCTAAGGTTTATATAAATATAATAACTGGAAAACTACCGATGTAGATTTCTAAACGTTAAGGACGCTTACTAAAGTATGGTAAGCTTCTTTTTTATGGAAAATATCTTGAGTAAATGTTAAAGGTTTGAAATAATTGGTATTAAGCTGCTGGGCAGCGATCGCCAATAAGTGGATCAAAGGACCTGAAAGGGTTATTCAATTCTAAAACAGAAATAATCAGGTATGAATGATATTACATTATTAGTTAATGAAAAAGAGGGGGAATAATGTTGGAATGGCTATGGTTACCGTTAATTGTTGCATTTTCTCTAATTTATTATGCTCATAAGAATGGATTGAAACATAAGGAAAAATTAAGAGAAATTGATTTGAAAGAGAAACAAATTGAGTTAGAAATGATGAAAGAAAGAAACGGCTCAACTACTGAAAGAAAGGGCTAAGGTTAGAATTATTTGTTAGTCTCTTGAATTAAAGGGGGCAGATTGAAGTATAATCTGGCTTATTTAGGAATCGAGCGACCTGCTGCGGCCAAATCACAGTATAAGTAGCTGCATATCAAGAAAACGACTAGTGATTTACTTCACTAATCGTTTTCTAAGTTGATCATTTAAGAACAACAGATATTTAAAGGTATTTTCCTTTTCCATCAATCTTTTAGCCCATTGATAATTAAAACAGGAGACTGTGCATCATTTCCTCCCCCATAAAACTCTATTTGGTTTTTATTGAAGCCTGGAGTAGTTACGGCTTTCAATCTGATTTGAGTTTTCCCACTTTTATTTATTTCTGACAATGCGCTGGCCGTCAGGACCAAATCGATGTATCCAGAGGCAGCAGGTGATGGGATGCTCGCGATGTTATTCAGACTTGCAATTGCAGAATAATCGCTTTGTTCAATCGCCGAACTACCAAAAGTTCCATTTTTAATATCGGCTTGAATAGATGATACTGTACCTGTGAGAGTTTTAGTGTATAGACGAATGACTGCAGAATCAATGGTTGTTTGCCCAAGACTGCTCGTATCGAATGATAGAATGCCTCTATATGTGTCTGTGTTGTACATTCCTTTATCACCTACTTTGATGTCACCTGTACCTTTTCCATCAGCTGTGAATTGCCCAGCAAATCCATCTTCCAACGAAAGTGAAGGAATTGTAATGGCTTCACTTGGAGGAGTTGATTCATTAATCACATAGATTTCCTGCTTAATAGTCTCAGAATTCCCTGATGAATCACGACTAAAAAATCTAAGAGTAGTATCCTCTGTGAGTTGAATCGGTTCTGTATATAATTCAGATTGAATATTCGGTTCTGAGCCATCAGTTGTGTAAAAAGTAGAAGCTTCTTCATTTACTTGTAGTTCTACCTGTACAGATTGGTTATAAGTCCCTCCTTTTGGATTGGCAAAGGTAATCGGAGCAGTTGTATCGCTTTCGCCACCATCGTCACTTGTAAAAGAGTTAAAGAACTCCCACATCATTCGGCTTGCATCAGGACCTTGAGGGTCGGTATAGCTACCTTGTGAACTGCCGCCGGACCAGGCATGCCCCATGCTGTGGACGGTAACTTTCTTCATCCAGACATTACCGTCTCTACCTTCGTAATCACTGATACTATAATTTTTTCCTCCAGACGCAGTTAAGTTCACTGTTCGCTCAGGCTGGTCATCAATCCAACTATCATTTGTTCCGTTATGGGCTAAATCATTTGTGATGGACCATTGTGATATGACCTGATCACCATTAACAGGATAGACTGTATAGTCCGAGGTTCCATGAAAAACAATGACGGGTAATACTTTTGCACGACCTCCCATTGCCTGATAGGCTGCATTTCCCTGCTGAATTGGACTTGGACCGCCGGTTGACATCGCTGAAAAAGCACCGGTCATACTTGTAGCTGCTTTATATTCGAGGCCTGCTCCGACACCAATACCGGAAAAAAGATCAGGGTAAGTGGCACCCATGATGACACTCATGGCAGCACCTGCTGAAAGTCCAGCTACATACACGTGATTCTCCTGAATTGAATAATTACTTTTTATCGTATTTACCATGTTAGCAATGATTGCAGGCTCCCCACTTCCCCGCGACTGATGCGCTGTTTCAAACCAGTTCCAGCACTTATTTGAGTTCCCGCTACTTGTTTGTTCCGGATATAGAACTAAGAAATTTTTCTCATCTGCAAGGGCATTCATCTTTGTTCCTGTAGCAAATTGACTGGCGTCATGTGTGCACCCATGAAGCAAGACATATAAAGGATAGCTCTTATTGGAATCGTACCCATTTGGAACATATAGTTTATAAGGTTTGCCACCGTATGAACCGTTAATAAACTGACCTGCAGCAGAGTAGGAACCTGGAAACAGTGTACTTGCACATACCAACACCAAAGCAAGAGACATCAGCCACAAACGTTTACCTGACATAAAAGGAAATCAACCCCTTTAGATTAATATTTGTAGTGTAAAAGAGAAGAGTTACTGGAGAGTTACAATTATTATAAAGAATGAAAGAATCTTCTTCATATTCTTAACAGCGGGTAAGGGATTGGTGAAAAATGTAAAATTACTTATTGTGGAAATATTGGGAATTTGAGATGATTGAAATGAGTTTAATTAAATGCTGTTTCTAGGGGGAGAAAAAATGGAACTGAAAATGGAATACTATGTTCTTCTATTACTATTGAGTTCATTCGTATTTTTTTATACGGTTGTTCCGTTATTTGGAGGGTCAAACGAGGCATATAGAGATTTTTTACTTACTATTGCTGTGATTCATTTTGTCATGTTAAAACTAATAACCATAAAAAAGGGAGAAGTATAATAACAAAGTTCATTGGTGTTAGTAATGAAGTATGGGATAGAGGAGGTCGGTGAGCATTATACAAATAAAAAATAGAAGGCTATCTTTATGGATTGTGGCCTTGGTGATTGGGTTCATCTTCGTAGCTTTTAGCTACCTTAATAGTTCCTTTTACATAAATGGAAATGACGAGAAATCCATTGTCCAAACAATCCAGTCGATAGATATGTATGAAAACACTTCAATTGAAATTATAGATATCAAAGATGTAGGTGAGGAGAGGTTAGTTGCATTTTTAAGCAATAACCTTCCAGCATACATTCACTTTATAAGAGATAAGTATGGTAATTATAAATGGAGTTCTGCAGAGAAAAGAGAAGGATCTCTTTCACACTTTCTAATACCCTTGAGTAATAGGATGGATAATCAAACCAATCTATTTGTTCTTACCATTGCAACTTATGATAACGAGATCTCAAAAATGGAATTGCTAGCCAATCAACACGTATTCGTTGAAGAGTTTTCCTTATACAAAAGCTCCGCGACTTGGACAAAGATGCCTAAAGAGGAGAAGGATTTTACATTTGCTTATCAGTATTACGATAAGAATGGATTATTAATTGAAAACGCGGACTCATCCAACAATGAACCAGCTGAAGTAAAGGAGGAAGAGAATACCAGTTTAAAAGAAAAGTTTCTTCAACAATTAGATGATACTAAAAAAGAAACGGAAGAATTGAAAGCAACAGATTCTTCTACATATGCATTGAAAAAGGTGGAAAATGATAAATGGGAGCTTTGGGATGAATTATTAAATGAAATTTATGGTGAATTAGGGAAGCTACTTTCGGAAAAAGAAATGAGTCAATTACGAGAAGAACAGCGGAACTGGATAGAATTTAGAGATGATAGTGCTTTGGAAGCATCGCACAAATTTAAAGGTGGTACCCAGGAACACCTGGAATACGTAGCTGTGCTGGCTAACCTTACGGAAGAAAGATGCTATGAATTAGTTGAGGATTATATGAAGTGACTGTAACTTAAAAACTCATTAGACCGATTGTTAAGGTAGAAGGGTTGATGATGAAAATAATATTAATTTCTCTGACACCTTCGATTTTAAAAAGGGGATTGAATATGAAGATTAATTGGATGTATAGAGTTTTCTTAATAATTACTGGTGCAGTGTCTTTTTTTACGGGTGAGATAATAACTTTTGTTATGTTGTTGTTTATCTTTTTCATTTTGAATGATATTCACCTAACATTACAGAAGATTTATATTCAGAATAAAGAAAAGAGCAATCAAGAATAATCACTGTTTATCAACAAAGGAGTTTTATAAAATAATTGAACCGCATAAATACCTAGAAATAAACACAATACAAAATGAGGGAAGGTAATGAGAATATCTTCTTTTCTTCGTAATTCTTTATTACTTGTTTTTTTAATCAACTTGATTGGATGTAACTCTGATATTAGTGTAAGTTCAGATATAACAATTGATGGTGAGAATATAGATTACATTGGTTTTTCAGGTATACCTATAGAAGAGATAGACACCAACAAACCTCCTGAAATTTATAAAGATTTAGAGTGGATGGTTGTAAAACCAAATGAAATCATCAAAATATATTATCAAGACATGCCAAAGAGAGTTTATTTATCGTATTGGAAGGATGAGATTCCTCAAGAAGAGAACGTAGTTTTGCGTGATTTTGAACTTACTACGCCTCAAAGTGAGGGGGTATATGTCTATAAAATAGCTACAAAATGGAATTCTAGGGTTGCAATAAATTATTTGTTTGTGATTGAAGTGAAAGATGAAGATTAATTGGCTGGAGTGAGTTTATGGATAGATTTTTATTTGTTTTTGGCATTATTATATTTTTCTTTAGTTTTATTTTCTTTGTAATGAATTATTTTACTAATTATGAAGATACAACAATGATAGGTTCTGTATTAATAATGTTAAATGCAAGTATAGCAATGTGTGTTTCAGAGATTTTAACAAGAATTAAAAACATAAAATGAAATTATAGAGTTAGTGAGTATTCATAAAGGAGAGGTCAAAATGCCTCAGATTGAGCATCAACAATTTATTAAAGCACCTGTAGAAATATGTTTTGATCTAGCCAGAAACGTAGATATTCATACTCAAACGACTTCTAAAACAAAGGAAAGAGCTGTTGGCGGAGTAACAGAAGGCTTATTAGAACAAGGAGATACTGTCACCTGGGAAGCAACTCACTTGGGAATAAAACAAAGGTTAACAGCTAAAGTGACATTGATGGAACCACCTCATAAGTTTATCGATGTTATGGTGAAGGGAGCTTTCCAGTCTTTTATCCACACTCATCAATTTTTGGAAGCGGATGGTGGGACGTTAATGATAGATCAATTCCAATACAAGTCACCATTCGGTATTATTGGCGTTGCTGCCGACAAGTTGTTTTTAGAGAGATATATGAGAAAATTCATTGTTTCGCGTGCAGAGGAGTTGAAAAAAATAGCTGAAAAGTTGAATCAACATTAAAAGGATTTAAAAATAGGAGGTATCAGATGAAAAGAAAACAATTTTTGTTACTTAATTTGATTGTTGTTTTAGCCTCTTTATTGCTAGGATGTTCGGAAAAAACAGACACAGACACAGAATGGAAGGAAAGTGCACTTTTTGAATCTGGTGGATATACGATGATTGGAGAGCAAGGAAGAATCGGTTTTATATATGATGATAGTGAAAACGATAGATTTTACCCAAACAAAGAACAAAAATACATGTGGCATCTATGGGGTGACAATGAGGAGCTGGAAGGTAAGTTTAAGATAACAGCTACCCACGAAAACGATAAGAAACCATTTACTATATTGGATAGGCCGTTAGGTGGGGCAAACAATGGTGCCGACCAACACGTACCTTCTATGATGTCTCTTCCTGAAAGTGGGTTGTGGAAATTAGACGCGTATGTAGGTGATAACCTGTTCGGTTCGGTATTTGTGAAAGTTCACGAGAAAGAGTAAAAGTAAGCATGAATGGGGATATAGAGGATTCTCTAATGAGAGAACAAATGGGGATGAAGTTATGATAGATAATAATTATATTATTAAAGCAAATATATCACTAGATAACGAGGATCTAAAAGACGTAATCTCTAAATGGATGGGGGATGACCATTTTACCCAGCACTATTTCTTGAGAGGGGTAAACACTAAATACAACATTTGCTCGTATGAAGCTTATAAAAATGAAAATTTAGTGGGTTTGATAACCGCTTGGAAATCTAATTTTCATCCTTATTGTACTTACTTTGCAATGGTGACAGAACCACGTTTGGGATATGAAATTGAAACTGTGTTAATTAGATCTTTAATGAACTACGAAGCTATTAAAATTCCTTTACAAACATCAATTTGGGAAACGTCTTATAGGTTGAAAACGTTTTATGAACAAAGTAATTTCATGGAAGTAAGAAGGACCTATATGCCAATAATTCAGATCTCCAACATTAATTTAGAAGTATTCCCATCTCCAAAACTTAATCAAAAGGATATATACATAAATGACTTAAAAAGTTTAAGTGTTCAACCAAAACTTAGGAATCAGTTGATCAAACTTGTAAAAGAAAATTATGAAAAAGCTCATACTGCAAATCCTGTTGCGGAACTTAGCATTGATAAATGGGAAGGTATTATCTTTAATGAGGATTTAGTTGAAAATGGGAGTTTTATTGTAATGGAGGAAAATGAAATAATTGCTTACTCTTTAATGCATTATTCTAATGTACCAGAAAAATGGGGATTTGGTTGGAGAGGTACAAGGGACAAAGGGAATGTTAAATTAATTTTAATGCTAACAGATTACCAAATAAATTTTGCTAAGGAAAAAGGGATTATTTCTATTGAAGCAGAAATAGATTCAACTGATTATTTCTCTATAGAAATGTTAAAGTTCTTTCCATTTGCGCCTGCACCCACTTTAATTACATTTCATAAAAAGACAAGTTAACAGAAGTTCGAACCCTATGTTTAATCTATGCAAAAGTATGGTTTTGAATTATCAATTATGGAGAGGTACGATAAATATGGATATTTGTATCCGAGAAGCCATCAAAAGCGATTACAATTCTCTATTGCCGTTATTCAGGCAAGTTCATGAACTGCATGTTTATGAAAGACCGGATCTATACAAAGAGAATTCTACTCCTGTCGGTCAAGAGTTCTTTGAAAGCCAGATATCTGATGCCAGGCAGCATATTTTTGTGGCAACTATAGGCAATGAAATAGTTGGATTCGTTGTGATGAAGGAAGAAGATATAATTGAAAATTCATTTGTGAATGCGAGAAAAATACTATTTATAAACAGTTTATGTGTTGCCGAAACACAGAGAAAGAAGGGTATCGGAAAAAGACTAATGCACTATGTTTTTGAATTTGGAAAAAGCTTGAATATTGAGAGTGTTGAGTTGGGAGTAACAGAAAAAAATACTTCTGCGATTAAATTTTATGAGTCAATTGGTATGGCAACGAAGAGTAGAAAAATGGAGATTATACTGGACTGACCTGGAGGGAACCATTTGAAATTAACTAAGAATAATGGAAGAGAATTTCTAAATTTCATTAGTATGTCTGAAGAAGAAATATTTGATTATATGCCTTTAGCCGGTTCCTTTGCTGTTATTAAATGTGAAGGTAAATATCTTATGTGTTACAACATATGGCGTGAACAATGGGAATTACCGGCAGGGCGTAGAGAAGGCGATGAAACTCCGAAGGAATGTGCGATTAGAGAGTTGTTCGAGGAAACAGGTCAACAAGTAAGAGATCTAGAATTTAAGGGGCTATTAAAATCCCAAAAAGTAATTAGTGGAGAAATTTGTTACAATCCCGTCTATTCAACTGATTTGGAAAAGCTTCAATCATTTATAGAGAATGAAGAAACATCTGAAATAAGGCTTTGGGACTTAAAAGAAGAAATAGGCTACATAAATGAATCGGATATTAGAGTACTTGAATATATATAATTAATTTATAACTGGTGTTTAATGCTAATAGATACATATAAAAATAAGGAGAGATAACATGTCTGTGAGTGAGCGTTATTCCAAAAACAAAGATATATCCATTCATTACCTTGAATCAACGGATTATTCTTCTGACCTGACACCTTTAGTATATATTCCTGGTGCTTTAGGGTTTGCTGAACATTTCGAGAATGAGATGGGAATATTATCACCTAGACAATGTTTGTCAATCAGTCTCAGGGGTAATGGGAAAAGCGATGCTCCTCTTTCAGCATATAGCTTGGAAGATCACGTTTCAGATATTGAAGCAGTGATAAAAGAAAGTCAACTTAAAGACTATTGTTTAATGGCGTACTCTATGGGAGTACCATTCGCAATTAAGCATGCATCTAATTACCCTGAACATATAAAAGGGTTAATTATATGCGATTATCCAGCTAAGTATCCTACTATTCCAGAGTCATGGGTTGATACGGTTTTATCAAAGGGATATGTTAAGGAAGAGCGTCAACACGTCGTTAGAGCAATCCAAAAAGAGTCAAAAGAAGTTGAATTATGGGAGGATCTACAGAGGATAAAGTGTCCGGTTCTTATTATAAAAGGTGGGACAAACAACTCTCTTTTAAAAGAGTGGGCTACAGAAAAATACAAGAATAATTTGAGTAATGTGAACGTGGTTGAATTCTCAGATTCAGGTCACGAATTATGGATCCCTGATTATGATAGATTCATTAAAACTGTCACTGATTTTTTAGTAGACTTGGATCGGCTGCATACGTAAATTGAATTTGAAAGGGAGATTAACATGAAAGCGGTCATTCAGAATGAATTTGGTAATTCAGATGTACTCTTATATACAGAACTAGAATTACCAGAGATTCGGGAAAATGAAGTCTTAATAAAAGCAGAATATACGAGTGTAAATTATGCAGACATAAAAAAACGCATGGGTAACAAAGAGAAGGGTGATTTTCCATTAACACTTGGATTGGATGTTGCTGGGACAATTGAGGAGGTTTCCGATGATTCAGCATTCTCAAAGGGCGATCGCGTAATAGCTTTTCCGAAAAATGGTTCATATGCAGAGTATGTTGTAGCGAATGAACAACTGGTTTTTAAAATTCCAGATATTCTCTCTTTCAAACAAGCTGCATCAGCACCCACCGTCTCTATTTTAGCGTATATACTAATCCATCAAATTGGCCAAGTGAAAGAAACGGATACCGTTGTGATACATAGTGCAGCAGGTGGGGTAGGTTCCATGTTAGTACAACTCTCCAAACTAGCTGGTGTAAAGAAAATTATCGGAACAGTTGGAAATCTTAACAAAAAAGATTATGTGAAAAATTTAGGTGCAGACGTTGTGTGTACCTATGAATCATTTGCAGAAGAAGTTCTAAAGTTGACCAATAATGTAGGTGCTGATGTGATCTTTGATTCTGTTGCTGGTGAGGTAACAAGTAAAAGCTTAGAGTGTTTAGCTTTATACGGCACGCTTGTTCAATTTGGGAATAGCAGCGGCAAAGCAGGAAACTTTAAAACAAGTGATGTTCATAGTAGCTGTAGAAATATCAAAGGATTCAGCTTGGGTACAACGAGAAAACATGATCCAGCAAGGTTAGCTGAAGTAGCAGAGAAAATCTTAGAACTTTTTGCTTCAGAAAAAATCACGTTACCAATTGCCCGTGTGTTTAAATTAGAGGATGCAGCACAGGCACATAAGCTAATAGAGAGTCGCAACTATGAAGGGAAGATTTTGATTAAGATGTAGAGAGGAGATTCACGTTGTGAAAGTTTTGTTCTTGTGTACAGATAACTTCACAAGAAGTGTTACAGCTGAATATTGTATGAAGCATTTTTTAAAACAAAACAATATAACAAATATTATAGTTGCTTCAGCGGGATTTAAAGCTAATAGTGATTTGAGTTCGTTTTCCGATATTCATTTTGATAGGATGAGACAATTAAACATTAGAACAGAAGGATTTAGCAGAACTCAATTTCATCAAAAATTGATTGGTGAGTTTGATGTAATTATCGGAATGGGCAAAGAACATAGGGATTACATACTGCAAGAATATAATGAGAAGATTTACCTTTTTAATGAAATCTATAAAGGAGATGAAAGTTCTTTAACTGTGCCTCCTCCCGATCAAAATGGAAATTATTTAGTAAAGATTACTGATATGGTTGATTATATTAATGAAGCAATTCCGCTGTTAGTAAGGAATCTTAATAGAATATTACACTATAAAAAGGAGAGGTTTCCTAGTAAATAATCTAAAAATAAAAATAATTATGGTTACTTTTACTGTTTTAGTGTAAAATTACCCTAAAGGAAGTAAATGGAAATAGGGGGTTATTACAAAAACATATTCATAAAGGAGAAACCATGAGAGTTATTGCATCGTTTATTATTTCAATTGCCATTATGTTTTTGGGCTTTTACGGAACCATCATTTTATTATTTTCTACTGGTAAGGATCTTTACGGCCTTGTTTCAGCAGCATTTGTGCTTACCCTGCTTATTTACGTAAATTTATCGGTGTGGGGGCAGTTTACTAAAAAAGCCGTAAAGTACACGTTTATATGTTTGATTAGTATTTTTGTTCTTTTTGTCACGGTCGAAGGCGGTAAAGCATGGTATCACCATTCCTTAAAAATCATGAGCACCCAGGACGTAGATCTAACCCAATATGAACCATTCCAAAATAATGATCGTGTTGCCGATTTAGGTAAAGAGGCATCCATGCAGCTAGAAGAACCTCTTTTAAAGCTTGACGGATCGACTGCTTTATACCCTGTGTTTGCCGCTTTCGCTCAGGCTGTTTATCCAGAAGGCACATATGATTCTACTATGAGTGAAGTGCAATCCACCCAGACTTCAGGAGCTTGGGCTGGTCTCCTAAAAGAAGAAAGAGAACTGATTTTTGTTCCAGAACCCCCAAGCTCTATCCAGTCTCAAGCAAAGGCGAAAGACGTGGAGCTGTTGTTAACCCCAGTTGGAAAGGAAGCATTTGTTTTCTTTGTACATAAAGACAATCCAGTTAGTAATCTTACCGTGGAGGATATCCAAAAAATCTATTCAGGTGAGATTACGAATTGGAGGGAGCTTGGTGGAAGTGACGAGCCTATCTTAGCTTTTCAACGACCAGAAGACAGTGGGAGCCAACAGATGCTTCGAAAAGTAATGGGAGCCAAAAGGTTGATGGACCCACCTAGTGATCAACGAGTTTCAGGTATGGGGGGAATTATTGAAGAAACCCTAGACTATGAAAATAGGAAAAATGCGATTGGCTTCTCCTTCCGCTTCTTCTCGGAAACGATGGTGAAAAACAACAAGATTAAGCACTTAAAGGTAGACGGTGTTGCACCTTCTATTGAATCTATTCAAAAGGATACCTATCCTTTTGTCAGTCCGTTTTACGCCGTGTATCTCTCCAGTGCAACAAATCCTAATATTGCATCATTTCTAGAGTGGATTACATCTGAAGAAGGGCAATTGCTTGTTGAAAAGTCGGGATATGTTCCATACCATAATTAAAAGTAATTTTCTTTTTAAAACATGAAGAGTTATTGCCTAAACAAATTATTTGTGCTAATATTCTAAAAAACATACGGAATGTACGGCTGTGAAGAGAAGAGTAATTAAGATTCATTATTTCCAGAGAGCTTCGGTAGGTGAGAAGAAGCAATAATGATCTTAATGAAAAAAGCCTCGGAGCCTTTGCACGGATCTAAGATTTATTCTTAGTGATACTGCGATGGAATCTCCCGTTATAGAGATAGGGTATACTTGTTTGTTAAAAACAGAAGTACCCGAAGAGGTTGATATGGCAACATGTCAACAAACTGGGGTGGTACCACGAAGTTAACAACTCTCGTCCTCAAGATGAATAATCTTGGGGGTGGGAGTTTTTTTTGTTTTTGTCTCTGTTAAAGAATACTGTTGATTTTTGCAGCAACCTAGCTGGTGATTGGAGCAATAGGCGAAGACTCCTAAGGGAGATAGCGTTTTAGGGGAGACCCCGCAGGCACAAGCCAAGGAGGCTCCCCAAACGCCCCTAGGAAAGCGAAGCCTAGTGCGGAAATCAACAGCGGTGTTTAACAGAGCCTTTTTTAAAAAAATAGTATGGCAGCTGGAAAATAAATTAATATAAATTGGAGTTGAAGAAAAATGAGTCAAGAACAAACAGCTCTTAGAATGGAGAAATTAGAGGCTTTACGGTCGCAGGGAATTCCCGTTTATCCTGAAAGGTACCAGACAAATTACGAGCTATACGAAGCCTCTTCACTTGAGGATGGGACATCTGGGATCCGGGTTGCAGGAAGAATCATGGGGATTCGTCAGTTTAGTAAATTTAGCTTCATCACCATAGCAGACATGCAAGGTAAGTTGCAACTTCTTCTGAAAAAAGACGAGGTTGGGGAGCGGGCTATGAGAGATTTCCTCGATTATTTTGATATAGGCGATTTTATTGGTGTAGAAGGGAAGATGTATTCTACTAATACAAATGAGAAAACGCTACGTATTGAAAACTTTGAGCTGCTTGGGAAAGCGTTACACACACTGCCGGATAAATGGCGTGGATTAACTAATACAGATACACGATACAGACAGCGATATATAGATTTAATTATGACAAAAGAAACACAAAACCGCATGCTAATGCGAACAAAATTAGTGCGTGCTGTACGTAGATTTTTAGAGGAAAAAGAATTCTTGGAGGTGGAAACACCTGTATTGCAACATACTTCTTCTGGTGCTTTAGCACGCCCGTTTAATACGTTCCATAACTCGTTAGATACAGAACTTAATTTACGAATCGCTCCAGAGACTTATTTGAAAAGGCTAATTGTGGGGGGATTTACAAAAGTATTCGAAATTGCAAAATGCTTTAGAAATGAAGGAATCAGCCCTCAGCATCTTCAAGAATTTACAATGGTAGAAGGCTATGCAGCCTATTGGAATTATGAGGATACGATGAAGCTCATGCGTGAAATGATTGTATATGTCCTCAAACAAACATTTGACTCAACAATTATTAGCATAAAAGGACAATCGATTGATTTTTCATTAGAGTGGAATGTTGTCTCATTTAGAGATTTAATTTTAAAGGATACAGGCATAGATATTGATTTATATTCAGATGTGAAAAGCTTATATGAAGAAACAAAACGAAGAGATATTTATTTAGAAGGCGAGGAAATCGAGACATTAGGAAGAGGGAACTTCATTGACCTTCTATACAAAAAAGTGTGTCGCCCACATTTAATTGAACCAACATTTCTAGTTAACCATCCTATTGATTTATCACCATTAGCCAGAGCAAATGATGACAATCCAGCAAATACAGATCGGTTTCAATTAGTAGTTAATGGTGCTGAAATCATCAATGCCTATTCAGAATTAGTAGACCCTATGGAACAGAGGAAACGATTAGAGGCACAAGCCATTCTGAAAAGTGGCGGTGACGTAGAAGCCATGGAAATGGATGAAGACTACTTATTGGCGATGGAATATGGGATGCCTCCGATTTCCGGCTGGGGATTTGGGATTGAACGATTATTAATGGTACTAACAGATTGTGAAACGATTAAGGACTGTGTGTTATTTCCGTTAACTAAGAAATAATTATTCTGGAACTGCACCACCAATTGAAATTGTGTACAACAATTGTGGTGCAGTATTTTATCAGAAGATTTTCTTTAATTACCTTTTATCACTTCATGCAAACGGTCTGGGAAGTTTGTAAATATTCCTGTTACTCCCCACTCAATGAGTTCTTTCATATCTTCTTTTTCATTAACGGTATACGGGTGAATTTCAAGTCCGTTTTTCACGGCTTTTTGGACGTATTCTTGGTCAATCATTGAACTGTTTGGACCAATTCCGATTGCATATTTTTTAACAGCCTGTAGCTCAGCATCTGAAATTGCTGCCGGTGATGTGTACCACATAAGCTGTACTAACTTAACGGATGGATCGATTTGGTTCATCTTTGTTAGGCTCGCTGGACTGAATGACTGAACAAGTAGCTTATCTTTGTCGACTCCATATTTGTTTACTAATTCTAATAGTGCTTCTTCCATTCCCGGATAGACTTCAGGTGACTTTGTTTCAATATAATAGTTCGCATTTTTTCCAAACTTTTGAAAAACTTCTTCTAATGTAGGAACTTTTAGACCTACATAAGCTGGGTTAGCTTTCTCAGGATATTTCTCATTGAACCAGCTTCCAGCATCTAGGTTTTTAATTTCTTCAAGGGTATGATCTTTTACCTGCCCATTACCATTCGTCGTTCTATCTAGTGTTTCATCATGCATGGCAATGAGTTGTCCATCTTTTGTCATCTGAAGATCGACTTCAATATAGTCACCATGCATTTCTTCACCCATTTTATAAGAGGTTATGGTGTGTTCTGGCGCATGACCTGAAGCTCCACGGTGTGCAACGTTTAGGATTTCTTTATTTTTTTCAGATGCATCCGCTGTGAACCCAGTCCCTATAACAGATAAACTTAGTGCTAGTGCGCCGATTGTCATTTTATATCCTTTTTTCATGATGTTTACGCCCTCCTATTTGTAAATGAACTACTTCTTTACTGTAGCAACGAAGCATGAAACTTCTTTTACAGGGGCGTAAATGGGTCGTAAAGTTTTGAGGACAAAATCAAGAAGGACTGACATATTTGAACCAGCTTTTGTCAATTATCACTCTAGAGCGTTATTAACAATTCTGACAAAAAAGATTGAGTTATCTAGCTTCTTTTGAAATAATTGGAATTAAGATTCAAAGCCAAGTGCTGTCAACTTTAGGACGTGTTTTTAGGGGGGAAGATGTGTGGTGAAAAAATGTTTTTTTGTAATTGGTGCCATAATATTACTAAATGGATGTTCGGTAGGTGGGGAAGTAAGAGTTGATAGTATTGATGCAGAAGAAATTTTAAGATTAGACTCCACTGCAGATATCTTCCAGTATGAAGGGGTAATCTATAAAACTAATATTGATTGGGTTGAAGAATTAACCTTAACAAAAGGCACGCAAATTGGTGAAATAAAAAAGGTAAGTAAGGAAGGTACAGACTTTAAAGATTGGATGTCCAATAAGTTACCGGTGGGATCAAAAATCTTCTCTGCCAAGGAAAGAGGTGACATATTATTAGTGGAAGCTAATGGAGTAATTGTTAAGTACCTTGCAATTGTTGAAGGGTGATTTAATCGAGATTATTAGATAAATTGTGCATTTTGATAAATTCATAAAAAGGAGATTAAGATGTCTAATAATATTTCTGAAAAACAACACATAAGAAGTATGGTCACATTTAGTTATCTAACTCTTGCAAGTCTTTGTTCATTCGTATTTACTTCAATATGCATCCTTATTTTACTGGTTCCCATGGTAGGGATTTTAGATTTTACGTATTTCCCCTCAAAAGTAGGGATTCCTTCATTTGTAATTTCTATGTTTTTTCTGTTTTAGCTTTTAAAAATTTCTTTGGAAAGATATTGATAGTATTTAACCTGTGTCTAATGATATTTATGATTGTATATGGGCCTTAATACATTGATTGATAGAAGGAAAAAAAGGGGAGGGATTCCCTACATTGAGAAAAGGGTTAGAAAAAATAATATATTTTGTATTTACCATCTTAATATTTTTTCTATTATGGAAGGTTACGGGAGTATTCTGGAATGCTTTCGTACCGTGGAATCTTACAACAGATTTAATAGGATTATTTGTGGTGGCACCGTTGCTAATAATATGGGCTTTTGTTCTGTCGAGTTTGTATTTTAAAGGTATAAGGGACAGAAAATGATCTAACTATAAGGGGATGTTTTAAAACAAGAATGGGGAGATGATTCAATGGAATTCAGGGGATCTAGTGTTTACGATCAATCGGATTTTTTTACAAATTATATGAATAGAAGAAATAGAAAAGACAGTCCCAATAATGCTATTGAAGGTCCAATTATGTCTGAATTAGTTGGGAACATCGAAAATAAGACCATCTTAGATTTAGGGTGTGGAGATGCGTCATTTGGTAAAGAACTACTGCAACTAGGGGCAAGGCACTTTACTGGAGTAGAAGGTTCTGAACAAATGCTAAAAGCAGCCCTCTCCAACTTACTTGGACTTGACGCCACTATACATAACGAAACAATGGAATCGTTTAATTATCCGAGTGAGTCATACGATTTAGTAACCTCGCGTTTTGCCATTCATTATGTATCAGACATTGACCTCCTGTTTCAAAACATTTATCAATCCCTTAAAGAGAATGGGAGATTTGTATTCAGCATTCAACATCCGCTTACAACCTCATCTTTTGCCAGTAAGGAGGCTGGAGATAAGCGTGGTAATTGGATTGTGGATGATTACTTCCGTATTGGTGAAAGGAAAGAGCCATGGATTAACCAAGTGGTGGTTAAGTATCATCGCACGATCGAACAGTATTACACAGCATTAAGACGGGCTGGTTTTACGGTAGTTGATTTACGCGAAGGTACACCGAAGCGCGAGAATTTTAATAGTGAAGAAGAATTTGTTAGAAGGCAGCGGATCCCAGTTGTTTTGGTGTTTGCTTGTGTGAAATAAGTTGGAACACAAGTCTAAATTTTAGCTACAATGGATAAAGCGGATGTAAACATGGATAAATCTTTTTTATGATGGATAAATCGTTTTTACAATTGATATATGTGTCTTTACAATGGATATAATCATTTTACAATGGATAATCGATATTTCATCTTAATACTAGTGACTGGGATACTTAATATAGTCTGTTTCCTCACAGAAATGTACGTTCCGTTTTTATTTTATCGTGCTATTTTTACTTCTTTTAATCGATTTTTTGATATAATTCTTAACTTTTATTAAGTCTTTCCTAAAAGAAAATGATAAGCAATAAAAATGTAAAAACATCTTTTACATTTCCATCCCATGTGTCATAATAAGGAAAATATATGTACAAAACGCTATGATAAGGAAAGTAAATCAACCTTCATTTTCTTACAGAGAGCTTCGGTAGCTGAAAAGAAGCAGAGAATAGTTGATTGAAAATGGCCTTGGAGCAGCAAAGTCGACTTTCTGAGTAAGAATTAGACTTTGACGAGATTTGGCACTCGTTACAAATGTCAGAGTATAAGAGTGATTTGGTTTCACTCCGTACTTATGGAGGCTAATAATGCGAATTATTAGTAAATTAGGGTGGTAACACGAGATAAACCTCGTCCTTAGACAATCATTTTGTCTATGGGCGAGGTTTTTTATTTGAGTTTAGGAGGATGAGACAATGACTATTTTTATTGGAGGCGCATGGCCTTATGCTAATGGTTCCTTACATTTAGGGCATATAGCTGCACTATTACCTGGAGATATTTTAGCAAGGTATTATCGGCAAAAAGGAGAAAAGGTCTTATATGTTTCAGGAAGTGACTGTAACGGGACGCCGATTTCCATAAGAGCCAACCATGAAAATACAACAACGGAAGCGATAGCAAATCGCTATCATCAAGAATTTTCGGAGTCTTTTCGAAAGCTAGGGTTTACCTATGATTTGTATACACGGACAGACGCAGATCACCATCATAAAACCGTACAGGAGATATTTTTACAACTGCTTGAAAATGGGTACCTATACAAAAAGACAATTGAACAGGCATATTGTGAGACAGATCAACAATTTTTACCTGATCGTTTTGTCGAAGGATTATGTCCTAATTGCGGCGCTAAAGCACGAGGGGATCAATGCGATAATTGTTCTGCCATTCTAGATCCACTGGATTTACTAGAAAAGCGATGCAAGATATGTGGGAACCAACCAGC
Organism: Bacillus sp. RO1; assembly: GCF_012524115.1. GTDB lineage: Bacteria > Bacillota > Bacilli > Bacillales > Bacillaceae_I > Sutcliffiella_A. Next base: position 97,499 of record NZ_JAAZWB010000078.1, on the reverse strand, counting down.
TATCAAGGAAACGGAGCATTTTTATTTTTCCCTTAGTCAATTTCAAAAACGTTTGGAATCTTTTGTGGGTACTGCAGAACAAGAAAATAGATGGCGAGAAAATGCGATTAGCCTAACACAACGATATCTAAATGATGGTGTGCCAGATCGGGCAGCGACGCGCGATCTGCCTAATGGGGTTGACGTTCCAGTAGCAGGTTTTGAAGGGAAGAAAATATATGTATGGATTGAAGCGGTGGCAGGCTACTTAACAGCGAGTAAGGAATGGGCAAAACAACAAAACGAAAAGATAGAAGACCTGTGGAATAAAGAAACCATTTCTTACTACATTCACGGCAAGGATAACATCCCATTCCACACAATTATATGGCCATCCATCTTAATGGGAGTAAATAATCCAGCTTTACCAACACATATTATTTCCAATGAGTATTTAACACTAGAAAAACGGAAGATATCGACAAGTCAAAACTGGGCTGTTTGGGTTCCGGGTATGGTAGAAAGATATGATGCAGACTCTATCCGGTATTTCTTAACAATCAATGCCCCTGAAAATAGAGATACTGACTTCTCATGGCGGGAATTTATCTATAGTCATAATAGTGAATTACTAGGAGCATATGGAAACTTTGTTAATCGAACGTTAAAGTTTATTGATAAATCATACGAAGGAACATCACCAAATGGGAAAATTAATCCAGAGATCAAGGATATGGTGATGGAGCTTTATAATAAAATTGCCTCCTTAATAAGAGCGGGACAATTTAAAAAGTCATTAGAGCAAGTCTTTGTATTCGTGCGGCATGCCAATAAATATTTTGATGAGCAGAAGCCATGGATTCAAATTAAAGAAGATAAGCCTTCCTGTGATAAAACGATTGCTAATTGTGTGTATATCATTGCAAACCTCACGCAGTTGTTAAATCCTTTTCTCCCTTTTTCTAGTGAAAAAGTGAAAGTGATGTTGGGATTGAAAGAACTTAGATGGGAAGAAATAGAGGTATTATCGGTAAAACTGCAAGAAATAAGACCACTTTTTGACAGAATTGATGTAAAAAGAATGGATGAAGAGTTGGAGAGGTTAAATGAGAAAAGTAAATTTGAAAAGAGTTGAATAGTTTGATGAGTAATGCTGAATATTAAGCTAAAAACTAGGAGGAAATTAATGATTAAGACACTAAGATTGTTATACCTAGTTATATTAGTTTTAATTTCAGGATTTACTTATGCGAGTGCTGAGAATACAAATTTGTTTGGAAGAGCAAATTCAATAACATTTAAAGGGGAAAATCAAAACTGGCTTGTTGTTCACCAATTGTATCTTGTCGGAACAGAGATAGAATATGACACAAAAATTAGATACAAAGGGAATAATGAGAAAATAAAGACCCTACCAACTATGTACTATTCATTCACTGACAAAGGAGAAAATCTAGGTGTGGGTGGAATATTTTCACTGAAGGAATCAAATGTGTTCAAAGTTGAAAGAATGGTGTGCGAGGGATGTCAGTATATAGATAAGAAAAAGAAGATAACATTCACTGTTGGAGACTGGGAGGATTATGAAGAGAGGGTAGTTTTAACTAGAGAATAAGTCCTTCGCTATCTTGTACTTACATTGAATGATTATTTCTATAATATCGAGCGCAATCCCGTTAAACGGATGAGCGCTCATTTTTTGTATAGATAAAATGATTTATTGTAGGTCTTTTCAGATTATGAAATAATTGGTATTAAGGAATAGGGCAGGATTGTTTAACAGTGGGATAAATATGAAAAGGTTGTTTATTTATTCATTTCTAACTTGCATGCTTTTCATAGTTGGATGTAATGAAGCTTTGATATCGTATAATGATGATACTGAAATTGCAGTAATTGTAAGAGGTGAAGAAATAACAGTTGGCGATTTATGGTTTTTATATTCTGATGATAGATTAATTGACTATCTAGATGGTACTATAAAAGCGAAATTAGCCGAGCAAGAAGTAAGGGAATTATATATGGATGTTTCGCAAGAGCTCCAAGAAATCAAAAACATGAAAAGAGAAAGTAGTGTTTATCCTTCTGAATTTTAAAGAAGATTGTGAAAGCTATTGGGGGAGTAATGATGAAACGATTAATTCTAAAATGTTCGTTTTTATTGTTAGCTTTGATTTTAGGTTGTTCTTCTAATGAAAAAGCCGATACGAAATACTTTTTGCTAATTGTCGAAGGAGAAGAAAATATCAGCGAAAAGTTTAGCAAATTCATTAGTAACGATTATTCTGTTATCAAATCGGAATATTTAATAAACTTAGCTACTGCTAAGGAAAAGTATCCTGAATATGAAATAGAAAAAGCTCCAGCAGTATTTATCTTTGAAACTGGGGGAGGAGAGTTGAAACAATTAAAATTAAAAACTTATGATATAGAAGAAGCTGTTAAATTCCTTGAGCAAACAAAGAAAGACAGTCAATAAGTAGGCGATTTTAATATAATCGGGATCTACTCTTTAATAAGGCATTATTAGAAATCTTCAACAAACTGAATTTAGTAGAGGTGGAATAAGTGAGTGTTGTTCTTTTTGTAATCGTTCACATTGTTATAGGGTTAGCAATTATTAATTGGTATGGAAAAATCCCAAAAGCACTTACTGTATTTGGAACTGTGTTTCTATCAATGAGTAGTATTTATTGGGCAACAGTCTATATAACTTCGTTGATAAACTAACAGCGCTATAACTGAAGAACGGAGTGATTAACCGTTAAACAATTCCCTAGCCCTTTTCACCTATCAAAATCCTAAACACTTTGACTTTTTATGGGAGATGTTTCAGAATAAAGTGTAGATGAAGAGGTGAAACAATGGCTGAAAAGGTAACGAGTACAAGATGGTTCAGTGTGGCGATTCAGGCACTTGTCGTGCTTGCTAATAATGAAGGCCGATGTCCGAGTGGAGAATTAGCAGAGAAGCTTAATTCTAAATCTGTCTTTTTAAGAAAAATATTAAGGCATCTGGTTAAAACCGAATTGATCCAGGCGAAAGAGGGCCGGGACGGTGGCTATTATCTTGTAAAGGATCCAAGTGAAATCAAATTGTCCGAAGTGTATGATGCAATGAAAGCAGAAACGTTTCCTAAAGGATTCTTTAATGTAGAAAGCAAAGATTGTTTTGCTCCCACTACTCGCGAATCCCTTTGTACATTGCGTGATGAAATGGAAGGCTGGGTCGTAGCGGGTTTAGAACGAAAGACCATAGCTGATCTAATGAAAAAGTGAAACATAGCTGTTTCGCTTTTTTATTTTGTCATGATTAACTGTAGTTGACAAGGGAACAGTTAACCACATATACTGTTCTTGTAGAAAATACAGTTAAAGGGGAAATGAATATGTCTAAGAACACAATGAGTAAAGAAGAATATTTAAATAAAGTAAAAGAAATTGATACAACCAAAGAAGCGCCAAAGCAGTTAGAAGATACAGATTTTCTGACAGTCGCAAAAGAACGCCGTTCAGTTAGACAGTATGATCCTGAATTCAAAATAGATAAAAGTGAAATCCTTGAGATTCTTGAAACAGCTACATTAGCGCCGTCATCTAGCAATCTTCAACCATGGAGATTCCTAGTTATTGAAGATCAAAAGGAAAAAGAACGTTTGTTACCGATCGCCAATAACCAGCAACAAATTGTGGATGCCTCCGTTGTTATCGCTGTACTTGGAGATAGAGAAGCATACAAAAATGCTGACCGTATCTATAGTGCAATCGCTGAAAAAGGAAGAATGCCAGAAGACGTGAAAGACATGTATGTGAACAGTATTCTTGATGGTTACGGGAACTTCTCAAAAGAACGCTTGGCAAAAATTGCGCACATTGATGGTGGCCTTGTTGCGATGCAATTAATGCTGGCAGCAAAGGCTAAAGGCTATGATACAGTCCCAATGGGCGGTTACGATGAAGCACAATTCTTACAAGCATTCAATGTGCCGGAAAACTATGAGGCCATTATGTTAATCTCTTTAGGTAAGGGTGCGAAAGCAGGATTTGAGAAAACACGTCTCCCTCTTGATGAGGTTGTCAATTGGGATAGATATTAATAAATAAGAGTGCGCATTTTCATTGGAAGATGCGCACTCTTTTTTTATTCATTGATTTGTTGTTGAACCTGTTGGATCTTCTGTTGAGCTTTCACAAGTTCTTCTATTGCAAAATAGCAAGCTTCAGATTCTGCAGTAGTTGAACTAACTTGTTTTAAGTGATGGTGTGCTTTATGAATGATATCTTGTGCTTCTTGTAATTCACTTTTAAAGTTCATAGCAAATCGTCCTTTCCGCAAAGTGGTACAATTAAGTTTGCCAACTCAACTCTCCTTCGTCTTTTTCAAAGGAACCTTCCCCTTAACCTCTAAGCGAAATGCTTTGAAAATAGCGAAGGCCATCATCAACAATACAAAAGTTAAAGGGAAAGCACTCACGATGATAGCAGTTTGAAGACCTTCCAATCCACCCGAATACATCAACACAACAGCAGAGGCAGAGAGAATTAACCCCCATGTTAATTTTACAAAGAAAGGTGGATTTATGTCTCCGTTAGTAGTCTGCATGCCCAGCACGAAAGTGGCAGAGTCAGCGCTTGTAATAAAGAAGGTTGCAATCAACAGAATGGTAATAATAGATAAAACAGTACCAAATGGTAGTAATTTGTAGACGTAAAAGAGTCCAGCTTCAAAGCTTTGAGCGGACACTTTGACCCCTTCAAATAGCTCCATATGAATGCCGGTTCCTCCGAAGACACTGAACCAAAATGCGCATACAAGTGTCGGAACCAATAACACCGCAATGACAAATTCCCTTACTGTCCTTCCTTTTGACACCCTTGCGATAAAGGTTCCGACAAACGGTGACCAGGAAATCCACCATGCCCAATAGAAAATTGTCCAACCTTCTATCCATTCGGCATTTTCCTTATTGAATGGAGCAAGCCGAAGTCCCATGCTTGGGAGATTCTGAATATAATCTCCGAGAGTGGTGGTAAATAAATTTAACAAAAAGGTTGTAGGGCCGATGAACAACATAGTAAACAATAGAAGCGTAGCCAAAATCATATTCGTGTTACTTAAGTATTTAATTCCTTTAGATAGGCCTGTTCCTGCTGAGATAATGAATAGAACGGTCACAATCGCCATGATGGTCAGTTGAATGGCGAAGTTATTTGGAATGCCGAATAAATAATTCAGTCCGCCATTAATTTGTTGTGCACCTAAACCGAGGGATGCGCAAACTCCGAAAACGGTTGCAAAAACGGCAACAATATCTACTGTTTTTCCGAGAGCTCCATTTGTTTTCTCCCCCAAAATAGGATATAAAGTGGCACTCATCAATCCAGGAGCGTCTTTTCTAAACTTGAAATACGCAATGGAAAGAGCAATGGTCGCATAGATGGCCCATGCATGAAATCCCCAATGTAAAAATGTGTAACGAAGACCTAATTTTGCAGAAGCAGCAGTTCCTCCTTCTCCTAGTGGAGGGGTGGCGAAGTGAGAAATCGGTTCTGCGACTCCATAGAAAACTAGCCCAATGCCCATTCCTGCACTGAACAACATTGCAAACCAGGTCAAGGTAGAGTAATCTGGGAGATCTTTGTCTTTTCCTAGCTTTATTTTGCCGTATTTACTAAAGATGAGGAACAAGGCAAATAAAAGAAAGAAAGTAGCCGCCAGTTGATAAAACCAGCCAAAAACATTTAGAATGAATGAATTTGCCTGATCCATTCCTTTACTGAAGGGCTCTGGAAAAATAACCCCAATTAATACAAACAAAGCAGCAATGATAACGGAAATCCAAAAAACTTTACCGATTCCTTTCATAACATCCACGCCTTTCCTATGTATTCCTTTCGCTAGCATTCCCTAAATTACTTCATTCCTTTCAAATTAAATTTACTTCTTCTTTCAAAATCCTTCGCATAGGTTGTACAAGATGCTCTAATTGTGCAGCTGCAAGAGGGAGGACAAAAGGATCATGAAAAAAATATTAAGTCATTTCGACCCGTCCGTTCTATCCATGGCAGGAATTCGAATCTTTTCCGGGTTATTAGAAATTACTGCCGCCATTATCATGCTGAGTTTAAATGATGTGAAAAAAGCTATTGTGGTGAACTCGATGTTGGCTGTTGTAGGGCCCCTCATTTTTATTTCAACCATGATGATAGGTCTGATTAGCATGGCGGATGAGATTTCCTTTTCAAAAATGATTTATATAGCGATTGGGTTGGGGTTTATTTTATTTGGCATATATAAGTGAGAAAATGTATTCCGTTGTTATATATTGTCCAAGCGCGCATACATTGTAAGTAATAATAGGACAAGAAGGGGATACGTATGCTTGCAAGTATTACGACCGTTTTACCGCCGGAAATAACCGGTGTTATTAATACACTTTCTCCACCGTTACTGGAGAGAATGGAAGAAATCCGAGTTCGTGTACATCGCCCACTGGAATTGATCATAGGTGGGAATCCCTATTTTCCCTCGTATACAGTGACGCCAACGGATGCTATTCACATACTGAACAAAATTAGTAAGCATTCCATCTATGCACTGGAAGAGGAGCTCAAGCGTGGATATATCACTATTACGGGAGGACATCGTGTTGGACTAGCTGGAAAAGTGATTACAGAACAGGGGAAAGTGAAGGCTATCCGTGACGTTTCCTCATTTAATATTCGGATTGCCAAGCAAAAGATTGGAGTTGCTGAACCTCTGATGCCATTCCTTTACGAAAAAGGTAGATGGTTGAGCACAATGGTAATTGGACCTCCACAAACAGGAAAGACAACATTATTAAGGGACTTGGCAAGGATGATGAGCTCAGGCTGTGAGGAAAAGCGAGTGGCATCATGCAAAGTGGGAATTGTTGATGAGCGTTCTGAAATTGCAGGTTGTGTACATGGAATTCCTCAACATGACTTGGGACAAAGGGTAGATGTGCTTGATGGCTGTCCTAAGGCAGAAGGCATGATGATGATGATTCGCTCCATGAGCCCTGATGTCATCGTTGTTGATGAGATAGGAAGAATGGAAGACAGCGAAGCAGTAATGGAAGCAGTCAATGCAGGAGTGGGGCTTCTCATGTCGGTTCATGCTTTTTCTTTTGACGAATTAAAAAGCAGACCTAGTCTTAGAGAAATCTTATCATACCAGGCAGTAAAAAGATTCGTGGAACTGACCAGATCCAATGGACCAGGCTCCATCAAGAGAATAGTTAATGAGGTGGGGGAAGAGATCTTCCGGGAAGAGGGTGTGAGACGTTGATTAAATTAGTTGGAGCAGTTTTAATACTCGTGGCAACTTCCTGGGCAGGTTTTGAAGCAGCAAGGCACCTGACAGAAAGACCAAGACAACTAAGACAATTAAAAGTAGCATTGCAATCGCTTGAAGCTGAAATCATGTATGGTCACACTCCACTTGCGGATGCGACCAAAAACATCTCCAAGCAATTGGAAAAACCACTTTCATGGTTTTTTGAAAGCTTCGCCAATAAATTAGATAAAGCAAGTCTTACAGTAAAAGAAGCCTGGCAAGAAAGCTTAGATGATGTTTGGAAAAACACCGCTTATAAAACGGCCGAACTCGAAATCATGAAACAATTCGGCGAAACACTCGGCCAACACGATCGCTACACCCAACAAAAGCACATCCAACTGGCATTAACCCACCTTGAACGCGAAGAACTAGAAGCCCGCGACAAACAAAACCGCTACGAACGAATGGTCAAAAGCCTCGGGGTCCTATCAGGCTTACTGCTGGTGATTTTGTTGATATAGCCGGACAAGAAATAGAAGGTACTGTTTATAATTGAGGTCTTCTAGCTACGGATTGTGTTGAGACCCCGCAGGCTTGCCGAGGAGGCTCAAGGTCGCCCCGCGGAAAGCGGAGTCATTTGCGTAAAGAAACAGCGGCGTAAACACGACAAGTTGATTGTAGCGGAAGCGGCGAGACTCCTACGGTAGGAAGGGACAGGGGAGACCCCGCAGGCGAAAGCCGAGAAGGCTCCCGGACCGCCCGTGGAAAGCGAGCCGCTGCAGCGGTAATCAACGACTAAACTTAAGAGAAATCCCCAAAAGCAAACCGAAAAAATAGGAGGAGCGTCCATGGGCATTGAAGTAGACGTAATATTTAAAATCGCCGGCATCGGCATCGTCGTAGCCTTCCTGCACACCGTGCTAAAACAACTCGGCAAAGAAGAATACGCACACTGGGTAACCCTACTCGGATTCATCTACATTCTTTTTATGGTAGCAAGCATCGTAGACGATTTATTCAAAAGAATCAAATCGGTATTCCTGTTCCAATGATAAGGGGTGTTGACCTATCGAGATTCTCCAAATAGTAGGTCTTGGCTTAATCGCCACCTTTCTTGCATTAGTAGTAAAAGAGCAAAAGCCGACATTTGCCTTTATGCTAGTCGTATTTGTCGGCTGTGCGATTTTCTTATTTTTAGTAGAGCAAGTGTTTGATGTTATTAGGATGCTTGAGAGGATTGCGATTAATGCCAATGTCAATTTGATCTACGTCGAAACCATTCTGAAGATTGTTGGAATCGCCTACATCGCAGAATTTGGTGCACAAATCACAAAGGACGCCGGCCAAGGAGCCATCGCATCTAAAATCGAATTGGCCGGGAAAATATTAATTTTGGCAATGGCCATTCCCATTTTGACCGTCATCATTGAAACCATCATTAATCTCATTCCTTCTTAAAATGAAACTTCAGAGGGGAGCATATCAATGAAACTCATTCTTGCAATCATTGCAGCCTTGTTGATCCTACTGTTCATTCCATTTGAAATAGTACAAGCCTCACCCTCTTCTCCATCAGAATTAGTAACAGAACAAATAGAAGGAATTGATGTAGAGGAAATCAAGGTGTACTGGGAAGAAGTGATGGAAGAGTACGGTGGATTTTTGCCAGAAAGCCAAAAAGGATCATTCATGGAATTTGTAAAAGGGGACAAGTCCTTTTCCTTGGAAGAATGGTCAAAAGGCTTCATGAAATACTTATTTCATGAACTCTTGGCAAACGGCAAACTGCTTGGCAGTCTAATCTTACTCACCATCTTCAGCATGTTCCTACAAACGCTTCAAAATGCCTTTGAGCAAAAAACAGTCAGTAAAGTCGCCTATAGTGTTGTGTTCATGGTCCTGATCATCATCGCCCTCAACAGTTTTCATATCGTTATCTCCTACACACTAGAAGCAATAACCGCCATGACAGGGTTCATCATCGCCTTAGTACCACTCCTCATCGCTCTAATTGCTTCATCAGGTGGATTGGTATCGGCAGCTTTTTTTCATCCAATCATCCTATTTTTAATGAATACCAGTGGCCTGCTTATTCAATATGTTGTGCTTCCACTGTTGTTTCTTTCAGCAATATTAAGCATTGTCAGTACGCTAAGTGAACATTACAAAGTCACCCAACTTGCACAGTTACTCCGAAATGTAAGCATTGGAATTCTAGGAATCTATCTAACGGTATTCCTTGGTGTTATCTCTGTCCAAGGTGCAACTGCAGCAGTGACAGATGGAATCGCCATTCGTACCGCAAAATTTGTGACCGGAAACTTTATTCCTGTAATCGGCAGAATGTTTACAGATGCCACAGATACCGTGATTACAGCATCTGTGTTATTAAAAAATACAGTCGGGATCCTTGGAGTGGCGACTTTGATTCTATTAGCTGCATTCCCGGCAGTGAAAATTCTATCTATTGCGATTATCTATAAACTTGCCGCGGCGCTTCTTCAACCATTGGGTGGCGGTACCGTCATAAAATGTCTCGATATTATCAGCAAAAGCATTATCTACATTTTTGCTGCACTGGCTATTGTCTCCTTTATGTTCTTCTTAAGTATCACGGTCATCATAGCAGCAGGAAATATTACCGTGATGGTCAGGTAAGGGGGGAGAGTTAATGAGTTACTTAACAGAATGGATCACCAGTATCATCCTATTTATTCTTTTAGCAACGGTAGTAGAAATGTTGCTTCCGAATTCTTCCATGCAAAAGTATACGAAACTAGTGATTGGACTTCTACTGATTGTCGTTATTCTCACCCCTATCCTGAAGCTCCTTTCCACAGATATGGATGAACTTTTTGCCAAAATGACCACGCATTCTTCCTACACATCAAAAGAAAACACAGAAAATTTAATAGAAATGAAGAAAAAAGAAATACAAGCCTCCCATGCTGCATACATTTTAAATAAAGCGGCTGTCCTAATGAAAGAAGATGTGGAGGAGGAGTTGAGAGAAAGCTATGGTGTAACTGTGAAAGACTTGCAAGTTGTCGTGAAAAATGAGGACCAGCTTACCGAATTGCCTATTGAAGAAAATATAGAATCCGTTGTGATTCTACTGGAACAAGCGGAAGAAGAGACAGCCATTCAAGTTGTAAAACCTGTTCAAATTGACACCTCCAGACAAAAGGAACCAGCTCCTTCCTCAAAAGAAGAAGGAAAAATAGCAAATTTCCTAGCAGATCGTTGGCAACTACAACCAACCAATATTTCAGTAGCAGTCGAAGGGGGGGATTAGTACAAGGTGGAAAAGAAAAACCAAGCATTCATTCCATGGCTAAAATCTCTGCTTACCAATCAGTCAAAAGATAAAAAAGCAAAATACCAATACATGACGGTCATACTCGTCCTTGGTGTAGGATTCATCTTATTTGGAAATCTGTTTTTTGGAGGAGACAGTGCAACTTCTCCTGGCGGCGGGGTTCTGCCAGCCATGAAGCAGGAAGAACCGAAAGATGAACCGGTATTTGGACAAAATGACGATGCCAACGCACCTTCTACTATCTCTGATTACGAGGCAAGCTTTGAGAATCAGCTGAAAGATGCACTCGAGGCAATCACCGGCGTCAATGACGTATCTGTCGTCGTTAACGTGGATGCTTCCGAGCAAAAAGTCTTTCAGAAAAACGTGACCACCTCCCAGCAAAACACGGTCGAAACAGACCAGCAAGGGGGAAAACGTGATGTTACTGATACTTCAAAAGATGAACAAGTCCTCGTCATCAGGAAAAATGAACAAGAAATTCCGGTCGTAACCGAAACCAAAAAACCGGTCATACGTGGAGTTCTGATTGTAGCAAAGGGCGCTGAAAATATACATGTAAAACAAATGATTTTGGAGGCTGTCACCAGAGTGCTAGACGTACCACAGCACAAGGTAGCAGTACTTCCAAAAAAATCCGAGGGGGAATAATCCATGTTATTAAAAAAACAAACCGTTTGGTTACTAACTATGTTAAGTCTCGTTTTTGTCCTATCCGCTTACTACTTTATCGGTGATCAACAAGCTGGCGAACAACTGGCAAATGACGCCACAGAACAACCAGCAGCCACTGAATCAGCTGAAAATCACGGCGGTGAAGAAGGTGAAGCAGCTGGCACTGATGAAGAAGAAGGAACTGAAGGCGTTGAAGGCGAAGAAGCGACAGAGGAAGATGGCAGTGCTGTAGTAAAATATATCTCTTCTGACGAGACACTAGCAGAAATGCGCTATGAATTGGAAAACCTTCGCAGCGTTCACCGTGCAGAATTAAAAGAAATGATGGCAAGTACAGAACTACCAGCAGAAGAAATCTCCAAAGCAGTTGACCAATACAACGAACTTGCACAAATCTCTGAAAAAGAACTAATCCTAGAGTCCACGATCCGTTCCCATAAGGACGTAGATGATGCACTTGTACGCGTGACAGACGGCAAAATCCGAGTAACAGTCAAAACAGCAGCACACTCGCCACAAATGGCAAACGACATCTATCACATGGTACGCCAAGAATTCAAAGACGTACGTAACGAAGACATCGCTTTCGACTTCCCACCAGTAACGGAAGAAGGCGCCGAATAATAGATTGTTGCAAAGGCCGAAGCCCTGGGAATTGTGGGGCTTCGGTTTTTTGTTTTGGTTTATTAAAAATAGACTCTTTGACTGGTGTTACCTGAATACGATAGATCTGATGAAAGCAATAAACGTCTGGCAGTTCGTTCGTTTTTAATTTCAGTTATTTTCTGAAACTCGGAAACAGTGATAGTAGGGCTGATCAATAGCCTATAGTCCTGAAGTAGCTTGATGTGTGCCTCCTTGCAAGTGTTGTTACATTTTTGACACAACCAAGAACCAAATATTCTCTCGCAACCTATATGAAAACATTTCTGGCACTGCACACCTTTTAGTATACAATCTGGAGATACTCCATAATCTTTTTCCAAATCTATAGAAGTGATGGGCTCGTTCTTCTTGATTATAAGCGAGCTTAGTTTACGCACATTTTTTGCGTCCCAGGTTTCTTTAGTGTGTTTTTTGGTGAAGTCTGTAACCTTTGCTTCAACCCCGGAATTACGGACAACCATGTTTTTAACGAGGTTTGGGTGCGAAATACATTTTATCTCTGCTCTTGAGTTCGCAATGACTACTAAACTTTCACAGGAACCAGGCTGAATTTTATAGTCTTTTAACCAGCTTTTGAACTTAGTGAGTTGATTTTGTACTTGGATAATAGGATCGGAGTAGGTGATAGTTTTATCGACTTCATTTTCGGTGAATTTTTGAATGAGTTGTTGGAAGGCTGGGTCAAACTCAAGGGTGCCTTTCATATACTTAGCATCTAATATGAGGATAAAAGTTGGGAAGATCAGAAGTGTGTCAATTTGAAAGTGATGCCCTTTATAAGGTAGCCTTATATCTTGTAAAACATAAAACTCTCCTTCTTCTTCGGGTAACAATTCCAAGTAGTAATTAAGTGACTCTTCTCCTTTAAAACCAGCTATGTTTTTACCGAGATCTGATTTTATTTTGGGCAATATGGGGTGAGAATGTGGGAGGCGCCGACTTAAGGCTTCTAACACTTTGATTTTTAAAGACATTTCACGCTCTTTTAATATGATCATAGGCATGCAGCTCCATTTCTTTCAGATGTTACTATTTTTGACATTGAGGTAGCTTTTTCCTGCAAAACTTGTCAAATTTTCTGAGAATCTTTTGTATTGGGGGTGGGTTTTATTAGAAAGCTTTTAGCAAATTAATCTTTTGAACTTTTGGTGCAAAGTTGTGGGAAATTAGCGGAAAAACTTAAGAAATGAGGGTATTTTAGGGGTGTATAAAATGGTTCGGACAAACTACTTGTGACTTCGGACAATTTCATACTGATTTGGACGGGTGTTCGGACAATTAGGTGGGGTCGTTCGGACAAGAATTGGGGGTGTTTGGTCATTTGAAAAATAGGTTTGGTCAACTTTCTTGAAACTTTGGACAACTATACAAAATCTTTGGCCAACTTTCGAGAATCTTCGGTCAACTTCCGGTAAACTTTGGACATTTAGTGAAAATCACATATTGTGGACGGGCTGCTGCCTAAATTTTATGGGAGATGAAAGTGAAATTTGAGGAAAAATCATAAAATGAAGCCGTTTTGAGCGCGTTTAAAATGGTTCGGACAAATTACTAGAGACCTCGGACATTTTGATACCGATTTGGACGGATATTCGGACACTTAGGTATGAAACTTCGGTCAGACTCAAAATACTTCGGACACTCTGCAAAGTCACCTAACAAGTTAACAATATTCCTTGCATATCAGCATCACCATTTGCAAAACCTTCCACGCTAAAGTCACTTATTCCCCAACACTCCCCCTATCCACCACAACTAAAATCCCCTATAATAGTAACTAAAGCGTTTTCATCATGCCGCCAAAGCCACTAGCATCCTAAATTCGCCATCAACCAAACTTAGCACTAGGTAATAATATCTATTACTATTTTTAGTTGAATTTCGGAAGCTTGTATCGTATGATGAATATGAACTATTTTGTTAAAATGTACATAGCAACATCTAGGCAACAGTAAGCAACATCAATGCAGCAACTAATCATCAAAAGGACCGAGGAGTGAAGGAAATATGTTAAAGATCCAAGAAATCAGAGAAATTATTAAGTTGATAGACCAATCCAATATAGATGAATTCACGTATGAAAATGAAGGTTCCAAAATTAAAATGAAAAAGCATGCGGCGCAATCTGTGCTGAGCACGCAAGTAGCTGCTCCAGCACCACAAGCAGTACCGCAACAACAAGCACCACAGGCAGTACCACAAGCACAAGCTCCAGCTCAGCAAGCTCAAACACCTGCAGCTGAAGCAAAACAAGAAGCAGCGGCACCAAAACAGGAAGATACTAATCTACATAAAATTACATCACCGATGGTAGGGACATTCTATGCTTCTCCATCACCTGATCAAGCGGCATACGTACAGGAAGGCGATAAAGTTGGCGAAAACTCTGTTGTTTGTATCGTAGAAGCAATGAAACTGTTCAATGAGATTGAAGCAGAAGTCAAAGGCGAAATTGTCGAGGTTTTGGTTGATAATGGCCAATTAGTAGAATATGGTCAACCTTTATTCCTTGTAAAAACAGTATAAGGAGGGGGCGACACTCATGATAAAAAAAGTATTGATTGCTAATAGAGGAGAAATTGCTGTACGAATTATTCGTGCATGTAAAGAAATGAATATCGAGACAGTGGCTGTTTATTCGGAAGCGGATAAAGAATCCCTTCATGTACAGTTGGCAGATGAAGCATATTGTGTAGGACCAAAAACGTCAAAAGACAGCTACCTTAATTTTACCAACATCATTAGCGTGGCAAAACTTACGGCGTCTGATGCTATTCACCCTGGGTACGGATTCCTTGCAGAGAACTCGGATTTTGCCGAGCTATGCCGTGAGTGTAACATTACATTTATAGGACCAAGTCCAGAAGCAATTAGCAAAATGGGAACAAAAGATGTGGCACGTGAAACAATGCGTAAAGCTGGTGTTCCGATTGTCCCTGGTTCCCAAGGCATCATTGAAAATATTAACGACGGTATAACAATTGCTAACGATATTGGGTATCCGGTTATCATCAAGGCAACGGCAGGCGGAGGCGGAAAAGGTATCCGTGTTGCAAGAAATGAAGAGGAATTGAAAAAGGGTATCTCTATTACGCAACAGGAAGCGGCAACTGCTTTCGGTAATCCTGGTGTGTATCTGGAAAAATTCATTGAAGACTTCCGTCACGTTGAGATTCAAGTAATGGCAGATGGTCATGGTAATACGATTCACCTTGGTGAGCGTGACTGTTCCATCCAGCGCCGTCTTCAGAAGCTTGTAGAAGAAACACCTTCACCTGTCCTTGATGAAGAGATTCGTGCGCAAATGGGTGAAGCGGCAGTAAAAGCTGCTGAAGCAGTGGACTATATGGGTGCAGGTACGATAGAATTTATTTATGACTATCAAGATAGAAAATTCTACTTCATGGAAATGAACACCCGTATCCAAGTGGAGCATCCTGTTACGGAAATGGTAACAGGGGTGGATCTAATCAAGGAAATGATTCGGGTTGCATCTGGTGAAACATTATCTCTTAAGCAAGAAGATGTTGTTTTCAACGGCTGGTCGATTGAATGCCGTATAAATGCAGAAAATCCAGAAAAGAACTTTATGCCTTCACCAGGGAAGATTGAGATGTATCTTCCGCCAGGTGGTCTTGGGGTTCGAGTGGATTCGGCTGTTTACCCTGGTTACAGCATACCGCCATATTACGATTCCATGGTGGCAAAGCTAATCACATATGGAGCAACACGTGAAGAAGCCGTTTCAAGAATGAAACGTGCGTTAAGCGAGTTTATTATTGAAGGCGTTCATACTACGATTCCTTTCCATCTGAAGCTTATGGACCACGAAAAATTCAAAGATGGGGACTTTAATACGAAATTTCTTGAGAAATATGATGTCATGAATTCTTAACTATTTTTAGGAGGGTTAATTATGAGCGAAAGAAACTTATTAGAAATGGAAAACAACAATTCACTTGGTAAAGTTGAAATTGCTCCTGAAGTCATCGAAGTTATTGCCGGTATTGCTGCTTCCGAAGTAGAAGGTGTCATGTCGATGCGTGGTAACTTTGCTGCTGGTGTGGTAGAGAGACTTGGGAAGAAGAATCACGGTAAAGGTGTAAAAGTAGACCTTTCCGAAGAAGGTATTAAAGTGGATGTATTTTGTGTGATGCAGTTTGGCATTTCCATCCCGACAGTTGCACAAAAAGTACAAGACAACATTCGTCAAGCATTGTTGAATATGACTGCTTTGGAAATTACAGAAGTTAATATTCATGTTGTCGGCGTACAATTTGAAGCACAAAAGAATGAAGTGGAAGTAGAACAAGAAATTTAATAGTACGTCACCTTGTAGGCACTCTCATAGATGGGTGTCTACAATTTTTTTGTATAGGAAAGTAACCATGCCAAGTTTCCCTTGTGTTCGCTCACATAATTAGGTACAATTTTAGTCGCTACTTTTAACTAGACTTTGTTGAAAAGTATAGTAGGGTATTATCTCGGTAAAGATGAAACTGACATAATTAAATAGAAGAATGACACCTTTCAAGCTCCCCCAGAGCAAATGATGAAAACGGTTAATTCCGAACATTTAATGAAAGTAGAATCATTTTGTATGTAATTTAGCTAAAAAACGAATGAAAAACATGTGTTTTTTTATAAAAATGTGCTATTATCTTTTTATACTAGTATAGGCACGATAAGGAGATCGAACAATGAAACGTAGTGAATCAAGAGAAAAGGCGCTTCAAGCCATTTTTCAAATGGATTTAAGTGATATTGCGCCTGATGAAGCAATCACAAATGTATTAGAAGAAGGGGAAAAGGCGGATGCTTTCCTAAGCAGTATCGTGTTTGGCACGATAGAGCATCAGGCAGAAATCGATTCCACGTTGAAATCCCATTTGGAGAAGTGGTCACTTGACCGCCTTGGAACAGTGGACCGCACCATTCTTCGCATGACTGTTTTTGAAATGATGTTTGTTGAAGAAATTCCGGTTAATGTCAGCATGAATGAAGCGATAGAACTTGCTAAAACATTTGGTGATGACAAATCAAGCGGATTTATTAACGCAGTCCTATCTAAAGTAAAAACTACCATTGAAAATAATGCATAAGTAGTAGCATAAAAGGGGGAGCTATTCATGTCAGCAGTTATAGTATCAGGTAAAGATCTTGCAAAGGAAAAGAGAGCTTTTATTAAAGAAAAGGTTACTGAGCTACATACGGAAAAGAATATCCAACCAAGCTTGGCTGTTATTTTGGTAGGGCAGGACCCTGCTTCTCAATCCTATGTTCGAGCGAAACAGAAAGCTTGTGAGGAAGCTGGTATTACGAGTATTTTGGAAAAATATCCAAGTTCAATCACACAAGAAGAATTGCTGGAAAGAATCACTCATTTTAACGGTGATGCTTCTGTGCATGGCATTCTGGTGCAATTACCTTTGCCTGATCACATAGACGAACTGGCTGTTATTGAACATATTTCCCCTAATAAAGATGTGGATGGGTTTCATCCTGTAAATATCGGTAGAATGATGATTGATCAGAAATCATTTCTCCCTTGTACGCCATATGGAATAGTGGAAATGATTAAGTCACTCGACGTTTCTATTTCTGGGAAGCATGTCGTGGTTATTGGAAGAAGTAATATAGTTGGGAAGCCGGTAGGGCAATTACTCTTAAAAGAGGATGCGACTGTTACTTATTGTCATTCTCGTACAAAGGATTTGGCTTCCATTACTAAACAGGCTGATATCTTAATTGCTGCAGTTGGTCGCGCAAAACTAATCGGTCCTCAATACGTGAAGGGTGGGGCTATTGTGATTGATGTTGGCGTTAATAGACTAGATACAGGTAAACTGTGTGGAGATGTGGATTTTGAAGCGGTGAAAGAAAAAGCAAGCTATATCACACCTGTTCCTGGAGGGGTCGGTCCAATGACGATTACGATGTTGTTGCATAATACGCTACAATCAGCACAAAACGAGGCGTGTGAAAACAAGACGTTTTCCAGGTAATATGGTATCTTAGAAGATGGATGGGACTTAAGGTTCTTCCGTCTTTTTTTTCGTATCACCATGCTTCAAAAAGGAGTTAACGATTATGAGTGAACGCAGGTACTTAACGGTTACTGCTTTAACAAAATACATAAAAAGAAAGTTTGATGTGGACCCTCATTTGCAAGATGTATGGCTGAAAGGGGAGATTTCCAATTTCAAGCAACATAGCAGAGGGCATATGTACTTCACGCTAAAAGACCAAAACGCTAGACTCCAGGTAGTCATGTTTGCCGGGCAGAACCGCAATCTTGCCTTTAAACCGCAAGAAGGGATGAAGGTCCTTGTTCGTGGGGAAGTTACGGTCTATGAGGCAAATGGATCCTATCAGATGTACATAAAAGAAATGCAGCCAGATGGCGTTGGTAGTCTGTTTTTAGCTTATGAGGAGCTGAAAAAGAAGCTATCCAAGGAAGGGTTGTTTTCTCCTGATTACAAAAAAACGCTACCAAAATACCCGCGTGCTGTAGGGGTCATCACTTCCCCAACGGGAGCAGCTGTCAGGGATATCATCACTACCTTGAAGAGAAGATATCCACTAACGAAAATAATCGTTATCCCCGCATTAGTACAAGGGGTGAATGCAGCTCCTTCCATCGTGAAGGCCATTCAAACGGCTAACAAAATACCTAATCTTGATGTGCTTATTGTGGGCCGTGGTGGAGGGTCCATTGAAGAGTTATGGGCATTTAATGAAGAAGTCGTAGCTAGAGAAATTTTTGCGTCGAAGCTACCGATTATTTCAGCAGTTGGACATGAAACAGACTTTACGATAGCTGATTTCGTAGCGGATATGCGTGCACCTACCCCAACTGCAGCGGCAGAATTGGCTGTTCCGCATATAAACGAATTGATGGAGAGACTATCCGATCGTAAATTCCGGTTGCACAGAGCTTCCAACAAGCTAATGCAACATTACAAAGACAGGTTGATAGCTTTACAAAAATCGTATGCCTTCAGGTTTCCGAAGAATCTATATGCGCAAAAGCAACAAGACCTAGATCGCACAATGGATAATTTAGAAATGGCGATGAAAAGAATGGCAGAACGCAAGCATGATAAGTGGGAGCAACTTGCCGGAAGGTTTGCTAGAAACCATCCTAAAAAGCAATGGGAAGCAAATAAACTTACACTTGAACAGCAGACGAAGTTGCTAACGAGGCAGATGCAACAAACACTCCAAAAGAAACAATGGGAATTTCAACATAAACTTTCCCAAATGGACGCCTTAAGTCCTCTTAAAATAATGAACAGGGGTTACAGTCTTGCATACCAGGAAGATGGCACTATTATTAAAAATGTGAATCAGGCAGAAAAAGGAGATACCATTCAAGTTCACCTTCAAGATGGCCGATTAGAATGTGAAATACAAGAAGTGAAGGAGCGAAAAGGAAATGAGTGAAAAAAAGGAAGTTACATTTGAAGAAGCAATGAAAGATTTGGAAACCATTGTAGAAAAACTTGAAGAAGGTGATGTTCCATTAGAAGAAGCCATTTCTTTTTACAAAGAAGGAATGAAATTGTCCAAGCTTTGTCATGACAAGCTTTCTCATGTAGAGGAAGAGATGGAGCAGATTTTGAAAGAAAACGGTGAATTGGAGTCATTCCAAGTACAGGAGGATGAAGCTTAATTGTCACAGCTGATGGATCTACAAACTTTTATGAAAGATAGAAAGAAATTGGTGGAGGATGCCCTCTATTCCTATATGAATTCTGTTCAAGCACCAGAAGTTTTACTGGAATCCATGAATTATTCACTGAAAGCAGGCGGAAAAAGACTTCGACCTTTGTTAGTGCTTGCGACGTTAAAGTCTTTTGGAAAACCGGAAGAACTGGGAATACCAGTAGCTTGTGCCGTGGAGATGATACACACCTATTCTCTAGTGCACGATGATCTTCCGAGTATGGATGATGACGACTTTAGACGCGGAAAGCCTACTAATCATAAGATGTTTGGTGAAGCGATGGCAATACTGGCTGGTGATGCCCTACTCACTCATAGCTTTGAGGTCATGGAGGATCTATTGAATCTAGACGTCAAGCCAATGAAAGTTGTTACCTTGATGAAAGAGTTAGCCAAAGCTGCAGGGCCAAGAGGTATGGTCGGAGGACAGGTTGCGGATATGGAGGGAGAAGGCGCACAACTCTCACTTCAGGACCTTGAATATATACATAGAAACAAAACAGGGAAGCTTCTCGGATATAGCATTGTTGCAGGTGCCATACTGGGGGATGCAACAGAAGAACAGATTTCGAAATTAGAACAATTCGCCGACCACTTAGGCCTTGCATTCCAAATCAGGGATGACATTCTTGATATTGAAGGGGATGCGTCTAAGATTGGTAAGCCCGTAGGGTCAGATACCCTTAACGAAAAAGTGACTTATCCATCTCTACTAACCATGAATGGCGCAAAAGAAAAGTTGGAATATCATATTAATGAGGCGAAGCAAATTCTATCTGACATACCATTAGAGTCTGATCTTTTGGTACAACTTTGCGATCTAATTGCCAAAAGGGACCATTAATCGACAAAAGTAGCAGTCAAAATTGAGCATTTCCTCTTTTTGTGGTATAGTATATGGTACAAATGAGTGGTGCAGTATTCTAGTCAGTCCACCTTTTCTGAAGGCGGGCCTAAAAATCCGCTAAAGGGCACATCGATGAAGTTCCTTGTGTCGGCTTGAGGCGCCCAGCCTTGGGTTGATGCTGGGAGTTAAGGTAGTAGGGCGATCCACAATGGCATGTGGGCGAAGACCCTACTTCCGTGGAGGCCCATTCTTACGCTTGTTAATCCCCTTGGGGAGCAAGTAGTGGAATGGTGATAAACCTGTATTATATCTAACTGGGTTAGGTATAAGCAGCGTAGCCTGCCTTGAGTGGAATCGGAGGGGATTATGGTAGGGGATTTTTTCACTAGGCCGGTGAATCTATCTATGTATTCCATATGAAATCCGTTCTGCAAAAGAGGCTAAGACAAGGTTTAAGGGCTGTAGAGGAAAACTCCTAGACTGTTCTAAATATAAGACATGTATTGGGGATTATAGTGCGGACTAAGTGGTAATCCAGTCTAGTCGATGGCGACACGGCTAAGGCAGGTTTAAAGGGAAACCGCCAGTATGGCGACATCTGGTACTTGCTTGGGAAAACCTACTGGACCTAAGCCGCAGTTTTTACTCAATGCATGACCACTTTTACATAAAAACTATTGAAGTTTGGTGGATTAAAAATTTTTGTCTATAATAAAATGTAAGATAACTACAAAAGCTTACTTATATAGAGTTGGGATTTTATACTATGGTTAATAAATGGAAAGATGCAATAAATTGGAGTTTAGCTATCGCCGTTATCACACTCGTGTTAGCGGCTATTTTTTCAATCGTTTCCACCTACTTACTTTCAGGAGTAACATGGGCAGTAGGGATGGTCATTGTATTTATCATCGTCTTTATCGGTATTTTTTTTGATATGCTTGGTATTGCTTCCACAGCTGCAGATGAAACTCCATTTCATGCGATGGCAGCGGAAAGGGTAAACGGTTCCAAACAAGCCATACAGATTGTCAGGAATGCGGATCGGTTTGCAAGTTTTTGTAATGATGTTATCGGTGATATTTCTGGGATTATCAGTGGAACTGCATCTGCCATTGTAGTCATTTCCTTCACCCTTTCGGTGGGGCAAACCGAAGACTCTTTGTTCCATTATATTGTGGCTGTTGTCTTCACAAGCGTTGTGGCAGCTGTTACAGTTGGAGGAAAGGCTTTTGGAAAGTCGATGGCAATTCGGTATTCTACACCTATTCTGTTTCAAGTGGGAAGGCTGTTTTATATACTAGAAGACAAATTTAACATTGTGGTCTTAAAAGAAAATAAAAAGCGTAAAAATAAGCGAAATTAGCAAGGAAAGAGAGTGATCCCTTTTGGATCTTACAAAGATTAAAAATCCGCAATTTTTAAAGAAAATGTCTATAGATGAACTGGAGAGCCTTAGCGAGGATATCAGACGTTTTCTGATAGAACAGCTCTCCACATCAGGCGGCCATATCGGGCCGAACCTTGGGGTAGTCGAACTCACTGTTGCTTTGCACAAAGTGTTTGACAGCCCTAAAGACAAGTTTTTATGGGATGTTGGTCACCAGGCCTATGTCCATAAAATTTTGACAGGAAGAGCCTGTGATTTTGGTACGTTGCGTAAATATAAAGGTCTCTGTGGGTTTCCGAAAAGGAATGAGTCTGAGCATGATGTTTGGGAAACGGGACATTCTTCCACCTCTCTTTCTGGAGCGATGGGTATGGCGGCCGCTCGTGACATCAAAGGAACCGATGAGTATGTTATTCCGATTATCGGCGATGGTGCCTTAACAGGCGGAATGGCACTAGAAGCATTAAATCATATTGGTCATGAAAAGAAAGACATGATTGTTATCTTAAATGATAATGAAATGTCCATTGCTCCAAATGTCGGTGCATTGCATAGTGCGCTTGGAAGAATGCGTACTGCTGGTAAGTACAATTGGGTAAAAGACGAACTGGAAGTGCTTCTTAAGAAAATACCTGCAGTTGGCGGGAAACTGGCGTCAACGGCTGAGCGCATCAAAGACAGTTTGAAGTACCTTGTTGTCAGCGGGATGTTTTTTGAAGAACTTGGTTTTACTTACCTTGGACCAATTGATGGACATAATTACAACGATTTAATTGAAAATCTAAAATATGCAAAGAAAACAGAAGGCCCTGTCCTTATTCATGTGGTTACGAAAAAAGGAAAAGGCTACGAGCCGGCTGAATTGGACACTATCGGTACGTGGCATGGAACTGGGCCGTATAAAATTGAAACAGGTGATTTCCTGAAGCCAGTTGGCGGTCCGCCAGCGTGGAGCAGTGTAGTCAGTGAAACAGTCCGTAAACTTGCGCGTGAAGACGAGCGTATCGTGGCCCTGACACCTGCAATGCCAGTAGGATCTAAGCTTGAAGGTTTTGCAAAAGAATTTCCAGATCGCATGTTTGATGTCGGAATTGCAGAGCAGCATGCTGTCACGATGGCAGCTGGTCTAGCAACACAAGGAATGAAACCATTCCTAGCCATTTATTCCACCTTCTTGCAAAGAGGTTACGATCAAGTAGTGCATGATGTATGCCGTCAAAACTTAAATGTTTTCTTTGGGATTGATCGTTCCGGTTTAGTTGGGGAAGATGGCGAAACACATCAAGGTGTATTTGACATCGCCTTCCTAAGACATTTACCAAACATGGTTCTTATGATGCCTAAAGATGAAAACGAAGGCCAACACATGGTATATACGGCCAATAAGTATGACGATGGCCCGATTGCACTTCGCTATCCACGTGGAAACGGATTAGGTGTCAAAATGGATGAGGAATTAAAAGAGCTGCCAATTGGTTCTTGGGAAGTTCTGAAAGAAGGAACGGATGCAGTCATCCTTACATTTGGAACGACAATCGGAATGGCACTTGAAGCTGCCGATTATCTGAAAAAGGAAAACCTGTCAGTAAAAATTGTCAATGCGAGATTTATTAAACCGATGGATGAGGCGTTATTGCACGACCTCTTTAAATCAGGAATACCTTTTGTAACAATCGAAGAAGCAGTTCTTCAAGGTGGATTCGGTAGTGCGGTTGTCGAGTTTGCAAACGATAATGGCTATACGAACCGTATCGTAAGAATGGGAATTCCGGATCGCTTCATTGAGCATGGAAGTGTGAAGGAGCTGCTACAGGAAATAGATTTAACAACAGAAAAAGTCGTGGAAAATGTTAAATTGATTGCAGCTAGAAGAAAACAAAAAAGGGCTTAAGAATATATGGCGAAAAAAGAAAGAGTAGATGTACTTTTAGTGGAGCGCGGGCTTGTGGAAACGCGTGAGAAGGCAAAGCGCTCCATAATGGCAGGACTTGTATTTTCAAACGAACAACGGCTGGACAAGCCTGGTGAAAAAGTAGCAATAGATGCACCGTTGACAGTCAAAGGCAATGTCATGCCATATGTTAGTCGAGGTGGTTTAAAACTGGAGAAAGCACTAAAAGTCTTTAACTTGGATGTGAAAGACAAGATACTTCTTGATATCGGTGCTTCTACAGGTGGATTCACGGATTGCGCCCTGCAAAATGGAGCAAAGCTTAGCTACGCACTTGATGTAGGGTATAATCAACTGGCATGGAAACTCCGTCAAGATGAACGGGTAGTGGTGATGGAACGAACCAATTTCAGATACGTTACACCGGTGGACTTAAATGAAGGCATGCCGGATTTTGCCAGCATTGATGTTTCATTTATTTCATTGAAACTAATATTACCGGTTTTAAAAACCCTGCTTGTATCAGGCAGCGACGTAGTGGCGCTTGTTAAGCCTCAATTTGAAGCAGGAAGAGAGCAGGTCGGCAAAAAAGGTATTGTCCGTGAACCGAAGATACACGAAGCGGTGATGGATAAGATTATTGACTTCAGCTTGAAGGAAGGGTATGACGTGATGAATGCCTCTTACTCCCCGATTAAGGGAGGAGAGGGTAACATTGAATTCCTCCTTCATTTGCAATGGAATGGACATACAGAAGAAAACGCAGAAAATAATCTCGAAACTTCCATATCCGCTCTAGTTGCAGATGCGCACCTACAATTGAAGGTCGAAAAAGGGGAATAACTATTACGATGGTTGTTCCTTTTTTCTTTTACATATTGAAAGGTTTCCATTAACATAAAGCTAGGTTATATAGATTATTAAGGGGTGCCAACATGACAAAGGGCCAAAGACACATAAAGATTAGAGAATTAATTACAAACAGCGAAATAGAAACACAGGACGAGCTAGTTGATCGTTTGAAAAGTTTAGGTTTCAATGTGACTCAAGCGACCGTTTCAAGAGATATCAAAGAGCTTCATCTTGTAAAAGTTCCACTTCTTGACGGCAGATATAAATATAGCCTCCCAGCAGATCAACGCTTTAATCCTCTGCAAAAACTAAAACGTTCATTGATGGATGCGTTTGTGAAAATAGATATAGCAGGTCATATGATTGTGATGAAAACAATGCCCGGTAATGCAAATGCTATCGGTGTTTTAATTGATAATCTTGATTGGTCGGAAATTCTAGGTACTATTTGTGGTGATGATACATGTTTGATCATTTGCCGTACACCAGAGGATGCAAAAGAGTTATCGGACCGCTTTATAAATATGCTATAAAATCACGCGAGGATGTGATGTTATGATTGCTGAGTTAACCATTAAAAATTTTGCTATTATTGAAGCCCTTTCCGTATCATTTGACAAAGGGTTAACAGTTTTAACCGGAGAGACCGGCGCGGGTAAGTCAATTATCATTGATGCCATCCACTTGTTGGCAGGTGGAAGGGGATCCCACGAATTTGTCCGATTTGGTGAAAAAAGAGCGGAACTAGAGGGCTTATTTCTACTTGAAGATGTAAATCACCCTGCTTATAAGGTTTGTCAGGAGCTTGGAATAGAAATAGAAGACGAAATGGTTGTCTTGCGAAGAGAAATTCATGCTACCGGAAAAAGTGTTTGCCGTGTTAATGGAAAGCTAGTCACCATTGCACTATTAAGGGAAGTAGGACAAACATTAGTGGATATGCATGGTCAGCACGAACATCAGGAATTGATGGATCCGGACTTGCATCTCTCTCTCTTAGATCAGTTTGGCGGAGTGGCTATCCAAAAGGAACTCCAAGAGTATAGAAATATTTATACTTCTTTTAAGGACGTTGAAAAAAGGCTCCTAGAACTCACCGAAAATGAACAAAAAGTTGCTCATCGCCTTGATTTATTGCAGTTCCAGGCAGAAGAGATCAACAATGCACAACTAACCATTAATGAAGAAGATGAGTTGGTGGAAGAACGAAACAAAATAAGTAACTATGAACGCCTTTATCAATCGCTCAACAACTGTTACCACGCGATGCACGGGGAACAAAAGGGACTTGATTGGGTTGGACAAGCTATGTCTGAATCGGAAGGTCTGGAAGAAATCGATAAAAACCTTAAAGATGTTCATGAAATCATATCCAATTCTTATTATCAATTAGAAGAATTATCATATCGTATTAGGGATGAAATAGATCAGCTTGAGTATGATCCAAACCGTTTGGATTTTATTGAAGGAAGATTGAATGAAATTAAACAGTTGAAGCGTAAATACGGAAGTTCGGTTTCGGAGATATTAGAGTATGGTGCAAAGATAGAAGAAGAGCTCGAGACTTTGCAAAACCGTGATTCACACATTCATCAGTTGCAAGAATCATTAGAGTCGCTTAAACAAGATCTAGCACTTGAAGCGAAATCACTCACTGATGCACGAAGAAAAGCTTCCGAGAAATTGATGAAGAGCATCCATAAAGAGCTTAAAGACCTGTACTTGGAAAAAGCCATCTTTGATGTGAACATGGATGTGAAAAAGGAAAAGGCATCAGGTGATGTTGTGTTTGGTAGAAATGGCGTGGATGTTGTCGAGTTTTACCTTACAACAAACCCGGGGGAACCGTTGAAGCCAATGGCAAAAGTTGCTTCTGGTGGGGAGCTTTCCAGGATCATGCTCGCATTAAAGAGTATCTTCTCCAGGCACCAAGGCATTACCTCCATTATTTTTGACGAGGTTGATACAGGAGTCAGTGGCAGGGTGGCACAAGCTATCGCCGAGAAGATATATCAGGTTTCTGTCGATTCCCAGGTTCTTTGCATCTCCCACTTACCGCAAGTTGCTGCAATGTCTGACACCCATCTGTTCATCAGCAAGGAAGTGTCTGGTGAACGCACGAAAACAAAGGTTCGGGGACTAAATCAGGATGAAAAGGTACGTGAAATTGGCAGGATGATTTCGGGTGTGGAGATTACCTCTTTGACGAAGGAGCATGCACGCGAGTTGTTGGAGATCGCGGGCAGTATTAAGCAGGGGTAAGGAATTAGACCTTATAATTATAGTAAGCCGTTTGCACTTAGAGGTGTGGACGGTTTTTTGTTGTTTAAGAAATTGTAAAATAATGGTATAGTTTTAGCGTCATTCTTGATGGTTGGGATGAAAGACTTCAGTGACGAGGAAAAAGGAGGAGAGAAGTCCTCACCCCGTTATGAAGACCTTTGTGAGGAGAAAAAAGGTCCTCATCGTCGATATGAAGACCTCAACGACGATGAAGTAAGAGAAGCGAGGTCCTCATCGCCGATATGAAGACCTGAATGACGAGGAAATAAGAGGAGAGAGGTCCTCATCGCCCTTATGAAGACCTCAGTGACGAGGAAAAAGGAGAAGTGAGGTCCTCATCGCCGATATGAAGACCTGAATGACAAGGAAAAAGGAGAAGTGAAGTCCTCATCGCCGATATGAAGACCTGAATGACGATGAAGTAAGAGGAGAAAGGTTCTCATCGCCGATATGAAGACCTGAATGACGATGAAGTAAGAGGAGAGAGGTCCTCATCGCCCTTATGAAGACCTCAGTGATGAGGAAAAAGGAGAAGAGAAGTCCTCATCGCCTAAATGAAGATCTTAATGACGAGGAAAGTGGAGGAGAGAAGTCCTCACCCCAATATGAAGACCTTTGTGAGGAGAAAAAGGTTCTTATCGTCGATATGAAGACCTCAATGACGATGAAATAAGAGAAGAGAAGTCCTCATCGCCCTTATGAAGACCTCAGTGACGAAGAAGTAAGAGAAGCGAGGTCCTCATCGCCGATATGAAGACCTGAATGACGATGAAATAAGAGAAGAGAAGTCCTCATCACCAATATGAAGACCTTAATGACGAGGAAAAAGGAGAAGCGAGGTCCTCATCGCCCTTATGAACACCTCAGTGACGAGGAAAAAGGATCAGAGAAGTCCTCATCGTCGATATGAAAACCTTGACCACATAGAAATTTCATTGAAATGGTCAAAGATTAAGTGCAAAGGCAATATCCGGCCAAGGCTGATATATCAAAGCTATGCCAAAAGCGAGAAACATCCCAAGAGTAGAGATTAAAATCTTACTTGTGACGTGGTTTTCGGTCGTGATAGCGATTTTGCACTATTGGTTTTGTTCTAGAATACAAAAACTTCAGTCATCTATTGAAAATCTTCGGACATTTGCCCTGGCGCTACTTAAAAAGCGAAATCATGCGAAGCGACGACTCCAAAGCCGACCCATATTTACAAAATATTCCCCATCCCTACTCCCAATTATTATCCCCATTCCCCTCAAATAACATAACTATCCATAAAGGGTAGCATTTAAATTAATATCGTTGTTATAAATGTAGCCTGACAAGGCAAAATTAAATAATGTAGCCATGAATGGTGTGGGATAGGACCGAGGAGAGTGAAAATGTTTGAGAGAAGATATATTTAGAAAAATTGTTGGTGTATTTCTCCTTGTTTCAGTCATGGTATTATGTGTAAGTCAACCATTTAAAGAGTATGTCCAAATCCCAAATAAAATAACGATGTTTGAAGGACAAGGATTACATTTCCAGTCATCTGTTCCAGTGACTGCCAAAGTAAATGAAGATTCTTCCTCCTCTCTCGGGATTGAGGCAACCGATAAAACGTTAGCATTTCAAGGCAAACAGGCTGGAGAAGGTCAGGTTGTTCTACAACTGGCAGGAATCCCAGTCAAGAAAGTCAATGTAGATGTCATACCTGAATATAAAGTGTATCCTGGTGGTCAATCAATCGGCGTCAAGTTAAATACCTTAGGTGTATTGGTAGTAGGTCATCACCAAGTGGACACAGAAGATGGAAAAAAATCGCCTGGAGAGATAGCGGGCATTCAGGTTGGCGATATCATCACAAAGATAAATGGGAAAACCATTGAACAAATGAGTGACGTTGCTCCATTCGTACAAGAGTCCGGAAAAACCGGAAATCCCCTTGATGTTGTCATCACACGTGAAAAAGAAACCATTGAGACGAAACTTATTCCTTTAAAAGACAAGCAAGAAAGTTCCTTTAGAATTGGATTATATATACGGGATTCAGCAGCGGGTATTGGAACCATGACATTTTATGACCCCATCACCATGAAATATGGAGCATTAGGTCATGTAATATCAGATATGGATACAAAAAAACCAATCATTGTCCAAGATGGGCAAATCGTAAGGTCTACAGTAACTTCCATTGATAAAGGTAGTAACGGTGTTCCGGGTGAAAAGCTTGCACGATTTTCAAGCGATCGTTCGGCCATTGGTGATATCTCAAGGAATAGTCCGTTCGGTATTTTTGGTACCTTGCATAAAGATATCGAAAATGGCATTATGGACAAAGCTTTGCCAATCGCATTATCTTCTGAGGTGAAGGAAGGCCCTGCCAAGATTTTGACGGTGGTCGAAGGGGATAAGGTTGAAGAGTTTGATGTAGAAGTTCTGAGTAGCATTCCACAGAAATTCCCAGCCACCAAGGGGATGGTCATAAAGATTACGGACCCAGCCCTTTTGGAAAAAACAGGGGGGATCGTTCAAGGAATGAGTGGAAGTCCTATCATACAAAACGGCAAAGTGATTGGTGCGGTTACACATGTATTCGTTAATGACCCTACAAGCGGTTATGGTGTTCATATCGAATGGATGCTGAATGAAGCGGGAATTGATATTTATCAAAAAGACAAAGAGAAGAAAGTGGGCTAAGGCAGCTCACTTTTTTTCTTTTGTTTTGCTTAAAATTACGTTAAAATAAAAATGGTAAAGATTATTCGACATATTATCCAATAAATGTAACATAATGCGGTTCGCGTCGAATTTAAGAGTATTCTGGAGAAAAATAAAGATTTTATATAATTTTTACGGTTTTTTAAATTTTTTAAAGGAAAAGAGGTTGCATTGTCGAATTTAACATTTAGAATAAAATTTAAGACTTAATGCTTTATGAAAGTATAGGGACTGAGGAGGAAACTAGTTATATGAAAATTAAAGTATGTGTTGTAGGTGACAACCGCGAATTGGTCGGTCTATTGGAAGAGTATATTTCAGCGCAAGAGGACATGGAAGTTGTAGGGGTAGCTCACAATGGTCAAGAGTGTCTTCAGTTGCTTCAAGATAAAAATCCAGATGTGTTAGTACTCGACATCATTATGCCTCACCTAGATGGCTTAGGAGTACTTGAAAAAATGCGTGGCTTAAACTTAGAAAAATCTCCTAACGTTATTATGTTGACAGCTTTTGGACAGGAAGATGTGACAAAGAAAGCGGTAGACTTGGGAGCTTCCTATTTTATTTTAAAGCCATTTGATATGGAAAATCTAGTGAGCAACATTCGTCAAGTGAGTGGAAAAGCTTCACCAATCCTTAAGAGATCGAGTTCATCATCTGTTCGTTCCTCCAGCCCAGAACCTAAAGGTAGAAATCTTGATGCAAACATTACAAGTATCATTCATGAAATTGGAGTGCCTGCTCACATCAAAGGTTACCTATACTTACGCGAAGCAATTTCCATGGTGTACAATGATATCGAATTATTGGGCTCCATCACAAAGGTCCTTTATCCTGATATCGCGAAAAAATACAATACAACAGCGAGCCGTGTAGAGCGTGCCATCCGCCATGCGATTGAAGTCGCCTGGTCACGTGGTAATATTGACAGCATTTCTTCTTTGTTCGGTTATACAGTATCAATGTCAAAAGCCAAACCTACGAATAGTGAGTTCATTGCGATGGTTGCGGATAAGTTAAGACTGGAGCACAGAGCTTCTTGAGAGGGTAAGATATAAAGTAGCAGCAAAATAAAAACCCAACATGCAATTTGTATGTTGGGTTTCTTTATGTTACATATATCAAAAAAGTAGGATTACTCATTATTGCTGTTATTAGATTCATTTCGCTCTAATTCTACAAGCTTTTGAATAAGGATATGTTGCGGAAGATGCATGACTTGTTCAATAGGCACATCTAAAGCCTCAGCAAGTTTTTGAGCGGTTTCAGCGGAAATTTGTAATGGGCGCATTCTGTTCACCTCGCTTCATTTAAAAATTTTACTAAATAATACGTTCGTTTACAATTATTTCTGACAAGATTGAAGTAGAAAGGTGTGTAAAAAATGACGAAAATTTTTGGTCATAGGGGATCAGCGGGTACTCATCCGGAAAATACGATGATCAGCTTTGAACAAGCATATAAAGACGGAGCAGATGGGATTGAATTAGATGTTCAATTAAGCAAAGACGGCATTCCTGTTGTCATACATGATGAAAAAGTGAATCGAACAACAGACAGCAAAGGCTTTGTACAAGATTTAACATTAAATGAATTAAAGAAATTAAACGCTCTACATAAATTTAAAAAGCAATACAAACATGCGGAAATCCCTACATTGGAAGAAGTGATGGAGTGGGCTTCAAGAAAGCAGACGATTGTGAATATAGAACTGAAAAACAGCATTCTTCCATATGCTGGCATGGAGGAGAAAGTCCTTGATTTAGTAGAAAAATATAAGATGGCTCACCTGGTAATCTTCTCAAGCTTTAATCACTACAGTATCGCTCGATTGAATACGTTAGCGCCAAACATAGAAAAAGCTGTTTTGTATATGGAAGGAATCTATAAACCGTGGGATTATACAAAATGGGTTGGGGGAAGCGGTATTCATCCTCATATTAAGGCAGCAACTACTAGTATCATTCAGCGCTCTCAACATGCGGGAGTACCTGTCAGGCCTTTTACGGTCAATGATGAAAAAGTCATGAATAGATTGTTCAAAGAAGGGTGTGCAGGATTCTTCACGGATTATCCGAAGAAGGCTGTACAGTTAAAATATCAAAATTAAACCGGCTGCTCTGCAGCCGGTTTTCTTATTTCTCTCTCTTTTGGAACCGTTTTTGAACATTGTTCCGCTTGCGGTCTCTGTGAAAAATGAAACCAGCGACAAACCATAATCCCACTAAAAAAAATAGAAATCCGATAATGAATTGTAAGGTTAAAGAGGGGATTAATGGGTGTGCAATATTAAATACCATGTCACGCATCAATTTTATTCCATATACAGCTATGATTCCTGGAATCAATAAAATAATTAAAGCAATTATTCGTTGCATATCAATTGTTGGCCTCACTTTCAAAGCTTTCGGTTTCCATTATAGCAGAAAATACCTTGCATAGAAGAGTAAAAACTATTAAGATAAAAGTGTGCAAGAAATTTCATACCTTTTATAGAAGACTGTGAATTTTCTTTCAATTTGGCAAGAGAATATATGTAACAGGTGTAGAGGGGTTTTTTATGCAGACAGTATTAGTAGTTGGTGCTGGTAAAGGTGGTTCTGCGATATTAAAAATGTTAACGCATTCAGGAATGTTCCATTTGCTGGCTGTTGTTGATATCAACCAGGCGGCACCTGGCTTGGAGCTTGCAAAAGACATGGGGATTACAGTCGGGAGAGATTGGAAAGATTTCTTATCTGAGAAGGTAGACATCATTATTGAAGCGACTGGTTCGGACGAGGTATTTCGTGAGATTCGTGAGGCGAAGAACCCGAGAACGGTTCTTGTTCCTGGAACGGTAGCTCACATAACAGCAACTTTGGTGGAAGAAAAAGAAGAACTGATTGCAAAAATGAAATATGAATCCCACAAACGCGACCTCATATTTAATCTACTACATGATGGTTTGATGGTGGTTGATCAACACGGTAAGGTTATCATCTACAATAAAAGTGCTGAAAAAATAGTAGGAATAAAAAAAGCGCATATGCTTGGTCAACATATCTTGGAAAATGTTCCAACAAGCAGACTGCAAGATGTGATACATACGCAAAAAGTAGAAAAAAACAAAGAAATGCTACTTGAAAACGGTAAAAAAATCATCACTACAAGATCTCCTCTCATTGATGAAGATGGAAGGGTAATTGGAGCCTTTGCTGTTTTCAAGGACATCACAGAAGTTATGAACCTTGCAGAAGAAGTGACAAACCTAAAAGGTATTCAGACTATGCTTGAAGCAATCATTCAGTCGTCTGATGAAGCGATTTCCGTGGTAGATGAATTTGGCAGGGGGTTGATGATAAATCCTGCATACTCGAGGTTGACTGGACTTGAAGAACAACAAATAATTGGTAAGCCTGCAACAGCAGATATTTATGAAGGTGACAGTATGCATATGAAGGTACTGGAAACGAGAAGAGCTGTTCGTGGTGTGAACTTAAAAGTAGGTCCGTCAAAAAAAGAAGTCATTGTAAACGTCGCTCCAATAATAGTGGATGGTAAGTTAAAAGGGAGTGTCGGTGTTATCCATGATGTCTCCGAAATACAGACGCTTACCACTGAGTTAGACCGGGCAAGACAGATTATCAGAACGCTCGAAGCGAAGTATTCTTTTGAGGATATCATCGGATCTTCTGAAGAGATGAGCCTTGCCATTGAACAAGCAAAACTTGGCGCGAAAACACCAGCAACTGTTTTATTGCGAGGTGAGTCCGGCACGGGGAAAGAACTTTTTGCCCATGCTATCCATAACGCAAGCAGTCGCAAATATAACAAATTTATCAGAGTTAATTGTGCTGCCCTTTCTGAATCTTTATTGGAAAGTGAATTGTTCGGTTATGAAGAAGGTGCATTTTCTGGTGCCAAGCGAGGCGGGAAAAAAGGGCTTTTTGAAGAAGCGAATAACGGTAGTATTTTCCTAGATGAGATTGGAGAATTATCTGCCAATACTCAAGCAAAACTATTAAGGGTTCTACAAGAAAATGAAATCATACGCGTAGGTGGAACAAAAGCAATTACCATTAACGTCAGAGTGATTGCTGCCACGAATGTTAATCTTGAAAAAGGGATTGCAGACGGGTCATTCCGTGAGGATCTTTATTATCGTTTAAATAGAATGCCTATACACATTCCCCCGCTTCGTAAAAGAAAAGAAGATATAGAAGCGCTAAGTGAACATCTTATAAGAAAAATAAATCAAGATTACGGTAGAAATGTGGAAGGGTTAACTCCACGAGCCATCAATCACCTTGCTGCCTACGAATGGCCAGGCAATGTGAGGGAGCTTGAAAATGTTCTGGGACGAGCCATTATTTTTATGAAATTTAATGAAGTGTTTATCGACATGGAACATATTCCGGACTTGGCTACCAGCGGCGACAAAGCAGTGCAGGATTCAGCTGAAACAGTCACTAGTGATTACACTTTAGCAGAAATGCTGGAAGGGTATGAAGCGAAAATAATTCAAAAGATATTGAAGAAGAATAAAGGTAACAAAACAAAGACTGCTAAAGAGCTGGGAGTGTCGATTAGAAATCTTTATTACAAAATGGAGAAATTCATGATTGAATAATGTTGCATGCAAAAAACTGCACAGTATGAAAAATGTTGCTTGGTGAAAAGCGGTAAAATAAAGCGTTTTCACAAAAAACGAGTTGGCACGTTTCTTGCATAGATAATATTGGAGTAGAAAGGAAGGGTTGAGAAAATGAAACTAGAGGAACTTATCACCAAAGCAACCCAGCTCACTTCTAAAGTGGTAGCAATTGCAGCAGCCGAAGATGAAGAAGTGATCGAAGCGGTTTCTCATGCCTTAAACAAGCAGTTGGCTTCCTTTATACTGTTTGGACATGAGGAGAAAATACTAGCATTACTGAAAGAACACAATGTGGATGCATCACACCATGCACTGAAAATTGTTTCTGCTGATGGTGCTAAGAAGGCATCAGAACTTGCTGTAAAAGCTGTTTCAAGCGGCGAAGCGGATGTGCTGATGAAAGGAAATGTCCCAACAGCAACCATTCTTAAAGAAGTGTTAAACAAAGAGTATGGTTTGCGTACGGGGAATGTGTTATCCCATGTTGCCGCATTTGAAGTGCCGGGTTATGAACAATTAATATTTGTAACTGATGCAGCAATGAATGTGGCACCAGATCTTCAACAAAAAGTGCAGATTGTTCAAAACTCTGTTCAGGTGGCAAGAGCGCTAGGGATTGAACTCCCGAAAGTTGCGCCACTCGCTGCTGTTGAGGTAGTGAACCCAGCGATGCAAGCTACGGTGGATGCAGCACTTCTTACACAAATGAATAATAGAGGTCAAATAAAAGACTGCCTCATTGATGGCCCACTAGCATTGGATAACGCAGTATCAGCACTTGCTGCTGAGCACAAGGGAATTCAAAGTGACGTGGCAGGACAAGCGGACATCCTGTTTGTTCCGACCATTGAAGTTGGAAATGTCTTATATAAATCATTAATCTACTTTGCAAAAGCAAAAGTCGGAGCAATCATTGCCGGCGCAAAAGCACCGATTGTGTTAACATCCAGAGCTGACTCAGCAGAGAGTAAACTAAACTCACTAGCCCTTGCGGTTTGTTCTGTGAAATAAATCAAAGTTCATAAAAAACATAGCTACTGATTGGAGAAAAAGGCGGAGACCCCACAGGCGAAGCTGAGGAGATTCTCGTCAGCCCCTAGGAAAGCGAAGCCTTTATCGGAAATCAACAGCGGTGTAGAGCAAATTCTAAAACTAAAAATCATTTACTATCTTGGGGAGGAATTTTATCATGGAAATTTTCAAATATATGGAGACTTACGACTACGAACAACTGGTGATCTGCCAAGACAAACAATCAGGACTTAAAGCAATCATAGCTATCCACGATACAACACTTGGGCCAGCACTTGGTGGAACACGCATGTGGACTTATGCAAATGAGGGTGCAGCGATTGAAGATGCACTTCGTCTTGCAAAAGGGATGACTTACAAAAACGCTGCAGCTGGATTGAACCTTGGTGGAGGTAAAACAGTTATCATTGGTGACCCACGCACTGACAAAAACGAAGAAATGTTCCGTGCTTTCGGCCGTTACATCCAAGGATTAAACGGACGCTACATCACTGCAGAAGATGTTGGTACAACTGTAGCAGACATGGACTTGATTTATGAAGAGACAGACTATGTAACAGGCGTATCACCTGCATTCGGTTCTTCCGGTAACCCATCTCCTGTAACAGCATTTGGAGTGTACCGCGGAATGAAAGCTGCAGCGAAAGAAGCATTTGGTACAGATTCATTAGAAGGAAAAGTTGTAGCTGTTCAAGGTGTAGGTAACGTGGCATTCAACCTTTGCCGTCATCTTCACGAAGAAGGTGCTCAGCTTATCGTAACAGATATCAATAAAGAAGCTGTTAACCGTGCAGTTGAAGAGTTCGGTGCAAGAGCAGTAGACATCAACGACATCTACAGTGTAGACTGCGACATCTATGCACCATGTGCACTTGGAGCAACAATCAATGACGAAACGATTCCTCAATTGAAAGCAAAAGTTATCGCTGGTGCAGCTAATAACCAGTTGCTTGATACAAAACACGGAGATATCATCCATGAAATGGGTATCGTTTATGCTCCTGACTATGTAATCAATGCTGGTGGTGTTATTAACGTAGCGGATGAGCTATACGGTTACAACCGTGAGCGTGCAATGAAAAAAGTAGAAGGAATCTACGACAACATTGAGAGAGTTATTGAAATTGCAAAACGTGACGGTATCCCAACATACCGTGCGGCAGATCGTCTTGCTGAAGAGCGTATTGAAAGAATGAAAAATTCTCGTAGTCAATTTTTACAAAATGGACATCATATTTTAAGCCGTCGTAACGGACGCTAATATAAACAAATATTAAGTTTCTCAGAAGGGGCAAACGGGGTGATGATGAATTCTCTCGTTTGCCGTCCGTCTGAAATGGAGGTTTCAACAGTGTTAGAAAAGGAATATCGCATACTTGTCATCAATCCAGGATCCACATCAACGAAAATCGGCGTATTTGATAATGAACGTTCTGTATTTGAAAAAACATTACGTCACGATAGCGAAACGATTAATTCCTTTGCAAGTATCTATGATCAATATGAATTTAGAAAAACGACCATTCTTGAGACATTAGATCAAGAAGGGATCAACATTTCCAAACTTAGTGCAGTATGTGGTCGCGGTGGACTTCTACGTCCAATCGAAGGGGGAACATACTCTGTTAATAAAGAAATGTTACATGATTTGAAGATAGGTTTTGCTGGTCAGCATGCATCTAATCTTGGTGGAATCATCGCCTATGAAATAGCTACAGGGTTGAATATCCCATCTTTTATCGTTGACCCGGTGGTAGTGGACGAACTGTCTGACATCGCTCGTATTTCAGGATTCTCTCTAATCGAGCGCAAAAGTATTTTCCACGCCTTGAATCAAAAGGCCGTTGCACGCAGGGTAGCCAAAGATCTTGGTAAAAAATACGAAGATCTGAACCTGATTGTCACGCACATGGGTGGAGGTATCACAGTGGGGACACACGTTGGAGGCCGAGTTGTCGATGTGAATAACGGTCTTCATGGAGACGGCCCGTTCAGTCCAGAACGTGCTGGAACAGTTCCAGCTGGTGATCTTGTATCACTATGTTTCTCTGGTGACTATTATCGTGATGAAATAATGAAGAAGCTAGTAGGACAAGGAGGCCTTGTTGGTTACCTTGGAACCAATGATGCAGTGAAAGTCGAACAAATGATTGAAGCAGGCGATGAAAAGGCCGCTTTAGTATATGATGCAATGGCTTATCAGGTTGCCAAGGAAATCGGATCAGCAAGTGCAGTACTGGCAGGGAAAGTAGATGCCATCATTTTGACAGGTGGACTAGCCTACGGAAAAGGGTTTGTAAAACAGATCTCCGAGCGCATTAGCTGGATTGCAGACGTCATTGTACAACCAGGCGAAAATGAATTACAAGCTCTTACAGAAGGAGCACTTCGCGTATTACGTGGGGAAGAAGAAGCAAAAGAATACCCTGGTACGGTCGTAGACACAAAAGTAGTACAGAGCTAGAAGGGAGCAAGGAATAATGGCACAAGAATATGATTTAGTCATCCTAGGTGGCGGAACAGGCGGGTATGTCGCGGCTATTCGTGCATCTCAACTTGGCTTAAAGACAGCAGTAGTAGAAAAGAAGAAAATCGGCGGAACATGCCTTCATGCAGGATGTATCCCAAGTAAAGCATTACTTCGCAGTGCAGAAGTGTTTGCGCAAACAAAGAACAGTGAAGAGTTCGGCGTAATCTCAGGAGAAGTGAAACTAGACTTCTTCAAAGTGCAAGAACGCAAACAAAAAATCATCGACCAGCTTCACGGTGGTGTGCAACACCTAATGAAGCAAGGTAAAATCGATGTGTTTTACGGAACAGGGCGTATCTTAGGACCTTCTATTTTCTCTCCAATGCCAGGAACAATCTCCGTTGAGTTTGAAAATGGTGATGAGAATGAAATGCTAATCCCTAAGAACGTAATTGTGGCAACGGGATCTCGTCCACGTTCTCTACCTGGACTTGAAATTGATGGGGCACAAGTAATGACTTCTGATGAAGCATTATCACTAGAAGAACTTCCTAAATCAATTATCATCGTTGGTGGAGGAGTAATCGGTATTGAATGGGCGTCCATGCTAGATGACTTCGGCGTAGAGGTAACAGTACTAGAGTATGCTGATCGCGTACTGCCAACAGAAGATAAAGAAGTTTCCAAAGAAATGCAACGTTTGTTGAAAAAGCGTGGCATTAAAGTGGTAACTAGTGCGAAGGTTCTACCAGAAACTTTAGAAAAAGCTGAAGGTTCGGTTACAATCAAAGCGGAGCATAAAGGAGAAGAGAAATCCTTTACGGCAGAAAAGATGCTAGTATCCGTTGGCCGTCAAGCTAACGTAGAAGGCATTGGCCTTGAAAATACAGACATTCAAGTAGAAAAAGGTTTCATTAATACAAATGACTTTTTCCAAACAAAAGAATCCCACATCTATGCAATTGGTGATGTTATCGGTGGTTTACAGCTTGCACACGTTGCTTCACACGAAGGAATTGTCGCAGTGGAGCATATGGCAAATGAAAATCCTGCGCCAATCGATTATTCCATGATTTCAAAATGTGTGTACTCAAGTCCTGAAGTGGCATCTGTCGGATATACAGAAGAAGAAGCAAAAGAAAAAGGCTTCGACGTAAAAACTGGAAAATTCTCCTTCCGAGCAATCGGAAAAGCACTTGTTTATGGTGAATCTGATGGATTTGTGAAACTGGTAGTCAACAAAGAAAACGATGATATCCTAGGCGTTCACATGATTGGACCGCATGTTACAGATATGATTTCTGAAGCTGGCCTTGCGCGCGTCCTTGACGCTACACCATGGGAAATCGGACACACTATCCACCCGCATCCATCCTTGTCTGAAGCTATCGGCGAAGCAGCCCTTGCAGTAGATGGAAAAGCGATACATTCTTAAAAATTGCAAGAAGGAACGTTGATTGAAGCGGAAGGCACGAGACTCCTCGAAAATGCTACGCATTTTCTTCGTGCGATGTCTTGCTGTCGAAGCATTCCTTGTCCTGCGGGAGGAAGGGACATGGGAGACCCCGGAAGGCAAAGCCTGAGGAGGCTCCCGGACCGCCCGCGGAAAGCGAGTGCGTGCAGCGGAAATCAACAGCCTACATCGATATTGATTTAATTGTTAGAGGAGCTACACGCTACCAACTCTCTACATATAGGAGGTAAACTTAAATGGCAGAAAATCGTCACCAAGCTCTAGGGCTTACAGATGAAAATGTACTAGAAATGTTTGAAACAATGTTATTAGCTCGCCGCATCGATGAGCGCATGTGGTTACTTAACCGTGCAGGGAAAATCCCATTCGTAATCTCCTGCCAAGGTCAAGAAGCTGCTCAAGTAGGAGCGGCATTCGCTCTAGATCGCGAAAAAGACTACGTACTACCTTACTACCGTGACATGGGTGTTGTACTTACTTTTGGTATGACAGCAACGGAATTAATGCTTTCCGGTTTCGCAAAAGCAGAAGATCCAAACTCAGGCGGACGTCAAATGCCAGGTCACTTTGGTCAAAAGAAAAACCGCATCGTAACTGGTTCTTCCCCTGTAACAACACAAGTACCACACGCAGTTGGAGTGGCACTTGGTGGCCGTTTAGAAGGGAAAGACCTATGTACGTTCGTAACGTTTGGTGAAGGTTCTTCCAACCAAGGAGACTTCCATGAAGGCGCTAACTATGCAGCAGTTCACAAGCTACCAGTTATCTTCATGTGCGAAAACAACAAATATGCAATTTCTGTTCCTTATGAAAAACAAGTGGCATGTGAGAAAATCTCAGACCGTGCACTAGGATACGGAATGCCTGGTATCACTATTGATGGAAACGACCCGCTTGAAGTGTATGCAGCGGTTAAAGAAGCAGCAGACCGTGGACGTCGTGGCGAAGGGCCTACACTTGTTGAGGCTATCTCCTACCGTCTGACTCCTCACTCCAGTGATGACGACGATCGTGCATACCGTGAGCGTGACGAAGTGGCAGCAGCAAAAGCGAATGACCCAATCATCAGCTTTGCAGCTTACTTAAAAGAGGCTGGCGTGTTAACAGATGAAAAAGAAAAAGAAATTAACGATAAAATTGCAAAAGAAGTAAACGAAGCAACAGAATACGCAGAAAATGCTCCATATGCAGATGCAGAATCCGCAATGAAGCATGTCTACGCAGAGTAAGGGGGAACCATCATGGCAGTTATTTCTTATATAGATGCAGTAACAATGGCCATCCGTGAAGAGATGGAACGTGATTCCAAAGTATTTGTACTTGGGGAAGACGTAGGAAGAAAAGGTGGAGTATTCAAAGCGACTACCGGCCTTTATGATCAATTCGGTGAAGATAAAGTTATCGACACACCTCTGGCAGAATCAGCTATCGCAGGTGTAGCAATCGGTGCAGCAATGTATGGAATGCGTCCAATCGCAGAAATGCAGTTCGCGGATTTCATCATGCCTGCAGTTAACCAAATTATCTCCGAAGCGGCTAAAATCCGTTACCGTTCCAACAACGACTGGACTTGTCCACTTGTTGTACGCGCGCCATACGGCGGAGGAGTTCACGGTGCACTTTACCACTCCCAATCTGTAGAAGCAGTTTTTGCAAACCAACCTGGTCTTAAAATTGTCATGCCTTCAACTCCTTATGATGTAAAAGGATTATTGAAAGCGGCAATCCGTGACGAAGATCCAGTTCTATTCTTCGAGCACAAGCGTGCATACCGTCTAATCAAAGGCGAAGTACCAACAGATGATTACGTCCTTCCAATCGGTAAAGCCGACGTAAAACGTGAAGGAGAAGACATCACAGTTATCACGTACGGTCTATGTGTACACTTTGCACTACAAGCTGCTGAGCGTCTTGCACAAGACGGAATCTCCGCACACATCCTTGACTTGCGTACGGTTTACCCGCTTGATAAGGAAGCAATCGTGGAAGCTGCTTCCAAAACAGGAAAAGTACTTCTACTTACTGAAGATACAAAAGAAGGAAGCATCATGAGTGAAGTATCTGCCATCATTGCAGAAAACTGCTTATTCGACCTTGACGCACCAATCATGCGTCTTGCTGGACCAGACGTCCCTGCAATGCCATATGCACCAACGATGGAAAAATACTTCATGGTTAACCCAGACAAAGTAGAAAAAGCGATGCGTGAGCTAGCTCAATACTAATACCTGAATTTTTAAGTAGACGAGTGAACGAATGGTAATGTTGATTTCCTTGCAGTTGATCGTAGTGGAAGGAGTTTGACTCCTGCGGGAGGAAGGGATAGGGGAGACCCCGGAAGGCGTAGCCTGAGGAGGCTCCCGGCCGCCCGCGGAAAGCAAGCTCCTGGAACGGAGATTAACTGCAGATTTCAACAGAGCCCACCGATTAAAGGAGGTTCTCATCATGGCAGTAGAAAAAATTACAATGCCACAGCTTGGAGAAAGCGTAACGGAAGGAACAATCAGCCGCTGGATCGTAAGTGTAGGCGACAAAGTAAACAAATACGACCCTCTAGCAGAGGTCATGACTGATAAAGTTAACGCAGAAATCCCTTCTTCTTTTACAGGGACAATCAAGGAACTTGTAGCAGAAGACGGTGACACACTAGCAGTAGGGGAAATCATCTGCTATATCGAAACAGAAGGTGGCGGAGAAGCAGAAGCAA
The DNA here is from genome assembly GCF_012524115.1 of Bacillus sp. RO1. Lineage (GTDB taxonomy): Bacteria > Bacillota > Bacilli > Bacillales > Bacillaceae_I > Sutcliffiella_A. The sequence continues at coordinate 55,551 of NZ_JAAZWB010000078.1, read as the reverse complement.
CTGCTGACGCACCAAAAGAGGAAAGTGCACCTGCACCTTCAGCGAAATCAGAAGCACCAACAGCACCAGCTGTAGAAGATGATGCAGACGCGCCAAACAAACGTCGCTACTCTCCAGCGGTTCTTCGTCTTGCACAAGAAAACAATGTAGATCTTGAGCAAGTAAAAGGAAGCGGCGCAGGCGGACGTATTACAAGAAAAGACATCCAAGCGGTGATCGATTCCGGTAACATTCCAACTGCAGATTCTAAACCGGCAGCTACTCAAGCTCCAGCAGCGGAAGCTCCAAAGGCGGCGCCTGCAGCACCAGCGGCTCCATCTGCACCGGCAGCAGCAAGTGCACCAAAAGCAGCTCAACCTGTAAACGTACCAGTGGAAGCAGGCGACATCGAAATCCCTGTAACAGGTGTACGTAAAGCAATCGCTGCAAACATGCTACGCAGCAAGCACGAAGCGCCACATGCTTGGACGATGATCGAAGTGGACGCGACAAACCTTGTAGAATACCGCAACTCCTTGAAGAGCGAGTTCAAGAAAAAAGAAGGCTACAACCTAACTTTCTTCGCATTCTTCGTAAAAGCGGTAGCGCAAGCATTGAAAGAATTCCCACAAATCAATTCCATGTGGGCAGGCGACAAAATCGTTCAAAAGAAAGACATCAATATTTCAATCGCCGTTGCAACAGATGACGCACTTTATGTGCCGGTTATCCGCAACGCTGATGAAAAGACAATCAAAGGCATTGCTCGTGAAATTACAGATCTTGCAAACAAAGTTCGTGCTGGTAAATTAACATCTGCAGAGATGCAAGGTGGAACATTTACTGTCAACAACACTGGTTCATTCGGTTCTGTACAATCACAAGGTATCATTAACTACCCACAAGCAGCCATCCTGCAAGTGGAATCCATCGTGAAACGTCCAGTAGTCATGGACCACGGTATGATCGCTGTTCGCGACATGGTGAACCTATGTATGTCTCTTGACCACCGTGTACTTGATGGTCTTGTATGCGGACGCTTCCTAGCTCGCGTTAAAGAAATCATTGAGAAAATGTCTAAAGAGAATACGTCTATTTATTAATAGGTAAGGTGTTTGTGGAAACCGATAAGGTCCTTCTTAAGGGAGGGCTTTGTCGGTTTTTTGTGTTCGCCTGATTACTTTTGAAAATCGCCCGTATAATCAAATTATCGCCCGATTGCAGTCCAAAATCGCCCGCAAATTTTAATTTTCGCCCGTTTCTACGTAATATCGCCCGAAAAACCTCCAAAATCGCCCGAAAAGTTTTGATCGCCATTTCGGCCAGACGTTTTTTATTTTAAATGTTCTACAGACTGTTGGACGTATTTACTGGTGGACCAACATACAATGGTTGCAGGCAAATAAATAACTATATTCAGGGGAGGCAGTCCATGAAAGCTGTTGTGTATACCAAATATGGTCCACCAGAGGTACTTCAATTAAAAGAGGTCGATAAACCAGTTCCAAAAGATAATGAAATTCTAATAAAAGTAGTGGCGACAGCTGTTAATGCAGCAGATTGGCGAATAAGAAAGGCGGATCCGGTTGCAGTGAAATTGTTCTTTGGACTGACTCGTCCAAAGAAGTCCATTCTAGGTGGAGTTCTGGCAGGAATAGTTGAGTCAGTTGGAAGTAAAGTAACTCGGTTTAAGGTAGGGGACCAGGTTTTTGGATCTACAGGGATGAGCTTTGGTGCTTACGCAGAATATGTATGTCTTGCAGAAAATGGAGTTGTCGTATTAAAACCACACAATCTAAGCTATGTAGAAGCGGCCACTGTTCCGTTTGGAGGGCACACTGCTATTCATTTTCTAAGAAAAGCAAATATCCAACCTCACCAAAAAGTTCTCATTTACGGGGCATCAGGTGCAGTCGGTACAGCAGCCATTCAACTAGCCAAAATATACGGTGCTGAGGTTACAGGGGTATGTAGCACAACTAATGTCGAAATGGTGAAGTCTTTAGGGGCAGATAAAGTAATTGACTATACCAAAGAGGAACTCGGTGAAGAAATCTATGATGTCATTTTTGATACAGTAGGGAAAATTCCTTATCAAGCAATCAAGAAAACGCTTAAGAAAAAAGGAACGTGGATTCTTGGCGCAGCAGGAGTTACTCAGATGGTGCAGGGATACTGGAGTGGCATGTCACGTGGCTATAAAATAATATCAGGTGTTGCATTGGAAAAAGAAGACGATATTAAATTCCTGAAAGAACTGATTGAAAAAGGCAAGTATAAAGCAGTTATCGATAAAAGCTACCCGATGGAACAATTATCAGTTGCTCACACCTATGTAGAAAAGGGGCACAAGAAAGGCAATGTTGGGGTTATTATCGACGAAACCTACGATCAATAAGTAAATAAAAAGGGTATAGGAAACCGCTATGTTTCCTACACCCTTTTTGTCAGATATTTAGTTTATCTGTTCGTCAAAAACATCCCATCCAACTCCCGCATCTTATCATAAGCCTCTAACAAATTTTCAGGTACAACCTTCCTTCCAAACACCCATGCATTTTTTTCAATTTGTCGCATCAAGATTTCTTTTTCATCTTCTCCTCCATACATCAATATCCTCAAGTCATGCTTGTTTTTCTTAAAATCCAGGTAATAGCCGATTTCATGGAAGAGCATGAGTTTCACAAAGTTTTCATCTGATTCTCTAATTTTATTATTTATTTTGGCTTTGTACCCATTAATCTGCAAATAATTGAATTTGATTGTATTGGTGGAAATGTTAAAACTCATTGGTGCTTTCAAGTTATTGTCAAATTCAAAATTAATATCTAAACCAAGTTCCTCTAATGTTTCATTGATTATGCTTTCAATATTCCATATGTATAACATCGTTACAAATCACTACCTTTTTATGAAACTATCATTTATATAGTAAGTATAGTTTTTTTGCCGAGTGAATACTACCGAAAAATAAGTAATTCCAATGCTTTCTTTATTTGCCGTGCCCTCATAACTATATTAAAATAAATATATGAACTTTTGAAAAATTTAAATTTGTAAGCGATTACGCTATTAAGGGGACGAGGGGATGAAGATGAGTAGATTAAAAGACATGAAAAACAATAGTTTCCCGAAAGTGACAATGGAAGAATGGGCTGAACAGGCAGAAAAAGCGTTAAAGGGGAAGCCTGTATCCAAGTTAAACACCGTTACATATGAAGGCATTACACGTAAACCGGTATATACTGAAGACGATAGAAATAATGCATCCAAACAATTAATAGAGAAGTCTGATTGGGCAGTCAGCCAGCAATTATATGGATCTAATTCATTTGCGGAATTAAATGCTCAACTGAAAATGGAACTAGAAAACGGCTTGCAATCCATTCAATTTGCCACTTTTCCATCAACAGATGCTAAAGCATTATTAATAAAAGACCAAACGGACCTAAGGACATTATTAAATAATATTTCATTAAATGATATAACACTCCAAGTACATGCAGGCCCCAGTGCAACAACGTTCATCAATGCGTTAATAGATAGCGAGTTGGAAACGAAGAGTTTGCAAGGGATTATTGGAGCTGATCCAATTGGCGAGCTTGCAGCAACAGGATCATTGAATCAGCCATTGGAGCAGTATTATGATGAAATGAAATCCAATATCGAATGGAAGGAAAACAATGCTCCAGGACTTCAAACAGTGTGGGTGCAGTCCAATGCTTACCACAACGGGGGCGCCAATGCCGTACAGGAGCTCGCAACTGTTATGGCAACAGCAGTAGAATACATACAGGCGCTTATGAACAGAGGGATTTCCTTTGAAGATGCTTCCAAGGAAATTGCATTTACTTTCCCTGTTGGAAGTGATTTTTTCATGGAACTTAGCAAGCTGAGAGCGGCAAGAGTGTTATGGGCAAATATCATGGAGGCTTTTGGAGGGGATGAAAAAGCACAGCCGATGACAGTGCATGCAACAACCTCCATATTCACAAAGTCAAATTTGGATCCGTATGTCAATATGCTGCGGACAACAACAGAGGCATTCTCTGCAGCCGTTGGGGGAGCAGATAGTATGAATGTAGACAGCTACCAGCAAGATTCGGACGCATTCTCACGAAGAATCGCCAGAAATACTCACTATATCTTAAAAGAAGAGAGCTTTTTAAATAAAATCGTGGATCCAGCAGCAGGCTCATTTTATGTCGAAAAGCTAACAAATCAATTAGCTGATGAGGCATGGAAGTTGTTTCAGGAGCTAGATAAGCTTGGGGGAATAATGGAAGCTCTGCGAACGAATTTCCTTCAAGACCGCATTGCCGTGGTAAAAGAAAAGCGACTTAAGGATGTCCAAAGCAGGAAAAAAGTGTTGGTCGGTATCAATATGTTTGCCAATCTTCAAGAGGAGTTAAAGTGGCAAATAAGCACAAAACGTGTGAAAGAAAATGAGCATGCTCCAGAAAAAATACAGGCCATGCAACCCCTAAGGCTTTCTGAAGCCTTTGAAAGTTTGCGATACCAAGCGAAGTTGTATCAGGAAAAACAGGGGACATCACCAAAAGTTACCTTGATTAACCTTGGTACATTAGCATCACACAAGCCACGAACTGACTTCGCCTCAGGCTTTTTCCAGGTAGGTGGTCTTCAGCCTGTAGTTAGCCCAAGCTTTGAAAATGTTAAAGAAATCGTCGAGTGGTTATCTAATCAAAACATAACTGGATATGTATGTATTTGCGGCAGTGATGACACTTACGAAGAGTTTTTGAATGCAGCGGTTATGGCTATTAATACGCCTAAACGAAAAGTATTGGTTGCAGGCTTGCCTGAAGCTGGACGCCAAAAAGAGCTGCAGGAAGTAGGAGTTAGTAATTTTATCCATATGCGCTCCAACTGTTATGAGCAATTAGTAATGATACACCAAGAAATGGGGTTGACAGACAATGAAGCCTGATTTTTCAACGAGAATACTGAACAAGCAAACCATAGCTACACGAGTGCCGCTGTCCAATGAAGCGGTGGAAGAACTGTTTTATGAAACAAATGAACAGATTAAATTGAAGGTTAATTACACACAGGCGGATTTGGAGGGAGCCAATCACTTGGGAACTCTTCCTGGTATTGCCCCGTATGTCCGTGGACCTTACCCAACGATGTATGTTAACCGTCCATGGACGATCCGTCAGTATGCTGGTTTCTCGACAGCGGAAGAGAGTAATGCATTCTACAGAAGAAACTTGGAAATGGGGCAAAAAGGGTTATCGGTTGCCTTTGACCTTGCTACACATCGTGGCTATGATTCCGATCACCCACGAGTAGAGGGGGATGTTGGAAAAGCTGGTGTAGCCATTGATTCCATTCTCGATATGAAGGTTCTTTTTGATGGAATTCCATTGGATAAAATGTCTGTCTCGATGACGATGAATGGCGCGGTACTGCCGATTATGGCTTTTTACATCGTTACTGCTGAGGAACAAGGGGTAAGTCCAGAGAAACTTTCAGGGACTATTCAGAATGATATTTTAAAAGAATATATGGTTCGTAATACGTATATTTATCCTCCTGAGATGTCTATGCGAATTATTGGTGATATTTTTGCATACACGTCCCAGCATATGCCGAAGTTCAATAGTATCAGTATTTCGGGTTATCATATGCAAGAAGCAGGAGCACCGGCGGATATTGAGCTTGCCTATACGCTTGCAGACGGTCTGGAATATGTGAGAACAGGATTGGAAGCTGGCATTGATATTGATAAATTTGCGCCAAGACTATCATTCTTCTGGGCAATAGGTATGAACTTTTTCATGGAAGTAGCAAAAATGCGTGCCGCTCGATTTATATGGGCTAAAATGATGAAGGAATTCGCACCACAAAATCCGAAGTCGATGGCTTTAAGGACCCATTCACAAACGTCTGGATGGAGTTTAACAGAACAGGATCCATTTAATAATGTGACGCGTACCTGCATTGAGGCATTGGCGGCTGCCAATGGGCATACACAATCCTTGCACACCAACGCATTAGATGAAGCCATTGCATTGCCAACGGACTTTTCCGCCCGTATCGCTCGTAATACGCAGTTGTATTTGCAGGAGGAAACGGAGATAACCAAAGTAATTGATCCTTGGGCTGGTTCTTACTATGTAGAAACCTTGACGAAGGAATTGATTGATAAAGCTTGGGCTCATATTGAAGAAATAGAAGAGCTTGGTGGCATGGCAAAAGCGATTGAAACTGGATTACCGAAGATGAGAATTGAAGAGGCATCTGCACGTCGTCAAGCAAAAATCGATTCAGGCAAAGAATCCATTATTGGTGTGAACAAATTCCGTTTGGAAAAAGAAGATATGGCAATAGATGTATTGGATATTGATAATGCAGAGGTTCGTAAAAAGCAAATCCTTCGTTTGCAAGAGCTTCGTGAAAACAGAGATGAAACGGAAGTTATTTCTGCTCTAGAAGCACTGACAGATGCGGCTCGCACAGGGAAAGGCAATCTGCTGGAACTAGCCGTGGACGCTGCCCGTGCTCGAGCAAGTCTAGGAGAGATTTCAGATGCTATTGAAAAGGTAGCTAATCGCCATCGTGCTGTTATCCGCTCTATCAGCGGCGTGTACAGCAGTGAATTCTCCAATGAGGAGGAGATGAAGGCTGTGAAGGATAAAATTGAAGAGTTCCTTGAACTTGAAGGAAGAAGACCAAGGATCATGATTGCGAAAATGGGACAGGACGGTCATGACCGAGGGGCAAAAGTCATCTCAACTGCGTTCGCCGACCTTGGGTTCGATGTAGATATCGGACCTCTTTTCCAAACACCTGCAGAAACAGCGCTGCAAGCAGTGGAAAATGACGTGCATGTTATTGGAATCAGTTCCCTTGCTGCGGGGCATAAAACACTCCTTCCACAACTCGTGGAGGAGCTGAAAAAATTGAACCGTGAAGACATCATCGTTGTAATTGGTGGGGTAATCCCAGCACAGGATTATGAATTCCTATATAGCAATGGTGCATCCGCCATCTTCGGACCTGGAACGGTTATCCCTCGTGCCGCCGAAAAAGTTCTAGAGGAAATCTACGAACGCCTTGGCTATGAAGAAGTGGAAGAGACGCATGAGTAAAGAGCGTAAACCTAGAAAAAAGGTGCTCAAAAAAGAGGAGCGGAGTACAGTGGATATCATAGCTGGTATCCATGCAGGAGTCCGCTCTGACCTCGCTCAAGCCATCACGCTCGTGGAAAGCAATGCAACACGACATTTTCATAAAAGCCAAGAGATTATACAAGAGATCATGCCTTCGACTGGTCGCTCTGTCCGCATCGGGATTAGCGGCGTTCCAGGTGCTGGTAAGAGTACCTTTATAGAAGCGTTTGGGTTGTATTTGTGCGAGCAGGGTCATAAAGTCGCTGTGCTTGCAGTCGACCCTAGCAGTTCCAAGACAGGTGGAAGTATCCTTGGGGACAAAACGAGGATGGAGCAGCTTGCAAGACACCCCCAAGCGTTTATCCGTCCTTCTCCTTCAAGCGGTACGTTAGGTGGCGTACATCGCAAAACCCGAGAAAGCATTCTTCTGTGTGAAGCAGCCGGCTATGATGTGATTTTAGTGGAGACTGTTGGAGTCGGTCAGAGCGAAGCCATAGTGAGAGATATGGTCGATTTCTTTTTACTGCTTGTTCTAACGGGTGCAGGTGATGAGCTGCAAGGAATGAAAAAGGGCATAATGGAGCTTGTTGATGCGATTGTCGTTAACAAAGCGGATGGAGATAATAAAGCAAGAGCGGTGAAAACTGCTCATGAGTACAGACAAATCCTTCATTTCTTGCAGCCTGCAACAGAAGGATGGGAAACGAAGACGGTTACTTGTTCGGCTTTGAATAATGTGAATGTTGATAAGACGTGGAAGATTATTCAGGAGTTTATGGATTGTACTAAAAAGACAGGAGTTTTTGAAGAACGCAGGAATTCTCAAAAGAAGACTTGGTTTTATACTTCATTGAAGGATCAAATTGAGCGGATGTTTTTTGAAGATGAATTAGTAAAAAAACAGATACCCCTGCTAGAGAAGCAAGTTGGAGACGATGAAATATCTGTATCTTTGGCTGTGGAGAAGTTAGTTGGAAGTTACAGAAAATAATTAGTGGGCAAAAAAAGGAAAGTGAGCATATCACTTTCCTTCAACTAGGGAGTATAGGGGTATGGATATCTGGATGTTAAGGATATAATACCCGCCAAATTAGAAAATAAACCTTTTTTGTTTTTTTATTTGAAAAAAATTGGTATGATAAGAGTAGTTTAAAACTTGAGGTGATACAACATGAATATCGATTTTAATATGTTTATGAATGATGTTGTTCGTACTGCCAGAGAAGAAATGGATAACGCTGGCTATGAGCAACTTAGAACAGTAGAAGATGTAGAAGAAGCATTTGCTCGTAAAGGGACGACACTTGTAATGGTCAACTCTGTTTGTGGTTGTGCCGGCGGTATTGCACGTCCAGCTGCAACTCATGCGGTGCATTATGACAAGCGTCCAACACATTTGGTTACTGTATTTGCTGGTCAAGATAAAGAAGCGACAGAGAAAGCACGCGAATATTTCGAAGGTTATCCACCATCCTCTCCTTCTTTTGCCTTATTGAAGGACGGCAAGATTGTAACGATGGTAGAAAGACACGAAATTGAAGGTCATGCACCAATGTCTGTTATCACAAAGCTTCAAGGGTATTTCGAAGAGCATTGTGAAGAGCTATAAGAAATAATTAGAAGAGTGCCGGTTCCTTTTTATGGGACCGGTATTTTTTATTGTTTAAAAGAAGTTAAATTCATTGCATTATAGAATAATCGTTAGGGTATCGTCGTTATGAAGACCTCAGTGACGAAGAAAAAAGAGAAGAGAGGTCTTCATAAGGGGGATGAAGACTTCAGTGACGAGGAAAAAGGAGAAGAGGGGTCTTCATTGGGGTGATGAAGACCTCAGTGACGAAGAAAAAAGAGAAGAGAGGTCTTCATAAGGGGGATGAAGACTTCAGTGACGAGGGAAAAGGAGAAGAGGGGTCTTCATTGGGGTGAAGACCTCAGTGACGAAGAAAAAAGAGAAGAGAGGTCTTCATAAGGGGGATGAAGACTTCAGTGACGAGGAAAAAGGAGAAGAGGGGTCTTCATTGAGGTGATGAAGACCTCAGTGACGAAGAAAAAAGAGAAGAGAGGTCTTCATAAGGGGGGATGAAGGCTTCAGTGACGAGGAAAAAAGGAGAAGAGGGGTCTTCATTGGGGTGATGAAGACCTCAGTGACGAAGAAAAAAGAGAAGAGAGGTCTTCATAAGGGGGATGAAGACTTCGGAGACGAGGAAAAAGGAGAAGAGAGTTCCTCATAGAGGAGATAAAGAGCTTGGTGACAATGAATAATATTGGATCAGGCAAGAATGAGGCGTAAGGGCAAGATCCGGCCAATATTTCAAAGCATCTGAGACCTTGATTCCATTTTGGCGTTTACAGAAGGTAAGTGATTTTTGTTGTAGCTTAGAGCTAATATTTACCGCTACATCCTCCACCATTAGCATATTACAATAATAGTTAGGCAGTTTAATAGGAGGAAGTTACAGAGCATGCAACTTAGACGGAAACTTACGCTATATTTATTGGCTCTACTGGTTTTTATGAGTGCCATAGCTATATATTTAGTATATTCTACAAAGTCGGTCCCTACTAATTCGACTACAGAAAAGAAACCGGAAGTCGTGGAAGAAACAGAAGATTTTCCACCTGAGATTATTAATTTTACCCATACTTCTTCAGATGAGAAGGAAGATTCTGTAGTAAGTGGGGATGTAGAACTACAGATAGAAGCCAAAGATGACAACGAAATTAGTAAAGTTGAATTTTATTCTAGCAATGGAGACTACTTAATTGGCGAAAAGACTGAAACGCCATACACTATTAATTGGGCCACCGATCCTTGGGTGGAAAATGGTGAGCAGATACTGAAAGCAATTGTGTATGATAGCGCCGGACATAAGGCGGAAGCAACGAAAAAGGTAACAGTAGATAATAAAGAAGAGAAAGCGGACTACAAAATGGTCGGTTATTATGCTGGTTGGTCCAGTTATTCTGGATTTAACGTGGTCAACATTGATGCTAGTAAACTGACACATATAAACTATGCATTTGCTAATATATCAGCCGATGGAGAAATAGTTGTGGGAGACCCTGCAATTGACCATGAAAACTTCAAGGACTTGCAACAGCTAAAGGAACAGCACCCTCATCTAAAAACAATGATTTCTGTGGGAGGTTGGACTTGGTCTAAGAAATTTTCCGACGCAGCGGCTTCAGAAATTTCAAGAGCAAGATTTGCAGAAAGTGTGCGACGATTTATTTTGGAAAATGGTTTTGATGGGGTGGATTTGGATTGGGAGTACCCGGTGAGTGGGGGACATCCTGATAATGTAAACCGCCCGGAGGATAAACGTAATTACACCCTTTTACTTAAAACGATCAGGGAAACCTTGAACGACCAAGAACAAAAGGATGGCAAGGAGTATTTGCTAACAATCGCAGCAGGGGCGAGTGGATCACATGCTGCCAACATGGAATTAGCAGAGCTGCATCAATATGTTGATTATATTCAATTGATGACCTATGACATCAATGGGGAATGGGATGAGTTAACCGGTTTGAATGCGCCATTGTATCAGGATCCTAATAGTAAGTTCAGTTGGCAGTGGAGTGTAAAGGATGGTATAATAACCTATTTGAAAAGCGGTGTCCCTGCAAATAAGCTGGTAATGGGATTGCCTTTTTACGGGAGGGTGTTCCATAATGCTGATTCTGCTAATAACGGACTGTATCAGTCGTTTAATGGGGGTACATCGTTTAGCTATGCCAAGCTTGAATCGGATTACATTAATAAGAACGGATTTAAGCGTTACTGGTTGGAAGATACGGAAGTACCGATTCTTTATGATGGCAATACGTTTATTAGTTATGATGATGAAGAGTCGATAGTGAAGAAGACCAAATTTCTGAAAGATAATGGACTAGGTGGAGCGATGGTTTGGGAACTAAGTCAGGATCCTGAGAGAGTATTATTGGAACGAATTTATACAGAATTGAATAGATAGAGATAGAAAATTAAATCTTAAATAAATCGAAGCTATATTATTCATCACTAAAAACGCTCATAAGGAGCGTTTTTTTATTGTGAAAAATTCTGGTTTATACATTTTATAATAAAGTAAGGATAACTAATAGGAATAAAGATTCAATATTTTCGGAATAAAAAGAAAACGGTTGCATGTATGAAAATCATCATGTTAATATAAATTTGAAATGGACAACTATGAAACATATACCAATGTTTGCACATTGAAAAAATAGATAGTTGGGGAGTGATATTAAAAGAGACTTATTTTTTTGGATTTTTATGAAAGCGTTTGCACAAAAAGGGAGGGGTATGTTATGAAATTCGAGAATCGAATTGTAAGTTTTGTATTAACAATATTGTTAGCTGTAGCGGTGCTGATTCCGTATACATCTGAACCAGCGAAAGCTCATCATAATGGGACAAATGGAACTTTGATGCAATATTTCGAATGGTATTTACCAAACGATGGAAATCATTGGAACAGGTTAAGAGATGACGCAGCAAACTTAAAGAGTAAAGGTATAACAGCTGTATGGATTCCACCTGCTTGGAAGGGGACTTCCCAAAATGATGTAGGTTATGGAGCCTATGATTTATATGATCTAGGAGAGTTTAACCAAAAAGGTACCATTCGTACAAAATATGGAACACGCAGCCAGCTTCAGTCCGCAGTGACATCTTTAAAAAATCAAGGTATTCAGGTATATGGTGATGTCGTCATGAATCATAAAGGTGCAGCAGATGGTACGGAAATGGTAAGTGCAGTGGAAGTGAACCGCAGCAACCGAAATCAGGAAATCTCAGGAGAGTATGCAATTGAAGCTTGGACGAAGTTTGATTTTACTGGAAGAGGAAATACGCATTCTAGCTTTAAATGGCGATGGTATCATTTTGATGGGACAGATTGGGATCAGTCACGTCAGCTTCAGAACAAGATTTATAAGTTTAGGGGAACAGGCAAGGCATGGGATTGGGAAGTCGATACAGAGAATGGCAACTATGACTATCTTATGTATGCAGACGTTGATATGGATCACCCTGAAGTAATTAATGAACTTAGAAGCTGGGGAGTTTGGTATACCAATTCTCTAAATCTTGATGGATTTAGAATTGATGCAGTGAAACATATAAAATATAGCTTTACGAGAGATTGGCTTACACATGTTCGTAACACCACAGGCAAACCAATGTTTGCAGTTGCAGAGTTTTGGAAAAATGACCTTGGCGCAATTGAAAACTATTTGAATAAAACAAGCTGGAACCACTCGGTATTTGATGTCCCTCTTCACTATAATTTGTACAATGCATCTAACAGCGGTGGATATTATGATATGAGAAATATTCTAAATGGTTCTGTCATGCAAAAGCATCCTACACATGCGGTCACATTTGTTGATAATCATGATTCCCAGCCTGGACAAGCATTGGAATCCTTTGTTCAGTCATGGTTTAAACCACTAGCATATGCTTTAATCCTGACGAGGGAACAAGGTTACCCTTCCGTTTTTTATGGAGATTACTATGGTATCCCGACCAGTGGTGTTACCTCATTGAAAACAAAAATAGACCCGCTTTTACAGGCGCGTCAAACCTATGCGTATGGAATACAGCATGACTATTTTGATCATCAAGATATTATCGGATGGACAAGAGAGGGCGACAGTTCCCATCCAAATTCAGGACTTGCCACCATTATGTCAGATGGTCCCGGTGGTTATAAATGGATGTATGTCGGTAAAAATAAAGCAGGACAAGTTTGGAGAGATATTACAGGGAATAAAACCGGCACCGTAACAATAAACGCAGATGGATGGGGGAATTTCTCTGTTAACGGAGGGTCTGTTTCTGTTTGGGTGAAGCAATAACTGTTCTTCTGGGGGATGATTAATTAAATGAAAATTGCGCTGCTACATGCGGAAATTAGTGATCTATCATATCACATGTATAAATTAGAGGCGTATGCAACCGTCCCTATTAGCACAATGGATAATAAAGAACCTATGATGAACTATTCAATAGGTGCTAACTTTGACAAAGTCCATAGTACGAATGTAACGGTAATGGGTAATCAAAGAGTTATCAAGTTTGATATCTTGCTAACGAAACAGTCTGGATTATTAGCAGAAGGGCTTACTTTTCAATTAAGTCTTTCTTCTTCCTATATAACAGATGATTATCATATTGGAGGAAGCTTTGGAGATATTGTTCTTGAAGAATCAATAATTAAACATCATTTACTATATTTACAACACCTAAAACTAACAGGATCAATATTGATAAAACCTTCGTATAACAAGAGAAGTGTTCGATTTGTATGTTTTAATGAGAGCCACTCACTAATTAGTGAAGCGAGGTTTAAAGAGTACATTCCATATAGCAAGATAGAACTTTGGGAATATACCGTTAATTTAAACGAAGAAAGCCTAACAGACGATTTGTTTTTCTATGTAGAGCTAATAGGCGAAAACATTTCTTACAAGGATAATAATTTCCAAAAATTTTACAAGTTGTGGGAACAAGTACCTCGTCTCACATAAGCTACTAAAGAAGCTACAAAACCAGTGAATAGGGTTTTGTGGCTTTTATTTATACAAAACAGAAAATACCTTACTTCTAAATATATTTTAAGTTTAATTCTTATATTTAATTAATGTTTCCATGTTTCCCACTTCGCAACAATTATATAATAGGTTAGTAACTTAAGAAATTCTTAAGAAAATACTTCAATAATACTTAAGATTTACCATATATGATGTGTACATAGAGAAACAATGGTAAGTGGGAGAAGGGTGAGAGATGGCGAACTATACGGTGTTGGTAGTAGATGATGAGAAAGAAATAAGAGATGCGATTGAAATTTATTTAAAAAATGAAGGTGTAAAGGTCTTAAAGGCTCAAGATGGGGTGGAAGCGTTAGAAATGCTTCATGAAAAAGAAGTGCATCTAATTTTACTAGATGTGATGATGCCGAGGCTTGATGGTATTTCTGCAACGCACAGGATTCGTGAAGAAAAAAACATTCCAATCATCATCTTAAGCGCAAAAAGTGAGGATACCGATAAAATCCTTGGGCTGCAGGTTGGAGCGGATGATTATGTGACAAAGCCGTTTAATCCAATGGAGCTTGTCGCTAGAGTGAAATCGCAGCTCAGGAGGTATGTCACACTTGGTACGTTTGAAGGAATCAAGAAAGTCATTGATTTGAACGGACTGACCATTGATAAAGAATCCAAGGAAGTTACGGTTCAGGGAGATCCGGTCAAGTTGACGCCGATTGAATATAAAATAGTGGAGTTATTGATGACCAATGCCGGACGAGTATTTTCCATCAATGATATTTACGAGCGGGTATGGAATGAGCCTGGCTACAATGCAGAAAATACAGTGGCGGTACATATTCGAAAAATTAGAGAAAAGATTGAGATAGATCCAAAAAATCCAAGATATTTAAAGGTGGTATGGGGGATTGGGTACAAGATGGAGAAATAGAATAGTAGCTTTCTGTATGTCACTAGTTTTTGTTAGTGCGCTAAGTGGAAGCTTTTATTTTATCTATAATCTAGATAGATTTAATCAGGAAAGTTATTTTAAAACGGAAGAATTTCAGCAGGAACTTGCGCAATATGCCAATTATTTAATTACCAGCGAATTAGGAACGTTATCTGAAGAGAGTGTTAAAGAAAAGATACACGTCTCCATGGAAGAAATAGAAGAACATCGTTATAAATATGGTTCTTTGGATGCTCAACTTGATAACATCCGCTATCAATATGAGGAGCGACTTCAACTTGCAGAGGATGGCGAAATAAGCGAGCAACCAGAAGAGATAGTAGCTGAAAGAGATGAAAAATTAGATGACATTCAAAAGAACTTTTCAAGTGATGAACATGTAGAGAAGAAAATAAGATCAGAAAAAGAAAAAATAGTGGAAGAGTATTTTGCTAGAGATTCAAATTTTGATTTGTATCCTTCAAGATTTTACGACGATTTCCAATACTTTTTTGAGCAAGGTGAAAAAACTTTTACTAATACCGCTGTTCATAATTCATCAATGGATCAAGTGTTCAATGAGAGCAATATGTTGTATGTTACCAAGTATAAAATATCAGGTGAGGACTATTTTCATTCCACTAATTGGCCGTATGAGGACTGGTTATACCAAACAATTGCAGATGTAAGAGGGGATTTTGAAGGGACGATAGGGGTTCCAAAAGAACTTGCTTCGGACAGTGAGCTAATGACAGCTAGAAATAGTTATGAAAAAAACAGAATGTGGTTCTGGAGACTAGGGATAGCATCATTGATTGTTTTATTGATTTGGTTTGTCGCGATGATTAAAGTGGTTTCCATACCAAAAGAACGAGGGAGATGGCAAACACTATATGACAAAATTCCAGTTGACTTAAGCGTTGTTGTGGCGGGAATATCAGCTTTATTACTCTTATTCAGTTTAACATGGGTTCATGATTGCATTAATCAGCTAACCTATAGCTCCACTATGTATCTGACCGAATTTGTAATAAGTATATTTATCTCTACTATTTTAAGTTTACTCACTTACGTCCAGTTACGCTATTTGTTTGCTAGTATGAGGCGTATATCTGACTTCAGAGAACTATGGAAGAGTAGTTTGTTCTTCATTATTTTTAAATTCTGTAAAAAAGCATACGATCGCATCTATGAAGTTATTAAGGAGGCCTTCCTAAATACAACTACAGGCATACAAGTGTTCATTCTCCTTGCGTTAGTATTTGGATTAGGCTTTGGATTCTTTATGATCTTTATTGATATAGCTTTCTTCCTACTATATTTCCTCTTTGCTATTTTCATAGGAGTGCCGACGTTCATTCTTTTAGTAAAAAGTGTCGGTTATTTCAATAAGATTTCCATTAAAACAGAGGAGATGGCATCAGGTAAACTAGGGGAGCCAATAGAAGTGAAAGGGAATTCCATTCTTTCTAAAATGGCAGCAAACCTAAATGTATTGAATCAAGGGGTTAAGGTATCTTTAAACGAGCAGGCAAAAAGTGAGCGCTTGAAAACAGAGCTGATTACAAATGTCAGCCATGATCTTCGAACACCGTTAACCTCCATCATCACTTACACGGAGCTTTTGAAGAAAAACGACCTGACTGCTGAGGATCGGTCCGCGTACCTTGAGATTATTGATAGAAAGTCACAACGTTTAAAGGGACTAATTGAGGATTTATTTGAAGTTTCCAAAATGGCGAGCGGGAATATCGAGCTTGTAAAAGAGCGTGTAGATTTAAACCAGCTCCTTCAACAAGCCTTGGCAGAATATGATGATTCATTGAAGGAATCAAATTTGCAATTTCGAGTTGCCAACACGGATAAACCTTTATATGCCATGGTGGATGGACAGAAATTGTGGCGTGTATTTGATAACTTGATAGGAAATATCGTGAAATACTCACTGGAACATTCACGAGTCTATATACAAGTCCAACAGATTGAAAACAAAGCAAAAATTACGTTTAAAAATGTATCAAAATACGAATTGAATGATCAAAGTGAAGAACTATACGAACGCTTTAAAAGAGGAGATACCTCCAGACATACAGATGGTTCTGGACTTGGCCTTGCTATTGCAAAATCTATCATCGATCTTCATGAAGGAAGTCTTGATATTGAAACGGACGGCGATTTATTTAAAGTGAATATCGGTTTGAGAGTGGTGGAATAAGGTGGATTTCACGACAATATATAATGAGCATTATGACAGAGTGTTTTACGTGAGCTTAGCCGTTATTCGCGACCGCCAGTTGGCTGAAGACAATGTGCAGGAAACTTTCATAAAGGCGTATAAGAAATTGGAAAGCTTAGAGGAAATTGAAAAAATAGGAGCTTGGCTCTGCGTGATTGCTACGAGAACAGCTATTGATTTTGTCAGACGAGAGCGAAAAAACAAAGGATGTCCGATGGAATTAGAGGTCTTAGATTGTCTAGGAAAAGAAGCAGGTCAAAACGTGGAAGCAGAAGTAGAAGTGAAACTGTTGAAGGAGCTCCTAGATGAAAAGATGGAAGAATTCACAACGGAAGACAAGAAACTGCTCGTTTTAAAAATGGAAAGAGGATTAAAAGAGCGGGAAATTGCTAAGGCGTTAGAGATGAATCCAGCTACTGTCAAGTCAAAGATCCATAGAGCTCGAAGGAAATTAAAAGAACAGATGGCAGTAGAATTGAGTGCTTAATCATATTAGTGCAGGGACTACTTTCTTAATAAGTGCTCCCTGCACTTTTTTTAAAGGAATTTGTATAAATGTTTTAATAGAGAAGTTCTTACGAGGACAAACTCCAAGGGGTACATAAACTGGTTTTATTATTTTGATTCAAAATCACGTTGATCTCTTTCATCCAATTTTGCAGATATTTCTTCAAGTATCGCTTCAATGTCCTTAGTTTGATCATTTTCTATTCTTGTTAAGGTAGCGTTGATTTCATTAAACCTGTCGTTTACATCATGCCTGAATAAATAGAATTCCTCGCGAAGTGTGCTAGTAGTATTTCTCAAAGAATGGAGTTCTTCTTTTATCTGGTGCTGTCCTGCAGAAAGCATGAATGTTTTTTCACCAAGTACGCTAATTTCTTCCTTCATAAGCATCTGATTCTCACAGAGTGTGGAAGTTTTCTCGTTAAGTTCGCGAATCTCATCCTTCATTAGGATCTGATTGTCAGAGAGGATGGAGGTTTTCTCGTTAAGTCCGCGAATCTCCTCCTTCATTAGGATCTGGCTGTCAGAGAGGATGGAAGTTTTTTCGTTAAGCCCACGAATCTCCTCCTTCATTAGGATCTGGTTGTCAGAGAGGATGGAGGTTTTTTCGTTAAGCCCACGAATCTCCTCCTTCATTAGGATCTGGTTGTCAGAGAGGATGGAAGTTCTGTCGTTCAACTCACTTAGATCTTTTTTCATTTCATCTTTAAAATCCAACATCCTATTTAAAATCAAGTCCAATTTAGCATCTGTGTTCATCTTAAATCACCTCTCTTTTCTAGTTCATTGTAATTATAACATGAACCTAGACTAATGGAATTATAACAGAATGTGAATATTTCAGAATAATAAAAATATAAAAATATTATTTATCTTTATTAACTATATTGCATAAATATTAACATGTGTTAAAATACATTTATCCGAATAAACATACATCGCAATTATACTTGATTTAAATGTAGGTTTGTTTCATAATTAAATTAAATTTTTACTTTTTTCTGAAAAAGAGAATAGGGGGAAATTATTGTGAAAAAATGGTTTGTGTATTCATTTATTAGTATTTTAGTAGTAGGTTTGTTGTCCGCTTGTGGAACTTCCGGCAATGGCGATGAAACAAGTGGAGATGGAGAAGGGGAAGGAGAAAATAAAGTGTTAGTAATGGGAACTTCCGCTGACTATCCGCCATTTGAGTATATCGACACGGAAGCTGGAGAAGAGATTATCGGTTTTGACGTTGATCTTGCGAAAGCTATTACAGAAGAGCTTGGTTATGAATTGAAAGTTCAAGATATGGATTTTGGAAGTTTAATCACTGCGATGAAGTCAGGTAACATTGACCTTATTTTGGCAGGTATGACACCTACAGAAGAGCGTGCAGAGCAAGTTGATTTTACAAATGTATATTATACTGCGAATCACATGATTGTTTCATTGAAAGATAGCAATATTACTAGTTTAGAAGATTTAGAAGGTAAAACGGTTGGCGTACAAATGGGATCCATTCAATATGACAAAGCGGAAGAAATTGCAGAAGAAGTGAATATCACTATTGAAAACCGCGACCGCATCCCACAAATTGTACAAGATCTAAAAACTGGTCGTTTTGATGCAGCTATCATTGAAGATACAGTTATGAAAGGCTTCATGGAAAAAGATGCTGATTTGACTGGTTTCACGCTTGAGTCTGATGAAGAAGGATCTGCGATTGCCCTTCCTAAAGGCAGTGAATTAACGGAGGAATTTAACCGAGTTCTGAAAGAGATGGAAGAGAACGGTGAGATGGAAAAGTTAATTAACAAATGGTTTGGTGGAGAAGAAGAATAAGCTTTCATGTAATCAAAAGGGTGCAGTATTTGCCCTTTTGATTTTCTTGTTAGTATGAGAATACGGTTTTACACCGCTGATGATTTCCGTGCAAGGCTTCGTTTTCCACGGGGCGCTTGGGTAGCCTCCTCGGCAAGCCTGCGGGGTCTCCCCTAAGCACTACCTCCCGTAGGAGTCTTCGCCTCTCACTCCAATCATCCGCTCTTAAACTGTATATTCATACTTGCCTTGTTATTTAGGTAATTTGACAGAAAGGACTGGTAGCACTTGACGATTGACTTCTTAGATTTTAGTGCCATCACAGGTTCCATGGATTATATTCTTGCTGGTGTGAAGGTTACGCTTCAAGTCGTATCACTTGCTGGGATACTAGGATTTATCATAGGAACGCTGTTGGCTTTATGTAAAATCGGTAGAATTAAACTACTTAAGATTTTTGCGGATGTTTATACATCCATTTTCCGAGGAACACCGCTTGTTCTTCAATTAATGTTAATATTTTTTGGATTGCCGCAAGCAACTGGTATAACGTTTGAACCGGTAACTGCTGCCATTCTTGCTTTCGGGTTAAACTCTGGGGCATATATCTCGGAGGTAATTCGTGCAGGGATAATGGCTGTTGATAAAGGACAGAGAGAAGCGGCTATGGCCTTAGGTGTGCCATATCGCCAAATGATGAAAGACATAATTTTACCGCAAGCATTGAAAAATATTTTACCTGCACTAATGAATGAATATATAACTCTTACAAAAGAATCAGCAATAGTTACGGTTATCGGGGTAATGGATGTTATGAGACGCTCCTTTATGACTGCTTCTAACACGTATGCATATTTGGAATCATTTATTTTTGCCGGACTTATCTATTACGTACTAGTAATGATCCTGACGTTCATTGGCAAGCTCATTGAAAGGAGAATGAGACGCTATGATTAAAATAGAAGAATTACACAAATCCTTTGGCAAGCTAGAGGTGCTTAAAGGAATTTCTACTCAAATAAAGGCTGGGGAAGTAGTGGCAATCATCGGGCCGTCTGGTTCTGGAAAGTCCACATTGCTTCGTTGTATGAATCTACTTGAAGAGCCAACTTCCGGTCATATCTGGATTAAAGAGCAAGATGTTGCAAATAAGAAAACGAATATCAATAAAGTACGTCAGAATCTTGGGATGGTATTCCAACACTTTCACCTGTTTCCTCACAAGACGGTTCTTGAAAACCTAACATATGCTCCTGTCTCAGTAAAAGGAATTGGAAAAAAGGATGCGGAAGCAAAAGGGATGGATCTCCTTGCAAAAGTTGGCCTAGCTGAGAAAGCAAAAGAATATCCTAATCGTCTGTCAGGTGGTCAGAAGCAGCGTGTAGCCATTGCCCGCGCACTGGCTATGGATCCGGAAGTTATGTTGTTTGATGAACCAACTTCCGCACTGGACCCGGAAATGGTAAAAGAGGTTCTTGAAGTTATGAAGTCACTAGCGCAAACGGGAATGACGATGGCTATTGTGACACACGAAATGGGCTTTGCACGTGAGGTTGCTGACCGCGTATTGTTCCTTGATGATGGAATGTTAGTGGAGGATGCGCCGCCTGCTGAGTTCTTTACCACACCGAAAACAGAACGTGCAAAGGTGTTTTTGGAGAAGATGTTGTAGGAATAACGAGGGACCAGCTCTAGTTTGAGGAGCTGGTTTTCTTTTTTTGTATGAGGACAAAGTTAGCGAGAAAAGAGAAACATTGTCCTCATAGAGCGTGAATGAGGACAAAGTTAGCGAGAAAAGAGAAACATTGTCCTCATAGAGCGTGAATGAGGACAAAGTTAGCGAGAAAAGAGAAACATTGTCCTCATAGAGCGTGTATGAGGACAAAGTTAGCGAGAAAAGAGAAACATTGTCCTCATAGGGCGCGTATGAGGACAAAGTTAGCGAGAAAAGAGAAACATTGTCCTCATAAGGCGTGTATGAGGACAAAGTTAGCGAGAAAAGAGAAACATTGTCCTCATAGGGCGTGTATGAGGACAAAGTTAGCGAGAAAAGAGAAACAATGTCCTCATAGAGCGTGTATG
The DNA here is from genome assembly GCF_012524115.1 of Bacillus sp. RO1. Lineage (GTDB taxonomy): Bacteria > Bacillota > Bacilli > Bacillales > Bacillaceae_I > Sutcliffiella_A. The sequence continues at coordinate 34,313 of NZ_JAAZWB010000078.1, read as the reverse complement.
AGGACAAAGTTAGCGAGAAAAGAGAAACATTGTCCTCATAGAGCGTGTATGAGGACAAAGTTAGCGAGAAAAGAGAAACATTGTCCTCATAGAGCGTGAATGAGGACAAAGTTAGCGAGAAAAGAGAAACATTGTCCTCATAGTGCGTGAATGAGGACAAAGTATTCTAAAAAAGAGAAATATTGTCCTCATACAACAGCTTCCCATACATAATTATTCGTGCTAACTTAAAACTAACAAATAATAACTCCTCAAATGAAAGGAGCACATACAATGATCAATCGCGACCACAGCCTCCAAACGGCTACTCTTGGCATGGGCTGATTCTGGGGAACAGATGCCCGGTTCGGGTATTTAAAAGGAATCATTCGCACAAGAGTTGGTTATGCAGGCGGAACTACACCTTCTCCCACCTACAAACAAATGGGAGATCATACAGAGTGCTTACAAATTGATTATGATCCTACCTTAATAACCTTTGATGATATAGCCCGTCACTTTTGGAGCTCCCACAATTCTAATCGTGGAAACTATAAGGGGAGGCAATACTTATCGGTATTTTTATACCAAGACATCGACCAAAAAGATGCTATAGAAAAAAATAAAACAGAGATCCAAACTAAAAACTCACAATTAATAGGGACAGAAATTGCACCACTTGTTCATTTCACTCTTGCTGAAGAGAAACATCAGAAATATTACCTGAAAAGATATTCTAATGCTACCCAAAAACTTAGAGAGCACTTCCTGACTGAAGAGGCCTTTACAGATGCAACTTTGGTAGCGAGGCTAAACAGTTTTGTAAAAGGATATGGTACACTATCTTCCTTGAAAGAAGAGATTATGCATTGGGATAAAGAAGAAGCGGGCAAAATAATTTCCTTGGTGGATGCATTGAAATGGTAGGGGGATTTGCACGTTGCTTCATCTCTACCCGCCAGGATAAAGACTCTTCCATCGCGAAATAAACCCCAAGAATGTCTTCATGCACCTTATGAAGACACTCATCACAAATCTAGCCCAAAATTGTCTTCATCCATCAACATCACTCCCTTCACTCCCAAAGAGGTCACGCCATCCTCATCCTAAACAAAATGTATAGAAAAAGCTGGAAAACAAACACTAACCCTTAGCAGAAGACTAAGGGAGGACCACAATAAAAATGAAAACCACACGAATCATTACATCTCTATTAATAACCATCATTCTAAGCTTCACTACAACCCTAACCTACGCAGAAAGCCCAACCTACAAATCGCGCGCTGATATTCCAACTGAATATAAATGGAATCTCCAGACTCTATATAAGAATGAAACGCAATGGAAACAGGATGTATATAAAGCTAAAAAGTTAGCTGACCGTTTTGCCAAAAAAGAAGAAAAACTGGACAATGATAAGCAAATCCTAAATTTACTAGAGGATTACTTTGAACTGTTTCGTTTGATGGAAAAAATCTTTGTCTATTCCCGAATCAATTTGGATGTGGATATTAGCAATACTTCAGCCCAGGCCTTATCTGATGAAGGCCAAAACATGATGGTATATGTGGTGGAGAGGACAGCATGGTTTTCAAATGAATTACAGGAGATAGAAAAAGATCAATGGGAAAAGCTCATGAAAAGTCCGAAACTAACTCCTTATTACAATCACTTACAAGACACCTATGATGAAAAAATTCATTCCTTGCCACCGGAAATGGAAAAGATGCTAATAAAGACGATGCCAATTGTAAATGCACCTAGCGAGCTTTTTACGATGATGTCTAAAGACCTTGTCCTCCCAAGTTTTACGGTAAAGGATAAAGTGTATGAAATGTCGGCACCTTTATATTCTGTCTATATGTCGAGCAAGGACAGGGAAGTGAGGAAGGCTGCTTTCCAAACGTATTACAAGACCCTTGAAAATTACCAAGATACCTTTGCTTCCATGCTTGCCAATGTCGTAAAGGCGAATAACTTTTTTGCCACAACGAGGAACTATCCTTCCTCATTAGAAGCGCATTTAGAGGGCAACGATATTGACCCGAAGGTTTACACACAATTGATTGACACCGTTGAAGAAGGCCTTCCGTTATTTCATCGGTATCTTACATTGAAAGAGAAATATGTTGGCATCGCCGACTCCATGCACATGTACGATCTTTCTGCACCATCTCCTTATACCAAAGAGGAAAAGATTCCATATGAGGAGGCAAAGGAAATAGTAATAAAGGGATTATCGCCAATAGGTGAGGCATATATAAAAACGCTATCAAAGGGGCTCTCTTCCAATTGGGTGGATGTTTATAACACACCTGGTAAAGCAACAGGGGCTTATCAAATAGGTTCTTATGATTCCCACCCATTTGTCTTATTGAATTATCAGGGGCTTCCAAGCGACGTGCTGACTCTGGCCCATGAGATGGGGCATGCGATGCATTCTTATTTTTCCAATGAAAATCAACCTTATCAGGATGCAAGATACGTGACGTTTACGGCAGAGGTTTCCTCTACATTGCAGGAGCATCTTCTTCATAAGCAGTTGATGGATGAAGCAAAAACGAAGGAAGAAAAAATTCATGCCCTCTATCAATATTTAGAGGATTTTCGAGTTACGCTTTTCCGTCAAACGCAATTTGCGGAGTTTGAAAAGATTATCCATGAAATGGGGCAAAATGAAGAACCGTTACATGCAGAAGCCATTAAAGCAGTCTATTATGACCTAAATAAAAAGTATTATGGAAAAGACATGGAAGTGGATAAGGAAATTGCCATGGAATGGGCCAGAGTACCTCACTTTTTCCATTCAAGTTTCTATACGTATCAATATGCAACAAGTTTTGCTGCATCCGCAGCGCTTGCAGAGCAATTGGAAGAAGGCGGAACTGATGCGCAGAATAAGATACTGAAAGAGCTATTTTCTTCAGGTGGCAGCCTACCCCCAATTGATATTTTAAAGCGGGCAGGAGTGGATATGAGTCAAAAAGAGCCAATCGAGGAATCGTTGAAAAGGTTTGAAGAGCTGGTCAATGAATTTGAGAAGCTATTGCATTAATACCGATAAATAAACAACTCCCTCCAATTTTCATGTATAGTAGTACTATGTGATATGTTGAACAAACGAAAGTCGGGAGAGTTTTATGGATGAGAAAATTTAAAATCGGATACCGCACAGCAAAGACCGCCCTCGGTACAGGGATTGCAATCAGTATTGCACAGTTATTAAACCTGGATTTTTACGCTTCAGCTGGAATCATTGCAATCCTCTGTATCCAAAATACAGTAAGGAAGTCATGGAAAGTGGCAACTGCCCGTTTTTTCGCATGCTCCTTAAGCCTCTTATTCGGTTTTGTGTTCTTTGAGTTATTAGGGTACAATCCGGTATCCATAGCGCTTCTTTTATTATTTTTTATACCTGTTACGGTGATGCTCAGAATCACAGAGGGTATAGCCACCAGTTCCGTCATACTTCTTCATGTTTATTCAGTGGAGGCTTATTCAATAGGACTTGTCATCAATGAACTAAGCATCATTTTCATAGGCATAGGAGTCGCTCTCATTATGAATACTTATATGCCAAGTGTGGAAAAGGAATTGAAAAGCTACCAGTTGCAAGTAGAGGAAAACTTTCATAAGGTGTTTTCGGAGATAGCCTATTTTCTTCGTCATGGTGATCGTGGATGGGGTGGGCAAGAGATACCAGAAACGAATAAGATATTAAAAGAAGCGAAAAGTTTGGCCTTCCGTGATGTGGAAAACCACTTCAGACGGGAGGAAAATCATCATTATTTTTATTTTAAAATGAGGGAAAAGCAGCTGGATGTCATGGAACGGATGCTTCCTATAGTAGCTTCAATAGAACATAATGTGGAGCAAGCTCACATGGTAGCAGATTTTATAGAGGATCTTGAGCATGCCATTCACGCAGGAAATACTGCATATCTATTCTTGCAACGCTTGCGCGATATGCACGAGGCCTTTCAAGAAATGCCGCTTCCACAATCCCGTGAAGAGTTTGAAACGAGAGCGGCTCTTCGTCATCTCCTAAAAGAATTTGAACAATACTTAATACTTAAAAGTGATTTTATCGGTTTGGAAACAACGAAGTAAGCGAATGGAATGAACACCTTTCAACCACACTATACCTAAAAGGCAGGTGGATGGAAGATGTTCATTTTTTCATTAATTTTCGCACTGGTGACCTCACCACTCTGGCCGCTTGGACCAAATCCTCTTCCAGGCGATCCATATATTATTGTTAATAAACAGACCAATCAGCTTGCGTATATTCAAGGTGAAGAATTGAAAGAAGTCCATACCGTAGCCACAGGTAAATCGAAAGAACTTACACCTGAGGGTGAGTTCACCATTATAGTAAAAGCAATTAATCCTTACTATCGCAAAAAAGACATCGCTGGCGGCGATCCAAAGAATCCCCTTGGCACAAGATGGATTGGTTTTGACGCAGAAGATACCGATGGCAGGACTTATGGAGTGCATGGAACGAACAATCCGTACTCCATTGGAGGCTATGTGACACAAGGGTGCATTCGGTTGGAAAATAGAAATGTGGAAGCTTTGTTCGATAGGGTGCCTGTTGGGACGAAAATATGGATAGTGAAAACTGGGAAAACTTTTGAGGAGCTTGGGAAAGAGAAGGGTGTATTGAGGTGAACAAACGGTAGTTCCTCTACTTTTTAATTTTATGGCTCTGTTAAAGCATACTGTTGATTTTTGCAGCAACCTAGTTGTTGATTGGAGCAATAGGCGAAGACTCCTCGAAAATGGTACGCTTTTCTTCGTGCGATGTTTCTCTGTCATAGCCTTCCTTGTCCTGAGGGAGATAGCGTTTAGGAGACCCCCCAGTCGAAAGTCGAGGAGGCTCCCCAAACGCCCCTAGGAAAGCGAAGCCTAGTGCGGAAATCAACCGCGGTGTTTAACAGAGTCAGTTTTATATAAGAGTCAGTTCTTTTTTATCAAAAAGAACTGGCTTTTTTTATTGAGATTTCACTATTTGAAATTTTCTAATTGTTTAGATAAATTTTTCATCCTATAGTTTAGGAAGAGAGTTTGTAGGGAGGTGAAACTACATATTCTTGGAGACAGAGTGCAACAAAATGAAAGCGATTTCAATAAAGGGGGAATTGGAATGGGAATCAGGACAGGGGAGCAATACATTAACTCGTTAAGAGCAAGAAAGCCTGAAGTCTGGCTTGGTGGTCGGAAAGTTGAGGATTTATATAACGAAGATGTGTTCAAGCAGCCAATTCATGAAATTGCCAAACTTTATGACATGCAGTTTGATCCCGAGTATCAGGATAAGATAACGCATGTGTGTGAAGAAACAGGGGAACGGGTGAATAACGCGTTTCTTGTACCTAGGTCCCATGAAGATCTTATGGCCCGCAGCAGGTTGTTTGAGGCTTATGCACGTGCAACATTCGGACTGATGGGAAGAACTCCGGATTTCTTGAATGTAGTGGTCACCTCGATGGCAAGCAACTCTTGGTTTTTGGATAAATACAATCCGGATTGGTCCGTAAATATACGAAACTATTACCGTCATATCAGGGATAATGATTTATTTTTAACACATGCAATCATTAATCCGCAAAATGATCGAAGTAAAGCTTCCTATGAACAAAAGGATTTGTTTACCCATTTAGGGACAGTAAAGGAAACGAAGGATGGGTTAGTTGTTAGAGGTGCCAAAATGTTGGCAACATTAGCTCCTATCACAGATGAAGTGATTATCTATTCTTTCCCAGGGTTCCAACCTGGTGATGAGAGGTATGCACTTGCATTTGCCATTCCTATTGATACACCAGGATTACGGATTATTTGCCGTGAGCCGATGCAGGATGGAAAACGATCTGTATTTGATCATCCGTTGGCTTCTAGGTATGAAGAAATGGATGCTATCCTTGCGTTCGACGATGTATCGGTGCCGTGGGACAGAGTATTCATGTATAACAATGTGGAAGCGGCCAATTCCTTATATCCAATGACAGGAATTGCTCAACAGCCTGCGCATCAATCAGGGGTCAGAGGGTATGTGAAACTGGCCTTTGCAACAGAAGTCGCATGTAAAGTAGCAGATTCCATTGGAGTAGATGGATTTTTGAATGTGCAAAATGATCTTGGTGAACTGGTTCAAGCAGTAGAAACAATTCGAGCACTATTACGAGTATCCGAATATGAGTATGAAGTGACAAAGGATGGAGAATACCGTCCGGCACCGGCACCTCTTGAAACCATTAGAGGCCTATTACCAAAAATGTACCCACGCGCAATCGAAGTGATGCAAATTATTGGAGCAGGTGGTTTGCTGATGTCTCCTACAGGTGCCGACTTCGAAAATACAGAATTACGCCCAGATTTAGACAAGTATTTTGGAGGACGAGAAGGAGTGTCAGCAGAAGAACGTGTTCGCATATTTAAGCTGGCATGGGACCTTTGCGGAGAAGCTTTCGGCCAACGCTTATTACAATACGAACGCTATTATACCGGGGATCCAATCAGAAAAAGAGCAATTTTTTACAATCAATACAAACGTAAGAGTAAATTCGATATGGCTGAACAAGCTCTGAAGGTTACAACTAAACCAGAAAAAAATCTCATCTGAAATAAAGGGAAATGGCGTTCTGTGTATAAATATTAGAATATTAGTTATATTCTGATATTTGTTGTAGAACTTTGATGAAAAAGGGGCGAAGACATGATATCCTCTGTGCTGAAAGTAGCAAAGATTCTGAACTGTTTTACAGGGAATGAGCCAGTTTTGGGTAATCGGGAAATTGCGGAGAAGTTAGGGATGAATGTAAGTACGGTCCATCATATTGTCAGTACGCTATGCCATGAAGGAATTTTGATACAGGACAGCAAAAAGAAATATCGGCTCGGCTGGAAATTGCTTGAGTGGAGTAATCATGTCATGTATCAGCAGGACATATACAGTGAAGCCATTCCAATCGTGGAGGACTTGGTCCGCCAGTACAACGGTACCGTCCATATCGGTATGTTTGATGCTGGGGAGGTTCGTTTTGTCCTGAAGGTTTCTGCCAAAAATTCCGTACCTGTTCCGACTTTTGTCGGTGCCCGCAAGCCTGCTTATTGTACAAGTACAGGAAAGATTTTATTGTCTTTCAATCCATCATTCATCCAACCTACTATTTCTAAAGGCCTGTTGCAAAGAGCGCCAAATACCATCACTTGTGTGAAAAAGTTAAAAAGAGAATTAGAAGAAATAAGAGAACAAGGCTACGCCATCAGCAATAATGAAAATGAATTGGGGTTATACGGAATTGCTGCTCCTATTCATTCTTATACAGGTCAAACAGTAGCGGCTCTGAATATGGTTGGACCGATATCTTATATGCAAGGAGAGCAAAAACAGGCCATTATTCAAAGTGTTTTACGGACATCCAGGCAAATTTCAAAAGAACTTGGTTATATTAGCGCAATTTGATAGCGCTTACAAAATAATGAGGAGGAATTAGCAATGGCATTAAAGACGAGATCTATGAACATTATGAAAGTGATCGAGGACAATAAGCACCTATTGAAACCGCCGGTTAATAATAAAGTACTTTGGGAGGATTCTGAATTTATTGCGATGCTTCTTGGAGGACCGAATAGAAGAAGGGACTTCCATGTTGATCCCTCAGACGAGTTCTTTTATCAAGTGAAAGGTGACTGTTATGTAGAATGCATCAATGAAAGTGGAGAGCGCGAAGTGGTTACGGTAAAAGAAGGGGAAATGTTTATGTTGCCGGCAAATGTCCCACATTCCCCTCACCGTGTAGCGGATACGTACGGAATTGTTTTGGAAAGGAAGAGGGATAAAGGGGAGCTTGAGGACTTTGTTTGGTTCTGTGACAACTGTAATGAGGAAATGCACCGGGTGACGGTTCAATTAACTAATATTGAAACTCAGGTAAAGGGAGCGATAGAGGAGTTCAATGGTAGCGAAGAACTGCGCACTTGTGACCATTGCGGCCATGTGATGCCAGAGGAAGTAGATGTGTGGAAATGCGAATAGATTTTCATACACACATCATTCCAAAGGAACTTCCGGACTTTGCCGAAAAATATGGCGGGGACCGCTGGCCGACACTAGATCAAACTTGTACGTGTGGAGCAAACATTATGGTTGCGGGCAAGGTTTTTCGGGAAGTGACCGATCAAGTTTGGTGTCCGCATAAGCGTATTCAGGACATGGACAGAGAGGGTGTGGATATTCAGGTACTCTCTCCAATTCCCGTGACATTTTCATACTGGGCGGATAAAGAGGCAGCACTTGAAATGGCACAGCTTCAAAATGATTTTATCGCTGATACGGTTAAAGAATATCCCAAACGATTCATTGGTCTGGGAACCGTACCTCTTCAAGATACGGTAGTGGCTATTCAAGAAATGGATCGGTGTATGCATGATCTTAAGCTTGCCGGAATAGAAATCGGAACTAATGTAAATGGGGAAAATCTCGATTCGCCCCATTTAACAGAGTTCTTTAAAATGGCCGAAGAGTGGAACGTACCTCTCTTTATTCACCCTTGGGAAACGATGGCGAAAGACCGTACCCCAAGACATAATTTTATGTACACGATCGGGATGCCAAGTGAGACAGCTCTTGCTGCCGCAAGCTTGATTTGGAGTGGGGTAATGGAAAAGTTCCCGAATCTAAAAATTTGTTTTGCCCATGGTGGCGGTTCTTTTCCATATATATTACCGCGCTTGGACAAGGGGTGGGAGGTATGGCCACACCTCAGGCTTACGACACATCCTCCTAGTCACTATGCAAAGAAGTTCTATTTCGACTCATTGAACTATGATGCGCTTACCATGAAATTTCTGATTGAACGATTTGGTATCGATAAAGTGATCATGGGTTCTGATTATCCTTTCCTGTTACGTGAAATTGCTCCAGGAAAAGTGATTGATGAGATGGAGGACTTGTCGGAATCGGAGAAAAACCTGCTATTAGGGAAGAATGCTTTGGAATTTTTGAATATAAAGGAGACCGACTATGGAACAAAAGCTGATGACTCCAGAGGAAAAGCTGAAACAATTAGGTCTTGAGTTGAGAGATATTCGTCCGTCAGTCGGTAATTATGTCAGTCATGTCAGAGTGGGAAATCTCATTTTCACCGCAGGCCAAGGAGTGGATCAATATCACGGTAAATTAGGCAGGGAATTTACGATTGAGGAAGGGTATCTTGCTTCCCGCCAGTCGATGCTTAATTTGTTAAGTGTGTTAAAACATGAGCTGGGTGAATTAAGCAGGGTGAAAAAGGTCGTTAAAATGCTGGGCTTTGTCAATAGTACAGAGGATTTCACTGATCAGCCTAAGGTGATGAACGGGGCATCAGACTTATTGGTTGAGGTTTTCGGTGATCGAGGAAGACATGCCCGTTCTGCAGTAGGTATGGCACAGTTGCCTAACAATACGGCTATCGAAATAGAACTGATTGTGGAAATCGCAGAGTAACGACTCCTTCTCTCTCTTGGATGAGAGGGAGTCTTCATTTTGGAAAGGGTGGGTTGTCTGATGCAAGTAAAAGAGTTTATTCCTGGTAAAATCAAGCCGATAGATTGTCAGCACTTTATCGACGGCGATTACATCGATTCTATTAATTTGAAAACCTTCGATAACATAAATCCTGCAACAGAAGAAGTGATTGGCAAAGTATCAGAAGGCGGGAAAGAGGAAGTGGATCGTGCGGTTATTGCTGCAAGAAAAGCGTTAAAAGGTCCTTGGAAAAAGTATACAAACAAGGAGCGGTCGGAATTATTACGTAGAATTGGGGATGGAATTTTAGAGAGAAAAGAAGAATTGGCTGTCTTGGAGTCTATGGATACAGGCAAGCCATACCAATTGGCTCTTGAAATGGACATCACCAGATCTGCCTACAATTTTTATTTTTTCGCTGATTTTTTAACATCGATGGGCGGAGAATCCTACCAACAAGATAATGTTGCGCTTCATTATTCTATTAGAAGACCGGTTGGAGTCGTTGGGATGATCAATCCTTGGAATCTACCATTACTCTTATTGACTTGGAAATTGGCCCCATGTCTTGCGGCGGGGAATACGGCGGTCATGAAGCCTGCGGAATGGTCCCCAATGACAGCAACGGTTCTCGCAGAAATATGTAAGGAAGCAGGAGTACCTGACGGGGTGGTAAATCTAGTTCATGGCTTTGGAGCGGATTCAGCTGGTTCTGCATTAACCGAGCATCCGGGTGTAGACGCAATAACATTTACAGGGGAAACCAAAACAGGATCAGCCATTATGAAAGCGGCAGCTCCTACACTGAAAAAATTATCTTATGAGCTTGGTGGGAAAAATCCAAATATTATCTTCGCTGACTCAAACTTGGATGAAGTGATTGATACCACGCTTAAATCAAGTTTCATGAATCAAGGGGAAGTATGCCTTTGCGGTTCAAGAATCTATGTAGAGAGTTCGGTCTATGAATCATTTCTAGAAAAATTCACTGCCAGAACCAAAGAACTACAAACCGGAGATCCCTTTAATTCTGCAACCAAAGTAGGTGCAGTTATCAGTAAAGAACACTACGAGCGTGTCCTCTCGTATATTGACATTGCTAAAAAAGAAGGCGGGACCATCTTGACAGGTGGAGGTCGCCCAGACTCTGTTGATAAAGGGTATTTCATTGAACCTACTATTGTCGTAGGACTAGATCGACATGCAAGATGTGTTAAAGAGGAAATCTTCGGGCCGGTTGTCACCGTAATCCCGTTTGAATCAGAAGAAGAGGTATTGGAACAGGCAAATGATACACATTATGGGCTGGGTGCAACAATTTGGACAAATGATCTTCGTCGTGCACATCGTGTTGCAAGGGAGATTGAGGCGGGAATCATTTGGATCAACACTTGGTATTTAAGAGATTTAAGGACTCCGTTCGGCGGTATGAAGCAAAGCGGGATTGGCAGGGAAGGCGGCATGCACAGCTTTGATTTTTACAGTGAATTGTCCAATGTTACGGTAAAACTTTAGTGCTTGAAAGGGGCTCTGAAAATTGACCATTCAAACTAAAAACTTATCTGACCTGTTATTGAAGGCAGAGAAATCTAGAAAAGGCGTGTCGCCTTTAACAGAAATGAACCCAAGTTTAACTGTGGAAGAAGCATATACTATTCAACTCGATAACATTCAGGTGAAGCTAGACAACGGGGAAACAATCAGTGGGAAAAAAATCGGACTAACTTCACTGGCCATGCAGCAGCTACTTGGGGTGAACGAACCCGACTATGGTCATCTCCTTCAATCAATGGAAGTGAATAATAATGGGGTCATTTCCCGCAGGCAGCTTCTCGAACCGAAAGTGGAGGGAGAAATAGCATTCTTTTTAAAAAAAGACCTAACTGGACCTAATGTGACGGTGGAGGATGTGTTGGATGCTACAGAATATGTAATGGCTGCATTGGAGATTGTCGACAGTCGCGTAGCAGGTTGGAAAATTAAACTATGTGACACGATAGCGGATAATGCTTCTTCAGGCCTGTACGTACTAGGTGAAAAAAAGATCTCCCCACATCAACTGGACCTTAAGGAAGAAAAGATGGCCTTTTATAAGAATGAGCAATTAATCAATGAAGGTATCGGTAAAGCGGCTTTAGGAGATCCCGCCTATTGTGTTGCTTGGCTTGCTAACAAACTATCCGAATTTGGAATCAGATTGAGAGCCAATGAGGTGATTCTGTCGGGTGCTTTATCCGCGGCAGTAAACGCAGGAGAAGGAGATAAATTTATAGCCAAATTCCAAACACTCGGAGAAGTAAAAGTAAACTTTAGATAAAGAAAGGGGGAGTACGCATTGGGGAAAGTGAAAGTAGCGATTATCGGTTCAGGAAACATTGGTACAGACCTAATGCTTAAACTTCATCGTTCCAAGCTCCTGGAACTGACTGCCATGATTGGCATAGATCCTCATTCAGACGGCCTCAGACGGGCAAAGGCTTTTGGACATACCATTATCATCAATGGAGTGGATGGTTTTCTGGAAAAGCCGGACCTTGCAGACATCCTTTTTGATGCAACCTCTGCCAAAGCCCATTATAGGCATGCAGAGGCTCTGAAAAAAACGGAGAAACATCTCATCGATCTAACTCCTGCAGCTATAGGTCCTTTCGTCGTTCCGACAGTAAATCTGCTGGAACATTTGAACGAACCTGTAGTAAACATGGTTACTTGTGGTGGACAGGCAACGATTCCTATCATTCATGCTATCAGTCAAGTGTGTCAGGTGGAGTACGCGGAAATTGTTGCAACCATTGCAAGCAAAAGTGCTGGTCCAGGGACACGTATGAATATTGATGAATTTACTACCACTACAGCCCGTGCCATTGAAAGAATAGGTGGTGCTAAAAATGGCAAGGCCATTATCATTCTTAATCCTGCAGAACCGCCAATTTTAATGAGAGATACTGTTTACTGCCAAGTACAAAATTTGAAAGGAAAAGAAGAACAAATAAGTGCTGCGGTAGCTAGACGTGTAGAAGAAATTCAAGAATATGTACCTGGCTATAGACTACGCACTGACCCAATATTTGATGGAAATAAGGTCAGTATTTTCATAGAAGTAAAGGGAGCGGGGGATTACCTGCCAGAGTACTCAGGTAACCTTGATATCATGACTGCAGCAGCAGTAAAAGTGGGAGAAGAAAAAGCTAATAGATTGGTAGGAAAAAGAATTAAAGCAGTTAAAGCTACATAAGAGAGGGGAGGCTAAAAGATTGAAACGTGATGTATGGATTACAGAGGTTGCTTTAAGGGATGGCAGCCATGCTATCAGTCATCAATTTACCGTTGAGCAAGTGAAAAGTGTTGCCAAAGCATTAGATGATGCGAATGTCCCTGTTATTGAAGTGTCCCATGGTGATGGGCTTGGAGGATCCTCCCTTCAATATGGATTGTCACATACAAATGAAATGAATCTGATTAGTGCTGCAGCAGATGTTGTAACGAAGGCAAAAATAGCCGTCTTGTTGCTTCCCGGCATAGGTACCGTTCAACATCTAAAAGAAGCAGCAAGCCGTGGTGCCAAAATAGCCCGGATTGCTACCCATGTAACAGAGGCGGATGTGTCTAAGCAGCATATTTCTTTTGCAAAGGAACTTGGCTTAGAAGCAGTTGGCTTTCTGATGATGTCTCATATGGCACCAACAGAAAAGCTGCTCGAACAGGCAAGCTTGATGGAAAGCTATGGAGCGGACGTGGTTTATGTGGTTGATTCTGCGGGGGCTCTTTTACCACATCAAGTAAAAGAAAGAGTTCATTGTTTGAGAAATAGCTTGGATATACCAATTGGGTTCCATGCCCACAACAATCTCTCATTAGCGGTGGCCAATTCATTAGTAGCTATTGAACAAGGTGCAACCAGAATAGATGGGAGCATTCGTTGCCTTGGGGCAGGTGCCGGTAATACACAGACAGAAGTGTTGGTATCTGTTCTTGACAGGCTGGATATACAGACTGGTATTGATGTATATAAAATGATGGATGTGGCAGAGGAGATTGTCGCCCCTATTTTGCAGAAGCCACAAGAAATCACAAGGGAAGGCCTACTGCTCGGATATGCAGGCGTGTACTCAAGTTTCTTGGTTCATGCTAACAAAGCTGCAAAACAGTTCAATGTAGATGCAAAAGATATATTAATAGAGTTGGGCAAAAGAAAAGTAGTCGGGGGACAAGAGGATATGATTGTCGATATTGCTGCCGAGATGGCCAAAAAGACCGTAAAGGCTTAAGAGGAGGATCTAAATTGGACTTACTTCAAATTGCAAAACATGTGGCAGATCACCAAAAAAATGGACAAGAGATGGATAAAATCACACTTACTCATCCGAACATGAATGTGGAGCATGCTTATGAAATTCAAAAACTGAGCATGGATCAGGCAATAAATAATGGAGACAGATTAATTGGTTGGAAGATGGGATTGACTAGTAAGGCTAAACAATTGTCGGTGGGAGTCGAGGAGGCCATTTATGGTAGATTAACATCTTCAATGGAATTGACGGAACCTACCTTACATATTGGTAATCTCATTCATCCGCGAGTGGAGCCTGAATTTGCTTTTATTCTCAACAAAGAACTAAAAGGAGATCAAATCACCGTTCGTGATGTCTGGATGGCAACAGAATGCATCTTCCCTGCGATAGAGGTCATTGACAGCAGATATCGTAACTTCTCCTTTACTCTAGAGGATGTTGTGGCAGACAATGCATCATCTTCCAAGTTCTTTTTAGGAAATCAAGCATTTTCCCCATATTTTACATCCTGGGATAAGGTTGGAGTAACAATGACCAGAAATGGGGAGACGGTTCAATCAGGAGTGGGAGCGGCGGTATTGGATCATCCTGTGAAGTCTATTGTGGAATTGGTGAAAATGCTGGATCGGGAAGGGCTTTCAGTCAAACCTGGAATGGTGGTCCTTGCTGGTGGTATTACGGAAGCAATTAATGTCTACAACGGGGATGTAGTAGAGGTTCATTATGATCAGTTAGGAACATTGAAATTGAACGTCGAGTTGTAAAGGAGAACCAATATGCCGATTACTCACATTCATTTGTTGGAAGGTAGAAGTGTTGAGCAAAAACAAGAACTGATTCAAAATGTCAGCAAAGCCATCACTGACACCCTTGGAGTTGCTCCTGAACAAGTGAGGGTGTTGCTTATGGAGATACCTAAAGAAAATTGGGGAACAGGCGGTGTTACAAAGGCACAACTTGATCAATAAGGACAATAAAGGGGGAGAACGATGAAAAAGCTAAAACAAAGTATAGTAATGATGATGATCATGTCAATGGTTTTGTTGCTTGCAGCATGTGGAGGAGACGAAGCAAGTGGAGATGAAACAGGTAAGACATATTCCTTTAAATTAGCACATATTACCCCAACCAACCACATGTGGCATCAGGCTGCAGAAAAATTTGCAGAAGAACTGGAAAGCAAATCAGATGGAAGAATGAAAGTGGAAATCTATCCAGCAAGCCAGCTTGGCACAGAGGCAGATATGGTTCAACAGATTGAGGCAGGATCCGTAGATTTTGGTTTGATCACGGCAGCCTATATGAGTTCCCGCTCTCCTTCTTTTGCCGCATGGTTTATGCCATATGCATTTGAAGATATCAATGCAGCACATGAAGCTAGGACCTCTGATGTTTCTAAGAAAATTTTGGCTACATTGGATGAACAAGGTCTTGTTGGATTGGATTATCTGTTTGCCGGTCAACGTGTCATGTTATTTAAAGACAAGGAAGTGACTTCCCCGGAAGATATGGCCGGTTTAAAATTACGTGTTACGCCAAGTCCGCCGATGCAAGATTTCTATCGTTCTACAGGTGCCTCTCCTGAAGGATTGCCTCTTCCTGAAGTTTATGCAGCCGTTCAAACTGGAGTGATTGATGGTATGGACATGGATTTGGATGCTGCCATCACTAATAAATATTATGAAGTCGTAAAATATGGAGCTGTTACCAACCATATGGTTTGGCCATCCGTTGCCATCGTAAATAAATCTACATTTGAGGGTATGTCTGAAGCAGACCAAAAATTAGTTCGTGATGCACTGACGGTAGCTACCGATTTTGCAGTAAACACTCGCTCTGGGCAGGAAGAAGAATTCAGGCAAACACTAAGTGACAATGGAATGAAAATTTATGATATCCCTGCGGATGCATTTGCAGACCAGATTGCAGAGTTTGATGCAAAATACAAAGATTCAGATCCTCTAATTAAAGAATTTATTGACACGTATAGAAAATAAGATTTGAAGGGGGAAGTCACAAGAATGATGAGAGTCAGCGACGGAATAGCCAAAGTCGAGAAATTTCTCGGTGCATTTTTAATGTTGTGTATGGCGGTTATCATAACATTATCAGTTGCCTTCCGATACTTCCTGAACTCCCCCTTATCATGGGCCGGGGAAGTATCTATCTTTCTATTAATCTGGATCAGCTTTATTGGAGGTAGCTTGGGACTGAAATATAAGTCCCAGGCTTCTGTTTCAATATTCCTGGAGTATGTGCCAACAAAAATTAGTAAGGCATTAACCTTAATCGGCCAAATATGTATGCTGTTATTTCTTTTCATAATTCTTTATTATACCTACTCATGGATACTATCCCCTAATGTAGCTTTGCAAAAATCCAGTGGTATTCTGTTACCCATGTGGATACCATATAGCGCAGTGCCAATTGGGCTTACGTGTGCAGCGTTCCATATTTTTACTAACTTTTTAGTTGTTTTTCGGGAGGGGAAAGTAGAATGACGATACTAGTAATTTTCTTGTTTTTTGTATTTTTACTGATTGGTATTCCTATCTCTCTCGTATTAGGTATGACAACTGTTTTGTACTTCCTACTTGTAGGTAGCCCGGTACTACTAGAATCTACACCAATGCGACTGTATTCGGGGTTAGAAAATTTCGGACTTTTGGCAATCCCACTCTTTATGCTCGCGGGCGAATTGATGAATAGCGGTGGAATTACCACAAGGCTCGTAAAGTTCTCCAAAACATTAATTGGTCACGTGAGAGGTGGCCTTGCATACGTAACGATCATATCTAATATGTTTATCGCGTCCATATTAGGTTCCGCGAATGCTCAAGCAGCGATGATGAGTAAGGTTATGGTCCCGGAAATGGAAAGAGAAGGGTATAAAAGAGAGTTTTCCTCCGCGCTCACCCTTGCCTCCTCCATTGTTGCCCCCATCATTCCTCCTAGCATGATTTTCATCATTTATGGGACTCTCTCTGGCACCTCCATAGGTGGATTATTCATGGCAGGAATAATCCCCGGAATCATTTATGGTTTAGGTTTTATTGGTCTCATTGCCTTTATGGGTTATAAGTATAATTTCCCCAAAAGTGACCGTGCGTCATTTAAAGATATTCTACATCACGGGCTGTATGTCATCCCTGCATTAAGTGTTCCATTTATCATTATCTTTGGTATTTTAAGCGGTGCATTTACCCCGACAGAATCGGCTGCCGTCGCATGTTTTGTCGCTCTGGTAGTAGGTATGTTTCTCTACAAAGAATTAAAACTGAAGAGTATTCCCAAGCTCTTGATGAACACGGTAATAAGTACCGCCACCGTAACGTTTCTTATTGCGATGGCAAACATCTTTGGCTGGATGATTGCATTTGAACAAATTCCACAACTTGTAGCGGACGGCATGTTAAGCATTTCAGAAAACCCTCTAGTGTTCTTATTGATGGTTAATTTGATGCTTCTATTGCTCGGCGCGGTATTAGACGGCATTGCCGCATTAATTATTTTAATTCCTGTATTAATGCCTCTTGTTGTTGCATTTGAGATTGATCCAATCCATTTCGGAGTCATCATATGTATCAATTTGACCATTGGACTTTTAACACCGCCTGTTGGTACTGGATTGTTTGTAGTCTCCTCCATTGCGGATGTGAAAATCGAGAAGCTAATAAAGGCTACCACTCCATTTTTAATAATGGGAATTTTCATCCTGATGATTATTACCTATTGGGCTGACGCTGTGTTTTTTATTCCAAGGATGCTAGATTTCTAAGGCTAACCGGACCGAATTGGTTCGGTTTTTAATTTTTGGAAAATAAATGAAACTCTAGGTATTTTCTTACGTATACGTATTACTAAGAGATAGATTTTCTTGGGAAGAGGAACCGCAGGAAGAGAAGTCCTCATAGAGCGCATGAAGACCTCTGCGAGCGGGAAATCGAGGAAGAGAAGTCCTGATAGAGCGCATGAAGACCTCTGCGAGTGGGAACCGGAGGAAGAGAAGTCCTGATAGAGCGCATGAAGACCTCTGTGAGAGGGAACCGGAGGAAGAGAAGTCCTGATAGAGCGCATGAAGACCTCTGCTAGAGGGAACTCGAGGAAGAGAAGTCCTGCTAGAGCGCATGAAGACCTCTGCGAGCGGGAACCGGAGGAAGAGAAGTCCTGATAGAGCGCATGAAGACCTCTGTCAGCGGGAACCGGAGGAAGAGAAGTCCTGATAGAGCGCATGAAGACCTCTGCTAGTGGGAAATCGAGGAAGAGAAGTCCTGATAGAGCGCATGAAGACCTCTACGAGCGGGAACCGGAGGAAGAGAAGTCCTGATAGAGCGCATGAAGACCTCTGCGAGTGGGAACCGGAGGAAGAGAAGTCCTCATAGAGCGTATAAAGACCTCTGCTAGTGGGAAATCGAGGAAGAGAAGTCCTGATAGAGCGTGTGAAGACCTCTGTGAAGAGAACCCGAGAATCAGAAGTCCCTTTTATGTTGGTACTAATTGCGCAATTTAGAAGAGTTTATAGGAGTGTGGTGTTGGTATGACTTTTGTGTGGTTGATGTTAACAATTGCAGTTGCACTGGTTTTTATTGACGTGGTTGTAAGAAAGTTACTGGGAATAAAACGTGCGAAGCTAACAGATCCAAAAGGAAAGAAAATCGATATGCTCGGCCGAATTATCTGTGCCATTTTAATTTTTATTATGTACCCGGCCGTTATTGAAACAGGTATACTTCAACTGAAGCTTCTCTTTGTTATCTTTTTTACCCTTCTGTTTTGGCTTCAGGCAATCATCCAATATATTTATATTAAGGAATCTAAAGAATATATCATTACATTGCTTATAAATGTTGTGTTTGTAGCTTTTCTGTTCAATATTGACTCCCTTTTAAAGCTTTACAGCTAATAAAAAAACGAGTCAAGAATAATCTCTGGCTCGTTTTTGTTTGCCAATCTATTAAAAAAACATGGAAGCTCCAGCTAATAGTGTCGTAATAAGCATAACGCCGATCATTAAATATACGACAACCTTTTGGAATTTGCGATTCATCATTTGAGTTCATTCACTCCCCATTTATTCTACTATCCCTATTTTACATGGATTTCAATTCTTTCTCAAGTTAGGATTCTAGACGAAAAAGGAAGGAATTTTGCACAAAAAGTCGAAATGTTATAGAGTCATAGTTAGGGGACATACAACAAGGGGGATTGGCATGATTAAAAATGTAAATCATATTGGGATCGCTGTAAGCTCCATTGAGACAGCGCTTCCATTTTATACAGAGACTTTGGGGTTGACCTTTGAAGCCGTGGAACATGTAGCGGAGCAAAGGGTAAGAGTGGCATTTATCAATGCCGGAAATTGCAAGCTGGAGCTATTGGAACCGACCTCCCCGGATAGTCCGGTTGCCAAGTTTATCGAAAAGCGTGGGGAAGGAATTCACCACGTAGCCTTAAGTGTAGATTCTATAGAAGACAGAATTCAAGAAATGGTTGAAAAGGGAATTCCGATGATTGACAAGCAATCCCGAATCGGGGCAGGAGGAGCGAATATCGCTTTCATGCACCCAAAAGCAAGCAATGGCGTACTGGTAGAATTCTGTGAAAAGGCGGCGAAACAACATGACAATTGATATCTATGAAAAAATAAACGAGCTATATGACAAACGTCGCGAAGTAGAACTTGGCGGTGGAGATGATCGCATTGATAAGCAACATGAAAAAGGGAAATTAACTGCAAGAGAGCGAATTGAGCTTTTGGTGGATGAGGGGACTTTTGTAGAACTTAATCCATTTATTGAACACCGTTGCAATGACTTTGGATTGCAGGGGAAAAAAGGTCCTGGAGACGGGGTCGTTACAGGTTATGGAAAAGTGAACGGCAAACCAATCTATCTATTTTCCCAAGACTTCACGGTATTTGGTGGAGCCCTAGGGGAAATGCATGCAAAGAAAATTGCCAATGTCATGGATATGGCAGCGAAAAATGGTGCGCCGATTGTCGGCTTGAATGATTCAGGGGGAGCAAGAATTCAGGAAGGTGTTCTTTCTTTAGATGGATATGGTCACATTTTTTATAGAAACTCCATCTATTCTGGAGTAATCCCACAGATTTCGGTGATTATGGGACCTTGTGCTGGCGGTGCCGTTTACTCCCCGGCAATTACTGATTTTGTATTCATGGTGGAAAAGACGAGTCAAATGTTTATCACGGGACCAAAGGTAATTGAAACGGTAACAGGGGAGAAAATCAGTTCAGAAGGCCTTGGTGGAGCAAAAGTACATAACGCGATAAGCGGCAATGCACATTTTTCCAGTTCTTCGGAGGAAGAAGTGCTGGCACAGGTGCGAAATCTGCTAAGTTACCTTCCACAAAACAATGAAGAAAAGCCGGAAAGAATTTCTTGTGAACAAGGTGATGACTATCGTCCAGATTTAGCAGATGCCATCCCGTTTGACGCAATCAGACCTTATGATGTTCGAATTGTCATCAACCAGGTCGTGGATGAAGGATCGTTCATGGAAGTTCATAAAGATTTTGCAAAAAATATCGTAGTTGGATTGGCAAGACTGAAGGGAGAAGTCGTAGGACTTGTTTGTAATCAGCCAAAAGTGATGGCAGGCGGCCTTGACATAGATTCTTCTGATAAAGCATCCAGATTCATTCGTTTCTGCGATTCTTTCAATATTCCGTTGATTACGTTTGAAGATGTTACTGGATTCTTTCCAGGCGTAAAACAAGAGCACGGCGGGATCATCCGTCATGGTGCGAAAATCCTTTACGCTTATTCAGAAGCGACTGTACCAAAGCTTACCGTGATTTTGCGAAAAGCTTATGGAGGCGCATATGTAGCCCTAAACAGTAAATCCATTGGTGCCGACCTTGTCTTTGCATGGCCGAATGCGGAAATTGCTGTAATGGGTCCTCAAGGAGCTGCAAACATCATCTTTGCCCGTGAAATCAATGAGAGTGATAATCCAGAAGAGACACGCGCCCAGAAGATTGAAGAGTATCGTGAAAAGTTTGCCAACCCATATGTCGCCGCAAGCCAAGGAATGGTAGATGATGTGATTGATCCAAGAGAGACAAGGATTAAATTGATACAATCACTAGAAATGCTTCGCAATAAAAAGGAAACAAGACCATATAAAAAACACGGGAATATCCCACTATAATTCATCAGAAGAGATAGTAGGTGGAAAAAGCCTACTATCTTTTTAAGCTAAAAAGGGGAAGAATGACATGATTAATCTGGTAAAAGTAAGTCAAGCCGAGGAAGAAGTTCTTCATAATATTATTCAATTTTATATATACGAGTTCACAAGATTTAATAAACAAATTACTTTAGAATCGGATGGAAAGTATAAACCATTTGATCTGGACAAGTATTGGAATAACAATGAGTATCATGCGTATTTTATTAAATCTGGAGAAGAACTTGCCGGGTTTGCCTTGGTTGAAGAGGGACAAGGAGATTCACCAAACGTAATAGAAGAGTTTTTTGTCCTGAGAAAGTTTCATGGAAAAGGGGTGGGAACAATAGCTTCTCAACAGCTGTTTTCTATGTTCCCTGGTAAATGGCAAATTTTCCAGATTGAAAATAACTATCCAGCTCAGGCTTTTTGGAGAAAAACAATCAAAGAATATACCAGTAATACTTTTACAGAGCGTTACGATGAATATAGAAGGTCTATCCAAGAATTTGATACCGCTACTTTACCGAATAATTAGGTTGATCAAGGAAAAAATCACATGAATAGGTTATAATAGGATGGGATTCAAAAAGTAGTAGGAGGAACATACATATGATTAACAGAGACAGACTTGTCGAAGAATTTTTAGAGCTTGTACAGGTGGACTCAGAAACAAAATTTGAAGCAGAAATTTGCAAAGTATTAAAAGAAAAATTTTCTGCTCTTGGTGTCCATGTAGTAGAAGATGATACCATGAATGAAACGGGACATGGTGCAGGTAACTTAATCTGTACACTTGAAGGAACAAAAGATGGTGTCGATACCATCTATTTCACGTCCCATATGGACACAGTGGTTCCAGGTAAGGGAATCAAACCATCCATTAAAGACGGTTACATTGTGACTGACGGTACGACTATCCTTGGAGCTGATGATAAAGCAGGACTTGCTGCCATGCTTGAAGCGGTGAAAGTACTAAAAGAAAATAACATAGAACACGGAAAAATTGAGTTCGTCATCACAGTCGGTGAAGAATCCGGTCTTGTAGGAGCAAAAGCTCTAGATCCAGCTTTAGTAACTGCGAAATTCGGTTTTGCCCTTGATAGCGATGGAACAGTTGGAAACATTATTGTTGCAGCACCAACACAAGCTAAAGTAAAAGCAACGATATACGGTAAGACGGCTCATGCTGGAGTTGCACCGGAAAAAGGAATTTCTGCGATTACAATTGCTGCTAAATCCATCGCCAAAATGCCATTGGGCCGTATTGACGAAGAAACGACTGCAAACATCGGACGTTTTGAAGGTGGCGGTCCAACAAATATCGTGTGCGACCGTGTGGATATTTTAGCAGAAGCACGTTCTTTAGTTCCTGAAAAAATGGAAGCGCAAGTGGCAAAAATGAAGGATGCATTTGAAAGCGTTGCAGCAGACATGGGTGGCCGTGCGGAAGTAACGGTAGACGTTATGTACCCAGGTTTCAAATTTGCTGATGGCGATCATGTGGTGGAAGTGGCTAAGCGTGCGGTTACGGAGATCGGAAGAACGCCTGAACTACAACGTAGCGGCGGAGGCAGTGATGCAAATGTTATCGCAGGCTTTGGCGTTCCAACAGTCAATCTTGCAGTTGGATACGAAGAAATTCATACGACAAATGAAAGAATGCCAATAGAAGAATTGATTAAAACAACTGAACTGGTTGTTAGTATCATGAAAGAAGTAGCAAAATAAAGTTTGGAAAGCTTGGTGAATGCCAAGCTTTTTTATATACCTTGTTTTATAATAGATAAAAAAGGTGAATAGGAGAAAAGTCATGGAATCCCAAAAACTAGTAATCTTTGAAGCAAATCAAGAAGAGTATGGTATACCGGTGGAATATGTGGTTTCCATTGAAAGGCTTGGAACCGTTACTGCACTACCCGAAATGGAGGCTTATTTAAAAGGCCTTATGAAAGTAAGGGGTCAATTAATACCAGTTCTAGATGTGAAGCATATTTTATTTTCTGGTACAGTTGAAGTGAATGATAAAACGCGCTTAATTGTGGTACAAACATCAGATCTTTCTGCAGGGTTATTAGTGGAAGATGCTAAGGAAATACTAGATGTGAAAAAAGAGGTTATTAAGGATTTAAATGTGTTGGCGTTACAGTCCTCTCCGTATATAAGTGGGATGGTGAATCTTAATAGTCGGTTAATTGCAATTATCGAGCCTGATAAATTAATTGGTACCCTAGAAAAAATCCACCATATCAAGGATGCAGTAGAAGCTTCTACTTTATAGAATTTCAAACAAAAATAAGTTTTTCTTACAAGACCACCAGCCTTTATCGCCGGTGGTCTTTTTAGATATTTATAGAAGTAAAAATACTCTTAGGTATTAGTTACTAATTCAACTTCAATGTTTCCTCTTGTAGCTTTTGAATAAGGGCAAACTTCATGAGCCTGTTTAACAAGCTTTTCTGCTTCTTCTTGAGTAACACCACTTATGCTCACATTTAAAACGACAGCCAATTTAAAACCACCATCAGTATCTTTACCAATAGAGACCTCTGCAATTACTTCTGATTCAATTTTTTGGCGTGCCTGGCGGGCAACAAGGTTTAGTGCACTGTCAAAACAAGCGGAATATCCTGCTGCAAAGAGTTGTTCTGGGTTAGTTGCGCCTTCTTTTCCTGTCCCACCCAATGATTTTGGCATTGCAAGGTCAATATTTAAAGTCCCATCTTCACTTTTAATTTTTCCCGCTCTACCGCCTGATGCTGTTACTTTCGCAGTGTATAATGCATCCATGTGAAATCCACTCCTTTTGATTGTTTAAAATTATATTGTGCAAAACTTAATTATTCACTATCATATCGTCCATTAATGACTTAGTCAACTAATAAGTTGTGTAAAAGGAGTTTGTGTAAAAGATAAGTGAGTTGTACAATAGTAGTATTGAGATTTAAAGGAGATATATGTATGGATAGCAACCTAAAACTAGATAATCAACTTTGCTTTAAAATTTACTCCGCAGAAAAGAAAATGATGAAATTATATAGGGCTTACTTAGATGAGTTGGGAATAACTTATTCTCAGTACCTAGTACTTTTGGTATTGTGGGAAAAGGATGCCATTTCTGTGAAGGAGTTAGGTAAAAAGCTAATGCTTGATTCAGGTACATTAACTCCAATGTTAAAGCGTATGGAAACCAATCAATTAATTACAAGAAGTCGCTCTAAAAAAGATGAACGAAGTGTTGTGATAACTCTTACTCCGAAAGGAAAGGACTTAAACAAACAGGTAGAGTGTATCCCAAACAAATTTCTTGAAAAAGTATCATTAAATACTGATGAACTAAAAGCATTAAGCGAACTTCTGACAAAGCTGGTTGTTAATTAAAATAGGCCGAGAAGTTTAGGGTGGATTGTATGAGTGGAAAAACAACAAAAGGACACCGAATAATCTTCCATGTGGATATGAATAGCTTTTATGCATCTGTTGAAATGGCATACGATCCCTTGCTTATGGGGAAGCCAGTAGCAATTGCGGGAAATGTAGAAGAGCGAAGAGGCATCATCGTCACTTGTAGCTATGAAGCGAGAGCATTTGGTGTAAAAACAACGATGCCCCTATGGGAGGCAAGACAAAAATGTCCTCATCTTATTGTGCGAAAACCAAACTTTGATAGGTACAGAAAAAGTTCCCAAGCCATGTTTGATCTGTTAAGAGAGTATACAGACTTGGTTGAACCGGTTTCCATCGATGAAGGTTACATAGACATCACGAATTATTCTGGACATTTAACACCCTTACAAATTGCAGAGGAAATCCAGATGAGATTGCACAAAGAGTTATTATTGCCGTGTAGTATTGGAATTGCACCGAATAAGTTTTTGGCGAAGATGGCTTCAGATATGAAAAAGCCGATGGGAATTACTATCCTTAGGAAAAGAGAAATCGAGAAAATCCTTTGGCCAATGAATGTGGGTGAAATGCATGGTGTAGGGGCCAAGACGGCTGAAAAATTAAAGACAATCAATATCACTACAGTAGGAGAATTAGCTAAAGGCAATGATTATCAACTAAAACATCTGCTTGGTATTAATGGAGAGAGGCTTAAAAAGCGAGCAAATGGTGAGGATAATCGCCCAGTTGATCCCGATAGTGTCTCTGAATTTAAAAGTATCGGAAACTCCACTACCTTACCAAAAGATTCAGACGATGAACGTTTGTTGGAAAAGACCATTGAGAAGCTTGCGTCTTCTGTCAGTGCAAGAATGAAGAGGAAATCAGTACTCAGCCATAACATTCAGCTAATGATAAGGTATGGTATTCGTCATACTGTGACAAGGAGCCGAAAGCTTTCAAACCCCATAGAAGGTGAAAGTGATATAAAAAAAGCTGCTATGTTTTTGCTTAGAAAGCATTGGGACGGAGAGCCTGTACGTTTATTGGGTGTAACTGCTCAAGAACTTGTGGAAAAGGATGATTCCGTTAAACAGTTGGACCTTTTTACGTTTCAAGAGGATGCCAAAAAAGAACCGTTGCATAAAACCCTTCAGGATCTAGAAGATAAATTTGGGAAGGGAATTATTAAAAGGGGTATTAAGAATAAGAATACTGCGGATGCGGGCTCAAAGGCTAAAATAACGACTAGTTTTCAGAAGGATTTTTTGGAGTAAGTTTTAAACCTGTAAACCATATTGGTTGCAGGTTTTTTATGTCAAATAAATATGGCTTTGTAACACCGCTGCTGATTTCCGCAAATGGCTACGCTTTCCGCGAGGCGACCTTGAGCCTCCTCACAACGCTTGGAGGTCTTAACAATGTCGCTCCTCCCCCGCAGGAGTCTACGCCTTTTGCTCCAATCAGTAGCTAGAAAACTTATAAATTCACGGTCCACTTTAACAGAGACTACTAAAAAAATGATTAATAATCTGTCCAACAGTCATATATATATAAGGGGAGGAGGATTGCAACTATGAGAAGAATGCGTCGGACTTCCCTATTGAAAAGTGGGCCACTACCATTAAAGTACGTGTTTTTGATTACGTTTATTTTATTTAATATTTTGACGGTTTTTAGTTTGATCATTATCAATAAAAATTTGGAGCCCAGTTTAAGGAGTATAGCAGAAACGAAAGCACGTCAGATTGCAACACAAGCTATTAATGATGCCGTCTCAAAGAAAATTGCAAACAGTTTAAATCCCGAGGAATTAATTATCGTTCTGAATGAAGGAACAGATCATGTTGCATTTAGTACTAATCACAAAGTAGTCAACACAGTCATTTCAGAAACTACATTACGAGTTCAAAGGTATCTGGACTTTCTAGAAGAAGGTAATCTTGAAGGAATGGAATCATATAAAAATGATTTGAACATAGATTACGAAGAGTCAAAAAAGCAGAATGGGATTGTTTATAAGGTTCCATTGGGGATGGCAACCAAAACGACCCTTTTTTCCAATCTTGGTCCCAAAATACCGGTGCGGTTTGAAATCCTAGGAGATGTTATCTCGAATGTTGAGACGAAAGTTATTGAAACGGGAATAAATAATACAGTTATAGAGGTCTATGTAAATGTAAGTGTGAAGATGAACATTATCATTCCGTTGGTAGAACAGCCAATGGAAATAAATAACTCTGTTAAAATAGGAGATTTAGTGATACCAGGAAAAGTTCCGATGTATTATCATGAAAGTGGAAGCGGTGGTGGAGGAGTTGCACCAGTTATTATCCCAGAGATTCCAGTAGAAGAACAAAAGAATAATAACTGATTAACCTGGTCCTGTGATGTTCGATTGCAGGGCTTTTTTAAATTTTGTTGGCTTTTTGAGGTAGTCAACGACATCTTCTTTACAGACATCCACTACGGAGCTGATTATATCCAAGTCATTAGTAACATTATAATGGATCAATCTTTTTGCAATTTGGAGTGCAGTTTCCTTGGAAACAGAATAAGGATCAGGATTCATGATGAGTCTCTTCGTAGTTATTGATTACATTCTTCATACCAGGGATTGCAATTAAACTAAGAGACGTCATTAAGCTCAGCATGAACATAGGGGCATTGCTTGTCTTATCTGTCATCATCACATAAAAGAGAATCGCAAAACCGGAAACAGCCAATAGTTTTAAAATGACGTAGAAAGATTGTTGGATTAACTTCATTAGTATCACCTCATTAGTTTTCAGAACATTTGTTCTGTTTTTATTATAATCGAACAAACGTTCTAAAAGCAAGAGTTTTATTCAAAAAAAATAACACCGAGAAGAAGTGTTATTTCAAAAAGGATTTATCTAGTAGTATGGAAAGCTCTGTTAATCCTGTAACTGTATAGGTTGCTTCACTTTCTTTAAAAAGGTCAAATGGATCGATACAAATTGTACTGCAACCCAATAGTGCGGCAGGAAGGATTTCATTTATGTAGTTATCACCCACGCTCAATATTTGTTTGTAAGGAACATGGTGTTGTTGAGATATGTATGAAAGACGGTCTTCTGTATTTACCGGTTTATTGGCCTCGTAAATTTTATCATGGAAGTAAGAAGTGAATCCGAGTTTTTTCAATATGACATCGCTGTCTGTCTGTGGGCTATTTGTCATAAGAATTAAGGTGTATTTCTTATGAAGTTTTTCTAATACAGTAGCAAACTCTGCTAATGGTTCTAACACGAAATCATCTGTCATCATATGTTCTCTTGTTTGAAGAAATGCCGCATATGCTTCCTCGCTGCTTAATCCGTAGTGCTTGGCAATGGAAACTGGTACCCACCATAAATCCCCGATACTTAGCATATCAAACAGGTCAAATTGAAGAGTGTCAGGATAATAAGAAGTAAGTTCTTTTTGTAATACTTCCACTCCATCCCAAGTCCAGCCTTTAGATACCTTGCCATCAATATGTGAGAGAATTAGATCCTTTTTAGCATCATACACCCTACCCATCTTAAGCGTATGTGTACCTGCTTGTATAGCTTTATAGTCTTCTTCAAACTTGGACTGTACTTCCGCAGGCAATTTGTTTTTTAGAAGATCGGCATAATACTGAAAATGATGAGTGTCCTCATAAAGAGTTCCGTCCAGGTCAAATACGATTGTAGAAATGTTATCCATAGCATCCATTCTCCTTTTTCCGTGATACTATCATTGTACTATATTCAATGATTGTATTATGGAAATTTTCATTTTTGAGTATAATGGAACAAGAGGAGCGGATGAATATGAAACTAACATTTTTAGGTACAGGTTCTGGTGTTCCTGCAAAGCACCGAAATGTATCTTCGCAGGCATTACATATAGATGATAAAGAGGGTTCTGTGTGGCTCTTTGATTGTGGAGAAGCAACTCAGCATCAAATACTACATACATCATTAAAACCTAGAAAGATTTCCAAAATATTTATCACCCACTTACACGGAGATCATATCTTTGGCTTGCCAGGATTGTTGAGCAGCCGTTCTTTTCAAGGCGGGGAAACACCTTTGACGGTTTATGGACCAGTAGGGATAAAAGATTATATTGAAACTTCTTTGCGTGTAAGTATGACGCATGTGAAATATCCCATAGTGATTAAAGAGTTTGAAGAAGATGGATTATTTTTGGAAGAAGAGGACTTCAGCATAATTGGGAAATTACTTGTCCACGGAATTGCTTCCTTTGGTTTTCGAATCGTTCAAAAAGATTTGCCTGGGGCTTTATTGATGGATAAGGTCAAGCAAAGCAATATTCCTTCTGGCCCACACCTCCAAGACCTAAAAGAGGGAAAAAACGTCATCCTTTCTGACGGGAGAATAGTAGAAGGAATTGATTATATCGGTCCTCCTAAAAAAGGGAAGGTGATTACAATACTTGGGGATACAAGGTATACTCCTGTTTCTGTTGAACTAGCGGAAGCTGCGGATGTTCTAATTCATGAAGCAACTTTTGCAGCAAAGGATGAATTGCTTGCAAAGGAGTATTTTCATTCCACTACTGTACAAGCGGCAACTGTAGCTAGGGAGGCCGGTGTATCACAATTATTGCTTACTCATATAAGTGCTAGATATCAGAAAGAGGATGTTCTCTCTTTAATGGAAGAGGCGAAAGAGATATTTTCTAACACGGTAGTGGTAAATGACTTTGATGAAATTACTATTAAATAAAATAAAGTAATAAGGACGATTACTCTCGAGGTAATCGTTCTTTTTAATAGTTTTATTACAATTATATTACGATTGTTACAGAGAGTGATAATCTATCATTTGCCAGGATGAATTTAGGCGGGGTAGAACATCATTTAGTGTGTCCCTACCCTTGTAGGTCCATTAGTGTTTCTTAAAGAAAGATAGGGCAAATATAGTTGCGGTAAATAAGAGTTTTATAGGTGATACAGGTTTGCAATTATAGCTATTTCACCTAACTTTAAAGATGTTGTAACAATGGATGGATAGTGTATTGGTACAATATTACATATAAGGTAAGGGGGAGTGGAAATGGCTAAAGAAATTATCAGTAATGAAGATCTTTTTCAAATGTTAGACGGACTTTTACGAGAGCCTAGAGCTTTTTGGAATGATTTTTATGAGGACAGAAACAAGGAGATCCCATTTTTCCAAGTGAACGGTCCGGATGAAAATCTAGTATCCTATTTTGAGAAAGGTTTATTCCCTAAACGAGTGTTAGAGATTGGATGTGGACCAGGAAGGAATGCAATTTATCTAGCAAATAAGGGTTGTGCAGTAGATGCCATAGATATTTCAGAAAATGCATTGACCTGGGCCAAAGAACGTGCCCTATCTGAAAATGTGTCTATTAATTTTCAACAATCCTCTATTTTTGAGTTTGAAGTTGAACCCCATACTTATGATTTTATCTATGATTGCGGATTGTTCCATCACCTTGCCCCTCATCGCCGATTGAGCTACATAGAAACGATAAGGAAAGCTCTTAAAAAAGGAGGTCACTTTGGATTGGTCTGCTTTAATGCAAAAGGTGCATCAGTGACTTTTGACTGGGATGTTTATGCACAAAGAAGCATGAATGGAGGGATCGGCTATTCAGAAGAAAGATTAAAGCGTCTATTCATGGAATCCTTTAATATTCTGGAATTTAGGGAAATGGTAAAGGTTTCGCAGCCGGCTGAAGTGTTTGATGAGGATTTTTTATGGACGAGTTTGATGACAATCAAATAGCTTCATACATTAAAGGGGTTGGCATGTGAATGAGAGTGAAACTTAATCAATCCTTAAACGTAAATTATATAGGTAGAAATTAGGGGGGATTATTTTGTTCGCGGATTTAAATCAAGAGTTATTAGAAGTTAAAGACAACCTGCGTAAGAGAGCAAAGTACGAAGAGCATATTGAAAGGTTAAATACATATTTGACAGAAGAAAAGCGGAAAAGAAGTCAGTTAAAGTCATTGTTGGAAAAAGAAGAAGAGGATGTTGCTCGCCTTGAACGCTTTACACTTACAAGTGTTTTCTACTCCTTGACTGGCAAAAAGTTTGAGAAGCTGGATCAAGAACAAAAGGAAGTACTTGCGGCAAAACTAAAATATACGGAAGCGGTTGAGACAATAGAGGACGTAGAAGGTGAGTTGGCAGAGTTTCAAGCGCTTTTAACACCCATTGCTAACTCTTCTGTCAGATACGAGAAAATTATTCGGGAAAAAGAAAAACTAATTTATGACTCCAATTCCGTTTGGAGTGTAAAATTATTTGACTTGGCCGATAAAGAGGCGGACCTGCAATCAAATTTAAATGAATACCATGAAGCTATTGATGCCGGCCAATTGGCATTGCATGCTTTGGAGCGAGCGTTATCTTCATTAGATTCTGCAAAAGGATGGTCCACGTTTGATATGTTCGGCGGCGGAATGGTTTCGACTGCGATGAAGCACAGTCGCTTGGATGAAGCAAAAAAACATATTCATCAAGCACAAAATAAGCTACGAGTTTTTCAAGATGAATTACTCGATATAAAGCATCATTTTGATTCCACTATTGAGGTGGGCGGGATGCTGACTTTTGCTGATTACTTCTTTGACGGGCTGATTGTCGATTGGATGGTACATGGCAAAATTACGGAAAGCTATGACCAGACGTCTCAGATTATTGGAAGAGTTTCCAGGTTGCTTGGAAGCTTGAAAGGCCAGCGAGATCAAATGGAAGAAGAGTTGCGTTCTGTTAAAGAAGAAAAGAAAAACCTACTAGAGTCATCCCATTAAAAAAAAGCGGCCACTCACGAAGAGTGGCCGTTTGTCTTACCAAGAACGATCATATTGTTTAGGGGATTCAATCTCCACACCCAGTTCTTTTGCAGCTGTTCTTGGCCAGTAAGGGTCACGTAAGAGTTCTCTTGCAACAAAGATTAGATCTGCGCGATTGTTTCTTAGGATTTCTTCCGCTTGCAAACCAGAAGTAATCAGTCCTACAGCGCCAGTATTAATGTCTGCACCGGACTTGATCGTTTCTGCAAAGCCAACTTGGTAGCCAGGATACACATCAATCGCTGCCGGCACCACCGCACCAGAGCTAACATCCACTAAATCCACCCCTTGGTCTTTCATCCATTTTGCATAGGTTACATAGTCTTCAGCTGTTAAGCCTTCAGGGTGATAGTCATTAGCTGATACACGGACAAATAAAGGTCCGTCCCATACTTCATTTACACCATCAATGATGTCACCAAGGAAGCGATAGCAATTTTCTTTACTTCCACCGTATTCATCCTTACGCTTGTTCGTAAGAGGTGATAGGAATTCATTGATTAAATATCCATGAGCACCGTGAAGTTCAATAATATCAAATCCAGCTTCTTTGGAACGTTTTGCACCTTCCACAAATGCAGCGATTGTTTCTTTTATGTCTTCTGTAGACATTTCCACAGGAGTTTTCATTTTTTCGTTAAATGCCAACGCGGTTGGTGCATAGATGTCTCCGTCTACCATTGCCTTTCT
Source organism: Bacillus sp. RO1 (assembly GCF_012524115.1). Lineage (GTDB taxonomy): Bacteria > Bacillota > Bacilli > Bacillales > Bacillaceae_I > Sutcliffiella_A. The sequence goes on along the minus strand of NZ_JAAZWB010000078.1, from coordinate 2,414 downwards.
TCCTGCATGAGCAAGCTGGATGGCAGTTTTGGATCCATGGACCTTGATTTGTTTATTTAATTCTTGGAAGCCTTGAATATGTTCGTCGTTCCAAATTCCAAGGTCTTGTGGAGAAATGCGGCCTTGTGGTTGGACAGCTGTTGCTTCCACCATAATCAGCCCTACTTGGCCAACTGCACGGGATACATAGTGAGTCATATGCCAATCTTGAACATGCCCGTCTTCATTATGACTGGAATACATGCACATTGGAGACATGACAATTCGGTTTTTCAGTGTGACGCCTTTTACTGTATATGGGGAAAATAATGCTGAATTCATAAGTTACTCCTCCTATATATTTCGAGTTCCTAAAATATTATATCAAACGTTTTTGTTCCCACCAAAAGATAGGTGTTCATTTTCTAAAATTAGTAGTATGATAGGAGCAAAATATTACTAACTAGAGGAGGATGGGAGATGCACTGGCAAACGAAAGAGCAGTTGACAAATCTACTTGTATCCCTTGTCCAGCACGGAAGTGTGACATTATCCGGGGAAGAGAAGCGCTTAGCTTCCTTTATTTATTATCAACTGAATCATCTGGATTATTTCCAAGAGAACCCTGGGAATCTTGAGCTTCATCGTATGGAGGATGGTCGTTCTTTTGTAACCGCTTTAGTGAAGCAATCAGAGAAGAAAGAAACGATTGTGCTTGTCAGTCATTTTGATGTGGTAGGGGTTGAGGATTATGGTTTCCTAAAGGACTTGGCCTTTCAACCGGTTGAGCTGACCCGGGAACTAGAGAACAATGCCGATGCACTTCCTGCTGAAGCAAAAGAACATCTTTTATCAGGAGATTGGTTGTTTGGCAGAGGGGTCATGGATATGAAAGCGGGACTGGCACTGCAAATGTCTCTCCTGGAAAAAGCAATTGACGAGAAATGGGATGTGAACCTGCTTTTATTGGCAGTCCCAGATGAAGAGGTGAACTCTCAAGGGATGCTTCAGGCATTGCCTGCTTTGGCTGATCTGGCTTCCACGCATGATTTGAATTATAAGGCTTGCGTCAATTCGGAACCGATGTTTCAAAAATACCCTGGTGACAACAACCTTTATCTTTATACTGGCGCAATAGGTAAATTATTGCCCGGCTTTTTCTGCTACGGAAAAGAAACGCATGTGGGTGAGCCGTTGGCTGGACTTAATGCTAACTTGATGGTTTCAGAGATTCAAAAATTAATGGAGTGGAATACGGATTTGTGTGAGCAGGTAGGTGCGGAAGTTACACCACCCCCTACTAGCTTGATACAAAAGGATTTGAAAATGGAATATTCCGTGCAGATTCCACACACTGCGGTGACGTTATACAATGTCCTTTTTATGGAAAAGTCACTGACAGATTGGGAGTCAGATTTCCTTCGAATTGCAAAACAAGCGGCTAAGAATATCAATGAATTTTGCAAAGGGAAAGCCGACCAGTTTAAGCGGTTTACGTCTTTTACCGAAATGCCTGTAGACGTAACGGTATATACCTATGAAGAAATTCTGAAAAAGGCAAAAGCCATCCATGGGGATCAGGAAATGGACATGAGAATTTCTTCGGTGATTGTATCCAATTTGCATTTAGATGAAAGGGAGCAGTCCATCAAAGTTGTAGAAGAAGTCGCCTCGCTTTGTAAGGATTTAGGGCCAATGATTATTTTGTTTTTTGCACCTCCATACTATCCAGCGGTGGCAACGGACAATCAGGAGCTACTGGATTCTGCACGCAGATTCATTCAGAAGTGGAAAGTGAATGCGAATGTTGAATTTAATGAGCAGCGCTATTTTTCGGGCTTATGCGATTTGAGTTTCATAGGCAAAGGGGACTTTTCGGCAAAAGACCGTTTACCATTCAATATTCCGGTTTACGGGGCGACATACTCGTTACCTTTTGCAAATATGGAAGCATTGCAGATGCCGGTGTTCAACTTGGGACCAGTAGGGAAGGACCCTCATCAATGGACGGAAAGGTTGAATGTGAAATTCTCATTTGAGGAATTTCCGCCGATACTGGCTGATTTTGTGAAGAATTTATAATGATGTAAGTCTGTTTGGAGAGCCTAGGCTTTCTGGGCAGGCTTTTTTATAGTATTGGAATTGACAAAATAATTGAATGGTGGAGTAGTCGTAAGGGTATTTCTTGACGTTTAGATGAAGATATGGGGGATAAGAAAAAAGGAGTAGGGAGGTCCTCATGTAGGTAAGACCTTGGTGTGAGGAAAATGGAGTAGAGAGGTTCTCATGGACGTGATGAAGACCTTTGTGAAGAGGAAAATGGAGTAGAGAGGTTCTCATGGACGTGATGAAGACCTTTGTGAAGAGGAAAATGGAGTAGAGAGGTTCTCATGGACGTGATGAAGACCTTTGTGAAGAGGAAAAAGGAGTAGAGA
>NZ_JAAZWB010000077.1 GCF_012524115.1 Bacillus sp. RO1 | reverse complement strand
CAATCAACAGCTGGTGCAACCCAAAAAATAAATGTATCTTTTAAACGAAAAAAGACCCGAACTAATTTAAGATTTTAAATTAGTTCGGGTTTTATTTAGACTAAAACACTTTTGTCCCAGCCTCTTTCTTCCGGTATGTTTATTTTTCCACTTTCACAATTTTTGCATTCTTACTTTCCAAACCAGTATTGGAAACGGAAGTCACGCCATATGTGTAGCGCTTGCCGTCCTCGATGGTATTGTCCACATAAGTGGTAACACCTTCTGTTGCATAGACAACATCCACGATATTGGCAGGATTGTTGTAATCTCCTTCTTGAAGCCCGTCAAAGCGATAGATAACATACTTTCTTGCATCCGAATGCTTTTTGTCATCAATGGTAAGAGTGATGCTACCATCTGTTTTGTCTGCTTTCACCGTATTTGGCTTTTGTGGAAGCTGTTCTCCGTTCCAAGGAGTTGCAGGAACGAGTGCAGGCTCCGTATAAATTTCGTTTGTAAGGATGTCTGCATATCCAAGGTTATTTCTGATGATTTGTCTAAGGGAGAAGTGCATTTGGCCCAGTGCATTTTCATCTTGGCGATTGTCTAGTATTTGTCCAGGTAGTTCGTATGGTTGATGCCAATTCTGATCAAAGTTGTCTGCAACCTTGTAATCAGCTGTACCAATATACAGGTTCACCGGATGGTTATTGGCATATTCTTCGACTTCTTTACTCCACCAGTCAAGTAAAATGGAGTAGTTGGCTACTGCTAGACCTCGGGACCAGTAGATTTGCGGTGTAATATAGTCGATGCTACCGTCTTTGATCCACTGTCTTGTATCAGCGTAAAGATCATCGTAGTTTGTTTGTCCCGCTTGTGTATTGCTTCCTGTCGGGTCTTTGTCAATATTTCTCCACACGCCAAATGGGGAAATACCGAACTGTACCCAGCTTTTTGTTTCTTTGATGGTGTCATTGATGGCAGATACTAGGTTGTTTACGTTGTCGCGTCTCCAGTCTTCGATGTTATCAAAACCACGCGGGTCTGCTTCAAATTGTGCTTGATCTGGGAATTCCTCTCCAACTCTGCGATATGGATAGAAGTAATCATCCATATGAACCGCTTCAATGTCATAGTTCGTCACAAGCTCCTCAACAGTAGAAAGCAGGTAATCCTGTACTCCCTGTATTCCGGGATTCAAGTAATACTGAAGACCGTATTTAACAACCCATTCAGGATGTTCTTTTGCGACATTTTCCTCTGAAAGGTTGTCTAATGATTCATAAGGCATGGTGACACGATATGGGTTCACCCATGCATGCACTTCAATGCCGCGCGCATGAGATTCTTCAATCATGATTTGGAGCGGGTCATAGCCAGGGTCTGTTCCTTGTGCCCCACCAGTGACATATTTAGACCAAGGGTCAATTTCAGAAGGATAAAAAGCATCTGCGGTAGGCTTTACCTGATAGATAATCGTGTTAAAGTTCTTACCTTTTAGAAAATCAAGTGTCTGTTGTACCCATGCGGTATAATCTGCTTCGCTCATGCCTGCTTTCACATCGATGTTTTGAACAGTGGCAATCCAGGCTGCTCTCATCTCATGCTTGGGTTGCTGAATCATTTCTGCACTCCCTTTCCCTGTAAAAAGAGGGAGAGTGAAGGAAAATAATAGTGCCGTAATCATTATGTACTTACATGCTTGTCCAAATTTCATTTGTAGCCCCTCGCTTTCTCATTTTTAATTTAGTAAACGCTTACAATAGTTGAAATAATATTTCAATATTTAAATGTAAAATTGAAATATTATTTCTGTTTTCATTATAAAAGTAATGACAAATATGGGATATAAGACAAATGAATTAAAATGCAGAATATTCTAAACTGTTTAGTGGTACTTTTGGGTTATTTTTTCGGAAAACCTATTTACATTTACGTTACGTCAAGGTGTACACTGAATTTGTCAGGAGGTGATCAGAGGTGGAATACACCGTACAGAAATTAGCAAAAATGGCTGGAGTGACAGGCAGGACGCTGCGCTACTATGATGAAATTGGGATTCTCAAGCCGGCGAGAATCAGTGGTTCAGGATATCGAATCTACGGGCAGGCGGAAGTGGATAAGCTTCAGCAAATCCTCTTTTATAGGGAGCTCGAATTGGACCTTGAAAGCATCCAAAAAATCATCAACGCTCCAACCTTTAATGAAGTGGAAGCACTAAAAGAACACCGTGACAAACTTCTGACAAAGCAAAAGCGGCTTGAGGGCCTCATTGAAAGTGTAGACCGGACACTGGCTGCGAAAGAAGGGAGTATTATCATGAGTGATAAAGAAAAGTTTGAAGCATTCAAGCAGAACATGATAGATGAAAACGAAGCGAAATATGGAAAAGAAATCAGAGGGAAATACGGCAATGAAACGATTGATCAATCAAATGCCAAGTTGAAAGGTATGTCAAAGAAACAGTACGAACAAGGAGAAAAGCTGGGAGAAGAAGTACTCCAAGTTTTAAATGAGGCATTTCAAACCGGAGATCCTGCCGGAGACCTTGCGCAAAAAGCGGCGGACTTGCACCGTCAGTGGTTAGGGTTTTACTGGGATTCCTACTCCAAGGAAGCACATGCTGGCCTTGCCCAGATGTATGTGGATGATGAGCGATTTACTGCTTTTTATGATAAAGAACAACCTGGTACTGCTCAGTTTCTGCGAGATGCCATCTATATCTACACAGGAATGTCAAAACAGTAATGCAAACCTCCTAACTCCTTTTTAAAAAGATGGGATGTGTCGACCAAGTCTTTGTGTATAACAATTACCTGGTTGATTGGAGTGAAAAGAGCGCAGAATCCTGCGGGAGGAAAGGACATGGGAGACCCCGCAGGGCGCAGCCGAGGCCACTGAAAAAGTCATTGTTTTTAGAATTTCTTTATACACCGCTGTTGATTTCCGCAAATGGCTTCGCTTTCCTAGGGGCTGACGTGAGCCTCCTCGGCTACGCCTGGCAGCCCGATGTGGCTCCCGGACTGCCCGCGAAAAGCGAAGCTCCTGTAACGGAGAGTCAACCGTTAAAGTTATAACCAATGAAATAAATGATTTGTCACCTTTCCCTACCCCATTCAATGGAGTAGGGATTTTTCTACTAATCTACAAATATTGACTTTACAATGAAACTATAATAGAATTTCTCTTGATAGTTTATGAGTTTAAGCTATCGCTCTGCTTCAAAGAGCTTATAATACTCCAAAGGGGAGTAGCTGACAGTTATGTCGTCAATACGTGATGGAATAAGTCACCGGCTTAACTGGCAACATTTTTAGATGTTGTTTGCGAGACCTTTGCCACTCAGGTATAGGTTAAATAACTTTACAAATAAAACCTCTGCCAATTTTTGGTGGAGGGTTTTTTATATCCGGATAGGGGGAGAGTTCTAATCTAAAATTAGGTGGAATAGTTAAAGGTAAAGGTAGAAAAAATAAAAGTGGAAATTTTCGGAGGTGAATCCCTTTTTTTGAGGGAAACAATTGGATATTGACAGTATATTAATCATGAACTTACTTTTAGTGGCTTTGTTAATAGGATTAACAGCTTTCTTCGTTGGATCGGAGTTTGCAGTGGTAAAGGTGCGTATGTCCCGAGTGGATCAATTGATTGCAGAAGGCAACAAGACTGCGGTAGTGGCCAAAAAGCTTATTGCAGATCTGGATTATTACTTGTCCGCATGTCAACTCGGAATTACGGTGACAGCTTTAGGTCTTGGTTGGTTAGGAAAACCGACTGTTGAAAGACTTCTGTATCCTTTATTCGATAGCTTAGGAGTACCTGCGTCCGTTTCTACTGTTGTTTCGTTTGCGGTCGCTTTCTCGCTTGTTACGTTCTTGCACGTAGTAGTGGGGGAGCTTGCACCGAAGACACTTGCGATTCAGTTTGCTGAAAAGATGACATTGCTTATTGCGAGACCTTTATATTGGTTCGGTAAGCTGATGTACCCGTTAATCTGGACGTTGAACGGTTCAGCACGTGTGTTACTTCGTATGTTCGGGGTACAGCCTGCAAGTCATGAGCAGGCTCACTCGGAAGAAGAGCTCAAAATCATTATGACGCAAAGTTTTGAAAGTGGAGAAATTAATCAAACAGAACTATCCTACATGGAAAACATATTCACTTTTGACGAAAGAGTCGCACGGGACATCATGATCCCGCGTGTGCAAATCGTCACTTTATCTAATAGCATGTCCAGAGAAGAAATTATCAGCGTATTGGATGAACACCAATACACTCGATATCCTGTTACAGAGGATGGAGACAAAGATAATATTCTCGGGTTCGTGAACGTAAAGGAAATGCTCACAAACTTCGCTGCCGGTAGAGCAGGCGAGATGAAAGACTTCCTTCACGAGCTTCCACTAATTCATGAGGTGACCTCCCTGCAAGATGCCTTATTAAAGATGCAGGAAGAACAGGTTCATATCGCACTAGTCATTGACGAGTACGGTGGTACGGCCGGAATCATCACGATGGAAGATATCTTAGAAGAAATCGTCGGGGAAATCCGTGATGAATTTGATGCAGATGAAGTACCGGATATTCAAGAAATCGAAACAGACCTTTATCATATTAATGGCCTTGTCTTGTTGACAGATATTGAGCAACGATTCGGGGTAACATTTGATGAGAAGGATGATATCGATACGATCGGTGGCTGGATGCAAGTAATGCTCCAGGACCTTGAAGAAGATGAAGAGGAACATATTAAGCATGGTGAAAACATTTGGACAGTACTCGAAATGGACAATCACCAGGTAAAGCAAGTTGGTCTTCAATTGAATGCATTATCCAATCAGCATCAATCTTAAATTTAGTAAAAAGGTGCCGCACTTCCGTGATGGAATGCGGCACCTTTTCCTGTTTTAATTCGCTTTTTTCTTTACTTTCACTTGCTTAATAACATTGTCCTCCATCTTCAATATATCAAAATGAAGGTGATGATATTCAAGCGATTCGCCCTCTGTCGGAATATGCCCCAGTTCTTTGAAAAGAAACCCAGCAACCGTGTCTTCTTCTTCTGGAACTTTTGTTTTAAACACTTCATTGAAGCGTCTGATGGCAATTTTTCCATGACAGATGATTTGAGTGTCCGTTAATTCTTCAATAAGAATTTCACCTGATTCATCCGTCTCATCTTCAATTTCCTGACCAATCATGGCTTCAATAATATCCTCGTGGCTGATGATTCCTGTCGTTCCTCCGTACTCATCTATAACAATCGCCATATGTTTTTTCTCTTTGAGCATCATCTTAAATACTTTCTCAATGGAAGTGGATTCAGCTACAAACAATGGGCTTGTGTCCATGAAGTCCTTGATTTCTAAGTCGGGATTTAATGACCAATTCAATAAAAACTTGGCATGAAACACACCGATGATATTATCCATATTTTCTTTATAAACGGGATAACGGGTATAACTACTTTCCATCACAAAGTTTCTTGCGTCTTCAAAGGTTACATCACACGGCAATCCATGAATTTCAATCCTCGGAGTCTTCAATGCATCACGCACATCTTTCGTGTAAAAATCAATGGCACCAATGATATGCTGTGATTCTTCCTCGTAAAATGTACCCTCCGTACGGCCGATATCTACCATCGTTTTAAGCTCTTCTTTAGAAAGGGTTGCTTCTTGGACCGTCCCCCTTGATAAAAGGCGGATGATGAAATTAGTCAGGATGGAAAGTAAAAAAATAAGAGGCTTTAAAACATAAAGAAGAATGGATATGACGGGTGCTACAATGAAAGCTACTTTATTTGCGAAAGTAGCAGCAATGGATTTTGGCACCACCTCAGCGCAAATAATCAACACTACAGTCAGAACGGCTGTCGCAACACCAACGTTCCAGTCATAATCAATGGCAATCAGTGTCACAAGTGTCGGCAGCATGATATTGGCAATGTTATTCCCTATTAGAATAGCTGTAATAAACTGATCAGGGCGCTCAATCAGTTTTAGCAGTTTTTGAGCAGCCAAATCGCCGTTCTCTGCTCGGATTTGGATTTTCATCCTGTTAACAGCTGTCAGCGCTGTTTCACTTCCCGACAAGAAAAAAGACATAAATAAGAAAAAAGCTAACGCAATAAACAAAGTATGTAGTCCTCCTAAAATAAGTTAATTCTAATTTCCCCTTTTTATCTTTCCGCATGCATTATCCATAATTTTATGGATTGACCTTTATGTTTTTCTCTAATATGCTTTATAGGTTATTCTATTATTAAACATATCAATTATTTAAATAATAATATAAACAATCTAAAAAGAAAAAGTTTAAGTAGAGATAGGAGAGAAAACAGTGGAAAAAGACTATAAACCTCAGTTAGATACCACGCTGATTTTTCTTATGGGGATTATGGTAGTAGCAAGTCTTTTTGCCTTGAAGAGCGTAGAACCCACATTACCGCCAGTGTTGCAGAACATAAACTTTATGCAAAAGCAATTAATGTGGTTTGTAGTCGGAGCGATTGGGATTGGCGTATCGTTGTTAATCCATTTTGATTACTTGCGAAATCTGGCTTGGATTACATACGGCATAGGTGTAGTGCTGTTACTTGGGCTGGAGTTTAACGTACCGTCTTCCCTTGTCAGCACCATAAAAGGTGCAACAAGTTGGTACACATTGCCGGGCCTTGGCAATATCCAGCCATCCGAACTAATGAAAATATCCATTATTCTCGTCTTGAGTAAAATTATTGCCGACCATCGTGCACAGTATGAAATAGCGACCTTGCGCGACAGTTATTTGTTACTTGGGAAAATAATCGCGGCCTCCAGTATTCCATTATTCCTTGTAGCAAAACAGCCAGATATGGGGACAACGCTTGTTTATTGTGCCATCATTGCAGCGATGATCCTTGTTTCGGGAATTAAATGGAGCATTATCCTCTCGCTTGTCGGCGCAGCGATAGGATTCATTGCATTATTTCTATATATTTTCATAGCACATCCAACGTTTTTCCATACGTACCTAATCCCGGAATATCAATTAGACCGCTTCTATGGTTGGTTGAATCCTTACGAATACCAGGACGTACAAGGCTTTCAGCTGGTAAGGTCCCTGCTTGCCATCGGGTCCGGGGAGTACACAGGTTCAGGATACGGCCAGATGAATGTCTACCTGCCTGAAGCACACACAGACTTTATCTTTGCCGCCATCGCCAGCCAGTTCGGCTTTATGGGCGCGACGGTAGTCATCTCGTTATTCTTTTTCTTAATCTATAAAATCACCTTCATCGCCATGGAATGCCATGATACGTACGGTACTTACCTGTGCGCGGGAGTAATTGGCATGCTGACCTTCCAAGTGTTTCAGAATATCGGCATGACGATAGGCCTGCTTCCTATTACAGGGATTCCACTGCCATTTTTCAGCTACGGAGGAAGTTCGCTTCTGACGTATATGATAGCAGTCGGGATCGTGTTGAATGTGCAGATGAGGACTAGGAAGTATTTTTTTGAATGATTGGATTTGGATCCCTTACCGCTTGGAGTGGTAGGGGATTTTTTAACCTCATGAAAAAGTATGAATGATACGGGTTGTCTGATATATAATGGAAAGTAGAGAATAGAAACGGGGGTTCAAGGATGTATATATTTGGATTGGTTTTATTTGCAATTAGTTTTGGTCTAATCGGATTCGGTGTGTTCACGACACTTGTGAGATCTGAAAAGAAGAAAGGTCGCATTTCACTTGTTGTGGGTACCTTATTCCTCATTACGACATTTGTGATGTATACTTATTTTCCTTCAGCATCGGGGGAGGATCAAATTACGGTGGAGAGTGTGGCAGTGACGGAGGGAAAGGACGGCGCTTATCGTTGTTCGGTTACCGAGACGGATTATAATGGGCTCACTTATCATTATGAAGCGGCGAGCAAAGAGGATGCAGAAGTATTCTGTGGCCAGTTTGAGGAAGGAAAAGAGTATACCATTTCTTTTGAATATGATTTGGATACTGAGGAGTATACCTTGGTGGAGTTGGTAGGCCAGGAGTAATGATGAACACCTAAGGATGCGGTAGTTGCTGCACTTAGGTGTTTTTTTAAAAAGTGGGTTTTTGGAAACTAGGTTTTAAGGTTTATCGGTTTTAGGTTTGAATTGGCGGGGAGGACCAAATGTCCGAAGATTTTCGAATTTTGACCGAAGATTTTTCGAAGTTGACCGAAGTTTTGGCGAAAGTGACCGAAGATTTCGTTATTTTGACCGAACGAATTTTTGGGTTGTCCAAAGGTGTTGAAAAGTTGACCGAACAGATACCCGTAATTGACCGAACCCCTTAAGAATTAAGGAAGAAATTGTCCAAACCGAGGGGAGAAATGACCGAACGCTTTTTGGATCGCATCAAAACGTGTGATCTTGGGCTATTTTCACAAAAATTACCGTGATATTAATTGCCACTTGAAATAGATACCCAAATATCCAACCCCAATTACCTAAAATCACTTTTAGTAAGATCAAAATCAATGATAAATGAGCTGAACTTTAGAATATCATTGTAAAATAGAGGAAATGACCGGAAACTTTCAAAGCTGCATCAAAACGTCTGATTCTGTCTGTACCAGCTCAAAATTGCTCTAAACACAAGCAAAACAAAATTCCTTATTGACCTTGTGGTGCACCACACAGTTTAAACTGAACGAAGGAGGGCAAATAATGTACAAAGTAAGCGAGTTTTCCGAGATGACTGGCCTCAGCAAGGAAACTCTGCGCTATTATGCGGAAGTGAAGCTCATGGAGCCCGCCTATATCGATCCGAATAATAACTACCGGTATTATGATGATGGCAGTTATTTTCTGGCCATGCTTTTAATAAAGCTTAGGAGCTTCGGGTTCACCATCCAAGAGATGATTTCGGTGATGGAGGATGAATCATTTGCCCACCTAGAGGACTTACTAATACAAAAGAAAGAAACAATCCGCATCCAAATAGAAGAGCTGCAACAAAAAACAGAAGAAATAGATGCCTTTTTGGTGTCAGGAATGGAGGAAGAACATTGATTCAGTGGGAAGAAGAACGGGTGATACCTGCCAATATCGAAAAAGTATGGGAGCTGTTCTTTGATAAAAATATCAAGAGAACCATGCCGAAAGTGGAGGAGCACACGCTGATAGAAAAAACAGAAACCGAGGTCGGCGCGAGACATCAACAGAAATACCGCGAGGGCAAACGGGTAGAAACGTATATCGTGGAGACCCTGGCTTATGAGGACAAGCCCGACAGGAAACATAAACAAATAGCGTTTGTACTTGGTAAGGCATTTGAAATTAATTTGTCTTTTACGCTGGAAAAGGTAGATGAGTCGCATACACGCTTTATTTATGCGGGACATAATAAAGGTGTTAATTTTGTAGGGCGGGCGATGTTGAAGCTTGGAAGCGAGAAGAGCAACAACAAGGTTGTGCAGGAGTACATGGACCGCGTTGAAACGGAAGCGATGAAATAGAAAGGGAGCTGACGCAAATGAAAAATGCGCAGCTCCCTGTTTTATTTTGGTGAGGTGGCGGAACAAGAAAGCTATCTTGTAATGCAAGGTATAATTGGAAAAATTTTAAAGGACTCTCTGCAGCTGATGTAGAATTTTAAAGCATAAGGAGTGAATTACAATGACATTACAAACTAGCACCATCCATACATATGAAGAAGCTGTTGCCGTGATTAAAGAAGTGGGGTTGCTTCCACTTGCGCCGTTATTTGACGATTACCCATCGCTTGGAGGCATGACGCCAAAAGAGGCATGGCATTCCGACACAGAGCAGGATCCATGGATATGGAGGACTCGATTTGCTGCAGAGGGGGTGGCGGCTTATGGGAAATTCATGAAGAAAAAAGCGCTGTTCATCTCAAAGGACTTACTTCCGCTGATGCTTGCTGCACTTGCAAGTCAAGAAACCATGAAGAAGCGTTATGAAAAAGGAGAAGTATCGCGTGAAGCTATATCCCTTTTTAGCCTCATTTCAGAGAACCAGGGAATTGATACCCGAGTTCTCCGTTCCAAAGCGGGAATGAAGGAAAAGGAAAAGAAGAAAGCATTCGATCAAGCATTACTGGAACTGCAAGGCAATCTAGATATTGTAGTATCTGGGACAAAAGAAAAGCAGAACGAAAATGGTGAGAAAAATGGTTGGAGCAGTACGTCCTATGAAACGATGAAGCATTGGTGTCAAAGACATGAGGTGGAACAGACCAGCTTGAATAAGGAAGAAGCAACAACCAAGCTGATCAACCATTTTGAAAGCTTCACATCGGAAGCGGCGATGAAAAAGCTGAAAAGAATCTTTTAGTCAAACGTTTGTTCAAAACGAGAAAGGATGCGACTCTTTGAACAGCAAGATCTTACATAAAATAAAGGCGGGAATGTTTTATGAGTAGCAGGATTAGTTTACTTTGGATAAAACTTTTTTTTGTGTGCGCAATCCTCTTCATCATGCCAATTTACTATTTATTAACAGGCACGCTGTTGGCTGCCTATCTTTTGGCTGCAGGAATGTATTTGGGGCTTTATTTTTCCATGCCAATTTGGAAAGGAAAATGGGTGGCGTATGCATTGGCAAGTGTGGCCGTGGTGATGGTGCAACACTTTATTCTGACACCGTTTGATGTGTTGCCTTGGCTGTTGGTATATTTTTTATTGCTGGATGGAATGCAATCTTCTGCTACCAAACAAGCAGTTCTCTCGACAATGGCTGTTCTCTTGCCAGTTATGTTCACCATTAGCGTTCTAGCAGTAACTGATCTATTTTACTATCATCTGTTTCTTTTCATCATGTTGATTGGGGTGGGGGCACTTATTCATCGGTACTACCGTGATAATGAGAAGTTTGATAGAGAGTGGAAAAGTTTGTTGGTGGAGTATCGAGTGCTAAAAAGGCAGGTTCTTGAAAATGAGGAGGTTGCCAGGGTGGAGGAACGGAACCGAATTGCACGGGATATTCATGATTCTGTTGGACACCAGCTGACGGCGCTGATGATGCAGCTTGCAGTGGCGGAGCAGGCAGCAGGGGAAGAGAAGGTTGCCTCCATTGTGAAGCAATCCAAGCAGTTGGCCCGGGAAAGCCTCGATGGGATGCGAAAAGCAGTGAAAGCTTTGCAGGGGGAAGAGGAACAGGGAATCGCATCTGTCATTCATTTGATCAGAAAGTTAGAAGCGGAAAGTCAAATGAGGGTACAGCTGACGACTAAGACGGGCGTGCTATCACAGCCTTTAAGTAACGACCATAATATTGCTTTGTACCGGTTTGTACAAGAGGGAATTACGAATGCGATGAGGCACGGTAGCTCAAAGGAAATATCCATAACATTGGAGATTATCGGAGAACACAGCTTTCAGGTGAAAGTGGAAAATAAAGTAGAGTTTCCAAGGCATGTGGAAGAAGGATTTGGGCTACAAAATATGCGAAAGCGCATGGAAGGTCTGAACGGTCGGATGGAGCGGGAAGTCATCGAGGGTTATTTTACAGTGAAGGGAATTTTCCCTTTGAAGGGAGTTACATATTAAGTGATTAATATATTGATAGCAGAGGACCAAGCTTTGGTTCGGCAAGGGATAAAAATGATGATTGAGCAGCATCCTTCATTTCGGGTTGTGGCCGAGGTCGCAAACGGGAAGGAAGCAGTGGAGGCATATGAGAAACATCTGGTAGACTTGGTGCTGATGGACGTAAGGATGCCTGTCATGACGGGGATTGAAGCAACAAAGGTAATCCGGCAGCGTGACCCGAAAGCGAAAGTGCTGATACTCACGACTTTTGCAGATGATGAGTATGCAATCCAGGCGTTGAAGCTTGGGGCATTAGGTTATCTTCTGAAGGATGCCGATGCGGCGAGCCTTTTGTCCTCGATTGAAAGCTGTGTGAATGGAGGGATTTCCATTGATGCTTCTGTAGCGGGAAAGGTGGTGCCTAGGTTGATTAACCGGACTTCAGAATCCTCTAGTATGGAGATGGTTGAGTTGACCAGCCGGGAGAGGTCCATCTTACAGCTTGTGGGGGACGGGAAAAATAATCAGGAGATTGCAGAAGCCTTGCATCTCTCTATTGGAACGGTAAAGAATCATGTGACGGTTATTTTACAAAAGCTTGGGCTTAGGGACCGAACGCAACTTGCGATCTTTGCGATACGGAATGGGGTTGTGTAGCCGGCAGTAATGTCTCTATGAGAAGGAGGACGATAAATGGATCCAAACCAATATGATTTGCATATGAAAACACGACTTGAACGGATAAAGCAACGAGTGAGCAGTAAAAAGTCCGGAACCTATTCAAATGACGAATGGAGTGGCTGGGTGCAACAAATAGAGAACGAAAGAGGGCTACGGATGATGAATGCCGTTCTTTTTCTCCTGTTGTCTGCATCCTTCTTTTTAGGATCTACTCCGTTAATTTTCCTTTTTTTCGCTATATTAGCTTATATGTGGGGGAACTTTTATTATCTCACCCATGTGGCCAAAAAGCTTGAGATTCACATACTGGAAGAGAAGTTGAAGCTGTTCACTGAAGATGAGGGGATGTTAAGACTTAGAATCACACACAACAGTTTGCTTCCGATATTTTTCGGAAGGCTTAGATTGGGAACGGACAAAAACATACTGTTTCAACATGGGGAAGAGCAAATACATATGAACCAGTTACATATTAACTTTCACCAGGTTGGGCGGAGTCAATGGGAGGTCGTACTTCCTTTCACGGCTGTGAAAAGAGGCGTGGCCCAGCTCCACCTGTTCGACATGGAGATTGATTCTTTCTTTGGATGGGGGAAAGTATACCTTCAGACAAGAGACAAAATGCAGTTTGAGGTCATGGTTTATCCGAGAAACGAGAAAGTAGCGGGGCTTGAAAAAATCTTTCCAAAGAAGCAAGGAGAGCAGCCGAGTAGAAGTTCCCTGTTTGAAGAGAAAAGTAGAGTGCTTGGTACAAGGGATTATGTGCCTGGTGATCCTTTCGGAAACATTCATTGGAAGGCCACGGCTAGAATGAACAGCCTGCAGTCCAAGGTGTACGATCGGACCACCCAACTGTCGTGGCTTTTTGTCATTGATATCAGTACCAGCAACTTTGAGGACAAAATGCGGGGCATTGCATTTCTCCTACACTATGCGACGAAGCACAACATTTCCTTCTCCATTCTGGTGAATATTAAGAAACTCGGGAATCCATCGTATATTGTGATGAATTCAGGGGAGGGCAAGCAACAACTGTACGCAGGAATGATGCTTTTAGCTCGGATCAAGGTAGAGAATGTAATGATTCCATCCATGACATTCGGAAAAATCCTACACCAGCATGCTTTAAGGCATCCATATGTCATTGCATGTGCCGAACAAGCGGTGATGGAGAAGTGGAATTTACCTGCTTCCACGGAGGGATTTGCTTTGGAGACTGTGGGAGATGGTGTGAAGCTGGTGAAACTGCGGAAAGGCATGAAGCACCAGGGGATTTTTATGAAGCATGCTTAAAGCTCGAAAATCTATTCGGGCTTTTTTGTCGTCTAGACTGTCTAAACGCCCGAAGCCTAGAGGAAGCAGCGTGTTTTGTCTAATAGAGGACGTCTAAACGCCCGAAGACCAAGAGAATCCACCCGTTCTGTCTAATAGAACACCTAATAATCCCCCACCACAAAAAGTGACCAAAGTCACCACGCCTCCCGCAAACTAATGACCTTCTTCAGGTTAACTTCCCTAAAGACGATAGTATAGTAGAAGTAACAAAGGGGGCCACCAACATGCTAGAAGCCATTCAACTAACAAAAACTTTCAAAAACACGCAAGCCGTTAAAGGCGTCAACTTATATTTGGAGAAAGGAGAGACAGTGGGACTGCTTGGGCCTAATGGGGCCGGCAAGTCCACCACTATCTCCATGCTCTCCTCCCTCGTCCAGCCGACAAGCGGGGACGTACTCCTCAAAGGAGAAAGTGTCAAAGAGCAACCGAAGCATCTAAGAGAAATTCTCGGTGTCGTTCCGCAAGAGATCGCGGTATTTCCGGAACTGACCGCCTATGAAAATATGAGCTTTTTCGGAAAGATTTACAAACTGCCAAAAAGCGAATTAAAGCAGAGAATAGAAGAAGTCCTGACGCTGGTCGGTCTCGAGCAACGTCAAAAAGAACCGGTGAAACAATTTTCTGGAGGGATGAAACGCCGACTTAATATTGCAGTCGCACTGCTGCACAGACCGGAAATCTTAATCATGGATGAACCGACTGTCGGAATCGATCCCCAATCAAGAAATTATATCCTGGAAACGGTGAAGAAACTAAACGAAGAAAAAGGAATTACCGTTCTCTACACAAGTCATTACATGGAGGAAGTGGAATTTCTTTGTCAGCGACTCTACATCATGGACCGCGGCGAAGTGATCGCCTCTGGGACAAAGGACGAAGTGAAGAATATACTTTCCTCTGAGCATACCATTGAGGTCGAAGTGGAAAAGGTCAATCCGTCATTTATAAATAAGCTAGAGTCCATCCCGGCCATATCATCCGTAACCACCTTGGATAAAAAAATCATCCTATTGGCTCCGAAGAAAATTAACCTTTTAGAAGATGTCTTTGATGCAGCCAAGCAAACAGACAGTCCGCTAAAAGGAATACAAATTAAAGCGCCGACCCTTGAGGATGTCTTTTTGCATCTGACAGGGCGCAAGCTACGAGATTAGGGGGGCGCCAATGTGTTAAGTGCATTTATTAAAAAAGACCTCCTTCACTTGCTGCGAGATAAAAAAGAAGTCCTGATTTTGCTTGCGATGCCGTTTGTGTTAATTACGATCCTTGGTTTTGCCTTAGGCAGCAACTCTAGTGAAGAAATCACCCTTAATGCGCAAATAGCGGTGCTGGACCAAGGGAATCTCCAAACAGATTTAGAAAAGTTCAATGAATGGATGCTGGAAGAAAACATTCCTGACCAAGCCAGAACGCAGATCCTAGAAGCGGCCGAACAGACTTCCTTACCGGAGTTGCTCGTAGATACCGTAATGAAAGAGGAGCTTCAAGATTTGTTAAAAGTAAAAGAAGAGACAGACCTTGAGGCGACTCTGAATAATGACGAATACGCTGGGGTTCTGCAATTTCCGGAAGGCCTTCGCCTTGAAACGTGGAAAGGACAATTCTTCAATCAGGAAACAACGAAAGAACTACAGCTCTACCTAAACGAAGACAAGGGACTGGAAGCTAGTGTCATCTCAGATGTGGTCGAGAATTTTACAAATCAGATGCGGCTGCAAACGGTGTTGACGCGGGAGGCACAACAAACCGACCAGGCTCCACCTGAATTTGAGGCAGTAGCCCAGGTCACAGGTGAAACTGTAACAGTGGACGGCAAGTTGCCGGTGGATTCCTTTGGTTATTTTGCAGTAGGAATGAGTACGATGTTTGCTTTATATGTCGTGTCATTCGTCGCTGGCTATGCTTATTACGAAAAAGCCACCTTTGTGTATGACCGAATCCTGCTCACCAATACAAATCCCTGGATGTACGCGTCCAGCAAGTGGTTTTCCGCTGTATTGATTTGCTTTCTTCAATTATGTGCGTTATATGGGTTGGCCGCGATTATCTACCAGGTAATCTGGTCGGATATTCTCGCTTTCCTCGCAATAACGCTATTCTTCAGCTTTGTAATTGGCTCGATGGCAGTGCTGATCACCGCCTTGAATTACCGTTTTGAAACACAACGGGTATCCACGATGTTTTCTGGATTCCTAGTCAGTGTGTTTGCTTTCTTGGGTGGAAGCTTTGTCCCTTGGAGTGAGGTGTCCGACACGATGGTTACCATTGCTTCCTTCACGCCAAACGGTGCCGCCCTACAAGGTTACTTGAAAATATTAAGTGGCGGAGAGCTGTCGCAAGTTACCAGTAATCTTTTCCGCCTTGCAGTGGTGAGTATTGCCCTCCTCCTGATAGCCATTCCTATTTTTCCGAAAAGGAGGTTGATTTAAATGAGGGCAATTCTAATCAACCATTTACAATATTTTAGAAGACAGCCATTTGCTGTTATTGGCATGATCGTTCTAACATTCGTTTTTGCGCTAGCACTCGGACAGGTGAATCAAGCGGAACCGGTTGAGCTCCCGGTATTTTCAATCACCCTTTCTGAGACGGAACAAGCAGAACTGATTCAGGCTCTGAATTCTAAAGCTGAGAATACCATCTTTGTTCCAGAAAAAGAATCTGCCGTGAAGGATAAACTCGAAAAAGGTACCATCGACATGGGGCTGGAATTGGAGCGGGGTAGCTACAAACTTTACCTTAGTGCCACCACTCCCAACACCACCTTAATAGAGGCTCATGTTGCCAACGTGTTGCAGTCAGAGAGGACACTTTCCGACGCAGCCGAAAGACTCAACGCGTCAAAGGATGAATTGAGGGGAAAAGTAGATGAAAGTAGCGGTATGTTTGCTGTTTCCGAAAAATCATTCAAAGAGAGTGAATTCATTTATGATTCTTCTCTGCAGGCTTTGTTCGGATTTTCGCTTTTCTTTGTCATCTTCACTGTTACCTATACGGTGAGTACTATTTTGGAGCAAAAGAGAAACGGGATGTGGAACCGTTTGGTCTTGTCTCCATTGACAAAAGTACAGCTGTATCTGGGGCATGTAAGCTTTAGCTTTTTACTTGGATACGCGCAACTGGCATTAGTTTTCTCCTTTTTTCACTTCGTATTGGGAGTTGACCTAAGAGGTGGATATCCAATGATTCTTCTCGTGATTATTCCATTTCTGTTTGCAATCGTGTCACTTGGTATATTGATTAGTGCGGTTGCCACCAACCCAAGGCAACTGGATGCGGTCATTCCGTTGATATCAGTGAGTATGGCCATGGTCGGCGGCGCCTACTGGCCACTGGAAATCGTTCAGTCTGAGGTTTTGCTAACCTTGTCCAAACTAATTCCGATGACTTACGGGATGGAGATGCTAAAAGGTGCAACAATCTTGGATTGGTCTTTATCTCAATTTTTGCTGCCTGCTTCCGTTTTATTTTGCATGGGTGTCCTCTTTATGGGAATTGGATTGAACCTGATGGAGCGGAAAGCTACGGTGTGAATTTTTCAAAAAATACTGACTTCTCCTTTGTTTCTTAACATTTAACATTGTATGTCGATAAAATATTTATCTGTTAAAAACAAAGGAGTCATCTATATGTTTACATCATTAAGAGGGAAACTGGTTTTTTCATTTTTGTTACTGATATTTTTAATCATTGCCAGTGTAGGTGCTATTACATATAGTCAAGCAAAGGAAAAAATAGAGCATGACGTCGTTGCCGACGCGGAAGCTGCCATGATGGACCTTGAAAAGACTATTCATATTTACCTAGATAACTATTCTAAAATACTTAGTTCCTATGGGAGCACTTCACTAGTGGATGACTTTCTCGTAGATGGATCTCCAGCAAATGAGGCGACAATGTTAGCTGGGTTCAGTAAAGTATTAGGGAATTACCCTGACATGCAGGTGCTTTACTTGGCAACCAAGGAAAAAGGATTTTATTCGTCTCCTGACATGGAACTCCCATCAGACTTCGATCCGACTTCGCGCACATGGTATGTGCAGGCCATGCAAAGTCCTGGTGAAGTGATCTATACCGATGTCTATACAGATTCAAGTACAGGTGAACCAGTCATTACCTTAGCAAAAGCGGTAACGGGAGATGGAGTTGTGCAAGGAGTCCTTGCAACAGACATTAATATAACTGCTTTGGAAGAGTTAGTTGCACAGAAAGAACTAGGATATGGCGGATATAGCATCCTTTTGGACAATTATGGTGTGGCATTGGTGCATCCTACCTTGAATGGAGAGAACCTATTGGATCAGGACCTGCCGTTTGTAGAAAACATGTACAAAGAGGAAGCAGAAGGTGTCCAAAGGTATACATATGACGGGGAAAAAAGGGTGTTAGCATTTAACACCATTAATGAAACTGGCTGGAAAATAGCCGGGGTATTCTTAGAAAAAAACATGCTTCAATTAGCAAACGGTATGTTAAGAACAATCGTTATTGTAGGCTTGATTGCTTTGGTGGTGGCCAGTATTTCCACTGTTCTATTAGCGCGCTATATTACTAGGCCGATATTGAGGTTGAATTCAGAAGTCACAAAAGTAGCTGAAGGGGATTTAACCGGAGATATTGATGTGCATTCTAAAGACGAAATCGGTGTATTGGCAGCATCTTTTAAAACAATGCTGGTGAACATGCGCGAAATGATTGGAACAGTGGCGGATTCCTCTCAAAAAGTGAAGGCGTCTGTGGAAGACATGAGTGCCGTAACAGAAGAAGTTTCCGCAACAAGCGAAGAGATGAACCGCGCAATTGAGGAACTTTCAAAAGGTGCGGTCCAGCAGGCAACCGATTTAGAGGGAACGAGCTCCCGTACACAGAATCTGGCGGATAATATTGAGGATGTGTTATCCAAGCAAGATGATCTTCGGGTGCTGTCTGGGCAGATTATTTCTGCAAATGAAACGGGGCTTGGGAAGCTGGGTGTGTTGCAGGGCCACACAAATGAATCAACCGAAATTGTGATGAGCCTAAATGGGTTGATGACACAGTTCACGGAGAAAATTAATAATATTGAAGAAATCACACATACCATCAACGAAATTTCAAATCAAACAAATCTGTTGGCGTTAAATGCAAGTATTGAAGCGGCGCGTGCAGGTGAACATGGCCGTGGATTTGCGGTGGTGGCAACGGAAGTAAGAAAGCTTGCCGAACAAACAGCAGACTCTACCCAGCACATTAAAGAGACCATTTCCAGCATTCAAGAAGAGTCCAAGGTGATTTTGGAAGAAATGGAGAGAACGAACAAAATCTCAAGCGAACAAAGCCTAGCTGTAACGGAAACCGGCGAGTCATTCGGAGAAATCGCGACCAATATCCGCTCCATTATTGGATTCATAGAGAACATTATGACCAACATGAATGCCATGAATGAATCGAAGGAAGAAGTGCTCGCATCTGTTCAAAGCATCTCTGCCATTGCCGAGCAGTCTGCTGCAGGTACTGAAGAAATTGCGGCATCCACTGACGAGCAAGTAAAGGCAATCAGCAGTATTGCTTATTCAGCCGAGGAGCTGCTTGCGATGAGTGAGAATTTGAGTGAGCTGATAAAGAAGTTTAAGTTGTAGGATTTTTTGTGGGGACCCCGGCCGGGTGAGAGAGTGGATGGCCGGGGTTTTTTGCATAGGGTTTCGGATTTCTATGAAGGGAGCTTGCCGGTCGGTTGTTTCTTGATATATTGCTAGATTTCTTGATATATCTTGAAATTTATTGATATATAGGTGAGTTTTCTTGATATAATTCATTTTTTCTTGATATATTCTTCAATTTATTGATATCTACTTGGTTATGCCGGTATTTTAAGATTCCAAGTAGCTACTCAGGCCACTTGGCTCCCAAAACACCCAAACTTTCCCCAACCCGCATTCGATTCTCCTGTGGTGCATTGAACTTCTGCCATTAAGCAGCCGCTTTATTGCTTCAATGGATATATCCCCGTATACAATGGATAAAAAAATTTTACAATGGATATATTCAATTTACGGTTGATATATTTTTTTTACAGTGGATAAATGCTCCGTTAGAATGGATATCCCGGCAAATTCATCTCCGTGACAAAAGCCGCAATCGAAAACCGCGCAAACTTAAGTTGTTTGAGTAAATTTACTCAACAAAAACCCACTAAAATACAATAATCATTACTATTTTCCTTACTTTTCACCCAACCCTAACAATCAGTGACTACTTTACGAAATATCTCTGTGATTTCGACAAAATACTTCTAACGTAAGAATATATTGGTAGAAAACGAGGGGGATTATGGTGGAAAGTCAGAATATTAGGTCTCGTAAAGAGAGAATTGAGACGCAAAAGAGGATCAACAAGGGGAAAAGAGATAAAAAAATTGTTAGTTATGTCCTAGCGGGAACCCTTGCAGTTAGTGCGTTTATCACAGTGAATGCTAGAGGTGAAGTGCTGGCGAATGAAGCGGTACACCAAGTAAAACCTGGAGATACGTTATTTTCACTAGCTCAAAAGTATGGGATCTCTGTCAAGGAATTAAAAGAGTTGAATGGTCTAAAGTCTGACCTCATAAAAGTGGGCCAAATCATACAACTGAGTGAACCTAGTACTAAAGAAGTGGAAGGAAACAAGAAATCAACCCATGAAGTATCTTCAGGAGATACATTATTTTCAATAGCGAAGAAATATGGTCTTTCCGTCACGGAACTTAAACAAGTAAATAACCTGAAAACGGACTTGATCAAAGTGGGACAGGTGCTGAAGGTTGGAACTAAAGCCACTTCTTATAAAGTAATCGCTGGCGATACGCTCATCTCTATTAGTAAAAAATTCAATGTAACGGTTGGTTCCATCCAAAAGGAGAATAACCTCACAACAGATGCAATTCGCATAGGGCAACAGTTAATCATCCCTTCTTCTAATCATGATGTGGTGGAAGTGACCCAGGAAAAAGTGAAAAAGGCATTTTATACAGTAGCACCAGGGGAAACTTTATGGGGCATCGCCAAAAAGTTCAATATGTCCGCGCATAAAATAAAGAAAGATAACCACATGTCATCGGATGTTGTGCTGATTGGTCAGGAATTGAAAATCCAGACGGACGGCATGATCAAAGCAAATGCTGTCATTACTGGAGTGGTAGATCGCAATTCATTGGAGTTCCTGATAGAAGGGGAAAAGGAGCCGGTTGTTATAAGGGTTGCCTACGGGACGGCACCAAATTATGATATTATCTCAGGAGCTGAGCTGACTATCATTTACAAAAAGGGAATCAGTCCTGTTTTAGTGGACCTTGTGTTTGCTAATGAGGAGTTTGGTTATTAGTATTTGGGAGGGGGACATCACTTAATCAATCGTTTGTTTAATTAGAGGTTGAACACTCACCTTAACAAATCACTACAACCATCAAACGTTTGTTTAAATCCCCAATCCGTTGGTATATCTAACTAAAAAGCAACTAATCAAACGTTTGTTTAAACCAAACCTCACGAATAATTTCAGCACATACCCATCTTAATCAAACGTTCGTTCAATTAAAAAACCCCCGCGACTATACCAAACGCGGGGGGGGCTTTCTCTACATCACATTAAAATACCTAGCCTCCGGATGCGCAAACACAATCGCAGAAACCGATGCTTCCGGCTCCATCATGCAGCCGTCCGTCAGCTCCACACCGATATCCTCGGGCTGAATCAGCTTGAACAGCTTCTGCTGGTCATCCAAATTCGGACAAGCTGGATACCCAAACGAGAAGCGCTGACCTTGATACTTAGCGGCGAAACGTTCCTTCATCGTAAAATTGACAGAATCCGGGAATCCCCAACGGTCGCGCATTTGCTGATGAACCAGTTCGGCCAAGCCTTCTGCGGTCTCAAGCGCCAAAGCCTGCAGGGCATGGCTTTCCAAGAACCGGCCTTCCTTTTTATAAGCAGCACCTAATTCACGAATTCCTCTGCCGGCAGTTACCGCAAATAATCCTACATAATCCATGATGCCACTGTCACGAGGCTTCACATAATCGGCCAAGCAAAGATGAGGTGCTTTTGCCTGTCTTGGAAAATCGAACTGCTCCATCACTCTACTCGTGTCCTCCGGGTCATAGATAAACAGGGTATCGCCCTCAGATTGTGCAGGGAAGTATTGATACACGGCAGCTGGGGTAATGAGTTTATTCAGCTTAACTTCCGACAGCAGCTGATCTACCACACCCTTCACTTGCAAGGTGCGCTCGTCTTTTTCCTCCAACAATCTCTCAATCTTTCCTTTTACCCCAAGATGGTGGCCAATCAACATTTGCATATTGATGTACGGCTCCACATGGGAGACGGAAATGTTCCGAAGTAGATGGCGTTTTGTATCACTTGGCGTAAACACACGAACATCCCGTGAGACATTAGAGCGCACTTTAACGGCTGTCGCTACACTACTGCTGTCCACAGCGGCTCTTGACACGCTCTCTGCAGCTGCCTCCGCCTCACGCAACCTCTTATGTTTCTCCACCTGCTCATGAACCAACACTTTAAACTCTTCAGGTGAACGCAACTGGTTGGCAAGAGACAAGCCGTTCATTGCATCCTTGGCGTACAACACAAGCCCTTCATATTCTTTGGAAATCTTGTTATCTGTGAATTTACGAGATAACGCAGCCCCACCTACTAAAATAGGGACAGAAATGTCAGATTGCTTCATATCCTGCGCCGTCAACACCATCTGTTGTGCGGATTTTACGAGCAGTCCGGATAAGCCGACAATATCTGGTTTTTCTTTTTTAATAGCCTGAATCAAGTCGGTGGAGGTCACTTTGATTCCAAGATCGACCACATCATATCCGTTGTTGCTTAAGATGATGTCAACTAGATTTTTCCCAATGTCATGTACATCTCCTTTAACGGTTGCGAGCAATACCTTCCCCTTAGAAGAGGAGGTATCGCTTGCTTCCATATGCGGCTCCAAAAAAGCGACGGAGGCTTTCATGACCTCGGCACTTTGCAGCACTTCCGCAACAATCAGCTGGTTATCATTGAACAAGCGGCCGACTTCCTTCATCCCGTTCATCAATGGACCGTTGATGATTTCCAGTGGAGTAGGGTAAGCGGACAACGCAAGCTCAAGATCAGGAAGGAGCCCTTCTTTGGTCCCTTCCACCACATAGTAGGCCAGGCGCTCATCAAGCGGCAAATCGGGAATATTGGACTTCGCTTCTTTCTTTTTGCCACGGTAAAACTCCGTGAACACCGCCAACGACTCATCGGTTGTTTTAAACAGTAATTTTTCCGCCATCTCTACCTCTTCATCTGGGATGGAGGCAAAACGCTCCAGCTTCTCTGTGTTCACAATCGCATAGTCCAGGCCTGCCTGTGTGCAGTGATAGAGATACACAGCATTTAGCACTTCACGGCCTACAGGTGGGAGCCCGAAAGAAACATTGCTAACGCCGAGTATCGTCAAACAGGAAGGGAAATGTTCTTTTATTAAACGAATTCCCTCTACAGTCGCATTGGCAGAACCGATATATTGCTCGTCACCGGTACCGACAGGGAAAACAAGCGGATCGAATATAATGTCGGTTGGGGAAACCTTGTACTTGTTTACCAAAAGGTCATAGGACCTCTGTGCAATCTCAAGCTTGCGTTCAGCGCTAACGCCCATTCCTTCTTCGTCAATGGTACCGACGACAAGGGCGGCCCCGTATTTATGAACCAACGGAATAATCGCTTCAAAGCGCTCTTCACCGTCCTCTAGGTTAATGGAGTTGATGATCGCTTTTCCTTGTGAGTATTTCAACGCTGCCTCGATGACCTTTTCGTCGGTGGAGTCGATGACAAGCGGAACCTTCACTTTTTTTACGACCTCTTGCACGAAAGCTTTCATGTCTTCCAGCTCATCGCGGTCTGGGTCGGCAAGGCAGATGTCGATAACGTGGGCGCCACCTTTAACTTGGGCACGGGCAACTTCTGCTGCCTCTTCAAATTTTTTCTCTGCAATCAGTCTCTTAAATTTTCGAGAGCCGATGACATTGGTGCGCTCCCCGACCATGATTGGGCGAAGGGAAGGGTCGTCATAAATGAATGACTCAATCCCGGAAACGCTATGGTGGGCTGCAACAGAAGCAGAAGCACGTGGCTTATAACCCTTCATCACATCCGCAATCGCGCGAATATGGTCCGGGGTCGTCCCGCAGCAGCCTCCGACGATGTTCAGCCAGCCTTGTTCGGCAAAGCCTGCAAGCTTAGTGGCAAGGGACTGAGGTGTTTCGTGGTAGTGACCTTCTTCATCCGGGAGGCCTGCATTTGGGTAGCAGCTGACCGCACTTTTTGAGAGGTTAGAAAGCGTCCGGATATGGTCCTGCATGAATTCCGGGCCTGTCGCGCAGTTCAATCCGACTGCAAGTGGCTTCATGTGCTCCACAGAAACATAGAAGGCATCGATTGCCTGACCTGCAAGGGTGGTTCCCATCGGTTCGATGGTTCCGGAGATGATGACAGGAACCGTGATGCCGGTCTTTTCAAAAGCACGCTGAATTCCAAGGAAGGCGCATTTCACGTTCAATAAATCTTGGCTCGTCTCTACTAAAAGACAATCAGAGCCGCCATCTAATAACCCGCGGGCCTGTTCCTCATAGGAATCTGTCAGGGCATCAAAAGTCGTTCCGCCCGTCACGCTCAGTGTTTTCGTAGTAGGACCGATGGACCCTGCCACAAAGCGTGGCCACTCCGGTGTGGACACTTGAGAGGTCGCACGCTTGGCAATTTCCGCTCCAAGCCTATTAATCTCATAAGCCTTAAAGCCAAGCTCATACTCATCAAGCACAAGATCTGTTCCGCCGAACGTATTTGTCTCCACGATATCGGCACCGGCGTTCAAATATTCCACATGGATGCGCTCGATTACATGGGGTGCGGTAATGTTTAGGTTCTCGTTACAGCCGTCAAACTCTTCGCCGCCAAAATCGTCTGGCGTAAGGTTTGCCTGCTGCAGCATCGTTCCCATTGCGCCGTCCATGATCAGTATTTTCTTTTGTAGCTGCTGTTCAAGTAATGTGATAGGTTTAGACATTTTGAACCCTCCTGGATGAATGGAACGGACCGTATTTTTTTGCATGATTGGCAAGCTCTACTGTCAGTTCATAACGCATGAACGGGGTGATCAGGTAGATGCCATTGAATAGTTCAAGTGCGGCATCAAGTAGCCCCTTCGCAATGTTCAACCCCTCAATACTTGCCTGCTGTGGATCATTTTGGTGACGATTCATCGCCTCAAGAACATGCGGTGTCAGCTTGATCCCCGGCACCTCATGGTGAAGGAAGTTAGCGTTTCTACTGCTTGTGAGAGGCATAATCCCAATATAAATAGGGGCATCAATATGTTTAGTAGCTTGATAGACTTCGAGTAATTTTTCTTCTGAAAAGACTGGCTGACTGATGAAATAATCTGCACCAGCGTCTATTTTTTTCTCCAGTCGTTCGATGGCCTTATCAATAACGCGAACATTGGGGTTGAAGGCAGCGCCGACTGAGAAACTGGTGCGCTCGCCAAGTTCTTTACCGGTAAGGGAGACACCTTGGTTAAACTGTTTGATCATATTGATGAGACCAAACGATGTGACATCATAGACAGAGGAGGCACCTGGAAAATCACCAACCTTCGTTGGATCGCCAGTGACTGCCAACACGTCATGGATGCCGAGTTGATGGAGTCCCATCAAGTGTGATTGCAAACCGATAAGATTGCGGTCGCGACAGGTAATATGGATTAGCGGACGCAAGCCAATATCTGATTTCACAATGGATCCTAGTGCGGTGTTGCAGACTCTTGGGGAAGCAAGGGAATTGTCTGCAAGGGTCAATGCATCAATGCCTGCGTCCTTCAAGGCTTGCGCACCAGCCATGAATTTATCTGTGTTCAATTTGCGTGGAGGATCGAGTTCCACGATGACGGACCGTTCTTTTTTGGCTTTTTCAAAAAGCGGTGTTGGCACTTCCTTCTTTTTTGAAGGGATGATAATGGTTCTTTCTTTCCGTTTTACTTGTTTTTCTTTAACAGGGGCCACGTCCTGTAGTGCTTGGGAAAAGGCTTGTATATGAGCCGGCGTCGTTCCGCAGCAGCCACCTAATAATCTTACGCCCTGATCTCGAAAGGCTAATGCAGTTTCTTTAAAATATTCCGCGTCGCTGTCATACTCTAGTTTTCCGTCCACATAGGAGGGAAGACTTGCATTGGGGTAAGCGGAAAGGTAGGCAGTCTTTGGAATCTCTACCTCTTCCAGTGTGGAAATCATATGATATGGGCCAAGGCGGCAGTTTAACCCGACGATGTCTGCGCCAAGTGACTCCAAGCGGTTCAAGGCATCCGTGATATGCACGCGGTTCTGCAAGTATCCAACTTCTTGGAGAGACACTTGTGCAATGATGGGCAGATCTGTTTCTTTTCTAGCAATCTGCAGGACCGTTTCTAATTCCTCCAGGTCATAGAAGGTTTCTAGTAAAATACCATCCACCCCTTCAAGCAGCAAGCAATAAAGCTGCTCACGGAAGGTGCGTTTGATTTCTTCAAGCGGAATGGCTTCCGGCTTGATGGCGCGGATACCCCCGATTGTACCAACCACATGAGCATCAGGGTGATTCGCCACAGCTTTTTTCGCTAGCCTCACCGCCGCACTGTTTATTTCCTTCACCTGATCCTGCAAGCCATAGCGCTCAAGCTTGTGGTAGTTCGCCGCATACGTATTAGTCTGGATAAGGTTGGCACCGGCATTCAAATAAGCCTGGTGAATATTATAAATTTGGTTTGGGTGCGACAAGTTCAATTCCTCAAAGCAACAATCAGAGCCGTAGGAATAGAGGAGGGTCCCCATCGCACCGTCTGCAATTAAAATTTTGTCTTGCGCTAAACTATCTAAGATTCCCATGAATGACCCTCCGTTGCTCTTGGTTTTCACTTGCTCCTGTACTGCTATGCTGAAATGCCTGTTCAAAGTCTTCTATTAAATCCTCCGCACTTTCAAGTCCTACAGACAGGCGGAGTAGGGAGTCGGAGATGCCGCGTTTTAATCTTTCCGCTTCCGGCATCGCTGCATGGGACATTTTCGCCGGGAAGGAAAGAATCGATTCTACGGCTCCTAAGCTTACAGCAAATACCGGAATTTCGACCTTGCCGACAAACTTCCTTAAATCCTCCTCGCTGTGCAGTTCAAAAGAAAGAACAGCTCCAGGTCCCTGCGCCTGTCTGTGTTGAAGGGTGAAGCCAGGGTGTGTCGTCAATCCTGGAAAATAAACCTTTTTAACGGCAGGGTGTTTTTCTAGGTAACTTGCAATCTTGTAAGCTGATTTTTGTGACTGCTCCAGCCGTACATGTAACGTTTTTAGCCCTCTTAGTACCAGCCATGCATCCTGGACACCAAGCACTGCGCCGAAAGAATTTTGCAAAAAGGCTAAACGGTCGGCAAGCACAGGATCCTTCGCAACGGCAAGGCCTGCCACGACATCACTATGTCCGGACAGAAATTTCGTTGCACTATGCAGGACGAGATCTGCGCCAAGCTCCAGCGGCTTTTGCAAGGCTGGCGTCAAGAAGGTGTTGTCGACGAATGTCCAAGCACCGACTGATTTAGCGAGGGTAGACACAGCCGTGATGTCTGTTACTTTTAACAATGGGTTGGATGGTGTTTCTACGTAAAACAGTTTCGTGTTGGCTTGGATGGCTGCTTTCACTTTTTCCAAATTGGTCATATCTACAAAAGTGTGCTCCACGCCGTAGCGGGTAAGAACCTCTGAAACCATTCGGTAGGTTCCCCCGTAAACGTCTTCTGAGATTAGGACATGATCTCCTTGTGAAAGAAGGAGGAAAGCAGTAGAGATAGCAGCCATGCCGGATGAAAAAGCAAAGCCTCTCGTTCCTTCCTCTAGGTGGGCAATTGTTTCTTCGAGTGCTTCCCGGGTCGGATTGGCGGAGCGTCCATAATCATATTTGCCAAAGGAATCGATATCAGGCTGATGAAAAGTGGAGGCATGTTGTATGGGCACGCTCACCGCTCCGTTACTTTTATCAAACTTATGGCGGTTGTGTAACAGCTTCGTTTGAAAAGAATGGCTCATGATAGGACCTCCTTTTGAATGGAAGCAGCTTTCAGCGCCGCCTCTAAGTCTTGAATCAAGTCTTCTGCGTCTTCAATGCCGACCGAAAAGCGTAACAATCTGTTGCATACGCCGGTTTCCATGCGAATCTTTTCTGGAATGTCCGCATGCGTTTGGGTGGCAGGATAAGTAATGAAGCTTTCCACGCCGCCAAGACTTTCGGCAAAAGTGATAAGGTTCAAGTTTTGAAGTAAGGGATTGACCCATGCTTCGTCTTGGATGCGAAAAGAGAGCATGCCGCCTCTACCTGGATACAGTACGTCCGTGATGGAGTCATGCTGATTCAAGTATTCCGCGATTCGTTTTGCATTCTTTTCATGCCTATCCATGCGAAGCGACAAGGTTTTCATGCCGCGGATCAACAGCCACGAGTCGAACGGACTGAGTACCGCACCTGCCGCGTTATGGTGAAGCGACAGTGATTCACAAAGCTCCGGGCCTTTGGCGACGATTAGCCCTGCAAGCACATCATTATGGCCGCCAAGATATTTGGTAGCACTATGAATGACAATGTCCGCGCCTAATTTTATGGGGTTTAATAGAACTGGAGTGTAGAACGTATTGTCACAGATCAAAAGGAGTCCATGTGCCTTTGCGAGCTCAGAGACCGCTTCTATGTCTGTTTCTACCATTAGGGGATTGGTTGGAGTCTCCACAAAAATAGCCTTCGTCTGTGAAGTAATGGCTTTTTCAATTTCTGAAAGATCGGTCGTGTCCACATAGCTACAACACAGTCCCCATTTTTTATAGCCTTCTTCAAAAAGACGGTACGTGCCGCCGTACAGGTCTTTACATACGATCAGGTGGTCACCAGATTTAAAGAGGGATAGAATGGTCATAATTGCAGCCATGCCGGAGCTACAGGCAAACCCTTGGTCTCCGCCCTCTAAATCTGCAATTGCCTTTTCCAACACATGTCGCGTAGGATTGCCGGTTCTTGTATAGTCATAGCCCGTCGATTGTCCGATGCCTTCATGGCGATAGGCGGTGGAAAAATAAACAGGTGGATTCACGGTTCCAGTGGCAGTTTCCGAACGATTTCCAATTTGCGCAAGCTTCGTTTCCGTTTTATACATGAAAAGGCCTCCTATATGGTAAGTGACAATCAATTCTTCCAGAGGGAGAGAGGCTTTAATGCTTTATTGGATAAAAAGAAAAAGCCTTCTATAAGAAGAAGACTTTTATCGAAAAGTACATTCTTCTCATCTCTGCAAGCATCACAGCTTGCTGGAATTAGCACCTTTTCAACGTCCCTTTTATCAGGCGTTGCTGGTTGCTGAGGTGTCTTCGGGCCATTCCCTCAACCTCTCTGGATAAGAAAGTTCACTATTTAATTATCAGAACAATTTAATTATTTTACTAATTTACAACAGGTCTGGGTGAAATGCAATGTTTTTTTCTGGATGAATTATTTTATGCGGTAAAGGAGTGGGGTAGAAGTTAAGAGTGCAAAGATTTTTTTGTCATAAAATGGTCAATCCCAAAAGAGGAAATTACACCGAGCATGTTATATAATGTTAACTATAAAGTATGTGAAACTTTTCACTAACTTGCTATCCTAATCCGATTTTCACTAACAGAAAAGAGGGATTTAACATAATGACGGACTTAAAAACAATCGCAAAATCACATAGAGGGACAAGGATGACCTTGATTCTCATTGCCATTCTGACAGGGGCGACAGTCATTGGGCAGGCATATTTCTTTGTGACCATCGTGGACCGGGTGTTCCTGCGAGGCCACACTTTTCAAGAGATCCTGCCATTTCTAGGTGGCCTTCTAGTTGTATTGGCTGCTCGAGCGGCTTTGACTTATTGGAGCGGTCTCACAGGTGTGAGGCTTGCTGCCAAAGTGAAACGAGATTTTCGGATTGCGTTGCTGAAGAAATTTTCCAACAGTCCGGTTCAAGCTTCTCATAAGGGCCAGTCCGGTCAAAAGGTGAGCGTGATGATGGATACGGTGGATGAAATCGATCCATATTTCAGCAGGTATGTGCCACAGGTCATCCAATCGAGTATCATCCCGATTATGATCTTGATTGCGGCATTCAGCCAGCATGTGAATACAGGTTTGATTATCCTGATTACGGCGCCGTTCATTCCCATTTTCATGATTGTGGTAGGCTTGAAGACAAAGAAAAAATCAGAAGAGCAGATGGATAAACTGAATGCTTTCTCCGGAACGTTTCTTGATACTTTGCAGGGGCTCACGACGTTAAAGCTTTTTGGTTGCTCAGCCAAGCAGCAGGAAACAATTGAAAACAGCAGCTTAAGCTTCCGAGATGCAACGATGGAAGTGTTGAGAATCGCATTTTTGTCCTCGTTAATGCTGGAATTCATTTCGATGCTTGCCATTGGATTGATCGCGCTTGAAGTCGGTTTGCAGCTTGTTGTTTTTGAAAATGTTACGTTCTTTACTGCCTTTTTTGTATTAGTATTGGCACCTGAGTTCTACCTTTACTTGAAAGAGCTTGGAAGCGCCTTTCATACGGGGCGTGGAAGCATGGGAGCCGCGAAAAAGGTGACAGATGAGCTGGCAGAAGAGGAGAATCCTATTGAATGGGGAAACTCTTCTCTTCAAAAGGAGCAGGGTCCTCCTGCTTTACAGTTGAAAAACCTAGGCTTTCGTTATGAGAACCAAGGCTTTGCTATAGAAAATATAACAGTGGATATCCAGCCTTATACGCAGCTTGCTTTGATTGGTAGAAGTGGTGCCGGAAAATCAACACTGCTCAATCTGATGGCAGGGTTGATTCGCCCGACAGAAGGGGAAGTGCTGGTGGACGGAAAGCCATTATTTGAATACAAGGAAAAAGAGTGGTTTGACCGAGTAAGCTATATTTCGCAAAATCCGTATCTTTTTTCCGGAACGATTGCCGATAACATTGCGATTGGTGGGAAAGCGGAAGCAACACAAGATGAGATAAGAAGTGCTGCGGAGAAAGCGGGTATTTTGCCGTTAATTGAATCTTTACCAGAAGGTTTCGGAACGAAGATTGGAGAAGCTGGGAGAGGTTTATCTGGCGGGGAAAAGCAACGATTGGCGTTGGCGCGGGCTTTTTTGAAAAAACCAACAGTCATCCTGTTTGACGAACCGACTACAGGACTGGATCTGCAGACAGAGCGGATTTTGCAGGCTTCTATGAAGGAGCTGGCCAAAACGTCGACAGTTATTACGGTTGCGCATAGATTGCACACAATTAAACAGGCGGACTCTATTTTACTGCTTGAATCAGGCGCGTTGATTGCCCAAGGAACGCATGAGGAGCTGTTCGAAACAGTGCCGGCTTACCGTGAAATGGTGTCTGTTCAGCAAGGAGGGAGCGCAGGATGAGAGAATTAGCACATGTTGTAAAGCTGGTCATGGTGGAGAAAAAGGACATACTTCTATCCATTTTGCTCGGATTCTCAGCAGGGATTACGGCTGTGGGGCTCTTTGCCTCCAGCGGTTATCTTATTTCCAAAGCGGCCCTGGCTCCGCCGATTTATACCTTGACCGTAATGATTGCAGTGTTGAAACTCTTTGGTTTCGCTCGGGCATTCAGCCGTTACGGCGAGCGCTTGTATTCGCATAGGGCAACTTTTACGATATTAAGTAATTTACGTGTTTCTTTTTATAAAAAAATTGAGCCGCTTGCACCTCAGATCTTTCAGAAATACCGCAGCGGTGACTTGCTTGCGCGAATTGTGGGAGACGTAGAAAGCTTACAGAACTTCTTTCTACGTGTGTTCTACCCACCGGTAGTGCTGGTGCTCGTCTTTTTGAGTACAATATTTTTCATTTCCTTTTTCTCCATTTATCTGGCATTGGTGATGTTCGTCGGGTTAATTTTGACAGGCTTTGTGGTGCCGGCAATC
The DNA here is from genome assembly GCF_012524115.1 of Bacillus sp. RO1. Taxonomy (GTDB): domain Bacteria; phylum Bacillota; class Bacilli; order Bacillales; family Bacillaceae_I; genus Sutcliffiella_A. The sequence goes on along the minus strand of NZ_JAAZWB010000077.1, from coordinate 151,744 downwards.
TTTGCAGTGGGACAACGACGATTGCAGAGTCGTGTGAGAGAAGAGAGAGGGTTACTTTCTACAGAGGTGACAGAACTGTTCTACGGTTTCCGTGACTTGAAAATCTATCAGCAACTTGCTGTAAAGGAGAAGTTGCTTGCAGATGCTGCGGATTCTTATGTCAGTGAGCAGGAACGTGAAGGAAAACAGGAGATGTTCAATCAATCGGTGAATACGTTTATTACGTTGCTTGTTTCGTGGACTTTGCTTGCACTTGGCGCATATCTGACGGTGGAAGGACAGTTTGATGGACTGTTCCTGGCGATGCTTGTGATGATTTCCTTGACTGTGTTTGAAAATGCCGCGCCGATGGCTGTTTTCCCGAACCATTATGAGGAGAGTAGACGGGCAGCGGTAAGGTTGGATGAGGTGGTCGAAGGTGAGCAGGTTGTAAGTGGCGTGTCTGCTGATGCGACTGTGGAACTACCTGAACAGCAGGTATTTTCTTTTGAGATGAAGGATGTCCGCTTCCGCTATCCGGGAGAATCCCGTTTGACGCTGGATGGGGTGAATATCAGTTTACCTGCTGGTTCTAAAACAGCGATTGTTGGGCCGAGTGGTTCTGGAAAATCTACGTTGTTGCAGTTGCTGCTGAAAATTTATGAGGCAGAGGATGGTTTGGTTTCGTTGGACCAGTGGGACTATGCTGCAGTGGAGCAGGAGGACTTGTGGAGTAAGGCGAATGTCGTTTTGCAGGAAAATCACTTTTTCTACGGTACTGTTAGGGAGAATCTTGCGCTTGCCAAAGATGGATTGAGTGATGAAGAGATGTTGAAGGCATTAGGTGCGGTGAAACTCGACGGTTTTTCTTTGGATGACGAAGTGCTGGAAAAAGGAGAGAACCTTTCCGGCGGGGAGAAACAGCGCCTTGCAATAGCACGTGCGTTGTTGAAGGCAGAACGTTTGTGGCTCTTGGATGAGCCGACTTCCTCCGTGGATGCTATTACAGAAGCGGCAATTATTGAGAAGCTTTTTGAGTTGGCCTCTGAGGATACATTGGTGCTGGTGAGTCATCGTTTGACGGGCCTTGAGAAGATGGATCAAATCATTGTGATGGAGAATGGCCGTGTGGTGGAAGCAGGGGCATTTGATGAGTTGATGAGGTTGCAGGGGTATTTTTATGAGATGAAAGAGATTGAGAAGAGCGTGTTTATGTAGGTTAGTGGTTTTTAAAGTCTGGCTGTCCGGGGAGAGTTCCCTTGGGCAGCTTTTTTCATTGATTAATAGGGATGCTAGGTCAAATGTCCGAAGTTTTTGAAAACTTGACCGAAGATTTTGCGAACTTGACCGAAGATCTTCCAAAGTTGACCGAAGTTTTCAGGAATTTGACCGAACGAATTTTTCAAGTGACCGAAGGCCCAAAATCTTTGACCGAACATCCCCCTGTAAATGTCCGAACCCCCACCAAAAAAGGTAATAAAATGTCTGAACCATTGGGAAAGTTGTCCGAACGGTTTTTCACACCACAAAAGTAGCTCATTTCCATCACTTTTTACTTAAAATCAATAATAGCTTAATTTGCTAAAGACCTTTCCAAAAATAATCTTCTTCGCTTCTTGGAGTTGCTTCGTTCATCACAATGAGGTCCCATCCTAATATAAATTCCATTGACGTGCATCAGCAAAGGGTAGTATAGTAGAATTTAAATGATAATCATTTTCATTAGAGGGTCGAAATAAAAGTAAGCAAGATACATAACAAATAAAAAAGGGTGTGGAAGCATTGGTACGACGGTTTTTCTCGTATTATAAGCCATATAAGTGGCTGTTTATTTTGGATTTTTCCTGCGCCGTTTTGGTAGGTTTGTTGGAACTTGCATTTCCGGTTGCAGTAAATCAGGTAATTGATAGGCTTTTGCCACAGGAAAATTGGACACTTATCGTCTGGGCGTGCATCGGGTTGCTTGCCATCTATGCCATCAACACAGGGCTTCATTATGTAGTGACCTATTGGGGGCATATGCTCGGGATCAATATTGAAACCGACATGCGCAGAAAGTTATTTCAGCACATGCAGAAGCTTTCATTCGGTTATTATGACAACAATAAAACAGGGCATTCTATCTCTAGGCTAACCAAGGATTTAGAGGAGATCGGAGAAGTTGCCCACCACGGACCTGAGGATGTGTTTGTGGCCTTGATGACGCTTATAGGGGCGTTTTTCATCATGCTCACCATCAACTGGAAGCTTGCCATTCTATCCTTCTTTGTCATTCCCCTACTAATGATTCTTGCCATCCATTTTAACAAGAAAATGACACGTACGTTCCGCAGAATGTTCAGTGACGTGGCTGAAATTAATGCAAGAGTGGAGGATAGCATCGGAGGAATCCGGGTGGTGCAGGCTTTTGCGAATGAAAAACACGAACAGAAGCAATTTGCCGTGAACAATGAAAGCTATCGTTCTACGAAACTCGCTTCTTATAAGATCATGGCTCAAAATGTCACAGCTAACTATATGCTGATGCGTCTAGTCACATTATTTACACTCTTATTTGGCACTTTCTTCGTTATCCGCGGGGAGCTTAGCTACGGGGAGTTTGTTGCATTCATTCTTCTGTCCAATATATTACTAGGACCTATCCAGAAAATAAATGCGGTAATTGAGAGCTATCCAAAGGGGATTGCGGGATTCAAACGGTATACAGAAATCATGGATACGGAACCGGATATTGCAGACGCCCCTGGTGCGGTCCATGCAGATCTCGAAGGGGAAATCCACTACCGAAATGTATCGTTTGGTTATGGGGGTAACGAGCGGGTGTTGAAAAATATCAATCTTACAGTCCGTGCGGGAGAAACGGTTGCGATTGTTGGGCCTTCAGGAGCAGGAAAAACAACACTCTGCAGTCTTTTGCCTAGATTCTATGAATTAGAGGAAGGCAGCATCCTCATTGATGGCTATGATACGCGCGAATTGACGCTCGAATCCTTGCGGAGCCAAATAGGTATCGTGCAGCAGGATGTGTTTCTTTTTTCCGGAACCATCCGAGAAAATATTGCTTACGGGAAACTTGATGCGACAGATGAGGAAATTATGGAGGCAGCAAGACGTTCCCAGCTGGATGAATTCATCTCCACACAACCACAGGGACTTGATACCGTCATTGGGGAGCGTGGAGTGAAATTGTCTGGCGGTCAAAAGCAGCGCCTTGCCATTTCAAGGATCTTCCTGAAGAACCCACCGATCCTTATTTTAGATGAAGCGACGTCCGCACTTGATACGGAAACGGAACGAGCTATCCAAGGGTCGTTGACGGAGCTTTCCAAAGACCGGACAACGCTGGTCATCGCCCACCGCCTTGCCACCATCAAAAATGCAGACCGTATTATGGTTGTAACAAAAGATGGAATTGCAGAACAAGGCAGACATGAGGAACTGATTGAGGCGGAAGGAATCTATAGCAGATTGCATCATGCCCAATTCGGATAAGTTACAGGCAAATTATGTAAGTGTGTTTCAACTGCTTCCACAGGGGAATGTATAGAGAAAAGAACTATTCTTTCCTAGGAGGAAACATTAATGAAAAAAACGATATTAGGTGTATATGATACAGAGAAAAAAGCTAGAAATGTAGTAGAAGGATTGATTGTCCAGGGATACCGTGCAGAAGAAATTGTCGTGGTTGCGCTTGGCGATGAAATTGGTTCGGATTACCCCACAGGCACGAGGGTAGAACACATTACTTCAGAAGAAGACGATTCGATGGTCGACAAGCTTTTCTTGCCAGATGAGGCACAGGCACCAAGAGGAGTGGGCAACAAGCTGCTTGAGCTAGGGCTCTCAGACAGAGATGCGCCAATGTATGCAACCGATGTAGAGAACGGCAGAATATTGGTGCTGACGAATGAAAAAGAGAGCCAGGAAGCGCGAACGGTTGAGCCTTGTTTGGAAGGACGTGGTCAGCAACATAGAGTGACTGAAGATACGGCTGTTGGGCAACTGGATTAAGTACAACAATTGGAAAAACGGGAGCGTCTTCATTCAGTGGAGGCGTTCCTTTTTTGTGTTTTGGGGAATTTTTCATTGGAAAAGAAGAGCGGTGATGAGGGAGGACGGAGGAGGGATTTTGGCACGAGGTTGCCACGTTTCGGCACGAACTTGGCCCAATATGGCATCAGCTCGCTCCTACTCGGTCCAATCAACTCCCATTCAACAAGAAAAGCGACGAATCTCATTTGATTCGACGCTTTCTTCCTACTATTCTACAAATTTATCCGACTTATTGCTGTTATTTTTCAATAATACCTTTAATCCGGACCCAATATCGGAAGCAAGGACATAGTTTCTGTCTACAAATACACCCCATACATCAGATCGCTCAGGGGTATATCTGCCAACCTCTGTCGGTTCACTTGGATCAGTGATATCTACAGCAACGACCCCGCCAGCATAATAGCTCAAATATAATGTGTTTCCGTGAACTTTTGGATCATGCACCGTTTTGGAGAACGTCGCATAGGTAGGTGGCGCACCTTCAGGAATATCATGAGTTAGGTCTGTTTTGAATTCGCTCAATAAGACTGGATTTGTCTTATCTTTAATATCGAAAATGCGTGTATATCCGAATGCAGCTTCAAAACCTGATTTTAAAGGCTGATACACTTCACGCGTCTCAATGAGAATCTTCCCGCCTTTTGCCAGTGCAGCTGAATGGGCAGAGCCTTGTTGATCCGCAGCAAAATCAGTACGTCCAAGGTATTCAGGGTTTTCCGGATCTTTCAAATCAAAAATGACCGTTCCCAGGTCCCACATGGATACATATGCATAGCGGCCGTTTTCATCAGCAATGGCGCTATGATTGAATACAGGGCGGGTCTTGCCATCAGGTGATTGCCAGTGATAGCCGTTAAAGTCTTCTGCTACTTCTGGAAGCTCCCTAGGATCAAACTGCCAAAGGGTTGTCGGCTCAGCTGGATTAGAGACATCCACCACCTGGAAATCACGGGACTCACCATGGCTATAATAATCTGCATAAGGACTTGCGGCAAGCACCAATGCGCGATTGCCTTGGGTGGTCAAATACAATTCATGGGTACCTGTCGTCTGTTTTGTCACTTCCCAGAATCCAAGCTTTACCGGCTCAGCTGGATTTGTCACATCATATAAAAGGAAACCGCCCTTAGAATTGGGGTTATTTCGGTTCAATTGCTGCACGCTGACCACAGCAAGGTCACCTTTAAAGTCAGGTGTACTAACGGATTTTACAATAACTTTCTCCTGCCATGTTCCAGGGATAGCGTCATGTGCAAACACGGAAATCTCCTTAGGGTTGGCTGGATCTTTTAAATCAAATACCCGCACTCCGCCATTTGCTCCGTTTCGGGTGTGGGTTCCTACATAGGCATAGCCTTTATGGGAATATACATCTGCAAAAGTATTCTGTTTGCCATCTTCTCTAATTACTCTCATTTCAGGTGCAGCCACTTCTTTAAGGTGTTTCAGGTTTTTACTGCCGTAAAGTTGGGGGACTGCTAAATCATCATACAGTGTCCGTTCCCCTTTTAATAAACCAGTTTCATCTAATCTGTCATGGGCAAACGTCATAGGGGCCATAGCAGAAAAGACGAGCATCCCTGCAATAGAAGTTTTTACGAGAAAGTTCTTTTTCAACTTTGTTCCTCCTAGCAAACTAGTATTTCGGAAAGCTAAAGATATTCCGTACATTAATTGTAAGAAAGAGGTAATAAAGGTTCAAATTCTTATAAGAATATTCAGTTTTTTTAAATTGGATAGTATTCCCCTTGATGAGAGCTTCAGAATGATTTTGTGGTACTATTTTCGTGAAATTATGGCTATGTAAAAGGAAGAGAGAATTCGTAAAGGCAAACATAAAACAAAAAATAGTAAAAAAGTTCCTGCCTTTAGTAGAGGAACATAATTTCATTTTGAATCAGAAGAAATTTTAAGGTAATATACAAAGTGGAAGAGTTAGCACAATTAGCTCGATAAAACATATACGCAAGGAGAGTACTCATGACAAAAGTTTTAGTACTAGGACATAAAAACCCAGATACAGATTCCATCTGCTCGGCAATTGCTTATGCAGAGTTGAAAAAGCAATTAGGCATGGACGCGGAGCCTGTTCGTCTAGGTGAATTAAACGGTGAAACGGAATATGCGTTAAAAGAATTCAAAAGCGAAGTGCCGCGTTTAGTAGAAACTGTTGCAAATGAAGTGAAGGAAGTAATTTTGGTCGACCACAACGAGCGCCAACAAAGCGTAAGTGACATCGATCAAGTTCGCGTGTTGGAAGTAATCGATCACCACCGAATCGCAAATTTTGAAACGGCTGATCCTTTATACTACCGTGCAGAGCCTGTTGGTTGCACTGCGACAATCTTAAACAAGCTATACAAGGAAAATGGTGTGGAAATCTCTAAGCCAGTTGCTGGTTTAATGCTTTCTGCCATCATTTCTGATTCTCTATTGTTCAAATCTCCAACTTGCACGGAGCAAGATGTGCAAGCTGCAAAAGAACTTGCTGCAATCGCAGGAGTGAATGCAGAAGAGTACGGTCTTGCCATGCTAAAAGCCGGAGCGGACCTTAGCGACAAAACAGTAGAACAGCTTATCTCTTTAGATGCGAAAGAATTCCAAATGGGCAACTACAAAGTGGAAATCGCGCAAGTAAACACGGTTGACACAAATGACGTTCTTGCAAAACAAGAAGAGTTGGAAGCAGTAATCACTGCTAATGTTGCGGATAAGGACTTAGATTTGTTCTTACTTGTCGTGACGGATATTTTAGAAAATGATTCTGTTGCACTTGCACTTGGTTCCCAGGCGCCAGTTGTGGAGAAAGCGTACAATGTAACTCTTGAAAATAACACAGCTTTATTGAAGGGTGTTGTATCCCGTAAGAAGCAAGTTGTTCCTGTGTTGACGGATGCATTGACGAAATAAGATGGGTCTCTTCTGATAGATGGACGCATGGATTGATTCTTTTGGCGAGTTAATCTGTGCGTTTTTTTAGATGATTTTTAAGTGTTTTTTGATGCTTTTAAACCGTTCGGTCAATTAAGTGGGAGCTTTGGACAACTTAACCTGTTTTTTGTTAGGGTTCGGACATTTACACTGCGGGGTTCGGTCAACATTTCGAGACGTTCGGTCATCTGAAAAATTCGTTCGGTCAAATTCCGGAAATCTTCGGTCACTTTTGTCAAAACTTCGGTCAAAAACTCCAAAACTTCGGTCAAAAAATGAAAATCTTCGGACATTTGCCTGAAATGGAAGTAAAATCATTCCGCTTGCCCCTCGTCCATAAGCCCTCCCACCAAAAAGTTACCCCAAAAGTGATCCAAATCTCCACCAAAAACGTTAGGTTCCTAAAGAACCTAAACCCACCACAAACATACCAACATTTTAAAGTATAAGAGGATAGTGTTATATATAGATAGAGATAGATTCGATAAAGAGAGAAGAGGGAAGCCCGTGTTCAGGATTAGGTTACTGGTAGTATCAATAATAATCGTTCTATTAATTGCCGCAGCTGGCTGCTCGAACACAAACTCAAATAACAGCGACACTGCCGGCGAAGAACTAAAAGAAAAAGAGTGGAGCGACATCACTGACCTCGCTGAAGGCTCCACGGTCCGAATTTTCATGTGGGGCGGAGATGAAGGAATCAACCGCTACATGGATGAATGGGTCGCACCAAATCTAAAAGAAACCCATAACATCGAACTAGAGCGAGTCCCGATGGATACGAATGAAATCCTGCAAAAACTTTCGACGGAAAAGCGTGCAAACAAAGAAGAAGGGACCATCGATATTATCTGGATAAACGGGGAGAACTTCAAGAATGCCAAAGAGTTTGAACTTCTTTACGGACCATTCCGTGAAAAACTCCCGAATTACCAAAACTATGTAGACACAGAGAGCCTCGACGTCCAATACGATTTCGGTACAGAAGTAGAAGGACTGGAGGCACCATGGGGGAAAGTGCAGTTCGTTTTCCTCTATGACGAAGAAAAAGTACAGACCCCGCCAGCAAACTTAGAAGAGCTAAAAGCTTGGATAAAAGAAAATCCAGGAAAGTTCACATACCCCGAGGCAAATGATTTTACAGGTAACGCGTTCTTAAGGCATGTCCTGTATGATGCGGTCGGCGGCCCGGAGAAATTATTAGAAGACGCCTACAATGAAGAGATTTTAGCGGAACACGAAGACGTCCTCTGGAACTACCTCCGTGAAATCCAACCCTCCCTATGGAGAAATGGCGAAACCTACCCGGCAACTCTAACGGATCTGGATCGCCTTTATAGCCAAGGGGAAGTGTGGATGACGATGGGTTATAACGAGGCGAGAGCGGAAAGTCTTATCAAGGACGGCGTATTCCCTGAAAGTACGAAATCCTTTGTATTAGATTCAGGTTCTATCGGAAATACGCACTTCCTGGCCATCCCGTTTAACAGCCCAAATAAAGCAGGGGCGATGGCGGCCATTGATTTCTTGATGTCCCCAGATGCCCAGCTTGCCAAATACGAATCCACTTATTGGGGTGAAAATATGGCACTGGATCCGACAAAGCTGCCAGAAGAGGCGAAAGAAAAGCTGGCTGACATGGATCGCGGAGCTTCTGTCCTATCCCCGGAAAAATTAAGCGAAAGCCTGTTACCGGAAGTGGATGCGGAATATGTGAACTGGTTGAAGGAGCATTGGGTCAATGAAGTGGTTCAAAAGCAATAGCTGGAGTCTTGCACTCCTTCCGGCTTTTCTTTTTACATTCTGCCTTGTCGTGTATGGACTTTTTATGGCGGCACAGGAGAGTGTGACAACCTTGAACGGTTTTTCGCTGGATGCATATGAAAAAATATTCGGAAACGAGGCATTCCTGCAATCGTTGAAATATAGTCTCAGTATTGCCTTCGTTTCCACGACGCTGTCTCTCCTATTAGGACTTTTACTAACAAAATTTCTATTTGAAACCTTGAAAAACCAGTTGGCACGAACCGTTGTTTGGCTGCCAATGTTATTTCCTCATTTTGTTTGGGGATATATGATGATTTTGCTTTTCTCGCAGACTGGCTGGTTTTCCACCCTGCTCCATGAACTGTCCATCATAGATAGTCCAGATCAGTTTCCTGTCCTGACCAATGACCGCTATGGGATTGGGATCATCATTACCTACACGCTAAAAGAGATTCCTTTTGTCGTCCTTATGCTCCTCCCTGTCTATGCACAGCTAAACCGCGATTTACCAAATGTGGTGAGGACGCTTGGCGGCAACAAATGGCATGTGTTTAAAACAGTCGAGTGGCCATGGTTGTTTCCAGTGCTGATGGAAGCGGGGCTGATTGTTTTTGCCTTTATCTTGGCGGCATTTGAGGTGCCTTATTTACTTGGCACGACCTATCCGAAAATGGTCTCTGTCCTTGCCTATGAGTGGTTTTACCAGGGAGATTGGAGTAAAAGGCCGGAATCATTTGCTGTGATGATGACAGTGACTGCGATTATCTTTGGGATGCTTATCGTCCTGTTAAGTTTGGTTTCAAGATCAAGGTACCGGTTGATGAAAGGAAACGGGATGTAAGATGAGAAGGAATAGAAACTGGAGTTTATTGTATATCATTTTTGCGTTTGTTCTCTTTTTTCCTGTCCTGTTATTGCTGGTGAAGAGTATATCCTACGGTTGGAGGTGGGGGGAAATCATCCCCACTTCTTTTTCTGGAAGAGGTCTCACCGTCCTGCTAAATGATGCGCGCTTTTACTCTGCTGTTGGAATGACGCTTTTGATTGGGATTATCGTTATTCTCCTCAACCTGGTCATTGCTGTACCAGCCGCAAGGGCACTTGCCTTTCACTCTTTTAAGGGGAAAACGCTGGTTGAAGTGGTGCTTCTCCTTCCAATCCTCATCCCGAGTCTCGCCGTGGCGATGGGTATTCATATTACCATGATACAACTTGGTTTGGCGGATCAGTGGCTAGGTGTCGTACTCGTTCACCTTATTCCGACGGTACCATATTCCATAAAAATTTTAAGATCGGGCTTTGAAAGACTTGGACAGAAGTGGGAAGAACAAGCAAGCTCGCTCGGAGGCACAAAAGGGGCAATCCTCTACAGAATTTATTTGCCGCAATTATTGCCAAGCTTCCGTAGTATGGTGTTTTTAATTTTTGTTATATCCTTAAGCCAATATGCGCTCACGTCCATCATCGGTGGCGGAAACGTATTGACGTTGGCTATGTTATATTTTCCGTTCCTGTCGTCAGTGGACGAAGCAGTCATTGCGAGCTTTTCCATCGTGTTTGCATTGCTTCCTATTTGTGTGATGATCGGGTTTGAACTAGTGTTTCGACTGGTGATTCCTTATCAGAAAAGGGTGTTTTTAGATTGAGTGAAAAAATAGTGATAGAAAACGTATCCAAAAAATATGGTGAGAAAAGCATCATCCGTCATATGAATTTGACAATCAATCAGGGTGAAATCATCAGTGTTGTCGGTCCTTCAGGAAGCGGGAAATCCACTTTATTGAAGTGCCTTGCTGGACTGGAACCTGTTTCAGCTGGGACCATCAAAGTGGGGCAAAAGGATATCACCTCCATGCACGCCAATCAGCGTCCTATTGTCATGATGTTTCAACAGCCCCTTTTGTTTCCGCATATGACAGTTTTGGAAAATGTCATGATTGGTTTATCTTTTAAAAGAAAAGGGTCAAAAGCCAAGCGAAAAGAGATGGCTACAAATTTCTTATTAAAAGTTGGGCTTGATGGCTACGGAAAAAATTATCCTTTCGAGCTTTCAGGCGGACAACAGCAAAGGGTTGCGCTGGCTAGGGCACTGATCACTAATCCGCAACTATTGCTCTTGGATGAACCTTTTAGCAGTATCGATAACGAGAAAAGGGACGAATTACGAATATGGGTGAGAAATTTGTTGAAAGAAGAAGGTATTGCAAGCCTTTTTATCACTCATGATATAGAAGAAGCGATGTTGATGGGGGATAGGGTTGTGGTATTTGCCGAGCAGAAAATCCAACAGGTTGGTGCTCCGATAGATGTGTATGAGGAGCCGTCAACACCCTTTGTCGCAAAATTTTATTCCGATGGTCTTCTGATAGGTAAGAAGTCGTTTGTTCATTCAAAAAAGTTAAAGGTAGTGAAAAAAGACTCAGAGTCCATTTACCAGTCATATAGAGGCTCAGTAGTACAGAAAAAAGTAAAACATGGCAGTCTTTTTTATGATATACAGCTGGAAGAACTCAATCAAAAGCTCACACTTCCTTCAACGGAAGATTTGGACCTATCCCAACAAGTATGGGTAACGGTTCAAAAAGAACAGGATATCATTCATTTTAAGAATTGATTTTTAAAATACTCCTCATATAAAGGAAGGTTCTTATGCTAGATACACATGCCCGTAAATATGTACAACCATTGATATCAAACACGGCGGAGCAATTGTTGAAGTTCGGGTTGACACCAAATCAAGTCACAATCATTTCATTCTGTATCGGCGTGTCATCTGGAGCTTTTTTTTATTTTGGCCTGCCAATCCTAGCAGTATTGGTTTTGTGGATTTCGGGCTTTCTTGATGCGGTCGATGGCACCATGGCCAGAAAAACCAAGTCTTCTCCATGGGGAACGGTGATGGATGTTACGTTTGACCGACTGGTTGAGATCAGTGTCATCCTCGGTGTGGCGTTTGTCTACCCAGAAATACAGTGGGCGTTATTATTATTAAGCGTGTCCATCATTTTTTCAATTACGGTATTTTTGACGGTTGGAGCGGTTTCTGAAAAGCAGGGAATGAAGTCCTTTTACTATCAGGCCGGACTTGCGGAAAGAACAGAAGGCTTTATCTTACTTACCCTCATGATGCTATTACCAGCATTTGTCCTCTGGACCACCCTACTATTTCTGGCAGTCGAAATCATCACCGGCCTCCAACGTTTCTTCGAAGCTAAGAGAATATTGGAGTAGCTGAGATATCGTAGCTGGTGATTGGAGCAAAAGGCGAAGACTCCTCGAAAATGCTACGCATTTTCTTTGTGCGATGTATCGCTGCCGAAGCATTCCTTGTCCTGCGGGGGAGTAGCGGCAATGTTGAGACCCCTGAAGCGTTGTGAGGAGGCTCAAGGCCGCCCCGCGGAAAGCGAAGCCATTTGCGGAAATCAACAGCGGTGTCAGTATGATTTTCTTAACACAAAAAAGCTGGAAAGTTTCAGTGACCAACACTGATTCTTTCCAGCTTTTTTCTTTACTTTCTATACCTAAGGCCTTCTGCGACCAGCAAATAGGTTAAAGACTAATGCGATTAGTGCTAAAACAAGGATAATGTGAATGAGGTTCCCTGCGATATCAAAAGAGAATCCAAGTAACCAAAGAATAAGTAAGACTGCAAAGATTGTCCATAACATAGTGAAATGCCTCCTAAACATCTGACATAGTAGCTGTAAGTTTGGTATACCCTTCAGCCACGTCTGCTACTCCTACTAATAATTGGCTATTTGTTACCTGACGCCACGTCTTCTTCCGAAAAGGTTAAACACGATAGCCAATACAGCCAGCACTAGAAGAATGTGAATCAGTCCTCCGCCAATTTCCATCGCGAAACCAAGTAACCATAGAACTAAAAGTACAACAAAGATTGTCCATAACATGTGATTTTCCTCCTAATATAGTTTTGGTATTTTTTTCAACGTCTACACAGAAGGTAATTCCCTAGCGTGAAAAATGTTAAACCAATATTTTTTTTAATTGTTTTTATAGGAGTAGATTAGGACAAAAGTTGGAAAAAGAGTTTGTTCCAAAAATTAGGTTTTAAAATATGTGGAAGAGGAATGAAGTAACTAGTGACGAGCTATCAGATGTCACAAATTGAAGTGGGAGGTGATGTTGATTATGAATCAGACAACCATGAAAGGTAAGTGGAACCAGATGAAAGGTGACGCCAAGAAGAAATGGGGAAATCTCACGGATGATGATCTTCAACAAATTGAAGGTGATCGTGATAAGCTGGTAGGCAAAATTCAGGAACGCCACGGGAAGTCGAGGGAAGAGGCGGAACGTGAAGTGGACGGTTGGATGTAGGTCAGTACTTAAGCATCTTTTAAAAACTACTTAAAGGAGAGGATTTAAGATGGCTAACAACAATAACAATAGTAATAACAGCAACAACTCTAATAACTCTAACAGTTCCACAATGACGTATGAGGAGCGCGGACGCAAGGGCGGAGAAAAAACAAAGCAGGAGCATGGCCAGGAGCACTTCGAAGAAATCGGTCAAAAGGGCGGTAATAAAACGCTGAATGAACATGGCAAAGAGCACTTCGAAGAAATTGGCCAAAAAGGCGGAAACAACTCGAACTCCAATTAACAAGTGCCACAACCATAGAAAAGAACCATAGGGCAGCCGAAAAACAAAGGCTGCTCTTTATCATTTGGAAATAAAAAAAGTGAGTGTGATTTTCAGCTGGTGATTGGAGCAAAAGGCGAAGACTCCTCGAAAATGCTGCGCATTTTCTTCGTGCGATGTATCGCTGCCGAAGCATTCCTTGTCCTGCGGGGGAGTAGCGACATTGTTGAGACCCCTGAAGCGTTGTGAGGAGGCTCAAGGTCGCCCCGCGGAAAGCGAAGCCTTTTGCGGAAATCAACAGAGGTGTTAATAGTGAAAAAAAGGAGTGAAGAAAATGAGTAAAGAACGATTTTATTCCGTACAAACAGAGGGCCAACCGCCACAAGAACAAAGTAAACAACCTGGTGATGAAAACGATATGATTCCAGAACCAATCTGCGACAACCCAAACTACAAGGGTAGCGGTAAACTAAAAGGGAAAAATGCCATCATCACTGGCGGCGACAGCGGGATTGGCCGGGCAGTCGCCATTGCCTATGCCAAAGAAGGAGCAAATGTCAGCATTGTCTACCTTGATGAACATGAGGATGCAAAAGAAACAAAACAAATCGTAGAACAATATGGCGCCAAATGTCTGTTGTATTCCGGTGACATTGGCCAAAAGGATTTCTGCACAGATGTTGTTAAGCAGACAGCGGAAGAACTGGGAGGATTACATATTCTCGTAAACAATGCCGCTGAACAGCATGTGCAGGAGAAGATTGAGGATATTTCGGAAGAGCAATTGTTGCGTACGTTCCAGACTAATATCTTTTCCTATTTTTATTTTATCCAGGCGGCAATGCCATATCTGGATAAAGGAAGTTCCATTATCAACACCGCTTCTGTGGTGGCATATAAAGGAATGCCTGTATTAATGGACTATTCCGCAACCAAAGGAGCAATTGTAGCGTTAACGCGTTCCTTGTCAGAGAATATCGTTGGCAGTGGAATCAGGGTGAACGGTGTGGCTCCTGGTCCCATTTGGACTCCGCTCATTCCAGCATCCTTTGACGGTGAACAGGTGGAGGAGTTCGGAACCAATTCTCCAATGGGACGTCCCGGTCAGCCGGCTGAATTAGCTCCTGCCTATGTTTATTTGGCATCTGATGATTCCTCTTATGTCTCCGGTCAAATGATTCATATTAACGGCGGGACGGTAGTGAACGGATGATAAAATGTATTTTTAGGGACAGTTTGTGCTGTCCCTCTTTTACGTGACTGAAAAAAGGATTTCCTCAAATTTTGTAGAAATTTAAGGGAAGAAAAGGAGTGAGGAAATCCATGAGCATGCAAACTTATATCTATTTACTTAGGTTGCCAGAAAGATTATATGATCCGGAGTGTTGGACGGAAGAGGAGAAAACAATAGTATCTCGGCATTTTTCCTACTTGAAAAAGAATGTGGAAAGTGGAGTGGTCGTTCTTGCAGGAAGAACCGAACAAACGGATGAAACCGGGTTTGGAATAGTTATTTTCTTGGCAAGAAATGAAACGGAAGCAGAAAGGTTTATGAATAACGATCCTGCCGTATCAAGCGAAATCATGACAGGAGAATTGTCACCTTACCGACTTGCGCTAATGAATGAAAAATTCTCTATAGGTGTTTAAAAAGGACAGTGGTACTAGCTGTTCCACTGTCCATTTCTAGGAAATCTGCTTATACACCTGCAAATTGCTGGCTTTCTGTTTCAAATGCATTTTCTTCAATTTCAAAACCAAGGTCTTGGATCATTTGGTAATCCTGGTTAGATGCTTGGCCGCTAGTGGTCAGATAGTCTCCAACAAAGATAGAGTTTGCCATGTAAAGCCCCATACTCTGAAGTGTACGAAGATTGTATTCGCGGCCTCCGGAAATCCTGATTTCTTTTGTTGGATTCACAAATCGGAACATGGCTAGGATCTTCAAGCATTTTAATGGGGTCAAGTCATCCATGCCGGCAAGCTTCGTTCCTTCTATAGGGTGGAGAAAGTTAACTGGAATGGAGTCGGCATCTAATTCTTTCAGTGAAAATGCCATTTCTACAATATCCTCAAGCGTTTCACCCATTCCACAAATCACACCAGAACAAGGGGAGATTCCGGCACTTTTCAATGTTTCAAGTGTGCGAATGCGGTCATCATAATCATGAGTCGTGGTGATCTCGCTGTGATGCCCTTTACTTGTATTGATATTATGATTAAAGCGGTCCACACCGGCTTCCTTTAGAAGTTTGGCTTGTGCATCGTTTACTAGCCCTAGACATGCGCAGATTTTCATATTGTCTACATCTTTTTTTATATCCTGAACGGCTTGTACCACCGTGTCCACATCTCGGTTTGTAGGCTTGCGGCCACTCATAACGATACAGTAGGTACCGATTTTATTCTTCTTGGCTTCTTTGGCTCCGTCGACGATAATTTTTTTGCTGACAAGCGGATAGCTGTCAATTTCAGTGTCGGCTTTCATGGACTGGGAGCAGTAGCCGCAATCTTCTGGGCATAAGCCGCTTTTGGCGTTGATGATTAGGTTTAGTTTTACTTTTTTTCCGTAGTAGTGTTTGCGGATATGAAAGGCTGATTGGATGAGTTCTAATACGTTGTCGTCGTCTTCTTTTAATATTTGTAGTGCTTCTTCCGGTGTTATACGATAGCCGTCTACCACTTTTTCTGCTAGCTGTTTCCAAGTCAAAGTAATCACTCCTATTAGTTTTTACATGAACTGTTGATATCCGTTCCAGGCGCTTCGCTTTCCACGGGCGGTCCGCGAGCCTCACTTCGTTGGAAGCCACTGAAAAACTGATAACGTAAAGTTTTTTATGATTCCTAGCTGGTGATTGTAGCAAAAGGCGAAGACTCCTGAGGGAGCTAGCGCTAGGTGGAGACCCCGCAGGCGTAGCCGAGGAGGCTCTCGTCAGCCCCTAGGAAAGCGAAGCCATTTGCGGAAATCAACAGCGGTGTTTAGTAAAATTTCAAAATCAAGGTCTTTTTCAGTGGCTTCCTTCGTTGCGGGGTCTCCCCTGTCCCTTCCTCCCGTAGGACAAGGAAGGCTTTCGCAGCTTTTCATCGCACGAAGAAAATGCGTTAGCATTTTCGAGGAGTCTGCGCGCCTTCCACTACAATCAACAATGTTACTGTGTAATTTATATGTAAACTTAACAACAATAAAAGTTTACATATAAAAATGGTAGCTGACAAGGGAAAGAATGAAATCTGATGGAAAATTGCAAATTGTTTTGTAAGCGGTTATAATTATTTTTCCGGCAAAAAAGAACAGAAAACCGTTGCGTACTTTGAAAAGGTTCCTTAAGGGATAGTTACCATGAATGGAGAAAAACTCTAGTTCATGGTTTTTTGCGTCTCTACATAAACCTCGGGAGAGTGAAGAGTTTGGCAGAAATGAAGAAAAGACACCCTGATTTTGATCAGGAAGTGGAACGGCTTATCTTTACCAAAAAGTATATGGACATTGTCATCAAAGCAACAGAGCTGGATGAGGAATCCTTTAAATCGAGCTTTAAAGAAGCGTTGGATGGAACTGATTTTTCAGACAGTAGTTTAAGTTATTTGAACATGCTCACCAATGCAAACATGCTCCAGCGTTCGACAGAAGAGATTCGTAGCCTCAAGAAAATCTACCATAAGCCTTACTTTGCAAGAATAGACTACAAGCGGGCCGGCAAAGAGGAAGAGGAGATTCTTTATTTTGGTAAAGCCTCCCTTTTTGATAGGGAAACGCAAGACCCGATCATTGTCGATTGGCGGTCTCCGATAGCAAACCTTTACTATGACGGCAGGCTTGGTGAAGTGGAATATGAAGCGGAAGGGGAAACGTATGACGGCTATCTCTCTCTGAAACGGCAATATATTATGGAAGACGGCGAGCTTCAAGACATAAGGGATGTTGATTTGACGACGACGGACGAGCTGTTACAAGAATCACTTTCGGGCAGTTCCAGCAACCGCCTCACTGATATCGTCTCTACGATTCAAGAGGAACAAAATAGAATCATTCGAGCGGATTTAAATAAACCGATTATCGTGCAAGGAGCGGCAGGAAGCGGAAAGACCACCATTGCGCTTCACCGTATTTCTTATTTCATATATACCTACCAAGATCAATTCCGACCGGAACAACTGATGATCCTCGCACCGAACAATCTATTCATCGACTATATTTCTGAAGTGCTCCCAGAGCTTGGGGTGGACCGGATCTTACAGACGACCTTTATTGATTTTGTCTTAAGCTGCATCGGCAAAAAGGTGAAATTGCGACCTCCGTCCGAGAAGTTGATGGGCTTCATTAACCACGAATATGAGGATCCTGAAATGGTCCAATGGTTGGCAAGCTTTAAAGGTTCGCTAGAATTTAAGGACATCATGGACCGCTATTTATCTGACATCTTAGAAACACTCATTCCAACAGAAGATTTCTACCTGACTTCTAAATTCAAACTCTACACCGCTGAAAAAATGGAGAACCTGATTCGCAACGAATATACCTACCTCCCGTATTATCGTCGAGTAGAAAAGGTGAAAAGTGTCCTGCAAAACTATGTACGTACGGAGAAAAAAGTGCTTTTGCATAAAGTAGAGAAGTTTTACGACCAGAAGCTCGACAAAGCCCTGTTTAATATGCACCTAGACCCAGTTAAAAGAAAAAGCTATGTGACAAAAGCGATGGACAAAAAAGATGCCATGATAGAAGAGATAAAACGGGAGTCCAGAACCGCTGTTAACGCCTTTATCAGAAAGTTGCCGAAGCACACCCTTTTTCACTATTTTAAAGAGCTGGTAACAGACCGGGCTACCTTTGCGAAGTATGCAAGTGATTATTTGGATGACTATCAGATTAAGTACTTTGTCGACTATCAAGTGAAATTGCATAGACAGAAGCAGTATGAGCTAGAAGATCTGGCAGGGTTACTTTATCTGCAGCATCATTTGTACGGAATAGATAAAGATCTCCGTGCTCGAAATGTGGTAATTGATGAAGCGCAAGATTACAGCTATTTTCAATTGGCAGCTTTGAAAAGTGCGTTAGAAACAGATATGTTCACCATCGTAGGGGACCTAGCTCAAGGAATCCATTCCTATCGAGGAATTCAGGATTGGAACAAAGTAAAGGAAGCAATTTTTCCAAGGGCTGCTTACACAACATTGCAAAAAAGTTATCGTACAACAGTGGAAATCATGGAAACGGCCAATGACATTTTGAAGCTATTACCTTTTGAACTACCAAAAGTGGAGCCAGTGGTAAGGCACGGTGCGAAGCCGGTTTTTCATAAATGGTCTACATATGGTGATAGCGCTGCTGAAAAGGCAGAAGTGCTAGAGGCTGAGATTAAGAAGTTGTATTCGGTGGACGGCCGAAAAACAATTGCGGTAATTGGAAAAACGGAGAAAGAATGCAAGAAGATTGAGGGGCTGCTTCGCCGTCATACAGACTTGCAAGTGCAATTGCTACGGGAAAATGAGGAAATCAATCAAGAGGATGTCGTCATCGTCCATGCCCAGTTGGCAAAGGGACTGGAATTCGACGCAGTGCTATTGTGCACGCTAGATGAAGTTTTCACAGAAACGGAAATTGACGTGAAGTTGCTATATGTGGCGATGACAAGACCCTTGCATCATTTAAGCTTTTACGGAAATGATGTAGAAGACTTTTTGCTTGAGCATGTTTCGGAGGAGAAGTTTTTAATAGACGAATAAAAGAGAAGTGACAGAGCCTTTTTAGTAGAGGCTCTGTTTTATTAAGATAAGAAAGCTTATAATTCAGTTGATTTCCGTTCCAGGCGCTTCGCTTGCCTGCGGGCGGTCCGGAAGCCTCCTCGGGCATTCGCCCTGTGGGGTCTTCCCTGTCCCTTCCTCCCGCGGGCGTCTGCGCGCCTTCCACTCCATTCAACTAGGTGACTTCATTCATTTAAGGGTTTATGAAAAAGTATTTAACCGAGTTAACTGGATATTCATAAACGTAACATCTACTCAATTTTTAGCTGTGAATTGGAGCAAAGGGCGAAGACTTCAGCGGGGGAGTAACGGTAGGTTGAGACCCCCTCAACGAAGTGAGGAGGCTCAAGGCACCGTCCCGCGGAAAGCGAAGCCATTTGCGGAAAGGAACAGCGTCATTTAACCAATCAACTAAAGCTTTTAGAATAATGGCCTTATCTTTCGTAGTTGCTACTTCTTCAATCGCCCACGTAACACCAACACGACAACCCCAACCGCCACAAGAGCCAAGATTACCTTGCCTGCAGTATTCCACTGCAGCACTTGATAAACAGAAAAAGCTTCTAACATCAAAGCAGGTATCTTTCCGACTGTACTTGCGACCGCAAACCCGACCAAGCTGATCCGGCTTGTTGCACCAGCAAGTGTCACAAGTCCAGACGGGGCAAATGGAAACAAACGCAAAGCCAATACTAATAAAAATGCTTCCCTGCCACCTGTTTCCTGTAATTTCACCAGCCATTTATTTTTCATCAACGCATCAGGGGCAAACTTTTTTATGCCTTTACGGTACAACCAAAAACTGATGACTGCTCCGATGGACTCCCCTAAAAAAGAGATCAACGTTCCCCGCCAAAAGCCGAAGAATGCCAGGTTGGCAGCCGTAAGGAAAACGCTTGGCATAAAAGCTAGTATGCTTATGATGGAATTGATTAGAATACTAAGTAGGATGGCAAACGGTCCAACTGCTGCAAACCATTCCAACACTTGATCTTTCCACATGATAAAGTCCCTCTCGCAAATTATTTTAAAATTATAAATTCAATTACTTTACATACCGTATAGGGGTATGTTACTTTAAAAGGGATAGGAGGTCAAGAACGATGGAAAACCTTCCAGTTGAAACGTTTAATGAAGATTGTTGCCATACAGAAAAGGGTGAGCGGAAAAGTCACCATTCCGCAGAGCAAAAGAAGGCGTTGATATCGCGCTTGAATCGTATCGAAGGTCAGGTACGTGGGGTAAAACGGTTGATTGAAGAGGACACCTATTGTGATGATGTGCTCACTCAAATCTCAGCTGTTCAATCTGCTCTAAATGGTCTTGGCAAAATGCTTTTAGAGGAACACATGAAATCCTGTATCGTAGAAAGAATTCAAGACGGTGACACTGAAGTAATTGATGAGTTGTTAGTTACAGTAAAAAGACTGATGAAATAAGGGGAGATAAACATGGAACAAGTAACGTTAAAAGTAAATGGAATGTCTTGCGGTCATTGTGTAAAAGCTGTAGAAGGAAGCGTTGGAGAACTTGAAGGCGTGAATTCTGTTAAAGTGGATCTGGCATCCGGAACAGTAGCAGTAGAATACAAAAGCGAGCAAGTGACAGTGGAAAAAATTAAAGAAACAATCGACGAAGAAGGTTATGAAGTAGCATAACCAATTTAGTTAGATACGTGCTTTTCTTACGAGAACAGCACGTTTTATTTGAAGTTCAATATACCCCATATGGGTATAAAGGAGGTCAGTATGATGAGTGATCAAAAGAAAAAAGAAACCATGTTACAGATTACTGGGATGACGTGTGCGGCTTGCTCGACACGCGTGGAAAAAGGGCTGAACAAACTGACTGGAGTCGAAGCTGCCAATGTAAACCTTGCCCTTGAAAACGCATCTGTCACCTATGATCCGGAACAAGTGTCTGAAAAAGAAATAGAGAAAAAAATTCAGGATCTTGGCTATGATGTAGTGAAAGAAAAAGCAGAGTTTCTTATCACCGGGATGACGTGTGCCGCTTGTTCCAGTCGAATTGAAAAAGTACTCGGGAAAATGGAAGGGGTAAATGCTGCTAATGTGAACCTTGCCCTAGAAAGCGGAACAGTAGAATATAATCCCTCCACGCTAAAGCCGTCTGACATCATTGCCCGAATTGAAAAAGCTGGCTACGGTGCTACGGAAAAAGTAGAGAAAAGCGAAAGTGCCGAGAACTTCCGTCAAAAGGAATTAGAAAAGCAACAAGGAAAATTTGTTTTCTCATTAATCCTGACAATCCCGCTACTATGGGCAATGGTGAGTCACTTTTCCTTTACCTCATTTATTTATTTGCCTGATATGCTAATGAACCCGTGGGTACAACTCGCATTAGCAACGCCTGTTCAATTTTTTATTGGCTGGCAATTCTACACGGGTGCGTATAAAGCGCTGAAAAATAAAAGCGCGAATATGGATGTACTGGTTGCACTAGGGACCTCTGCTGCCTATGTATACAGCTTGTATTTATCCATTGAATCAATTGGTTCAGGAGCGCATATGGTCGAGCTGTATTTTGAAGCGAGTGCAGTGATCATCACCCTCATTATTTTAGGAAAGCTTTTTGAAGTGAGAGCGAAAGGGCGTTCCTCAGAGGCGATAAAAAAATTGATGGGCTTGCAAGCGAAAACAGCTCTCGTTTTACGAGATGGTAAAGAGATAGAAATTCCATTAGAAGAAGTCCTTGTAGGAGATATTGTTTCCGTTAAGCCAGGGGAAAAAGTACCTGTGGATGGGGAAATTGTGGAAGGGCAATCAGCAGTGGATGAGTCCATGCTGACTGGAGAGAGTATCCCTGTCGACAAAAAAAATGGAGATTCTGTCTATGGTTCTACCATTAACAAAAATGGCTTCTTAAAAGTGAAAGCGACAAAAGTCGGAAAAGAAACAGCTCTTGCACAAATCATTCGGATTGTAGAGCAAGCTCAAGGTTCCAAAGCACCCATTCAGCGACTCGCAGATAAGATTTCCGGCATATTCGTCCCTATCGTTGTTGGAATAGCAATTCTGACGTTTTTAGTTTGGTACTTTATCGTCGATCCTGGAAACTTCGCACAAGCTTTAGTGAATCTGATTGCAGTTCTGGTCATTGCTTGTCCGTGTGCGCTTGGCCTTGCGACGCCGACATCCATTATGGCGGGATCTGGCAGGGCAGCGGAGCTTGGCATTCTATTTAAAGGTGGCGAGCACTTAGAACAGACTCACCGCATTACTACTGTGGTGTTGGATAAAACAGGTACAGTTACAAATGGTGCTCCTGTTCTAACAGATGTAAAACTGGAGTCCGGTGAGGATGAAGCGTCCATTCTAGCAATGGTTGGTGCTGCGGAGAAACAATCGGAACATCCATTGGCACAAGCGATTGTGGAAGGCATCCAAGCTAAAGGTATCGAGTTTGGGTCTGTGGTTTCTTTCGAAGCAATACCCGGCTATGGTATCGAAGCGGTTGTAGGTGAGGACCGAGTAGTGGTTGGTACACGTAAATTAATGAATAAGCACAATGTAGCCGTCGAGCATGCAGAAGAGGTGGTTCGTGAGCTTGAGATGAATGGGAAAACGGCGATGCTCGTTTCGGTGAATGGTGAGTACAAAGGCATCATCGCTGTTGCAGATACAATAAAGGATACATCAAAACAAGCAGTTAAACGATTGAAGGAAATGGGTCTTGAAGTGGTGATGATGACGGGAGATAACGAGCGCACGGCAAAAGCAATTGCTCATCAAGCGGGAATTGATCAAGTTATTGCGGAAGTGCTTCCCGAACAAAAAGCAGAAGAAGTCGCAAAGCTTCAAAAGCAAGGCAAGAAAGTCGCGATGGTCGGCGATGGCATCAATGACGCACCAGCATTGGTAACAGCAGATATCGGAATGGCCATTGGAACAGGAACAGATGTAGCGATGGAAGCAGCCGACATCACGTTAATGCGCGGAGACCTAAACAGCATTGCAGATGCCATTGTTATGAGCAAAAAAACAATTAAGAACATCAAGCAAAATTTGTTCTGGGCATTTGCTTATAACTCTATGGGAATCCCGATTGCGGCATTAGGCTTCTTGGCACCATGGGTAGCAGGAGCGGCGATGGCATTCAGTTCGGTGTCCGTTGTCTTGAATGCACTCAGATTGCAAAAAGTGAAACTTTAATAAGGTGGGAACACGATGAAAAAATGGATTGGATCTGCGCTTGTTTATCTGTTGTTGGTTATCGGGGGCTATACGGCGTATGCGTTTTATGCAAGTGAAGACGTGTCTCAAGGGGATGAAGGCAGTCATGAGGAACATCAGGGTGAAAATGCGCACGGCGAGGAAGAAGAGCATGGTGATCATGAAGAAGAAGGACATGACGGTGGGCACGATGATCATGGCGATCATGAAGGAGAGTCTACTAGTGAAGTTCAAGCAGATGTAAAGATAGATGGTGAAGAAATGACCATCACATTGACAGATCTTGAAGGTAACCCAATGGATGACCTTGAAGTAAGTCATGAGAAACTTATGCATCTAATTGTAATAAGTGAGGACTTGGAGGAATTCAAGCATTTGCATCCAGAAAAGGTTTCTGCTGGTGTTTTCACCGCGAAGGCAGATTTAGAGGATGGCATGTACCAAGCGTTTGTGGATATCAAACCGAGTGATTTACAGTATGTGAATGAAGCTCACCCATTGATGGTTGGGGAACATGACAGTCATGAGGATGCTCAAATCCATTTAGATCCAGAAACACAATGGCAGAAGGAACAAGAGGACTATTCAGTAACGCTTGATGTCAACAATTTTTCGGTAAAAGAAAACGTGGTGCTTTCTTTTGACATAGAAGGGGCTGAGCCTGAGGATTATCTTGGTGCACTCGGACATGTGGTCGTTGTGGATGAAGCGTTAGATGAGTTTATCCATGTACACCCTCGCAAAGGAGAGGAACCAGTGTTTGAAGCCCACTTTAGCGAGCCTGGCATGTATAAACTGTGGGCAGAATTCAAGCTGGATGGGAAAGTGTACGCCTTCCCATATGTGTTGGAAATAACGGAATAAAGGGGACTTGTTGCAATGGGGGAAAAACTAATCAAGCTCGCGGTCAACGGTGGCATTGACTTTGGGGCTAAATTGAATGGCAAACAACTATTGATGCTTGCACGCTATATGGGAGAAGAACAGGAGTTAGAAGTCACTACCTTTCAACAATTGTATGTGGATGTTCCAGAGAGTAGGTTGGAAGAAGCCAAGGCCGACTTTGAAAGCGTCGGTCTGAGCTGCTATCCGGTCGGCAATTATGTCAAAAGTCTACGCACCTGCAACTTCTGTAAAGGGGAGCTGGAAGAAGGGATGCCTGTGGCAAAAGAAATAAATCGACGCATTGCTGGGAGACCGGTTCCTTTCACATTGAAGCCTGCGTATACGGGATGTCCGGTCGGCTGCGGTGAGCCATTGGTTAATGATATTGGCGTGATCAAACAGCACGGTGAACGATTTGATCTTTATGTCGGCGGCAAAGCGAAAGGCTTGGATGCCAGAACAGGAGTATTGTTTGCAGGTGGTTTGGAGGAAGACGTGTTGTATGTGTTGATTGATAGATTATTAGATTTATATGCTGCAGAAGGCAAAAAGCGTGAGCAGTTTGCTAAGTTTGTCGGGCGTTACGGGCTTGATGAGCTGAAGGAGAAGATAATGGCATAGAGTTTGGTATATTTGTGTGCCCGGGGAGCCAGCGGATGAGTTTGATGGTCTGCTGGCTTTTGTTTTTTAAAATTGGATTGCTGGTTAGTTTTTGGACTTTTAGGCGGAGAAGAGGGAAGGTTTATGGTTAATGGGTTTGATGTTCGGGGCGGCAGTGAGTGGAGATCTTGGGTGAGAAAGTCAAATGTCCGAAGATTTTCCGATAGTGACCGAAGTTTTGGAGAAGTTGACCGAAGATTTTGTGTTTTTGACCGAAGTTTGCGAGAAAGTGACCGAACCAATTTTTAGAATGACCAAACCCAAAGAATTGTAGTCCAAACAGGATCTTAATTTGTCCGAATACACCCTATCCAAATAAGGAAATTGACCAAAGCAAACCTAAAAGTGTCCGAACCGTTTTTGAGAGCTAAAAAAGAAGCTATTTCACAAGCATTTTCACCTATTCTCTATAAAAATCTACCCCATCACGTCACAGAGAAGCCTCAGTCGACCAACTCAAAAACATTTCCCCTCTCTCCAATGTAACTTTTTAACATCGCCCTCGTCTAACCGTATAAAAGGGGGCAGTTGTATGAAAAAAAAGGTAATTATCTTTTCTTCTATTATAGTGGGATTGGCCATCATCTTTACGTTTATCTATCAATCAAGAGAACCTTTCGCAGTCAATGGCACCGGCAATCCCTACTCTGAAAAAGATACCCAAACCGTACTTTCAGATAAAAAATGGTTGTTGACTTTTACCAAAGAGTTTCAGCGGGATAGCATCAAAGAGAATGAGTCTATCTATGTTACGGATAAAGACGGCAAAAAGGTAGAGACAGTACTTGAGGTTACCAAAGACTTTGTATCGCTATCTCCTCCTGAGGGTGGCTATGATCCAAGCAAAGGGCCGTATGAGCTTCACATCAGTGGGGATATTGAATCGGTCGATGGAAAAACGCTAGGAAAACAAAAGAAGATTAAGTTTACAGCTATGAAACAATTGCCGACCGTTGCTTCCAATACAGAATTAAATTCATTGTTCACTGCCCGTCTCAAACAAATGCAAGCAGAGAGGGAAGAAAGTAAACAGTTGTTTAGCTTTGGTGGAGATGAATCGACAGGCTCTGATGATAGTGATGGGGCTGCAGTTGCCGATACGGCAGAAGAAAGTGAATCTAATGGTAGTGCAGGTGGCCACTCCGAAACAAACGTCCAGGTTCAGGGGGTAGATGAAGCGGACATTGTGAAAACAGATGGAGACTTCATTTACCAAGCAACCGACCAAAAGCTGAAAATCACTAAGGCAGAACCTGTAGAGGAAATGACCGTTGTGACAGAGCTTCGATATAAAGACTTTTATCCATACCAACTGTTTCTGGATGGGAATCAACTAGTGGTCATCGGTAATCACTGGGATGAAAAAATGATGTATGGTGGAACGAAGAGCAGTGAAGAGGATAAGATCATGCCAGTGCATGAGGCAACTAGAGCCATCATCTATGATATTACCGATAGATCTAATCCTGTTGTTCAAAAAACAGTTACCTTGGAAGGGTATTATGTCTCCAGCAGGAAAATTGATAATCATATTTACTTAATTGCTAATAAATACGCTGATTTTTGGATGCTTGAAGAGCACCCTGAGGCAGATTTGAGACCCAGAGTATCCGATACACAAGGTGAGGAAGAGGTAGAATTAAAAGGAGTCCCTTATGAGGATATCCGTTATTTCCCTGATTCCACAGAAGATAATTTTATGACTATTGCCACCATCGATTTAAACCAACCTCAAGAAGATGCGTCCATTACCACATATGTAGGTAGCGGAAACCAAATTTATATGTCAAAAGAAAATCTTTACGTTGCGGTACCAAACTATGGGTATGGGCCACATTGGACAAATAATGAAAGTACAGAAGTATATAAATTTGCCGTAGATGGCACGAGTGTCGAGTTTCGTGCAAATGGAGCAATTCCTGGTCATCTTTTAAACCAATTTTCCATGGATGAGTATAAGGGGCATTTCCGAGTGGCAGCAACTAAAGGGCAGGCATGGGATGAACACTCTCCGTCAAGCAACCACCTCTTTATTTTGGATGAAGGAATGAATGTAATCAGCAGTGTAGAAGATTTGGCAAGGGGCGAGCGCATCTATTCAGTCCGCTTCATGCAGGATAAAGCATATGTGGTGACGTTTAAGGAAGTAGATCCGCTTTTCGTCTTTGACCTGAGTAATCCAAATGAACCGAAAGTCCTTGGGGAATTAAAGATTCCTGGCTTCAGTAATTATCTGCATCCGTATGATGAAAATCATCTGATTGGTTTTGGGTATGATACGAAGGTGGAAAAAGATCAATGGGGAACTAGAGTGATGACAAACGGTGTCAAGATTTCCTTGTTTGATGTGAGTGACCCGACAAATCCGCTAGAAAAACACACGGAAATTATCGGCGGTCAATCCACACAATCACCTTTAAATCATGATCATAAAGCACTTCTTTTCAACAAGGATAAAGATATTTTTGCCTTCCCAATCACGAAATACAATGAAAATCAAAAAGACGGTAGCTACCGTCTCGACTTTGAAGGTGCGATTGTTTATGGGATTGACCCGGAAAAAGGTTTTACCTTGCACACTAAAATAACGCACCAGCAAGAAAATACCTTATATGAAGACTGGGAGAACATAGTTCAACGAATTCTATATATCGATGACCACCTTTACACGATTACACCAAAAGAAGTAAAAGCGACCAAAATTACATGGTAGGTCAGCTGCAAGAGAGCGAATCATTTCGCTCTCTTTTTTTGCGAAAAGGCAGGAAATACTGACAACATTCGTCGACATTTTATTTCCTAGGAAAAGAACCCTGTCGAAAATAATCTAGGCATTTAGGTTTGCACTCTACACGCCTGTGGAATGACATTCATATATTAAGGAAAAAGATTTTATCTTTTCCACCTACTTAAATGGACGAAGCAGTTTCGAAATCTTGTATGTAGGTGCTATAATGAAATAATTGAAGTAAGGACATAAAGTATAAAATACCTAAAATATAAAACAGATCATCTCTTTGAGGGGGAAGCAATATGAAAACAAAATTGCATTTATTGTACGGCGGGAAATCAGCAGAACACCAAGTTTCTTTACAAACAGCATTGGCTGTTACAAAGGCTTTAGATACAGATAAATTTGAAGTATATCCGTTATACATAACGGAATCAGGGGAATGGAAACGTGGTGGCATGTTAAATGGGCCAGCAGAAAGCGTACACCAATTGAAGCTTGAAGGTGGCGGAACAACCATCGCTCCACTTGCTTTAACTAATGAAGAAGAATCGGAAGAAACGCCAACAGTCGTATTCCCTCTATTACACGGTCCGAACGGGGAAGATGGAACAGTTCAAGGTATGTTGGAACTTTTAAATCTTCCGTATGTAGGGAACGGCGTTTTAGCATCATCTGCCGGGATGGATAAAGTTATTATGAAAAACCTTTTCGACCAAGCAGGGCTGCCACAAGTCGGCTATGCACACTTCCTTCGCTCTGAGTGGGAAAAGGCTGCAGATGCAACCTATGAAAAGGTAGAATCGGAGCTTGGGTATCCATGCTTTGTTAAGCCTGCAAACTTAGGATCAAGTGTTGGGATCAGTAAAGCGAAAAACCGTGAAGAACTAGAAGCAGCTTTCCGTGAAGCGTTTGATTATGACCGCAAAATTATCGTGGAACAAGGCTTGGAAGGTGCCCGTGAAATCGAAATTGGCGTACTTGGTAACGATGAGCCAGAATGTTCTGTGGTTGGAGAAATCGCTCCTAAAACAGAGTTTTATGACTACAAAGCAAAGTACGAAGATGGAGATACGGCTATGATTATCCCTGCAGAAATCAGTGATGACATCTATGCGCAAGTAAAAGAAATGGCCATCACTGCATTTAAAGCAATTGATGGCGCAGGCCTTGTGCGCGCAGACTTCTTTTTAACAAAAGAGGGTAAACTGTACATCAACGAAGTCAACACTATGCCAGGTTTCACTCCATTCAGCATGTTCCCATTATTATGGCAGCATACTGATGTTTCCTACCCAGAACTAATTGAAAAACTAGTAGGATACGCACAACAACGCCACGCAGAAAAGCAAAAGATTAAGCATACATTTTGATGAAAAAGATTTCTCCTGTAGTTTGGAGTGCAAGGTGTGAGACTCCAGCGGGGGAGTAACGGTAGGTTGAGACCCCGCAGGCGAAGCCGAGGAGGCTCAAGCACCGTCCCGCGGAAAGCGAACACCTGGAACGAAAATATACAGGAAGTTAAATCATACACACAAGGCAGGGGTTGGGTCATCACGAGCAGAGGTATAAACAAGTGATGTCAGCCCCTTCTCTGTGTTAAAAAGAATAGGAGGGAAACCCAAAATGATCAAAAGAACACTTAAACAATTACAAGAAATGGCTAAAGGACAGCCGATCTCATCTGAATATAGCGCCATCGTCGTGGAAGGCGTTTCAAAAGACACACGAGAAGACATGAGCGGGAAATTGTACATACCGATTATCGGGGAGAATTTTAACGGCCATGCATTTGTCCGTGATGCAATCGAGAAGAAAGGAGCAGTCGCATCCTTCTGGCAAAAAGATCAACCAGAACCACCAGCAGACCTGAACCTAATAATGGTGGACGACACCATCGAAGCATTGCAGCACCTTGCAAGCAGTTATCGAAATGAAATCGGTATGAAGGTTGTGGGGATTACCGGAAGCAACGGGAAAACAACCACCAAAGATATGGTCACTTCTGTTTTAGAGACCACATTCCGTGTGCATAAAACAGCAGGAAATTACAACAATCATATTGGGTTGCCGTTAACGATACTTTCCATGAAAGAGGATACGGAAGTCGCAGTGTTGGAAATGGGGATGAGCGGTCGCGGGGAAATCGAGCTGCTTTCGAACATTGCCAAGCCTGATGCTGCTGTTATCACCAATATTGGAGAGTCCCATATGCAGGACTTGGGATCACGTGAAGGAATTGCCGAAGCAAAGCTTGAAATTGCAGCTGGCTTGAAGCAAGACGGCAAGCTAATCATCAATGGGGATGAGCCTCTTTTGACAGACAGAGTTGGGGGTAACGAAAATGTCATTCCATTTGGATTGAAGTCTACCAATGACTATCAAGCAAAGGACATTACCTTAAAAGGCAGAGGCACTCATTTTATAATAGAAGAAACAGAGTATTTTATCCCGGTACTTGGTGCCCACAATGTGACCAATGCCCTTGCTGCCATCATTGTCGGGGAGTTATTCGGCGTGTCAGAAGAGAACCGCAAAAAAGGCTTGGAGCAACTTGTTATCACTGGAATGAGGAATGAAGTGGTGGAGACATCTGGTGGATGGACAGTGATCAACGATGCCTATAATGCAAGCCCTACTTCTATGAGAGCAGCATTGGATTTGTTGGGAAGCCTGGATGGATATGGGAAAAAGATCGCGGTGCTTGGTGATATGCTGGAACTTGGTGACATGGAAAAGACTTTTCACCATGAAGTTGGCCAATATGTAAAAGGGAAGAATGTCGATTATGTATTCACATTCGGTGCCCTTGCTATGGAAATTGCTAAAGGTGCCCAAGAAGTAATGGATGCTTCTCATATTAAACCGTTCATGAACAAGCAGGAATTAATACGTGAATTGCTGCCTATTTTAGAGTCCGGTGATGTGGTGATGGTAAAAGGATCACGTGGCATGAAACTAGAAGAGGTTATTGAAGCAATCAAATAAATCTCCATTTTCAAAGGAATACAAAGTCCTTAAAATGAGAAAATTAGAAGTAAGCGTGCTGCATTTGCTAAGAATGATACGGAGAGAAAAAATTTTTGGCGATTTATTCGGCAGAGGAGCGCGATTGAAAGCGTAACCTCCTATAAGTTGGCATTAACCTTTATTGCTATTTAGTGACCAAAGTGTTATGATAACAGGTAATGTGTTTAATAATGTCTACTTATAAAGATTAGGCAAGCGCCCAGACGCGTGCCTAATTTATTAATTTGTATAGATAAAGGAGTAGGAATAATTTGGCGTTATTTAAAGATTTAGGTTTATCAGAAGATATTATGAAGTCTATCGACAGAATGGGGTTTGAAGAGGCTACCCCTATTCAATCTGAAACAATTCCTGTTGCGTTAACTGGTAAAGATGTTATCGGTCAAGCTCAAACAGGTACAGGTAAAACGATTGCATTCGGTCTTCCATTGCTTGAAAATGTTGATGTGAAAAATGACTCTATTCAAGGAATCGTTATCGCACCGACTCGTGAATTAGCTATCCAGGTTGCTGAAGAAATTTATAAAGCTTCTTATCATAAACGTGCTCGTGTTCTTTCCGTATTCGGAGGTCAGGACATCAGCAGACAAATTCGTTCATTGAAAAAGAACCCTCACATCGTTGTTGGTACACCAGGTCGTCTACTTGACCATATCAACCGTAAGACTCTTCGTCTACAAAATGTGAACACGGTTGTTCTTGATGAGGCGGATGAAATGCTAAACATGGGATTCATTGAGGATATCGAAAAAATCCTTGCTGAAACACCAGAACAAAAACAAACATTACTTTTCTCTGCTACAATGCCTGCACCTATCCGTGCAATCGCTGAGCGTTTCATGAGCGAGCCTGTAAGTGTAAAGGTAAAAGCGAAAGAAGTAACAGTTTCCAACATCCAACAATACTACGTGGAAGTTCCGGAAAAGAAGAAGTTCGATACTTTGACTCGTCTTCTTGACATTCAATCTCCAGAGCTTGCTATCATCTTCGGACGTACAAAGCGCCGTGTAGATGAGCTGTCTGACGCATTGAACGTGCGTGGATATTCTGCAGAAGGAATCCACGGTGACCTTTCTCAAGCGAAGCGTATGAGCGTACTTCGCAAGTTTAAAGAAGGTTCCATCGATGTACTTGTTGCAACAGACGTAGCTGCTCGTGGACTAGATATCTCTGGTGTAACACATGTATACAACTTCGACATCCCACAAGACCCTGAAAGCTATGTTCACCGTATTGGACGTACAGGTCGTGCTGGTAAGAGCGGATTGGCGATCACATTCGTTAGCCCTCGTGAAGTTAGCTACTTGCACCATGTAGAACGTGTAACAAAACGTAAAATGGACAAAATGAAGGCACCAACTCTAGACGAAGCACTAGAAGGCCAACAAAAAATGTCCATGGAAAAATTAACGCAAGCTGTTGAAGCGAAAAACCTTGGTTTCTACCGCAATGCAGCAGAACAATTATTAGAAGAACACGATGCAGTAACACTTGTATCTGCAGCTCTGAAATTGTTCACAAAAGAGCCGGACGAAACTCCAATCCGTCTAACTGAAGAAGCTCCAATGCACTCAAGACGTGGCGGCGGCGGTGGTGGCCGTGGCGGCGACCGTAACCGTGGTGGCGGAAAGAGCGGCGACCGTAAAGGCGGCTGGAACAAACGCTCCGACAACCGTGGCGGCAAGCCAGGCGGCGGTTCTGGTTCAAGAGACGCAAACGCAAAGCGCCAAGGCTACAAACGTTCTTCTCGTAAAGAGCGCGTATAACTTTTGAAATAATGCTCGGAAACTGACTGGGATTACTGGTTGGTTTTCGGGCTTTTTTGTTGTGTGTGGGGTGGGGATTGGGTAGTAGGGCGCTCTATAAGCCCGAACGGTTGAGGAAAAGTGGAGAAGTGTCTAATAGAACGGTTCTATAAGCCCGAACGGCGAAGAAAACCGTGGGAAATGTCTAATAGAACGGTTCTATAAGCCCGAACGGTGAAGAAAACAGTGGGAAATGTCTAATAGAACGGCTCTATAAGCCTGAACGGCGAAGAAAACAGTGGGAAATGTCCAATAGAACGGCTCTTTAAGCCCGAACGACCACAGAAACCAAGTAAACTGTCCGATAGAATCCATATATTTTCCATATATATCGCCTCACCCAACCATCCATCTAGCCCAGCCCCCAAAAAAGAACAAAACCCACCACACTTGGGCATACTACTTCTAACAAATCCTAATCAAAAGGAGGTTCCCCCACCCATGACCATCGTAAAACTCGGCTACGTCGCCATGAGCGTCCAACTTACCAACGCCTCCCCGTCCAAAACGATGACCTTTGCCCAGTTCAGCAAAATCAAGGACAGGGAAGCAGCCATCGAAAAGCTTGAACGCATTTCCATCGAAAACTTAGAAAACTGCCTGCGTCTACTCAAGCACAATGTCGCCAACGATATTCGCTTTTTCCGGTTCAGCTCCAAACTAATTCCGCTGGCAAACCATGAAGAGGTGAAAGACTGGAAATTCATGAGGCCCCTTAAAGAAATTCTGTCTGAAATAGGTGACTATATTGAAGCAAACCCGATGCGGGTGGATTTCCATCCCGATCATTTTGTACTGCTCAATTCTAAAAACAAAGATATCATCAATCAGACCATCAAGACGCTCAGTATGCACCGATCTCTTTTAAAAGGAATGAGGGTACCCACCCAACATCGTTGTGTCCTACATATTGGTGGGGGTTATGATGATAGGGAGCTGGCGCTTGAGCAGTTTATTCATAACTTTGCGCTTGTACCGCAACCAATCCAGGAAATGCTGATTCTTGAAAATGATGATACGACATTCCACTTGCGGGATGCTTTATATGTTTGTGAAAAACTGAATGTACCATTAGTTTTTGATTATCATCATCACCTTGCACATTTTGAAGAGGAAGCAGAGGGGTGGGAGAACGATTGGGGGCGAGTGGTGCAGACTTGGGAGCACTCGCCGCTACCAGTAAAAATGCATATTTCAAGCCCAAGAGATGAAAAAAATTTCCGTGCGCATGCGGATTATGTGAATCCGAAAATGTTTATGGATTTCCTCCAACCTATTAAAGGAAGTGTGCCGGAGATTCATTGCATGATAGAGGCGAAGAAAAAGGATGAAGCACTTTTTCAGCTGATGGAAGAGATGAAAAATTATGCTGAAATAGAAATTATCGACGGAGCTTCTTTTAAAATTAAATAGAATTTTCCAACAGAGGGCATCCATAGTATACTAGGAAAAGCGACAACTAGAATATGATTGGGAGGGAGAGCAAATGAGGCCGGAGCCTAAACAGATGATAGATAGAAAAGCATTGTCGGTATGGAGGATCTCCGCCGCGTTGAATTCCTTATTTTACGTCCTGCTTTTTGGGGGCTATTGGTTTATACAACGTTCCTTCGAATTCCCGTGGTGGACACTGCTGATAGCGGGAGCGCTTGTTGTACTCATCTTCTTA
Source organism: Bacillus sp. RO1 (assembly GCF_012524115.1). Lineage (GTDB taxonomy): Bacteria > Bacillota > Bacilli > Bacillales > Bacillaceae_I > Sutcliffiella_A. Next base: position 117,684 of record NZ_JAAZWB010000077.1, on the reverse strand, counting down.
TTTACCGTCGTTATTTTCCCGGCGATGCAGTGGAAGCGCTGGCGATTTGAAGTGCATGAACATGAAATTGACTTGCAGCATGGCATTTTTATCAAAAAAAGAACCTTGGTCCCTATGGTTCGTGTGCAGCATGTAGATACGCGTCAGGGCCCGATTTTAAAAAAGTTCCACCTCTCGACCGTTCTTATTTCAACAGCGGCGACCATTCATGAAATTCCCGCTCTTGATGAAGAACAGGCAGACCAGGTCAGGGATTACATATCAAGGCTTGCGAGGGTGACAGAAGATGATGTCTGAAAAAAAGAGGATGCATCCTGCCGCTATCGTTGTAGCTTTTTTCAAACAACTGCGTGAGCTATTGTTTCCCATTATTATTTTCGTATTTTTTGGAAGCAGTTCTGGTGAAGGATTTTTCGGGATCATTTACATAGCTGTAATGGTATTGTGGCTTGCAGGGTTCATCGCAATCGGTGTGGTTTCTTGGTATCGATTTTATTATTGGATAGAAGACGGAGAGCTCCGGATGGAATATGGTGTTTTTATAAGAAAACGTCGTTTCATTCCGCAAGAGAGAATCCAGACACTGGATACTTCGGAAGGGCTTGTGCAACGGATTTTCGGTCTAGTAAAGGTGCAAATTGAGACAGCAGGTGGGGGAGCGGAAGCGGAAGCAAGTCTGACGGCGGTGACAAAGGATGAGGCAAGTAGGCTGAGGGAGGCTTTATTGTATTACAAAAATAAAGAAGAAAACGCTGATGTATATGGGCCGAAGCTGCCTGTTCAGCAAGAACCAAGCTCGGAGCCTGTAGAAAAGCCGACATATAAAGCATCCTGGAAAACACTCTTTATTGTGGGAACCACTTCAGGGGGAATAGGTGTTGTACTGTCAGCAGTCATCGCATTTACTTCCCAATTCGATCAGTTTGTCCCATATGAGGATATTATCGACCGTTTCGGGATGGTCTTGCAAACGAGTGTTTACTTGATTGCTTCCATCGTTTTTGTGGTATTGTTTCTGTCTTGGCTAATCTCTATTGTCATGACCATGTTTAAATATGGTAACTTCACAGTAGTCAAAGATGACGATGAGCTGTTGATCTCCAGAGGGATTATTGAAAAACGACAATTAACGATTTCTCTGAAAAGAATACAGGCGATAAGAATTTCACAAAACCTCTTAAGACAACCTTTCGGGTACGTCACTGTTTATGTGGAGAGTGCAGGAAGCTCGGGAGGAAAGGAATCTGATTTTTCAACAATTCTTTTTCCGTTGTTGAAGGTCTCTGATGTGAAAGCGCATTTAGAGGAATTCGTCCCTTCGTACAAACTTACACAAAGTGTTCACGGCCTTCCGAAAAGGTCGATGATTCGCTATCTTGTCCGTTTGGTGGTGCCAGCAGTACTGCTTTCTGTTCCGATTGCTTATTTTTTTCAGCCATATGGCTATGTTGCCTTTCTTTCTGTAGCGATTGGCGGTTTATTAGGATACAGCCAATTTAAAACGGCGGGTTGGGCTATTGGCAAGGAGCAATTGCAACTTTCTTACCGTCATCTGAGTAAAAATACTGTCCTCGTCCGGAAAAAAAGGATTCAGTCTTTTGAACTGAGGGAATCTTTCTTTCAAGGAAAAAGAAAGCTATTTACTATTAAAGCGGCCATTAAAACTGGACTTGGAGGGAAGAACTTTCAAGTGGTGGATGTGGAGCAGGATGACGGGGAAAAGATCTATGAGTGGTATTCTTATGCAAAAAAGCAAGGAGATGTCATGTGATGTGACACCCCTTGCTTTTGTTTTTGAACATGAAATTACATGAACCGTGAAAGTATTCCGAACAGCACTAGTACGACCAACACAATCCAAAAGATATTTTGCTTTCCGCTCCTTGGTGCGCTTGGTCTACCGATGTTAGGAAATATGGCGCGCAACGATCTTGGTGATGTAGCCGGCCCTCTTCCTAAGAAGAAAGGTGCTAAAACCGTACCGGCGAAGAACCCGAATAAGTGGGCAATCACATTGATATTGGAGTTTAGGAAGGTCATTACAAGCCCGACTCCTAGAATGGTTAGGATAACCTGGGAATTTGCTCGATCCAATAGGTCTGGTCGCAGGAACACCATATAAAAATAGAGGCCGAAAATCGCAAAGATGGCACCAGAAGCGCCAAGATGACTGTAAGTGTCATGTTTTAATAGTAAGGTGGCAACGTTTGCTAAGATTCCTCCGAGCAAATAGAAAATGATGAACTTCACTTTTCCTAGCATTCGCTCTACGGCAGGTCCGAACAGCACAAGAGAAAGGGAATTAAATAAGAAGTGAGTCAAGCTGGCATGCAGGAAAATCGGAGTTACCAGCCTCCACCACTCTCCTTGCCATATAAATAGATTGAATCCAACTGTAAAATTAAGGACGGTTGCCGAAAATTGAACAACCAGCCATAGAATAAGATGGATGGCAACAATTGTGGTAATAATAGGATATAATCTTCTAAAAGTACGAAAGTTTTCCGTTCGGACGAACATCCGCTTCACCCTTTCTTCTTTAAATAGGCTCTTCTCAGATTACCATGTTGGCACTGAAAAGTCTTTTAAGAGAATCAGAAAATATATCATTACTATATGAAAGAGGTTGGTCAAAGTATGATTATCGGAACTGGAGTAGACATTGTGGATCTTGCCCGCATAGAGAAATTGATGAATCGCCAGCCCAGCTTTGTGGACCGTATCCTCACACCGCTAGAGAAAGAAAGGTTTTTTACGCTTAGTGAGAAACGAAAAGTGGAATTCCTTGCAGGTCGTTTTGCTGCAAAGGAGGCCTTTTCTAAAGCGAAAGGAACCGGGATTGGAAAAGAATTAAGTTTTCAGGACATGACAATTGTTTCAACAGAAAAAGGGAGGCCGTATTTTTCTGAGCCTCACATGGAAGATAGTAATGTCCACCTGTCCATATCTCATAGTGAACAATACGCCATCGCGCAAGTAATTATCGAAAGCTTGTCAAGCTAGTCTGCATATTCCCCAAAGCTTGCTCATATACATAGTTCAGAAAGGAGACAAGGTGTACAAGTAGAGCTCCAGCCAACCTGCGTCATACAGGATGGTCCGGTATCTCTGCACTCTCACTTTTCTCTAAGATAATCATGTAATGAAGGCAAAGGGGATGAATAATTTGAGAAAAGCATGGCTATTGGTAGTGGTTGGCCTTGTGAGTATCCTTGTTCTCGCAGGGTGCGGTACAAAATCGAAAGAAGATGTAACAGCTTCTCTTAGTGCGAAAGTAGAAGAGATGAAAGGGTATGAATCGAATGCGAAAATGACCCTTCAAACTGGTGCGGAACCACAAGTGTACGAGGTGCAAATCGGGCATAACAAACCGAACTATTACAAAGTGAATTTGAAGAATGCGGAAAAGGATCAAAGTCAGATCATCATCCGTAATGATGAGGGTGTATTCGTTTTGACGCCGGCGCTGAACAAAAGCTTCCGTTTCCACAGCGAATGGCCGCAAAACAGCAGCCAAGCCTATCTGTTTGAGTCGCTTGTAAATGACATTAAGAATGATCCGGAAGCAACGTTCACTGCGACAGAAGAACATTATGTATTTGAAACGAAAACGAACTACCAAAATAATAAGCTCCTTCCGACTCAAGAAATTACATTGAGCAAAAAGGACTTGTCACCTGTTTCAGTAAAAGTGATGGATCCTGATAAAAAACCATTGGTTCTTGTAGAGTTCTCTGATTTCAAATTTGATGCAAGCTTTGATGCTGATGCATTTGATGTGAAAAAGAATATGACTGGTGCTCGTGCAAGCTTGGAGCTGCCTGCATCTGGACCTGTGACAGAAGAGTCAGATGAGTTTTCCGCCATGACACCGCTTGATACGCCTGCAGGTACGGACCTTAAAGAAGAAACCGTCGTGGAAACAGCGAATGGAAAACGTGTCGTCATGACTTATGAAGGCACGAAGACCTTCACGTTGATCCAAGAGAAAGCGCGTAACTCGGAAGTGCCGACATCACAGCTTGTCAACGGTAACCCAGCTGACCTAGGCTTCACAGTCGGCGCCATGACAGAAAACAGCCTAACCTGGACCTACCAAGGCGTGGACTTCACCCTTGCATCCAAAGACCTCACCCAAGAAGAAATGCTCATGGTCGCCCGCTCCGTCCAAGGCGCAGCCATCAAATAACCAAACAACCTAGCAGGCCCGTTGCAGACGGGCCTGTATTTTTTTTGTGAAAAGGGGTCAGACCCCCAAAGGATTTTCCCTCTTCATGTCGAAGGGGCCGTTCTTCACATGACTTTCGGGGATTTTTTCGTTATGATAGGAACATATTAATTTGAGGTTGTAGATTGGTAAAGGAAGTGCTTAGGTAGATGTCGAGCTTTCATAGGGATACGTGGGTTGAGGTAGATTTGGATTGTATTTATGAGAATGTGCAAGCGATACAGGAGCATGTGACAAAGGATGTTACGGTGATTGCGGTTGTTAAGGCGAATGCTTATGGGCATGGAGACGCGCAAGTTGCAAATGTCGCTTTGGAAGCGGGTGCGAAGTATCTTGCTGTATCCTTTTTGGACGAGGCGATGTCTTTAAGGCAGCAAGGAATAACAGCACCAATCCTTGTGCTGGGTGCTTCAAGGGTATCCGATCTGCCGCTTGCTGCTAAGGAAAATATTACGCTTACGGTTTTCCGTCAAGAATGGGTTGAGGAAGCTAGTGTTGCCTATCACGGTAGTGAAGTGGTGAAGCTGCATCTGAAACTTGATACTGGCATGGGAAGGATAGGTGCGCGAACTCAAGAAGAAGTAACGCAAATTTTAGAGTTGGTTGAAAAAGCCCCCAACCTGCAAATGGAAGGGATTTACACGCACTTTGCTACCGCGGATGAGTTGCAATCAGATTATGTGGAACAACAGTTTGAAAGGTTTCACACATTACTGAACAGAATAACAAACCAACACGCCATCCCGATGATCCATTGCGGCAACAGTGCTACAACGCTAAGATTTCCAAAGAGGATCTTCAACGCGGTGCGCGTAGGGATTGCTATGTATGGATTGACCCCATCACCGGAGATGGAACCAGAATTACCTTTTCCGTTAAAAGAGGCCTTTTCCTTGCATACCAAACTCGTACATGTCAAAAAATTATCGATCGGGGAAAGTGTCAGCTATGGAGCTACCTACACAACAAAAGAAGAAGAGTGGATCGGAACGGTGCCTGTTGGCTATGCAGACGGTTGGATCAGAAAATTGCAAGGGATGAACATTCTTGTAGACGGGAAACTCGCTCCAATTGTTGGAAGGATTTGCATGGATCAATTTATGATAAAATTGCCTCATGAACTTCCGATCGGTACCAAAGTGACACTTATCGGCGAGCAGGACGGGAAGAAGATCAGCTCCAACGATGTAGCGGCAAAGCTTGATACCATTAATTACGAGGTGCCGTGTATGATCAGTTACCGGGTACCCCGCATGTTTTGGCGCGATGGGAGTATAATGGAAGTGAGAAACTATTTGCAAGACAAACCATTAGAATAGTAAATGGTAATTTTCTGCATAAAAAAGAGATTATATAGTGATAATAGAGAAGAATTCGCTAAATGGACTTTGCAATTAACAGCAATGATGGTATTATGGAATATGGAATAGTATTATGTGTCTGTAGTTCTTGGAGGTGTATGCTGTGTCTGAATCCAGCGCAACAACTGAAATCTTGATTCGATTACCTCAAAACTTAGTGTCGGAATTAGATGGTTTGGTAAAACAAGAAAACGGCAATCGAAATGAATTAATCTTTCAAGCAACAAAGATGTATCTTCGCGAGCGCAAAAAGCGCCAAATTCGCGAGTCCATGAGACGTGGCTACATGGAAATGTCTAAAATCAATTTAAACATTGCATCTGAAGCTTTCTTGGCTGAATATGAGGCGGAGCATACGGTTGAACGCTTAGTTAGCGGGGGGTAATCATTTGATTGTCAAACGCGGTGACGTTTATTTTGCTGATTTATCCCCGGTTGTTGGGTCTGAGCAAGGAGGCGTTCGACCAGTACTTGTCATCCAAAATGATATCGGAAATCGATTTAGCCCGACCGTTATAGTAGCTGCCATTACTGCTCAAATCCAAAAAGCCAAACTCCCAACTCATGTAGAAATCGATGCGAAGCGTTACGGTTTTGAACGTGACTCTGTTATTCTGCTCGAACAAATTCGAACAATTGATAAACAAAGGTTAACGGACAAAATTACTCATCTTGACGAAGAGATGATGGACAAAGTGGATGAGGCGCTTCAAATAAGCTTAGGACTTATTGACTTTTAATATGTTAAATCCGTTTTATCGATAAGAAGCTATTCACAAGCAGGTGAGTAGCTTTTTTATTTTGCAGTGATACGCACTCTAGCTGTTGATTGGAGTAAAGCCATATGTACAAATCTAATGAACAGCAGCGTTAAATATCGTCCCCTTTCCTACAGAAATACCACCAAAAATAGGTAAATAAACCACAATTATGGGTAGATTGGGATTAAACATATTTGACTTTTAAAATGATAAAAATTTATAGTGGTATTAGTATAGCTATAATTATTGTAAATTTTTTGAATATATCTATTACCGAATAAAGGAGCCGGGATAATGAATCAAGAGATAATTAATTACATTGAGGAAAATCGCGAAACAATCTTTAATCAGTGGATTAATGGTATGGACGAGATCGGCGAAAAGAAAGAGTTTAAGGCTATCTCTGATAAAGTCTATTTAAGTACAAGCCGTGAATACATCAATTTGCTTTTGAATAATATCAGCAAAAACTCCGACGACCTATCAAATGTGTTGAACGACTTTGCTGAGAAGATTGTTCGTTTTGGCTGGCCGCTTGTATATGTAACGGAAGGCTTATCGCTTTTTGGGAAAATTGTTTATGAAGGAATGACAGAACAGGTCGATGACAGTCGTAAAGTCTCTTTAATTTACGATTTTGAACAATGGCTACGTCCGGTAAATAATGAAATTTTAAAATCGTATACAGGTTCGTGGGAGCACACGGTTTCCATGCAAAAAATCGCGTTACAAGAATTAGCGGCGCCTCTTATCCCGGTGTTTGACAAGATCTCAGTCATGCCGCTTGTTGGTACTATTGACACAGAACGCGCAAGACAAATCATGGAAAACCTCCTTCAAGGTGTGGTGAAACACCGTGCGGAAGTGGTTCTGATTGATATTACAGGTGTACCTGTAGTCGATACCATGGTAGCTCACCATATTATTCAGGCTGCTGAGGCGGTTAGACTTGTCGGTGCGAAATGCTTATTGGTTGGCATTCGTCCTGAAATTGCCCAAACTATCGTCAATTTGGGAATTAATCTAGACCAAATTATCACGAAGAATTCCTTGAAAAAAGGGATTGAGACAGCACTTGAAATGACAAATAGACAAATTGTGACTGTGGGGGATCAAGAGTGAGAATACCTATTCTAAAGCTTCACAATTGCCTTTTAATATCCATTCAATGGGAATTAGATGATCAAACTGCGTTGCAATTTCAAGAAGATCTTCTAAATAGAATACATGAAACAGGTGCTAATGGAGTAGTCATTGACTTGACCTCCGTTGATATGATTGATTCATTTATTGCCAAAGTGCTTGGAGATGTCATCAGCATGTCAAAGCTTATGGGAGCGCAAGTCGTTCTGACAGGTATTCAACCTGCTGTAGCCATCACTTTAGTTGAACTTGGAATTCAGTTAGATGAAGTGTTCACGGCATTAGATTTAGAAAAGGGTCTAGAGAAATTACAACAGGAACTGGGGGAGTAAATGATGACTGTCCAATCCTGTGTAAAAATAAGAAACGAATGGGACATCGTAGCTGCCCGGCAAATGGGTAGGAATGTTGCCAAAGATCTGGGTTTCGGAACAGTAGACCAAGCGAGGATAACTACCGCGATTTCGGAGTTGGCTCGAAATATCTATTTGTATGCAGGTACAGGTCAAATTTGTGTAGAAGAAATGGATGAGTACGGAAAAAGAGGACTAAAAGTGATAGCCACAGATGATGGTCCCGGAATTTCAGACATCCGACAGGTAATGGAGGATGGTTATTCCACTTCAGGTGGCCTTGGAGCCGGATTGCCTGGAGTAAAGCGGTTAATGGACTCGTTTCAGATTGATTCTACATCTGGAGAAGGAACGACGATTCATGCCGTAAAGTGGGTTCGCTAGAAGGGGGGATAACCCATGAATTACGAAAAACTTGAATCAGAATATAAAGAAATACTCTCTGCCTATTTAAATCGCCAGTCCGAGGAAGCTCTCTACAAAGGACAGGAGTTCAGTCGCAGATTGCTTGGGGAGAAAATTTCACCGGAAGAAATTATCAGTGTCCATAAATCCATGTTGCAAGATCTTTCTCCGGACATCCCAGACAATATACTGCATTCCTTGGACTTTTTACTTGAAGTGATGATCGGCTATGGCATTGCTTACAGGGAGCACCAAAGCCTCCGTCACCGACAACAGGAAATTCAGACGGAGATTGAAATTGCAGCAAATGTCCAACAAACTCTACTTGAAACGAAGATCCCTGAAACGGACTCAGTAGAGATCGGTGCGATCAGTGTACCTGCTAAACATATGAGCGGAGATTATTACCATTTTGTCCATAACGAGAAAGATTCGTTCAGTGTGGCTATTGCGGATGTCATCGGTAAAGGCATCCCGGCTGCGATGTGTATGAGTATGATTAAATATGCCATGGATAGTTTACCAGATACTAGAGTTGCTCCAAGCTATGTGCTTGGGAATTTAAATAGAGTGGTTGAACAAAATGTGGACGCGAGCATGTTCATCACCATGTTCTACGGGATGTATGACCTTCACAAACACCTCTTCTCATTCTCTTCTGCGGGGCATGAACCACCGTTGTATTTCGATGCGAAGAAAAATGAATTTTATGAGCTGGATGCCAGAGGGCTTGTTCTTGGTATTGACAGACTTGCAACCTATCAACAGTATGAAAAGAGAATTGAAGTTGATGATATGGTGATCCTTTTCTCGGATGGGGTGACAGAGTGCCGTACGGAGGAAGGATTTATCGAGGTTGATAAAATAATAGATTTAATACGGTCATATATTGACCTGCCGCCTCAAGCCATTGTAGAGCTTGTATACAGAGACCTGGAGAAAATTCAGGACTTTCAGCTCAGAGATGACTTTACTTTAATAATTTTAAAAAGAAAGGTTTAAATGTTTGAGAAGCGGGTATTTAGTATTGGGATGACCTAAAAGTGGAATTCTAATTCATGTTTGAGGTGACGAAAGAATGAATATGGACATTCAAATAAAAGAAGAGTTAAATCAGACGCTTGTCTTCCTGGAAGGGGAAATAGATGCCTATACTGCTCCAAAAGTAAAGGAAAAGGTTGCCCCTCTATTAGAAGGATTCGCTGGGGAACTAGTATTTGATTTATCCAATGTTAATTATATGGACAGCACAGGCTTAGGGATGTTTGTAGGTTTCTTTAAAACTGTAAAAGCAAACGATGGTGTCTTTCGTCTGGTAGGTTTATCGGATCGTTTAAAGAGATTGTTTGATATTACTGGTTTAGCAGGAATCATGGAAATTCAATAGGCTCTTTTAGCAGCCGTTAAATAAGTTCACTTAAAGGTGGGGGAACAATGAACCGGGCTTATGACTATATAGAAATGGCTTTTCCGGCAAAAGCAGAGTATGTAGGAGTTATCCGTCTTACTCTATCTGGGATTGCAAATCGTATGGGCTTCTCATACGATGAAATTGAAGATATTAAAATAGCATTAAGTGAAGCGTGCACCAATGCGGTAGAGCATGCTTATAAGCAAGATGAAAAAGGAAATATTCGAATCGGATTCGGTATTTATAAAGACCGACTCGAGTTAGTGGTAGCTGACAATGGACGAAGCTTTGATTTTGACAAAGTAAGGGAAGGGTTAGGTCCATACACCGGGTCCCAACCAGTAGAAACTTTGCCAGAAGGAGGGTTAGGATTATTCTTAATCCAAACGCTGATGGATGATGTGAAGGTGCACAGCAATCAAGGCGTTACCGTCTTCATGACAAAGTATGTACAAGGAGAGCAGGTGGAAAGGGATGCAGAATCAATCTCCGTCCAGTAAGCTGGATGTTAATATGCTATTAGAGCGGTACCAACAAGATGGTTGTGAAGTATCGCAGTTGCAATTAGTAGAGCATTATACTGCACTTGTTGAATCCATCGCTCGTAAATATTCGAGAGGTAAAGCCTTTCACGAAGACCTTTCCCAAGTAGGGATGATCGGTTTGCTTGGAGCCATGAAGCGTTTTGATGCAAGCTTTGGCCGAAGTTTTGAAGCATTTGCCGTTCCGACGATTATCGGAGAAATTAAACGTTTCCTTCGGGATAAAACATGGAGCGTACATGTTCCACGTAGAATCAAGGAAATCGGACCAAAGATAAAATCTGCCGTAGAAGAACTGACAAATGAACTTCAACGTTCACCAAAAGTTTTTGAAATTGCTGAATACTTGGAAGTAACCGAAGAAGAAGTATTGGAAGCGATGGAGATGAGCCAGAATTATCAAGCTCTGTCTGTCGATAATGCCATCGAGGCTGACTCTGATGGTAGTACAGTAACCATCCTTGACATCGTAGGGAACCAGGATGCTGGATTCGATCAAGTGGATCAGCAGCTTCTACTACAAAAAATATTCCATGTGCTTTCAGAAAGAGAAAAACAAATTATTGATTGCACATTTTTTAAGAATATGAGTCAAAAAGAAACAGGGGAAAAGTTGGGTATTTCACAAATGCATGTCTCAAGGCTGCAACGTAAAGCGCTGACCAAGCTCAAGCAAGCGTTTTTGGAAGATAACGCAAACACGGAGATTTTTTCATGATTGAACAGTTCATACATGAAAGAGCGAACGTGAATGCCTACCAGAATGCGAAAAACGGAATGTATTTCTGTGGGGACAGCTACTATGTAAGTACAACAGATGACTACTTTTTATGTGTAGTAGCAGATGGTTTAGGTAGCGGAGAATATGCCCACGATGCATCTCAGGCAGTTATTTCCGCTGCCAAAGACCATGAAACAGAAGACGTTTCGGTTATCATGAAAGCTTGTAATGAAGCGATGAGAAATAAGCGTGGGGCAGCGGTATCTGTGTTAAAAGTCAACTATGACCAGCAAGAAGTTGTGTACAGCTGTGTTGGGAATATTCGATTTTTCCTATATCCTCCGACAGAAAAGCTAATTTACCCACTTCCAGTCAAAGGCTACTTATCTGGGAGACCTCAAACACTTAAAACCCATCGTTTTCCCTACAGTTCCAATATGAAGTTTTTCATCTATTCAGATGGATTAAATATACCGTCTGTAAAAAAATACATCAAAGACATCCCATCCGCTACATCCCTACTAGAGATTGCAGAGATGTTCACAAGCAACGGAATGGACGATGTAACCATCATCTCAGGTGAAATCCACTAGGGAGAACGAAAACTTAAACTTTTTTAAAAACTAAGTTGATTGTAGTGGTAGTCGCGAAAACACCACGTCTTTTCGAGGCCACTGAAATACTGATAACGTAAAGTTTTCAATGATTCCTAGCTGGTGATTGGAGCAAAAGGCGAAGCCCCTTGAGGGAGATAACGCTAAGTGGAGACCCCGCCGCAGGTGTAGCCGAGGAGGCTTCCGGACCGCCCATGAAAAGCGAAGTGCCTGAAACGAAAATCAACAAGTTAATACAACTTTCAAATTCCAAGACTGACAATTCCATGTTAGTCTTTTTTCTTTGTCCGAATAATTTGCTAAAATAAAAGATGGGTTAATATGTTGGGAGGCTACAAAATTGGAATGGAACGATAAAAACGAGCAATTGGTCAACCTATTAGTGAAAGACGTAGAAGTGACAAAAGGACAAGCGAAAAAAGTAATTGCACTTTTAGAAGAAGGCAACACTGTTCCTTTTATCGCCAGATACCGAAAAGAACAAACCGGCTCACTAGACGAAGTACAAATCAGAGCCGTCATGGAAAAATGGCAATACATACAAAACCTTGAAAATAGAAAAGAAGAAGTTACCCGTCTAATTGAGGAACAAGGGAAACTCACACCAGAACTAAAAGCCAGCATTTTAAAATCAACCAAACTACAACAGGTAGAGGACCTCTACCGACCATACAAACAAAAACGCCGCACGAAAGCGACAGTTGCAAAAGAAAAAGGGTTGGAACCTTATGCTGAATGGCTACTCACGTTCCCGTCCTCTCCTTCACTAGAGGAGAAAGCTGCAGATTTTCTCTCTGAGGAAAAAGAAGTGGCGACGATTGAAGAGGTGTTAGAAGGAGCAAAGGATATTCTTGCGGAAACTTTTTCTGATGAACCAACTTATCGCCAATATATCCGCGACGTTACTTTTAAGCAAGGTAAGGTAGTATCAGCTGTTAAGAAAGCGGAAAAAGACGAAAAAGAAGTCTTTGCTATGTATTATGAGTACGAAGAAGCGATCTCAAGAATCCTTCCTCATCGAATTCTAGCAGTAAATCGCGGAGAAAAAGAAGAAGTCTTACGAATCTCCATTGCTGCTCCGACAGAAAGAATCGTTGAATATCTCAATAGACAAGTAATTAAACGAGAATCTTCCATTGCTACACCTCTCATAAAAGAAGCGGTGGAAGACGGATATAAGCGATTGATCGAGCCCGCGATAGAGCGTGAAATTAGAAAAGAGTTAACAGAAAAAGCGGAAGAACAGGCTATCCATATTTTCTCGGAGAACCTAAGAAATCTCCTTCTTCAACCACCTCTTAAAGGACGCGTGGTACTAGGAGTGGACCCTGCTTATCGAACAGGCTGCAAACTTGCGGTTGTCGACGAAACAGGAAAAGTCCTTCATATAAGTGTCATCTATCCGCATACATCAGGGGAAAAGAAACGAGAAGAGTCCATCCAAAAGCTATTGGACGTACTATCAACATTCGAAATTGAAGTAGTGGCGATAGGAAACGGGACCGCATCTAGGGAGACAGAGCAATTACTAGCTGATGTCATCCAACAAAGCGGGAAGAGCATCTCTTATTTAATTGTTAATGAAGCAGGGGCAAGTGTGTACTCCGCCTCTGATTTGGCAAGAGAAGAATTCCCTGACCTACAAGTAGAAGAAAGAAGCGCCGTCTCCATTGCCAGAAGACTCCAAGACCCGTTGGCGGAGCTTGTAAAAATAGATCCGAAATCGGTTGGAGTCGGTCAATACCAACATGACGTGGCGCAAAAACGTTTAGCGGAATCCTTGAATTTCGTTGTGGAAACAGTAGTAAACCAAGTAGGGGTAAATGTAAACACTGCATCTTCTTCTTTATTACAATATGTAGCAGGGTTATCAAAGACGGTTGCTAATAATATAGTGAAAAAGCGGGAAGAAGAAGGGAAATTTGCTAGTAGGTCAGATCTAAAAGGTATTCCAAGACTAGGCGCAAAAACCTATGAACAATGTATCGGCTTTTTAAGAATCATTGACGGAAAGCAACCATTAGACAGAACGGGAATCCACCCTGAAACGTATAGCGATGTAAAAAAATTATTGAAGCAACTCGGGACATCTGAAAAAGACATTGGAACCGAAAAGTTGCAGCAGGCTTTAAAAGATGTAGATGTCGCGAAATTAGCAGAAGATCTGAACATCGGACCTATTACGCTTCAAGACATCATTGACTCTCTCATCAGACCGGAAAGGGATCCTCGTGATGATATGCCAACGCCACTTCTGAAGCAGGATGTATTAAAAATGGAAGACCTGCAAAAAGGAATGGAATTAGAAGGAACGGTCCGAAACGTCGTGGACTTCGGTGCATTTGTAGATATCGGGGTAAAGCAAGACGGACTTGTCCATATTTCTAAACTGAGCAACCGATTTGTGAAACATCCACTAGATGTAGTCTCTGTCGGTGATATAGTCACTGTTTGGGTCGACGGTGTAGAAGTAAACAAAGGAAGAGTTTCCTTAACTATGTTACAACCGGAAAAGCAAGAAGTATAAAGAGAAAATAGCCCCCGAACGGCCAATAAACAGGCTGTCGGGGGTTTTCTTAAAATGTAAGAACGCATAAATACCGTTGAATTCCGTTCCAGGCGCTTCGCTTGCCTGTGGGCGGTCCGTGGTTCTCCTCGGCTTGATCCTGTGGGCGGCTGCGCGCCTTCCACTCCAATCAACAAGGTTATTTCATTTTCAGCTATTCTTTTTATGGTAGAAAAACCAGCACTGATTCAACATTTTTATCTGATATCGATCCTTCTCCAGGTATGCGCGTTGCATCTGCTTCCTAAACCAAGACGGCATCTCTTCACTACCCCCTTCAACCTTTTACTAGAAGGCTCATACTGAGGGGCTGTTTAAATAAAGATTGTTTGAAGTCAAGATAGAGAGAGTGCGAGTGGATTGGAGCGGAAGGCACTCGACTCCGGCGGGAGGTAGCGGTAGACTTGAGACCCCGCAGCGCAGCGAGGAGGCTCAAGCACCGCCACGCGGAAAGCGAGTGCCTGCAGCGGAAAGGAAAGGCAAAACTTCAAAGAGAAAACAACAATCTTATAGAAAACAGCCAAACATAAATGACTTATTTTTTTCTATTCTATGCAGTATAATGGGGAGGGTTCGAATGAAAGGGGCAGGACAAATGGAAGACAAAGATCTACAGAAGTTAATAGAAGAAATCTCACTTAAGTATTTCAACAGACCTTTCCTTCACAAAGCCTCCTTTAACCATCGTCTAAAAACAACCGGAGGAAGATACCTTACTTCCACAAGTAACATTGAAATCAATAAAAAGTATTACGATGCACTTGGTATGGACGAGCTAGTAGGGATTATCAAACATGAACTATGTCACTACCACCTGCACATTCAAGGTAAAGGATACAAACACCGAGATGCTGATTTCCGTTTATTATTGAAAAAAGTGGGGGCACCAAGATTCTGCACACCAATCCAAACACAAGAATTAAAGCCGAAAGCTTTTCGTATATACGAATGTGTAAATTGTCATTTGCAATATAAAAGAGTAAGAAGAGTGAATACAAACAAGTATAGATGTGGAAAATGTAGAGGGAAGTTAAAAGAATTAGGAAAGCGTGTTGACATGCAACCGTGAAATATGATAAATTAATCAAGTCGCTGTTTTAAGAACGGCTGGATGACAATTATGATAATATATCATTTTTGTTCCAAAAGAACTTGACTTTTAAGTACAAGCTTATTAAAATAAAAGCAGTCGGTTGCGACGAAAGAATTTAATTAGTACCGTTTTTATTCCACCATAGCTCAGCGGTAGAGCATTCGGCTGTTAACCGAAGGGTCGTAGGTTCGAATCCTACTGGTGGAGCCATATGGAGAAGTACTCAAGTGGCTGAAGAGGCGCCCCTGCTAAGGGTGTAGGTCGTGTAAGCGGCGCGAGGGTTCAAATCCCTCCTTCTCCGCCATTAATAAGGCCCGTTGGTCAAGCGGTTAAGACACCGCCCTTTCACGGCGGTAACACGGGTTCGAATCCCGTACGGGTCATCAAAAGTTGTGGTATTTTATAAATACTATGGCTTTTTTTTTGTCTAAAATTCTCCTCAAAAGTGTGCTCCGTTTTCCCCTCGAAATTCAGAATTCGGTTTGTGTCTAAATGATGAAATAGATTTCTACTATTTGAAAACATTAACTCATTCATTACCCTTTTTTAAAACAAACAAAACCCCATTTTGAAAAGTAAATTTATTATATTGAAATAATCTATTAATGTAAGCGTGTACATCGATAGGTTTAGACTGCACTTCACAAAAAAACTTTTCGACAAATATCAACATCCCTCCTCCTAATTTTTAGTTAAATCTTCTTTTATTGTAATCCCTTTCAAAAACATTGATATTACGCAATTTCAATTATATCAACAATGAAAACGGTTTCCTGTAATTAACTATTTTTTACATAATAATATACAAAATTTTATATTGTTGATTTATGTCATACGATTTCGACTTGTCGGATAAAGGAGAATATTATAAAAAAGAGAATAGAAGTGTATAACAATATTCTTTTTTATAAGGAATTATGGAAGGGTGAAAAAATTGATTGCTACGAGTGCGACGGATTTTCAGCTGCACCTTTTTCATGAGGGAACGTTGTATAAAAGTTATGAGCTTTTTGGCTCTCATTTAGTACGGCATCGTAAGAAAGTGTTAGGGACTAGATTCACTGTATGGGCACCTAACGCCAAGAAAGTACGAGTAATGGGATCTTTTAACGAGTGGAATGGAAAGTTGCATCCACTAGAAAAATTAAATAACGAAGGTGTTTGGAGCATTCAAATAGATGAAGACCTATCCGGTCATTTATATAAATATGAGATTGTGACACATTCTGGTGAGATATTACATAAGGCTGATCCGTTTGCTTTCCATGCAGAGGTAAGGCCTAATACAGCTTCAATTGTATATGACTTAGAAGGTTTCAAATGGAAGGATCAAAACTGGCGCAGGAAAAAGAAGCGAAAATTGGTTTATGAGAAACCGATGTTTATTTATGAACTGCACCTTGGTTCATGGAGAAAAAAGGATGATGGAGAACTTTACTCCTATAAAGAGTTGATAGCGGAATTAATACCATATATTAAGGAGCATGATTTTACGCATATAGAATTGTTGCCTTTAGTGGAGCATCCGTATGACCGCTCTTGGGGTTATCAAGGTACGGGGTATTATGCTGCAACAAGCAGATATGGAAACCCTAAAGAGTTAATGGCATTTATTGATGCATGCCACCAGGAAGATATAGGTGTGATATTGGACTGGGTACCGGGGCACTTTTGTAAGGATGCCCATGGGCTATATATGTTTGATGGGGCACCAGTCTTTGAATATAAAAACTATCATGACCGTGAGAATGAAGTATGGGGCACGGCAAACTTTGATTTAGGAAAGCCGGAGGTAAGGAGCTTCTTAATATCAAACGCATTATTCTGGATGGAATATTTCCATGTCGACGGCTTTAGGGTGGATGCAGTGGCTAATATGCTTTATTGGCCAAATTCCAAGGAAGAGCATGCAAACCCTTTTGCGCAGGAGTTTTTGAGAAAGCTGAATGAGGCGGTATTTGAACAAGATTATAGTGCACTTATGATTGCGGAGGATTCAACTGATTGGCCATTAGTTACATCCCCAACTTCCAATGGAGGACTTGGATTCAATTACAAATGGAACATGGGCTGGATGAATGACATCTTGCGGTACATGGAGGCTCCTCCAGAGCAAAGAAAACATTTACACGACAAAGTGACTTTCTCCATCGTATATGCTTTTTCCGAGAATTTCATTTTGCCTTTTTCCCATGATGAAGTCGTTCATGGCAAAAAATCGTTGTTAAACAAAATGCCTGGTGAATATGAAGAAAAGTTTGCTCAATTACGCTTATTGTACGGTTTCTTCCTGACGCACCCTGGAAAAAAGCTTCTCTACATGGGAGGGGAGTTTGGTCAATTTGATGAATGGAAGGACCTTGAACAATTGGATTGGTTTTTAGTTAACCAGTATGAGTCCCATCAACAGATGCACCATTATTTTAAGGAACTGATGGCCTTTTATCAAAAGTATAAAGCATTGTACGAATTGGACCATGATCCAAATGGATTTGAATGGATTGATGCTGATAACCGAGAGCAAAGCGTCTTTTCTTTTATCCGAAAAGGGAAAAAGCCTGCAGATACACTAATCATAGTTTGTAATTTCACAGGAGCTTCTTATGAAGGATTTAAAATTGGAGTGCCATATCTTTCTGACTATGAAGAAGTTTTCAGTTCTGATGCAAAAGAGTACGGTGGAGCCGGCCTTATAAACGAGCAGGAAGTTAGTGCGGAAGAGGGAGCATATCACGGCAAGGACTATCATATGATGGTCAATGTTGCATCATTTGGTGTAAGTATATGGCGTCCGAAAAAAATTAGAGGGGAGCGATAACGCGATGGCGAAAAATAAATGTGTAGCAATGTTATTGGCAGGGGGAAAAGGGAGCAGACTCAGTTCCTTAACAAAGACGTTGGCAAAGCCGGCTGTTCCTTTTGGTGGGAAATATAGAATCATTGATTTTGCTTTAAGTAATTGTACGAATTCAGGTATTACTACTGTTGGGGTATTGACGCAGTATCAACCTCTAGTACTTAACTCATATATCGGTATTGGTAGCACATGGGATCTGGATCGGAAAAATGGAGGGGTGACAGTATTGCCTCCATACACTGAATCTTCTGGTGTGAAGTGGTATACCGGGACAGCAAGTGCCATCTATCAAAATATCAATTACCTCACTCAATATGATCCTGAATATGTTCTTATCCTTTCTGGTGACCATATTTACAAAATGAATTATGAGGATATGCTAGACTACCATATTAAAAAGGATGCGGATGTATCCATTTCAGTTGTGGAAGTTCCGTGGGAAGAAGCAAGCAGGTTCGGAATCATGAATACAAACGATAAGCTAGAAGTGGTTGAGTTTGATGAAAAGCCAGCGAATCCAAAGAGTAGTTTGGCATCTATGGGTATTTATATATTCAAATGGTCTGTCTTAAAGGAGTACCTTGAAATGGATGATAGAAACCCTGAGTCCAGCCATGACTTCGGGAAGGACGTCATTCCATTGTTATTGGAGGAAAATAAGAAATTGGTTGCCTACCCTTTTAAGGGATATTGGAAGGATGTTGGAACAGTTAAGAGCCTGTGGGAAGCAAATATGGATCTATTAAAAGAGGATTGTGAATTAAATCTTTTTGAATATGACTGGCGTATCTATTCTGTTAATCCAAACCAGCCTCCACAATTTATTGCACCTTATGCAGACGTTAAAGACTCTTTAGTAAATGAAGGATGCTTCATTGAAGGGAAAATTGATCATTCCGTATTGTTCCAAGGTGTGAATGTAGGGAGAAACTCAGTAATCCAAAACTCAGTGATCATGCCAGATGCCATCATTGGTGAAAATGTCTATGTAAACAAGGCAATCATTCCTTCAGGTATAAAAATTCCTGATGGAGCTGTCATTTGCCCGGAGAAAAATGAAGATGAGATTATTTTAGTAACAGAGGAAATGATGGATAAAGGGATTTTCTCTATAACCCGTTAAATGACGCGAAATTAAACACAGGAAGGGTGTCCATTTATTATGATTAAATCAATGTTAGGTATCATCGATGCAACAATCCATAATGAAGAAATGAAGGAGTTAACTGTAAAGCGATCCATTGCAGCAGTACCTTTTGGAGGACGATATAGACTGATTGATTTTGTACTTTCCAACATGGTCAATTCGGGAATTCAAAACGTTGCAATTTTCCCACGTTATCAGTACCGCTCTCTGATGGATCACCTTGGTTCAGGAAAACAGTGGGATCTCGATCGTAAACGTGATGGTTTATTCTTCTTCCCTAGTTCAGAGAATGAAAACACAGGCTCGTTTCAACATTTCAAAGAAAATGTCGACTTTTTCGGACGCAGCAATCAGAAATATGTCGTGATAGCGAATAGTTTTACGGTATCCAATATGAATTACAAATTGATTCTCGATCGTCATATCCAAAACAGATGCGATATTACCCATGTGGTAAAAGAAGATGAAACCTTGGATATGTATGTCCTTGAGAAGGACCTGCTTGTTAAATTGTTTATGAATCATGAGCAAACGGGGTATAGAAGTATAATGGATGTGGTAGAGGATATTACAAGCGGATACAAAATTTGCAACTATGAATATACAAGTTATGCCGCAGTAATTGATTCGTTGGAAAATTATTATGAGCATAGCTTGGAACTGCTGGATCCTGCTGTTTGGAAACAAGTGTTTGTAAAGGATCATCCTGTTTTCACAAAAGTTAAAGATGAGCCCCCAACAAGTTATTCCAAAGATGCCTATGTAAAGAATTCCATGATTGCAAACGGTGCTATCATTGAAGGGCATGTTGAGAACAGTATTATTTTCCGAGGTGTCAAAATTGGGAAAGGTACGGTGGTCAAAAACAGTATTATCATGCAAAAAGGTGTTATTGGAGAGAATTGTGTTTTAGATTCTGTCATCTTAGACAAAGATGTTAAGGTAGAAGACGGTACAAGATTAACAGGGAAAGCAGATTCCCCGTATTTAGTGAAAAAAGGATCGGTACAAGGAGCTCTGATGAATTCGTGAAGGTATTGTTTGTTGTATCAGAATGTGTCCCGTTTGTAAAGTCAGGTGGCTTAGGCGATGTTGCGGGAGCATTGCCTAAGGAGTTAAAGAAACTTGGTACAGATGTACGAGTTATTTTGCCGAAATATGGGCAAATTCCGGAAGTATTTAAAAACAAAATGAAAAGAGTTCAGACCACTTTTGTAGACGTAGGTTGGCGTCATCAATATTGTGGAGTGGAAAAATTGGTGCATGATAATGTAACCTATTATTTTATTGATAATGAATACTACTTTAACCGCGATTCCCTGTATGGTCACTTTGATGACGGGGAACGCTTTTCCTTTTTCTGCCGTGCCGTGCTGGAAAGTATGACGGCTATTGATTTTATTCCGGATGTCATTCATTGTCATGACTGGCACACGGGAATGGTCAATTTTATCCTGGAGCGCGAATACAAACAAAATCCAAGGTTCGAGCATATTCAAAGTGTCTTTACTATCCATAATCTTCAATTTCAAGGTGTATTTCCACCAAGTATCCTGCATGATTTATTGCGTATTGATAGTAAACATTTTAATGCTGATGAGCTGGAGTTTTACGGTAATGTCAATTTCATGAAGGCAGCATTGGTATCATCCGGTTATATTACAACGGTAAGTCCCACCTATAAAGATGAAATACAGACAGCCTATTTTGGAGAAAAGCTGGATGGGGTTCTACGTCATAGGAATGATTCGTTAGTAGGGATCATTAATGGAATTGACGATGATTTATATAGTCCTGAAACGAACGAGTACATTGAAGCTAATTATTCCGTCAGTAAAATGGGAAATAAAAAGGTGAATAAAGCTGCCCTGCAAAAACTATGCGGATTACCTGTAAAAGAGGATACACCGATTATTGCTATGGTTAGCAGGTTGACCAAGCAAAAAGGATTGGACCTAGTTACATGCGTTTTACATGAAGTGTTAAATGAGGATGTACAGGTTGTCGTACTCGGAACAGGTGAACCTCAGTTTGAACATTATTTCCGAGAGTTATCGTATCAATATTCTGAAAAAGTAAAGACGTTTATTGGGTTTGATGAGCCGCTTGCCCATCAGATTTATGCAGGTGCGGACATGTTCTTGATGCCTTCGAAGTTTGAACCGTGTGGTTTAGGTCAACTAATAGCTCTGCGCTACGGTACCATACCAATTGTACGTGAAACCGGCGGACTGAATGACACAGTCCATTCTTATGATGAAACGACGTTGGAAGGAAACGGTTTTTCCTTCACCAACTTTAATGCCCATGATATGCTTCATACCATCAGGCGTGCCATTAATATGTATGAACAACCAAAAGTATGGAACGGTATTATGAAAGAAGCAATGGAGCGCGATTATAGTTGGGCTAAATCTGCATTTAAATATAATCAATTGTATTCAACACTAATGGCTAGGAGTGGAGTGCATGTTCTCTAATAAAGAGAAATTCAAGGCTGCTTTTTTAAAGAAATTGGAGAGTATGTACGGAAAGAGCTTCCAGGAATCCACCTCTAGAGATCATTATCATACACTCGGAAACATGGTAAGAGAATATATCAGTGCCAACTGGATAGCTACCAACGAACGAAATCGCGCTGCTGATGAAAAACAAGTGTACTATCTCTCTATTGAATTTTTATTGGGAAGATTGTTGGGAAGTAATCTTTTAAATCTTGGAATCCAAGATGTCGTAGAAGAGGGCCTGAAAGAACTAGGGCTCGACTTCTCTTCCATTGAGGAAATAGAAGCAGATGCTGGTCTAGGAAATGGTGGACTTGGCCGTCTTGCAGCCTGTTTCTTAGATTCTCTCGCGTCTTTAGACCTGCCAGGTCACGGGTGTGGCATCCGCTATAAACATGGATTATTTGACCAGAAATTTGTTGACGGTTATCAAGTGGAATTGCCTGAGCAATGGCTTAGACATGGAAACGTATGGGAAGTAAGAAAACCAGATCAGGCTGTCGAAATCAATTTTTGGGGTAAGGTAGAATCTTATACAGAAGATGGAAAAGAGAAGTTCAGGCATGCAAAAGGAGAGGCAATCACAGCAGTTCCGTATGATATGCCCGTTGTCGGATATCAAACGGATACGGTAAATATGTTAAGGCTTTGGAGTGCTGAACCAGCGCCTTTTCCAACGAACAAAGATATCATGCAATATAAAAGAGATACGGAAGCAGTTTCTGAATTCCTATATCCAGATGATACGCATGATGAAGGAAAAATTCTCCGTTTAAAGCAACAATATTTTCTTGTTGCAGCTAGCATAGGGAGCATCATCCGCTCTTATCGAAAGAAGAATGGTAGTCTAATAGATTTCCACAAAAGAGTGACCATCCACATCAATGATACCCATCCGGTGCTGGCGATTCCGGAACTGATGCGAATCCTTTTAGATGAAGAAAATATGAGCTGGGAACAAGCGTGGGAAATCACCTCTCATACCATCTCTTACACCAATCATACAACTCTTTCTGAAGCTTTGGAAAAATGGCCAATCAATATTTTTCAGCCATTGCTACCGCGTATATATATGATTGTAGAAGAAATCAATGAGCGCTTTTGTGCGGAGTTATGGAAAAAGTATCCTGGGCAATGGGGACGGATTGAAGAGATGGCAATTCTTGCGCACGGCTTAGTAAAGATGGCCCATTTAGCGGTAGTTGGTAGCTTCAGTGTTAATGGTGTGGCTAAGATACACACGGAAATATTAAAAAATCGTGAAATGCGTTTATTTTATGAGACTTTCCCAGATAAATTTAATAACAAAACAAATGGGATTACTCACCGCAGATGGTTACTGAAAGCAAATCCCCAACTTACCTCACTCATTCAGAATACGATTGGTCATGGGTGGATGAAGGATACGACACAACTTCGACAGCTTGATGTATATGCAAACGATTCCGCTTTTTTGGAGAAGTTAGACCAAGTGAAACGGGAACGAAAGCAGATTCTTGGGGAACGCATTAGAAAACAAACGGGAATTGTAATTGATTCAGACAGTATCTTCGATGTACAAGTAAAAAGATTACATGCTTACAAACGTCAGCTCTTAAACGTTTTTCACATTATGTATCTGTATAATCGCTTAAAAGAGGACAGTAGTTTTGATATACATCCTAGAACGTTTATTTTTGGAGCTAAAGCTTCCCCTGGTTATTATTATGCTAAAAGAGTAATTAAACTAATTAATTCTCTGGCGGATAAAGTGAATAATGATCCGGCAATTAATGGGCGTTTAAAAGTTATCTTTCTAGAAAACTATCGGGTTTCATTAGCTGAGGACATTTTCCCGGCAGCAGATGTCAGTGAACAAATCTCTACTGCGAGCAAGGAAGCATCAGGTACTGGAAATATGAAATTTATGATGAACGGGGCCTTGACGGTTGGCACGCTTGATGGTGCAAATATTGAGATTAAGGAAGAAGTCGGAGAAGAGAATATGTTCATTTTCGGCCTTACTGCAGAGCAAGTCTTGAATTATTATCAAAATGGTGGATACCGATCTAGCGAGTATTACCATCATGATAAGAGGATACAGCAAGTTCTAGAGCAACTTGTCAACGGATTTTTCCCGGATGTGGATGATCACTTTGAGCCAATTCATGACTCCTTGTTGATGCAGAATGATGAGTATTTCGTCTTGAAGGATTTTGCCTCTTATATCGATGCACAGGAGCGGGTGGATGCTGCTTACCGTAACCGTAATCATTGGTTAACAATGAGCGCAAAGAACATCGCCCATTCCGGATTCTTCTCAAGCGACCGTACCATCAGACAATACGCCAACGAGATCTGGGGACTAGAACCAAGCTATAGCAAGCGATAAGTGAGAGAGGGGCAAATTGCTCCTCTTTTTATATTGAATAAGAAAGTATATATAATCCGGTTGATTTCCGTTACAGGCGCTTCGCTTGCCTGCGGGCGGTCCGTGAGCCTCCTCGGCTTACGCCTGTGGGGTCTCACCTGTCCCTTCCTCCCGAGGGCATCTGCGCGCCTTCCACTCCAATCAACAAGGTGACTACATTCACTAAAGGTTAACGAAAAGGCATTTTAAATAGTTACCTGTAAACATTTTGTTTTCGTAATTTCTAGCTGTTGATTGGAGCAAAAGGCGAAGACTCCTGAGGGAGATAGCTGTAGCTTGAGACCCCGCAGCAAAGCGAGGAGGCTCAAGCACAGCCCCTAGGAAAGCGAAGCCATTTGCGGAAATCCACAGCGGTGTCTAAATAAAATCTAAAATCAATGACTTTTTCAGTGGCCTCCCTTTTTTGCGCGGTCCTTTTGTGTGGTCAAAACTTCTCATTCATTGCTTTGATATAGGTTTCGATGCTGTGGTTTTTGATGATGGAGCCTTCTGTTAGTAGGAACCGGTAGGGGGTAAAGGTGTGCTTGTAGTGCCATGTCTTTTTGCTTAGAGGTGCTACGACTTTTGTTGGTGGTACAAAAGGGACGAGGTCTGCTAGGTTTACGAATCTGATAGACCCTGGAACAACTTCATTATATAGTTGTGCAAACGCTTCGTTCCCTACTCGCGGTGCACCAAAACTATACATATATAGTGAGGAATAGTTTGTATTTATAGCACAATCAAGGGCAAATAGTGTGGCGAGTGCTCCACCGAGACTATGTCCTGTGATAAATATGGTTTTCGAGGCGGATAGCTCTTGCTGAAGACTCTCCAACAGCTCTTCCCTCATAGACTCATATACTGAAAGGAACCCACCATGTACAAGTAGCTGGTTACCTGTTTCACAATAAGGAAAAGGCTCTTGAAAAATTTCTGCATCCGCAATCCAGTCAGGATCTGTTTGTGTCCCGCGAAATGTAACGATGATCGTTTCCTCAGATTCTAAAATAAATCCGAACCATTCTAGGCTATGAAATGATACACCTTTGAATTCTTTTACCAAATCAAAGCCGTTAGGTATAGAAAAAATACCATTTTGATGATACTGGTCATAGGCAAGTTGACAGCATTCTGCTAGAAAAACTGCCCAATCCTTGGAGAAAATATCTCTAGTGTACATGTATCATACCCCTCACTTTCCATCACGAATCGTGATAACTGCCTACGATAATGTATGGTTGTGACAATAAAGAGGTGCATGATTGACTAGATGGGGAAGGGAAATGATAAAATGTGTGGAATAAATAGGAATGATTGATATTGGAAAGGAGCAATAAGGATGGGCTATGAATTAAAAACAAAAGAAACGGATAACAGTGTCATTGAATTCATTGAAACGGTGGAAAGTCCTAAAAAGCGGGAAGATGCGTATAAACTGTTAGAGATCTTCTCAGAAACGACAGGTTACGAAGCGAAAATGTGGGGACCCAGCATAATTGGATTTGGTTCTTATCATTATAAGTATCCTACAGGTCATGAAGGTGATGCCATGCTTGTAGGGTTTTCACCAAGAAAAGCAAAAATAAGCTTATATTTTGCAACTGGTGATTCCAAAAGGGAAGAACTGTTGAAAAGTTTCGGCAAGCATACGACAGGCAAGGCATGTGTGTACATAAATAAAGTGGCAGACATTGATGTGGAAGTATTAAAAGCGTTGATTAAACAATCTATAACATTTTTGCAAGAAATGTATCCAGCCGATTAAACAAAAGGAAGCCTTAGCGCAATGATCTTTAAGGCTTCCTTGTTAAATAAAATTAATTTATTCCGTATATGGATCTTTCTCATACCCATGTAAGTCGCCAAATGTAGTCATAATGCCTTCCTCATCAAGTGCATCTTCATATGCCTCATGTTTGATGGAAGGATATACGGTAACATTTTGACCATACATGTCTGTTCCTACAAAGTTTTCGTAATCCTCTACATAGCCTTCATTCTCTTCGCTTTCTACATATGTGCGGTCGTAATTCTCTACATCATCTGAAAAGTCTGATGGGCTCTCAGAGGTTCCATATCTCTGAACAATTTGCCATGTGTCTTCCGCGTCAAAGGTCACGCCTTCTGATTCATCGTATTCAAAACGCCCATACGGAGGCATCAATACTTTTTCCTCGACAGGCCGGTCATGGGAGACAACCTGATCGGGGCTGTGTTCTTTACAAAAAGTGGTAGTTGGGATAGCATCTAAGCGCTCTACGTCTATTTCTTTTCCACAAACCTCACATACGCCGTAAGTGCCTGAGGCCATAGCTTGGAGCGCGTGATTAATGTCTTTCATTTCTTTTTCGGCATGCTCATTTAAGGCTAGATCTTTTTCTCTTTCGTATAACTCGGTTCCAAGGTCACCTGGATGGTTATCGTAAGCGGATAGCTCACTAACTGTTTCATATGGATGTTCCTGTTCCATCTGATAATGATCATTCTGGTCCAGATGTGCTTGAAGCGTTTGTTTTGTGTCTTCTAATTGCTGCTTTAACTGATTTATTTTATCAGGGGATAACATACAGATAGACTCCTTTCAAATCCTGTCTATTTGTATTATGAGCGTTCATTCTAAAAATCATGATTGCCAATTAAAAAAACTGACTCCATGATCAGAGTCAGTTTATTATTATGCAAAGTAACCAATTACAAGGCCAATGCCTAGCAAAAAGCCGAAAATAGTATTGGTCTTTGCGGTTGCCACCATCGCCGGCATCATCGTCACATTACTGTTATTGTTTGTGAAACCTTTAATCGCTGAAAGCGGCTTGGCCACAGATAAGAAAACTAATAATAACCAAAATGACGCGTAACCAAGTGCAATAAAGAGTACAATAAGTGCATAAGACACAATGAACATGGCAGCTAGAAGTAAAATCGCATTCTTTCTGCCAACTAAAATCGCCACTGTTTTGCGGCCATTCTCTTTGTCGCCTACAATATCGCGAATGTTATTAGCTAACAGAATGGCTCCGACAAGAATGGAAATCGGAATGGAAATTAGCATTGGAATATCAGAAATGGTACCTGTTTGAATGTAAAAAGAGATAAGAATAATAACAAAGCCCATAAAGAATCCTGCTACAATTTCACCAAATGGGGTATAGGCAATAGGGTAAGGGCCTCCTGTGTAAAAATATCCTGCTGCCATACAGGCTGTTCCGATGGCGGCCAACCACCATGTGCTATTCATGCATATATACACACCTAGTAACGTGGCGATACCAAAGAACGCGAATGCGAGCTGTAGAACAGTGGACGGTTTAACACCGTGCCTTACAATCGCGCCGCCAATCCCTACTGAATTTTCATTGTCGAGTCCCTTTTTATAGTCGTAGTACTCATTAATCATATTCGTCGCTGCTTGTATTAACAGGCTGGCCAATAGCATGGCGAAAAATAAAGGCCAGTCAATGCTGGTGTCATAAAGGGCAAGTGCTGTCCCAATAAAGACAGGAACAAACGCTGCTGTTAAAGTATGTGGACGCAGTAGGTTCCACCATACCTTCCATCTCTTTTCTGTAGGTGCTTGAAAGCTTGTCTCTGTTTGAATTGTCTGAGGTTGCATTATGTGACCCCTCCATCTATTATGGCAAAATAAAAAACGAAAACAATATATTATAAATACAATATAAGTGTATGTAAAGGGACAAAAGGTGTCAACGGTTTTTCAGAAGAAACACAGGAAGATTTTACATGTATCTATTATAAGGAAGAAACACGAAAGAAAACCACTCATTTTGTTGACATAAAAAGGTTTTGAGGTGTATCTTTAAGGAAGCGATTTCGAGACAAAGTCTTGCGGTAACAAGGCCTCGGGGGGAGTCTTACATGATTACAATACCATTTCATCATATAGTGAGTTTATGGGAGGAAGCAAAAATTAAAGCGGCCTCGATAAACCAGACGGTCTTAATTAGTTATACTAAAAAAATAGAACAGCTAGATCCCCTTCATTTTTTTCAAAAAAGTGAGCAATTCTTTGAAGGGCAACGGTTCTTCTGGTCAAACCCTGATCATTCTCATATGATGGTCGGTGCAGGTGTGACAGCGGAATTTACTGCAGATGGAGAAGATGACAGGTATCATGCGATTGAAACGCAATGGAAGCGTTTTATCCAGCGGGCTGTATGCATCAAAGATTCACATTCGGTTGGTCCCGTTATGTATGGAGGATTCTCCTTCGATCCAAAAAAGGAGAAGACGAAGTTATGGGACCAATTTACTGACGCCTTATTTATTTTGCCCACCTTTATGCTTACAAAGATAGAAGGTGAAACTTATCTCACCATTAATTATTTGAGTGATTGTGATGAAAGTGTACTGAAAGATTTGGCTAACCTTGAAGAGGAGCTATTGAGTGGCTCTTCTATTAAGCATGTCAGCACTACATCCATTGTAAAATGCCTGGAAATGGATCCGATGGAATGGAAAGAGTCCATTTCTAAAGTTACAGATAGAATAACAGACGGGCAGATGGATAAGGTGGTGCTGGCAAGAGAGTTACGGGTACTATTCCAAGATAAGGTAAACGTTGCGCCTGTATTGAAAAACCTGATGGAAGAGCAGGCGAACAGTTATGTATTCACAGTGGAAAGAGGAACCGATTGCTTCCTTGGTGCGACACCAGAACAATTGGTGAAGAAGCAAGGCCACAACGTTCAGTCCATGTGTTTAGCAGGCTCGATTGCCAGAGGAGACTCAATGAAAGAAGATTTGGAGTTAGGCAATTCTTTACTTAATGATGACAAAAACATGCATGAACATGAGCTTGTTGTGCAGATGATACGGGCATCGTTAGAAAAAGTTTGTGAAAATGTACGTACTCCATCTGAACCAAACCTATACAAAATGAAACATATTCAGCATTTACACACACCTGTAACAGCAGTAACTAACAATGATTGCAGCCTTTCAGATTTAATAAAACTACTTCATCCAACACCAGCACTCGGAGGGTTTCCACAAGAAATTTCTCTTCAAACAATCAGGGAAGTGGAAAGACTGGATAGAGGCTGGTATGCTGGTCCTCTTGGCTGGATGGATTGGAAAGAGGATGGAGAATTTGTTGTAGCTATTCGTTCAGGATTGCTACAGGAGAGGGAAGCCTCCTTGTTTGCAGGATGTGGTATTGTCGGAGATTCCGATCCAGAAAGCGAATATCTAGAAACACAAATTAAATTCCGTCCAATGTTATCAGCACTAGGGGGTAACTAAACACAATGAATTCAATGGATGACATGACCTTTTATCTTGCAGCATTTGTAGATGAATTAGTAAAAAGCGGTATGGAGGATGCGGTAATTAGCCCCGGTTCACGTTCCACTCCAATCGCCCTTCTTTTGGCAGAACATCCTGACATCAACGTTACAGTTCTTATTGATGAGCGATCTGCAGCTTTTTACGCATTGGGACTTGCGAAAACAAAGAATAAACCAGTTGCCATTCTTTGTACATCAGGCACTGCAGCAACGAACTATTATCCTGCCATTGTGGAGGCTTATCAATCTAGACTGCCACTTATTGTCCTAACAGCAGATCGCCCACATGAGCTACGAGATGTCGGAGCCCCACAGGCAATTGATCAATTGAAAATGTATGGAGACTATGTGAAATGGTTCGTTGAGATGTCCTTACCGGAAGATACGAACCGAATGATTCGATACGCACGAACCATGGCAGCGCGAGCTACAGGCACTTCCCTAAGCGCACCTATGGGACCTGTTCATCTCAATTTTCCTTTACGTGAGCCTTTGGTTCCTGACTTAGAGGCGGAGGAGCTTTGGTCCAAGTACAAAGAAAGCAATGAATCGATAGTAGAGGTCAATGTAGGCAAATACTCGATTACGGATGATCAGGCTCGCTTTTTTGCCATGCTGATGAGCGAGCGGAAAAAAGGTATTATTGTTTGCGGAGAAATGCCACAGTCAAAGAGTGATGCATTTTCTAATGCGATTACCGAACTCTCCCAAGCCCTGCAGTATCCAATCTTCGCCGACCCATTATCAGGGCTTAGAACGGGAGCACATCGAAAAGAAACGGTAATGGAAGGCTATGATGCCTTCTTACGACCGGATGAAGTGAAAAAGAATCTGGAACCAGAGATGATCATCCGCTTTGGGGCAATGCCGGTATCGAAGTCTTTAATGCAATACATAAGCAAGTCCAATAGTGCGATACAGATTGTTGTGGACGGAGACGGCGGATGGAGAGATCCGACGTTACAGGCAAGCTATATGGTTCATGCAGAAGAAACGCTTTTTTGCCAAAAGGTAAGGGGGAATCTCTCAGTTCGTGATTCCTTTGAATGGATGGATGGTATCAAATCGTTAAATGACAGGACAAAAAAGATACTTTCTAATGAACAAAAGGAAGGCGGAATGTTTGAGGGGAAAATTATTTCAGAACTTCAAGCAATGCTACCTGATAGTTCGACCATTTTTGTAGGAAACAGTATGCCTATCCGTGATGTGGATACTTTCTTGTATACAGATGATAAAAAGCTGACAGTGCTTGCAAACAGAGGGGCCAATGGGATTGATGGAGTGGTTTCCACTGCACTTGCAGCAAGTAAAGCATATGAAAACCTAGTATTGGTAATTGGAGATTTATCCTTCTACCACGATATGAATGGCCTGCTTGCCGCCAAATTACTAAAGCTTAACGTCACTATTGTGCTTGTAAATAATAATGGAGGGGGAATCTTCTCGTTCCTTCCGCAGTCAAAAGTGGAGAAGCATTTTGAAGCTTTGTTTGGTACCCCAACAGGAATTAATTTTGAGCACGCTGTAAAGTTATACGAAGGCGAATATATGAGAGCGGAAAGTTGGTCTGATTTCCAAGAGGCAGTGTCATATTCTATTAACCAAAAAGGCTTAAAAGTAATTGAAGTTCCAACCAACCGTGCAGAAAATGAAGAGATTCATCGCAAATTGTGGAAAAATGTTTCCCAGGAAATGATATCGGTTTTGGACAAAGAAGAATGATGGAGATTAACGGGGTATACTATCATATAGAGAAGATTGGTCATGGTGCCCGCCATATTCTTATGCTGCACGGTTTTACTGGGAACGGAAGAAGTTTTCACGAATTAATCGCGGGTTTTGAAAATGTAGAAGACTATACTTTTATTTTGGTAGATCAACTTGGCCATGGAAAAACAGATGCGCCTGGCCAAGCGGAGCGTTATCGAATGGAAAAGGTGCTTTTCGATTTGAAATCTATTTTGGATAGATTTAATATTTCATCGGTATCTATTTATGGATATTCTATGGGAGGAAGGGTGGCGCTTTCTTTTGCGGTTGCTTTTCCTTCGATGGTATCCAAAATAGTGCTTGAAAGTGCGTCTCCTGGTCTGGAAAAGTCAGAGGACAGGCTTGCGAGGAAAGAAGCAGATGAAATGCTTGCAGAGCGGATTGAAAAGGAAGGTTTAAAATCTTTTATTGATTTTTGGACTAACATTTCCCTTTTTCAATCACAAAAACTATTGCCTCCGGAAAAACAAGAGGCAATTTATGAGCAACGATTGAGCAATTCACCTGTGGGACTAGCAAATAGTTTGCGTGGTCTGGGTACAGGGATGCAACCTTCCGTTTGGAACTCTCTTCATAAAATCAATTGTCCTGTACTTCTGGCCGCAGGGGAATGGGACGAAAAATTTGTCCTTATTGCTCAGGAAATGAAAAAAAGGATAGAAAAATCGGTTTTTTTCAAAATAAGTGACGCAGGACATGCAATTCATGTGGAACAACCGCGAAAGTTTGGTAAAATAGTAAGTGGGTTTTTAACGAACTAATTTATGTTAGGGAGGAAATAAATCATGGCAAGAGAATGGATAGCAGGACCAAAACAATTTGAAGACATTTTATATGAAACATATAACGGGATCGCAAAAATTACGATCAACCGTCCGGAAGTACATAATGCTTTCCGTCCGAAAACTGTAATGGAATTGATTGAAGCGTTTGCTTATGCACGTGACGATTCTAGTGTTGGCGTCATCATTTTAACAGGTGCTGGAGACAAAGCATTTTGTTCCGGAGGAGACCAAAAGGTTCGCGGACATGGCGGTTATGTTGGGGAAGATGAAATCCCTCGCTTGAACGTACTTGACCTTCAACGTTTAATCCGTGTAACACCAAAACCTGTAGTGGCAATGGTTGCAGGCTGGGCAATTGGTGGCGGACACGTATTACATGTAGTATGTGATTTAACGATTGCTGCTGACAATGCTCGCTTTGGACAGACTGGTCCTAAAGTGGGAAGCTTTGATGCAGGTTACGGCTCCGGATACCTTGCGCGTATCGTTGGACATAAAAAAGCCCGTGAAATCTGGTACCTATGCCGTCAATACGATGCGAAGGAAGCACTTGATATGGGTCTAGTAAACACGGTTGTTCCTTTAGAGCAATTAGAGGATGAAACAGTGAAATGGTGTGAGGAAATGTTAGAAAACAGCCCGACTGCTCTACGTTTCTTGAAAGCTGCCATGAATGCAGACACAGATGGCTTGGCAGGTATCCAACAGTTCGCTGGTGATGCTACATTATTGTATTACACTACGGAAGAGGCAAAAGAAGGTCGCGATGCTTTTAAAGAAAAAAGAAAGCCGGACTTTGGACAATTCCCTCGTTTCCCTTAATAAAAAAGATTTATGGTGATTGGAGGGCAATCTAAGAGCTTTTGGCTTTTGGATTGCCCTTCTTTTTATGGGAAAACTGGGTAGGGAGGTTATAGCGATGACAATATTGCCAAACTTTTTAATGAAACGGGCTGCCTTGACTCCGGACCGGATAGCACTTGAAATGGAAGAGAGGGCGGTGACTTTTTCAGAGTTATACAGGAATTCATTAATCGTGACCGGTAAATTGGTAGAGTTGGGTGTAAGGCATGGTGACCGGATATCTGTCTTTATGGCCAATAGCATAGAGCTTGTAGAATTGCTATTTGCACTAAAAAATCTTGGAGCGATTACTGTATTACATAATTTACGATTAACCTCTAAGGAGCTGTCTTATCAAGTAGAGGACGCAGCATCCCGATTTATTTTGGTGGATGATGAACAAGAATCAGGGCTTCAGAAAAGTAAAGAGTTTAAGGGAACCGATAAGATTGTCTCCTATTCTGAGGTACTTTCATTAAAAGGCAGTGACGTTACTATTGTAGAGGAATTCTCCCTTGAAGAAATCGATACCATTATGTACACAAGTGGCACGACGGGTTTTCCTAAAGGTGTGAAGCAGTCCTATGGCAATCACTTTTGGAGTGCTACTGGCTCTGCTCTAAATATGGGTCTTCACGAAGATGACTGCTGGTTGTTAGCGGTGCCGATCTTTCATATAAGTGGATTATCCATCTTGATGAGAAGCGTGATTTATGGAATAAGAGTGATTATCCATAGACGTTTTGAAGCGGAGGCAGTACATAAGGACTTGATGGAACGGCAAGTTAGTATTGTATCGGTCGTGACTACCATGCTGAGCAACTTGTTGGAACAACTCGGTTCAAAATCCTATCCGCTAACGTTTCGATGCATGCTCGTTGGTGGAGGGCCAGTACCCAAATCTATTCTGGAAGAGTGCAGGAGGAAATCTATTCCTGTTTACCAAACGTATGGCATGACGGAGACCTGCTCACAAATTGTCACCCTCTCTCCTGACTTTGCCATGTCGAAAATAGGTTCAGCGGGGAAACCACTTTTTCCTTGCCAGCTAAAGATAATGATTGATGGAATGGAAGTTGGTCCTATGGAAACAGGTGAAATTGTGGTGAAGGGTCCAAACGTAACAGTTGGGTACTATAACCGGGAAAATAGTACTTCTGAGGCAGTAAAAGACGGGTGGTTCTACACTGGAGATTTAGGTTATGTGGATCAGGACGGGTTTCTATTTGTTGTGGACAGACGAAGTGATTTAATTATTTCGGGCGGGGAAAATGTCTATCCTGCAGAAATTGAAGCGGTTCTCGTTTCTCACCCTTCCATAAAGGAGGCGGGTGTTACTGGGATACCTGATCATCGTTGGGGACAGATTCCCGTAGCATTTGTTGTTACTGGAAGGGAAGAAGAGCTGCTGGAAGAAAAATTGAAGTCTTTTGTTCGTGAGCAGTTGGCGGGCTATAAAGTCCCAAAACAAATATATGTTGTGGAAAGTTTGCCGAGAAATGCTTCCAATAAGTTAATGCGGAGAGAGCTTTTAAAAATGTTGCCGGATTGGGAGGATAATGATGAGAATTGAGAAGGTTGATTTATTCCTGACTTCTATGAAATTAGTTCAACCATTTCGAACTCACCAGGAAACCGTCACAGATAGGGAGAGCATCTTAATTAAAGCAACAGATGATTCAGGGAATTCTGGATGGGGGGAAGTGGTTGCATTTTCTTCTCCGTGGTATACAGAGGAAACTATAGAAACTGCTTGGCATATGTTGACTGAGTTTTTCATTCCAACTGTTTTACATCAAGAGTGGGAATCCCCGCGAGGAGTGAACGAAGCTCTTTTACATTGGAAGCGAAATCAGATGGCTAAAGCTGGAGTGGAGATGGCAATCTGGGACCTTTTTGCTAAGCAAGCGGGTGTGTCTCTGGCAAAGTATATCGGAGGTGTGCGCAGAGAGGTGAAAGCTGGAGTAGTAGTGAGCCTGGATACTCCAGAGAGGATGCTCTCTACCATCGAGCATAGAATAAAAGAAGGCTATAAGCGTATTAAGGTGAAAGTAGACCCATCAAACGACTACGAGATATTAAAAAAGATAAGAGATTCATTTCCGGATATTGCTTTACTAGTAGATGCAAATTCTGCTTATTCGCTTGGAGATGTGGAGCGGCTAAAAAAATTAGATGCATTAAACTTGCTGATGATCGAACAGCCACTTGCTGCTGATGACATTGTGGAGCATGCTGAACTACAAAGAGTTTTAACTACACCTGTTTGTTTGGATGAAAGTATTGTTTCCCTTCAGGATGCAAGAAACGCTATCAAGCTAGGAAGCTGTAAAGTGATGAGTATTAAAATCGGTCGGGTTGGCGGACTTGCTAACGCCATTGACATCCATGATATATGTGCGGGACATGGAATTCCAGTCTGGTGCGGTGGTATGCTGGAAACCGGGATTTCGAGAGCATTCCATATCGCCCTAGCGTCTTTGCACAATTTTACAATCCCAGGAGATCTTTCTTCATCAAGCCGTTATTGGGATAAGGATGTAATTACGCCGGAAGTGGTAGTGGAAAGAGGTAAATTGCCCGTACCAGATGGTCCAGGCATCGGCTTTGAAGTGGATGAAGCGTATGTAAAGGAATTAAGTAAGCGAAATGCAAGCTTTCATACAAAAAAGTAAAATTAAATTTCCGACAAAACAATAAAAAACACAAAAGCCCCTGCAGCCCAATCACTGCAGGGCTTTTTCATGTTAACTTTATATATATTCGACGTAAAGAGCGAAATTCCTAGAGGGGTCTGACCCCCTTTCTTTCTTTTTTTCTATATTTTCGCGCTTTTTCGTTCTTGACAAAAGTTTGCTTAGGGTTTAAGTTTTGTATGAGGGCAACTTTTTGAGTTTAGGCTTAAATTACTGTAATTGGTCAAGTTGAATCACATTTTTATCTTCTTCTACATACAGTGGATTTAGGAGAAGGAAAGAACGTGTGTATTTTTTTACCATAAAATTTGCATTAGACAAACTTTTGTTGACTAGTACAAATACTTAAAAAAGAGGAGAGAGAAAATGAAAAAACTATTGGGGAAATTGGTATTGCTAGGAGCTATCAGTTTAGGATTGACTGCTTGTTCCTCAGGAGTAAGTAGCGATGAGAATGAAACAATTAAGGTTACCACTACTATTGCCCAAATAGCAGATATCGTTGAAAATGTTGGCGGAGATAATGTAGAAGTGGAAAGTCTTATGGGGCCAGGTATTGATCCACATTTGTATAAAGCATCTCAAGGAGATTTAAAAAAATTAAATGAAGCAGATATCATCTTCTATAACGGGCTTAAATTAGAGGGAAGAATGGGAGAAATTCTTAGTAAAATGAAGGATAAAAAAGCAACGGTTCCTGTAGCAGAATCTGTTCCAACGGATAAGTTGTTAATTGCAGAAGGTGAAACAGATAAAAAGGATCCTCATGTTTGGTTTGATATCTCATTATGGGTGTATGCAGTAGAAGAAGTGAAAGAGACATTGATTAAAGAAGATAAGGCGAACGCTGATTTATATGAAAAGAATGCGGAAGCATATATAAAGAAATTGGAAGAATTAGATACTTACGCCAAGGAACAACTTGCAACGATTCCAGAAGAGAGTAGAGTATTAGTAACGGCTCATGACGCGTTCCAGTACTTTGGGAAAGCATATGGAATGGAAGTGACGGGCTTGCAAGGATTGAGTACAGATGCAGAGTTTGGTTTAAGTGATGTGCGTTCCATTGTAGATCTTTTAGTAGAAAGAAACATTAAAGCAGTATTCGTCGAAAGTAGCATATCGGAAGACTCCATAAATGCAGTAGTTCAGGGAGCTGAAAGCAAGGACCATACAGTTGTAATAGGTGGGGAATTATACTCTGATGCAATGGGAGCTGCTGGTACAGAAACAGGAACATACTTAGGAATGTTCCGACATAATATTGATACAATCGTAAAGGCGTTAAAATAGAAGGCTTTTATTTCATGGGGAAAAGCAAATTAGAAAGCAAGGTGAACGAATATGCAGCCAGTCAAAATAGAAAATTTAACAGTAGCTTATCATCGTAAACCTGTATTAAAAGAAGTTAGTTTCAGCGTTCCGGAAGGAAAACTTATCGGGATTATTGGACCGAATGGTGCCGGTAAATCTACATTAATCAAGGCGGCTTTGGAATTAATTCCGAAGGCGTCTGGTACTATATCAATCTATGGAAAATCGTATAAATCACAGCGTAAATTAATTGGTTATGTTCCACAGCGTGGGTCTGTGGATTGGGACTTTCCAACGAACGCATTGGATGTTGTACTGATGGGGAGATATGGTCATATTGGTTGGGTGAAGAGACCGAACAAGAAGGATATAGAGTTTGCTTATGAATGCTTGGATAAAGTCGGAATGAAAGAATATGCAACACGACAGATTAGTCAGCTTTCAGGTGGTCAACAACAACGAGTGTTCCTGGCAAGAGCGCTTGCACAGGATGCGAGTATTTATTTTATGGATGAACCCTTCGTAGGTGTGGATGCTGCAACAGAAAAAGCAATCATCACCATTCTTAATGAACTTAAAGCACAAGGAAAAACAGTGCTGGTAGTTCATCATGATCTCCAAACAGTGAAAGAGTATTTTGACTGGGTGTTGCTGCTTAATCTTAGAAAGATTGCGATTGGTCCGACAGAAGAAGTATTTACAATGGATAATTTACAAAAAACGTATGGTGGTCGGTTGGCATTTTTAGACCAAAATCATGCCATTGTCGAACAATAGGAGTGACAGTATGGAAACGGTTCTCAATATGCTACAAGATCCGAACGTGCAGTGGGTACTGCTAGGGACCATTCTGCTAGGAATGGCAAGTGGTGTCATTGGTAGCTTCGCTTTGTTGAGAAAACAAAGCCTTCTTGGAGATGCAATGGCACACGCAGCTTTGCCCGGAATATGTATTGCGTTCTTACTGATTGGAGCAAAGTCGATGTCGTGGTTATTGATTGGAGCGTCCATCTCAGGTTTAATCGGAACTTACTGTATTCAAGCTATTATTAAACACTCCAGAATAAAAGAAGATACTGCAATAGGTCTCGTTTTATCCGTGTTTTTTGGCTTTGGTATTGTTCTATTAACATATATTCAGCAGTATGGAAGTGGTAATCAGGCAGGGCTGGATTCATTTATTTTTGGGCAAGCGGCGGCTATTGTTGGTTTGGATGTACAAATCATTAGTGTAATAGCCTTTATTTTAATTTTTATCACATTCGTCTTGTTCAAAGAATTGAAGCTGATAACCTTTGATCCTCAGTTTGCTCAAGGGATAGGACTTCCAGTTAAATGGCTGAATGGTCTTTTAATGACTATGATTGTCGGCGCAGTTGTTATTGGGCTTCAGGCAGTTGGCGTTATATTGATGGCAGCTATGTTAATCACGCCGGCTATCACTGCGAGGTATTGGACAGAACGGCTTGACTATATGGTGGTTTTGGCTGGCTTGGTCGGTGGAGTTTCAGGTGTTGTTGGGACTTTGCTCAGTACATTGGCCCGTGGGATGTCGACAGGACCATTAATTATTTTGGCAGCGACAATATTGTTTGTATTCTCCCTTATATTCGGTACAAAAAAAGGGTTATTGCCTAAAATGGTTAAACAATGGAAGGTTAAGCGCCTAGTAACAAGGGAAAATATTTTATCTAGTCTGTATGAATTGAGTGAGACCAAGTTAAAAGAGTCAGAAGGTAAAGAAATTGGAAGCTACACCTACCAACAAGTGGTGGAACTGCGTCCGATATCCACCATCACGATGCTTTCAGTGGTAAAGGAATTGAAAAAGGAAGGTTTATTAGCTGAAGAACAGGCTGATAAATGTATAATGCTAACGGAAAAAGGGCTGGAGATGGCCCATGATGTTGTTCTAAAAAACAGGTTAATGGATATGTACCTTATGTTTGAAAGTAAGTTCCCTGTTTCGAATTGGAGAGAGGGAAGCATGGATCTTTTAAATGGACCGAAAGAAATTATTGATGAACTTCGGGCTTTACTCAAGGATTTTGGAAGGGAACCTAATGGCTTATTTTTATATAAGAAGAAAAGAAATATAGGGAACAAAGGCTTCCATTCTGCAGTAGAAGGGAGTGAAGGCTGATGAGTTATGAAGGATGGATTATTCTAACAGGGTCCTTAGTTGGCATAACATGCGGTCTTACCGGTTGTTTTCTTATCCTAAGAAGAATGGCAATGCTTGCAGATGCGATTAGTCACACGGTTTTACTTGGTATTGTAGGAGCATACCTTGTTTCAAACAGTCTAGATGGTATCTATATGTTTGCTGGTGCATTAGTAGTGGGATTATTGACAGCATTCTTCATTCAGCTTCTCCATTCATCAGGAGTCCAGTCTGATGCAGCAATTGGAGTGGTATTTACCTCCTTATTTGCATTAGGGGTAATCTTAGTTTCCTTGTTCGCAGGAAGAGTTCATTTAGATGTAGATCATGCACTGATGGGAGAAATTGCGTTTGTTCCCTGGGATACGTTAATTATTGCGGGGATGGATGTCGGTCCAAGGGCAGTATGGATGCTTGGAGCTGTTCTTGTCGTCAATTTGGCAATCCTTGTATTTTTCTATAAAGAATTAAAAATTTGCTCGTTTGATCCTGAAATGGCCCTTGCTATTGGAATTCCAGTCATGTTCATGCACTATTTATTAATGGGGATGCTCTCCATTACAACAGTTGCATCTTTTGATAGTGTAGGAGCTATATTAGTTGTTGCAATGCTTATTGCGCCAGGAGCAAGTGCTTACCTATTGACTGATAAACTAAGTATCATGCTTTTGTTAAGTGCTGGTATTGGGGTTGCATCAGCAGTTCTTGGCTACTATGCGGCGTCCTTATTTAATGTATCGATATCTGGTATGATGGCTTCCATGGCAGGAATATTGTTTGTTTTAACCTTTTTCCTATCGCCAAAGCATGGTTTGGTTATGAAATGGTTCTTTAGAAGAAATTTATCAAAAGAAAGCAACAGCCTCCATTAAATGGGGGCTTTTTATATAATTAAGGGAATAGTTTAGAAAAGAATTTATATATTACGGTTGATTTCATTCGTCAACAGATAAAAAAATACGGTCTATTGAAATAGATAAACTGAAAAGCATAAACATTATTTTCTGGTGGTTTCTAGCTGTGGATTGGAGCAAATGGCGTAGACTCCTACGGGGGAGTAGCGGCAATGTTGAGACCCCGCAGGGCACCGAGGAGGCTCAAGGCCGCCCCGTGGAAAGCGAAGCCATTTGCGGAAAGGAACAGTGGCATTTAACCAAACAACTAATGTTTTTTGCTTTGAGAAGACCAGACGGTTTTGAAAATAGAAAAGCCCAAGAGTTACCTGCCACGTAGCTCTTGGGCTCTTTGTTTTTTTCATTAATGAGCAGGTTTGAAGGTTTTGCAGTCGGTATCCTTTGAGTCGTGTGCAGTGTTCCCTTTATGGCTCACCACATAAATAGCATCTGCTTGGCAAAGGTTGCCTTGTCCCCAATAATTACAGTTTTCCACTTCACATAAAACTTCTTTTGCCATTTTTACGTCCTCCTTTTTTGTACAGAAGATACGTTTCTATTGTTAGCCATAAAAAAATTTTCATACTTCATTATAAAAAATAGGTATATTTTATAATTTTATTGACAAAGAGAATCATTCTCAATTATTATGAACGTATAAGAGAGAATCATTCTCAATTAACGATAGGAAGGAAGTAGAAAAAGATGGCTTCACTTATGGTAGTTGGTGCAGATCACTTAGGCAACATTCAAGAAAAACTTGTCACACAAGGATTTGAAAACGTCTTACATATTGACGGAAGAAAGGTGCAAGTAGTTAAGAGAAGCATCCCGGAGCATATTGATATTATCTTGGTTCTTACCGATTACATTAACCACAACCTTGCTAAAGTAATCAAGCAAAAAGCAAAAGAGAGCAATAAACCTGTTTTCTACTGTAAACGTTCCTGGAGTTCCATCCAGAAAGTGCTTTGTAATTTTTCTAAATTAAATTGCCAGGAGAAAACATACTCCTGACCTTAATTTTCACTTTTGATGTATTTTTCATCCTTCATAAACAAGCGCCAAAAATAGATAAAGCCTGGAAACAAGATGATAAACCCAACAATATACGTAATGAAGAGCGCCCGAAAAGATGCAGGGTCTGTAAATCCGTTTTGAATCGTGACATTTGGATAGATGATATAAGGAAGATGTGCACGCCCGTATGCGTAACTTGCCACTGCATACTGAATAAAGGCAGAAACAACACCTAATCTGGGCAGGCCGGTCCATCCATCTTTTCCAGGAATAACAAGCGCCACCCCTGTCACGACAAACATACCAGCTGAAATGAATAACCAGACAAGATAGTCCATCATTCCATCAAAAAGCCAAGTTGCTTCATATCGCATAGTGATCATGATCAATAGGGCGCCTAGTAATGAGACAGGACCCAAGATTAAGGCATCCCTTCTGTATATAGCATATGCATGTCTGTCTTTTGCAACCTTAGAGAAATCCGCCAGTAACAAGGAAGACAAAAACAAGGTGCTGCTAACAGCAAACAGGATGAAAGAGAGGGCATGTGGACTTGTCAGTAAACGGCCAAGCATTAAAGTGTCCACGCCATCGATATTATCGACGAAACCACCATGTGTAATGGGCAAAACAAGGATTAAAAAAGCCGGTATTATAAAACCACTGATTCCTGATACGTACGTTAGTGGTTTATGATAATCATCCACAATATGAGAGAACACAAGGAATCCGCTTCGGACTGCAAGCAAAAGAAGAATGATGCTTCCTGGTATTAATAGGACGGTCCCTAACGTGTAGGCTGCGCTTGGAAAGAAACTGTATATAGCCACCACTACAGCGACAACAAATACATTGGTAACCTCCCAAGTAGGCGATAAATATCGATTAGCGATATTGGTGGCATTTGTTTTTTCATTCTTAATATAGAGCATAGACCAGAAACCGGCTCCGAAATCCATCGTCGCCATGACGGCGTAGATAAAAATGAAACCCCATAGGACAGTAATTGCCAATATTACGTCTGTCATGAAGGTGATCCTCCTTATGCTTGAACCCCAGTAGATGATGGGGGAATATCGTTCAACTCGTCCTCAATCGGATGTCGCTTGAAGTAGTAGCGAAGGACCAGTACCACCGCAACACCGAGAAGTACATAAATACCTGCAAACGCTAGGAACAATGCGGCAAGATTTTGGTTTCCTGTAACCGCATCCTCCGTTAACATCACCCGATAAATAACCCATGGCTGTCTTCCAGTACACGCGAAAATCCATCCAAATTCAATAGCCAACATAGAGAGTGGGCCTGCAGCGACAAACAGCCACATAAGCCACTTAGGATAGGTTGTTTTTTTGAGAATTTTACTCCAGAAGAACCCTACTAAAGAGAGCATAATTAGAAGTGAACCGATTCCAACCATTGCGTTGAAAAGGGTATGAACAAATAAGGGTGGCCAATACTCTTCAGGAAAGTCATTCAGTCCGACAACAACCGTGTCAAAGCGGTCATCTGCTAAAAAGCTTAGTGCCCATGGAACCTCAATGCCCCATTTTACTTCTTTTGTTTCCCGGTCTGTGAATCCTCCAACTGCAAGGGGCGCATGTGACTGAGTTTCGAAGAGGCCTTCTGCTGCTGCTAATTTTTCCGGTTGGTATTGATGCAATAACTGTGCAGATTCATGTCCGTTTATGGCGGTCATAAACGAAAAAATTCCTCCCACAACAAGCCCCATGATCAGTGCTTTTCGGTGAAATTTATATACCCGCTGATCATGTTTATTTCGTAGCATCTTATAAGCTGCAACGGAGGCAATGACAAAGGCCCCTGTCATAAAGGCGGAGACTGCCACATGCGCAGCTGTAATGACAAAACTAGGATTGAAAAAAGCGGCCCAAGGATCCACATCGACAATCTGACCATTTTCAATTCGAAAGCCTGCCGGTGTTCCTTCAAACGCATGGACATTTGTAATGAGAACGGCGGATGCTGCCGCACCGATGGTAACAAGTGTCACACTCAAAATGCGCATCCACGGTGAAATGCGGTCTGCAGCATACACGTATATGGATATGAATAATGCTTCAATGAAAAACGCATATATTTCAATCTGAAACGGGAGAGCCATTACCTTTCCGATGACCTCCATGAATCCAGGCCACAAAAGGGAAAGTTGAACTCCGGCGATTGTACCAGTAGGGATTGCGACCCCTAGTAGCACTGCTTTTGCTTTTGTCCACCTTTTTGCCATAATCGCATATTCACGGTTTTGGGTTTTTTGATACATTAATTCAGCAATGAGAATCATTAAAGGAATCCCAACGCCCAGTGTTGCAAATATGATATGAAATCCCATTGTGGTTCCAAACAATGACCGTGCAATTACTACATCTTCCATTTTGGCTACGTCCCTTCAAGCTAATCTATATCGTTAGAGTCCACATTTTTCCACAAAATATGCATAATTTGCTAAAGAAAAAGTTAACCCATCTAACTGTCAGATCAACTGGTAAAATGGTAATTTAAATTACTTGAAAGGTGGCTGTATAAACTATAAAATTAAAACGTAACTATTACGATTTATTATAGTTTTATTTGCTTTTAGAGCAATTGTATAATGGGTAGTAGAATAGTATGTAGAAATGTTAGGAGTGTTTAAAAATGTCAAAAAAGATTCCAGTTTACGTGATAAGCGGGTTTTTGGGAAGCGGAAAAACAACCGTACTTTTACATATGTTAGAACACTTTAAAAATGAAGGGTTAAAGCCTGGAATCATTCTAAATGAACTTGGTGATGAAAATGTGGAAAACCATCTTTTTCAGGGAGAGAAAGTGGTGGAACTCCTGAATGGATGCATCTGTTGTACCATTCAAGAGGATCTAAAGTCCACGCTTGATCAATATGTAGGGGAAAAAGTGGACGTGTTGATGATTGAAGGAACCGGTGTGGCAAATCCATTGGAAATTAAAGATGTTTTATTGACACCTTATTATATGGAGCATTTCGAGTTGCAGTCCATGATCAGTCTTGTAGACGCCAGTCATTATCTTGAGTATCAAAGTTTC
This sequence comes from Bacillus sp. RO1, assembly GCF_012524115.1. GTDB lineage: Bacteria > Bacillota > Bacilli > Bacillales > Bacillaceae_I > Sutcliffiella_A. Next base: position 73,729 of record NZ_JAAZWB010000077.1, on the reverse strand, counting down.
TTCAATAGTTCCAAAGAAATACGGGGTTTGTTAAAAGAACAAGTCACATCTGCTCATTTGTTGGTGCTGAACAAGATGGATCTCGTTTCGGAAAAAGAGCTGATTAAAGTGGAGTCCAAACTGGCGGATGAGTTAGAGGATCATGTTCCTGTCTACCGCACCAGCTATGGGGAGGTACCGCTTGAGATTCTTTTGGAAAAAAGAATGCAAATGAGAGAAGTGAGGGTAGATAAACATGGAGAAGGTGCTGGCCATGACCATGATAGCCATCACCACCATCACCACCATCACATTGAAGCGGTCAAAGTGGCGTTTTCTGAGCCGGTTAATCGAGTGGTGCTTGAAAAGCAATTGAAGAAGCTATCTAAACAGGTGGTAAGATCCAAAGGAATAGTTCGGCTGGATGAAACTCCTGGCTTGTACGAGTTTCAGTATGCAGCATCTACTTTGGTATTGAACAGAATCGAGAAAACCGGCATAGAGCCTTCCATTATATTAATAGGGAAAGAAATTGATGATAAGAAAGTGGAGAAGTTTTGTGAAGCGTTGAGAGGGGAGTAAGAGAAGGAATTGGCTTCTCAAATGGGGATTTGGTTTCGGTGCAAATTTTAACAGCAAAAAAAGGCAGCCCACAACAGGCTGCCTTTTTCTATATCTACTTAATTCAACGCTTTCTTCAACGTCTCTAAGTTTTGACGCATCAAGCTGAAGTAATCTGCTCCGTTTTTAACATCTTCTTCTGTTGCTGCTTCTAAGTTATGCAAGACCAAAGCTTCTGCTTTGATTTCATCTTTTACCACTTCAGCAATTTTACCGCTTATATTTTGATCAAAAATAACATACTTGATCTCATTTTCTTTAGCAGTATTAATTATTTCAGTTAATTGTTTTTGTGAAGGCTCTTGCGTTGGAGATAAACCAGTCACGCTGATTTGCTCCAATCCATAACGGTTCTCCCAGTAACCGTATGCTGCATGGGAAACTAAAAGCTTTTTTGTTTTCGCGCTATCCACTGTTTCTTTGAATTCTGTATCTAATTTTTCGAGGTCAGCTTTCAACGTTTCAAAGTTTGCTTCGAAATCTTCTTTTGCTTCCGGTTTTAATTCAACAAGAGCATTTTTGATATTTTCAGCAAGTGTGATAGAAAGTGTAGGGTCTAACCATACATGAGGGTCTCCATTAGAATGGTCGTGTTCCTCATGTCCATCTTGTGTATGCTCATCGCCGTGCTCATCGCCGTGCTCTTCGTCATGAGCTTCGTCGGAATGCTCATCACCATGCTCTTCGTCATGAGCTTCGTCGGAATGCTCATCACCATGCTCTTCGTCATGAGCTTCATCAGAATGCTCATCATCATGCTCTTTGTTATGAGCTTCGTCGGAATGCTCATCACTGTGCTCTTCGTCATGAGCTTCATCGGAATGCTCATCATCATGCTCTTCGTTATGAGCTTCGTCGGAATGCTCATCACCGTGTGCATCATGGTCAGATTCTCCACCCTCAGGTCGTAGCTCAATTCCTTCAGCGGCTCCAACAATCTTTACGTCCTCGTTTCCTAAGACTTCTTTTGCTTTATCAGCAAATCCTTCCACGCCCACACCTGTAAAAATAAAAGCGTCAGCAGAAGCCATTTCACTCATTGTTTTAGCTGATGGTTCAAAAGTATGTGCATCAGCACCAGCAGGAAAAACAGGCTTCACATCAACATGCTCGCCGCCAATTTTCTTCGTAAAGTCCTCCAAAGGGAAGATGGTCGTATAGACAGTCAATTTTTCACTGCCGTCAGAAGCCTGATTATCTGAATTACATCCAACAAGGAATGTAAAAACTACTAACATCATTGCGATAAAAATAGATTTAGTTTTCATTATTTTCTCCTCTCGTTTTGTATCCCAACACATTATATCGTAACTGTTACGATTTGAGAACTAAAAAGACAAATGTTATAAAATTTTTACAATTACTCTACGATAAAAGCAGGTACAGGATCTGCAAGCTTAGACCAGTCCTCATTCATTTCTTTTTCAGTAAGTAGGCAGGTGTCAAGTGATCTTTCAATCTGCTTTTGCTCCATTTCAATCCCGATGAAGACAAGTTCGGTCATTCTATCGCCATAGGTTTCGTCCCATCTTTCTAGCAATTCAGGTTCTTCTTCTAATGTTTGCTTCTTCTCCTCATCACTGTAACTTGCGACCCATTCTCCAGCACCTTGAATCATAATAGAAGCACCAGCTTGCGAAATCAAGCCTGCCATATCATTTCTTGAAGCAAGCCAGAAGAAACCTTTGGCACGGACAATCTCGCCTGGCCAATTATCTAGCCAAGCTTTAAATCTCTCTGGGTGAAATGGTTTCCTGCGGCGATAAACGAAAGAGGATATTCCGTACTCCTCGGTTTCAGGAGTGTGCTCTTCATTTAGTTCTTTAATCCAACCGGCAGCTTGGCTCGCTTTTTCAAAATCGAACAGTCCTGTGTTCAAAATCGCTTCCAACTTCACTTGGCTGTTTACCGTTTGGATTATTCTTGCATCTGGGTTCAGTTTTCTCAACAGAGCTTCTAATTCAACTACATATTGGGGATCTAGTAGGTCTGTTTTATTTAATAATAGAACATCAGCGAATTCAATTTGGTCAATTAATAGATCAGATATCTCGCGTATATCCGATTCATCCGTTCCCTGTTTACGATCTAATAGACTTTCTCCTGATTGATAGTCATCATAAAAGCGGAAACCATCAACTACGGTGATCATCGCATCCAAGCGGCACTTTTCTGTGAGATCAATATCAAACTCTTCATCTAAGTAAGTAAAAGTCTGGGCAACAGGGATTGGTTCACTGATTCCTGAAGATTCAATAACGATATAGTCAATGTTGCCTTCATCAACAAGACGCTCGACTTCCTTCATGAGGTCTTCTCGCAATGTACAGCAGATACAGCCGTTTTGCATTTCCACCAATTTTTCTTCGGTTCTGGAGAAACCGCCTTGTTGGATAAGTGCAGCGTCAACGTTTACTTCACTCATATCGTTAACGATTACTGCAATTTTCAAACCTTCTCTATTTGATAAAATATGATTTAACAGGGTTGTTTTTCCTGCACCAAGGTAACCGCTTAGTACTGTTACAGGTATCTTCTTTTTCATAAAATATATACTTCCTTTCTTGTTTAAAGCGTAACCTTTACGATTTACATATAGAATAGTACTAAAAACATAAAAAGAAAACAAGCTATTTTTATTGTCATTTTGTTTTGAGTTTGTCATATTGAAAGAAGGGAATCTAAACTATTATTCAGAAAGAGGGAAAAAAGATGAAATTACTGGATGAAATTTTAGAACACAATTCGGGATTTGTAGAAAAAGAGGAGTATATTCAATATCAGACGACTAAATTTCCTGACAAAAAATTAGTAGTCCTATCTTGCATGGATACAAGGCTGATGGATCTGTTACCTAAGGCGATGAATCTTAAGCATGGAGATATGAAAATTGTTAAAAATGCTGGAGCAATTGTATCGCATCCGTTTGGAAGTATTATGAGAAGTATCTTGGTTGCCGTGTTTGAACTACAAGCAGATGAAGTGTTGGTTGTAGGACATCACGATTGCGGAATGGGAAAAATCAATCCAGAAGGCATGCGTGAAAAGATGGAAGCAAGGGGAGTAACAAAAGAAACTATTGATGATTTGAAATATGCGGGCATTGATGTAGCAGGTTTCTTAAAAGGATTTGACAGTGTGGAGGAAAGCGTCCGTGAGAGCGTGGAAATGATTGCAAATCATCCACTAATGCCAGATGGGGTACCTGTGCATGGATTGGTCATTGATCCACACACAGGAAAGCTGGATCTTGTTGTGAACGGGTATGAACATAATTAAACTTTTTCTTTCTTTTCCGGTACATGATCAATTCCACCAGGATGAAATGGGTGGCATTTAAGAATTCTTTTTATCGTCAGCCAACCACCCTTGATTGCTCCAAAACGTCCAATTGCTTCCATTCCATATTGGGAGCATGTTGGATAAAATCGACAAGTTGGCGGGGTTAATGGGGAAATGAATTTTCTATAAAAACGAATGATGGATAAAAAGACATGCTTCATTTACTGTCACCTCAAGTAAATTATAATCGAAAATTTAGGAAACCAAAAATTTATTAAATTCGTATAAATCAGATGAATTTAATTGGAATTAAATATGTGTTATACTGTAAATAACTTTTAAATAAAGGGAGAGTGCTATTATGCCTTCAGTAGAAAGTTTTGAACTAGATCATAATGCGGTAAAAGCTCCTTATGTTCGTCATTGTGGAGTACACAAAGTAGGGACAGACGGTGTTGTTAATAAATATGATATTCGTTTTTGCCAACCAAACAAACAGGCGATGAAGCCAGACGCCATTCACACTTTGGAACATTTATTGGCATTCAACATCCGTACACATGCGGAAAAGTACAGCCATTTCGATATCATCGACATTTCTCCAATGGGTTGCCAAACTGGATATTATCTAGTGGTAAGCGGCGAACCGACAGTAGATGAAATTGTTGATTTGATGGAAGACACGTTAAAAGATGGTATCCAAGTGGAAGAGATTCCTGCTTCCAATGAAAAGCAATGCGGTCAAGCAAAGCTTCATGACCTTGAAGGTGCGAAGCGTTTGATGAAGTTCTGGTTAGAGCAGGATAAAGAAGACTTGAAAAAAGTATTCGGTTAAAAGGGAAGGATGACTCGATTGGGTCATCCTTTTTTAAATGGAAGATATAATGTTCGCTGCTACTCTCGCACCAGAAATATTACGTGCGATTGGACCAACTTCAAGTTCTGCAAGGGCGCCGCTTACATAAAGGTTTGGTGCCCATTCTAACATGTGGTTAACAATAGGATATCCGCACTTTGCGCACGGTAGCTTCTCTTGTTTTATGACAGGATCCAGCCATTCTTTACCTGGAAGTCCTTGTTCAAAACCTGTTGCAAGAAGAATCGAGCCGCCTGTTATTTTTTCACCATTTTCAAGGAGCAACTGTACATCATTGTACTGACCTACAAAATCATTTATGATTCCATCCTTAATGGCTAATTTTTTTGAACGTACTAAATGGCTAATTCTGTTTCTTAACTCAGAAGGAATAGAGCCTTTATGCCTTGCAGATTTAATTGCTTTTCGCCTATTTTCATAATCTTTTATTTTGATAAATGGGTGACGCATTTTAGGGCCAAGCCATTCTGGATTACTATCAAAGTCATGGACTCTAAAAGAATGACGTTTTAGCATCGTCACTTCACCTGGAAACAATGTGGCCAGTTTTATTGCTAAATGGGTGGCGGTTATACCACCGCCGACCACTACAAACGGTCCATCCATATTTTCGAAAGAAGGAAGGTCTTTGTCAAAAACATGAAATAAGGAATTTGGACGTTGCTTTTTTAAACGGCTAGCCCATTCAGGGAGATGCAACTGATCACTCATTCCAATGGCAATCACTACTTTTTCCGTTTGTAACACTTCTCCAGTTTGAAGATACACCTTCCAATACCCATTGCTTTTTTCTACATTACTGACCTTAGATCGGACATAAGCTTTCATTATTTCCAAATCATCGACCAGGTGATCACAATGGTCATTGAACATATGTAAAGAGGGCCTTTTATACCTTCCGTAAAAGTCATTGCTTCCTTGATAGACCTTTTCTTTTTTGGAAAAAGACTGCAAACTAAATGGATCTGTGTCTAAATGATGCACAGAGGGCGATCTTAAGTATGGCATGGAAATGGTGGAGGTACATCTCTTCCAATTTTCTAGAGGTTTTGGATTTGGATCAACTATTCTTATTTTATTAATGGTAGTTTTATTCTTTTTAAGTAAAAACGTGGCAACAGTTAAACCTTGAATGCCCCCACCAATGATAACCCATTGATGCATAGTAAACACTCCTCTTTTTGCAAATAGTAATCATTACGATTATTGATAATACATATAGTATAGGAATATGCAAGAGGAATCAAGAAGCAAAAACACAAACTAGTTTTCCATACTTTACTATCATACTGTTAATAGATTAGACATATATTGCTAGTAACAAAGATAAAGTTTTAAAAGTTTGATATGTTATAATACAAAATAGAAAATATGATAGGAGTAGAAGAATGAGGAAAAGCAGTAGTCTTTTGAAGGATTTGATCGGGCTTGCCTTGATTGGAGTGTTCCTATACCTATTCTTTTTTATAGACTTCAAGGAAATCTCTCTTGATATTCCAAGCTCATGGCTGAATGTAAATACTATTTTTCTTAGTATTGTTATTGAAGCCATACCGTTTATTTTACTTGGTGTATTCGCCTCTGCATTGATACAAACATTTGTCTCAGAGGAAAAAATAAAAAAATACTTACCAAAGAGTCCGATTGGTGCCATTATCCCGGCAGCGTTACTTGGGGTCATTCTACCAATTTGTGAGTGTGCGATTATTCCTGTTGTTCGCAGATTAATTAAAAAAGGGATGCCGCTTCATGTTGGGGTGGTCTTACTTGTAGGTGCACCTATCCTTAACCCGGTAGTTGTAGCTTCTACATACTTTGCCTTTAATGGGGATCCTACCATTTTATATGGTAGATTTGGACTTGCCTTTATTTTGTGTATTGTCATAGGCTTTTTGATGCTGTTGCTTTTTGATAATAAAAATCAATTGCGCTGGACGAAGAGTGAATTGCAAGGCAGACAAGACATGGAACTTGAGCAGCCAGCACTTCAGCAGAATAAATGGAAAGCGACATTCTACCACGCTAGTGACGAGTTTTTTGATATGGGGAAATACTTGATAGCCGGTGCGTTCATCGCGAGCTTATTCCAGACATTCCTTGACCGCAGTGTATTAATGGCGCTTGGACAGAATGAAGTGTTGTCTCCTGCAGTTATGATGGCTTTTGCATTTGTACTCTCACTTTGTTCAGAAGCGGATGCATTCGTTGCCGCATCATTTGGTTCAACTTTTACAGTGGGATCGTTGTTAGCGTTCATGGTATATGGACCGATGCTCGATTTGAAAAATACATTCATGCTTTTTGCCTATTTCCGTACAAAATTTGTACTTGTTTTTATGGCAGTTGTAACCATTGTCGTGTTCGCCGCGATACTTATTTTCCAGCAACTTGTGCTGTAGGAGAGAGGATGATTATAGATGGAAAGCAATCGTGATTATGGGTTTCATATTTATTTGCGTGGAATCATATTGCTGGGATTTACTCTCTTGTTTTTTAAACTTCTGGCCACTGGGAATATAACGAATTTCATTGCACCGAGGATGATGCCGTTCATGTATTTTGCAGCAGGGACTTTGTTTATTCTTGGAATTGTGCAGATTTGGCGTAGCGGTTCTAAAAATAAAGAAGAACTGGTGTGTAATTGTGGGTTTGACCACGGGGAGTCATCCACTCCGATTCAATCAATTTTGATTTATTCCATGTTTGTGTTGCCTGTGGTGACAGGATTCATGTTCCCGGAAAATATTTTGGACAGCTCGATTATTGATAAGCGCGGTTTTACAAATTCTAAGATGATTGTAGAACAACGAGAACAGGCGGGGGCATTTGACGGTCCATCAGGTGGTGCTGCGTCAGATGATGGAAGCGGAGAGTCCGACACATCAAGGGCGGAAGCTTACTTGGATGATCCTGAAGGGTATATGGAGGATCAAGAAAACGGGCCACCGACCATTGACGAACAACTTGCGGATGCACCTTTAGAGCATCCGGAAGGATTTGAATTGCAAGAACCACCGGAAGGGTATTATGAAGAATTGAAGGCTGAAATGCTTAAGATGGACACCATTGTCGTGGATGATGAGAGATACATTCCAATGATGAACATCATTGACATGAGCATTGATGAATTTGTCGGAAAGAAAATTGAAATGGTTGGATTTGTGTACCGAGAAGCCGACTTTACGGAGAACCAGTTTGTTGTCGCGCGTTTTGGATTGTCTTGTTGCGTAGCCGATGCCAGTGTTTATGGGACGTTGTCCACTATGAGCGGGGCAGGGGACCTTAAAAACGATGACTGGGTGAAAGTGAGCGGAACCCTGACAACCACTCAATACAATAACTGGACCCTTCCATATGTCGAAGTAGAAACCTTGGAAAAAGTCGAACAACCAGATTCACCATATATCTATGAATACTATTAACTTTCTATTTAAATAATGGAAGAAAATAACCAAATATTCGAGATCAATAAAACCCCCGGAGCATATCGATCCGGGGGTTTCGACGTTTCGTGCAAAATTCCTTTAGGGGTCTGACCCCTAAAGGAACTTTTTTTATTTCTTTTCCTCATGAGCGGTGTCTTGTTGGTTTTGTGTTTCAATTGGGTCTATGGTGTGTTCGTATTTGTAGGCTTTGTTGGTGGAGAGAAGGGTGAGAAATAGCACGACAAGTACGATGATGATGCAGATGATTAAAATGGTCATCATGGTGATGTATACCTCCGAATAAATTAATTTTTATTATATCATTTTTACTCTCTAACAAAAACTAATCAAGGCATAAGTCCATTGTTTAGGGGGACGCTATAAGGGGTAAATAACCTATATTACCTATATATTATATTGGTATATTTGAAGGAGGCAATGGAACAAAATGTCTAAACAATTAACGGATGTAGTAAATAAGCAAGTAGCGAACTGGAGTGTTCTTTATATCAAGTTACATAATTATCACTGGTTTGTAAAAGGTCCTGAATTCTTCACACTCCATGAGAAATTTGAAGAGTTATACGGGGAGGCTGCCACACATATTGATGAATTGGCAGAGCGATTACTAGCAATTGAGGGGACTCCAGTTGGAACGATGAAAGAGATCTTGGAGATATCCACTATCCATGAAGCGGAAGGGAAAGAAACGGCAGAGCAAATGGTCCAATCCATTGCAAGCGACTTCTCTACCCTTATAGAAGAGTTAAAAGAAGGCATGGAGATTGCAGACCAAGTGGGAGATGAGACCACTGGTGATATGCTTCTTGCCATCCACCAAAGCGTGGAGAAACACAATTGGATGTTGCATGCATTCTTAGGAAAATAAAAACAAGTAGCCTGGTGCAAGAACTTTACCCAAGTCCTTGCATCAGGCTTTATTTTTTCTGAAGGCTCTGTTAAACACCGCGGTTGATTTCCTCACTAGGCTTCGCTTTCCTAGGAGCGTTTGGGGAGCCTCCTCGGAAAAGTGCCTGCGGGGTATCCCCTAAACGCTATCTCCCTCAGGTCAAGGAAGGCTTTGACAGCGAAACATCGCACGAAGAAAACGCGTAGCATTTTCGAGGAGTCTGCGCCTATTGCTCCAATCAACAGCTAGGTTGCTGCAAAAATTAACAATATGCTTTAACAGAGCCTTTCTGAAAAAAGTTAATGAAGCAGACCTTGATCCCCATTAGTTCCACTAATCAACAACTCTTTTACCTGCTCCATCACCAATTCTGCCACCACTTGATGGAGGTCTTCATCCGATAATTCCGTTAAAAGATCGATGCATTGCTCTCTTGTAAAACTGTTTACGATAGAGTACGCAACTGCATCAATATCTTCATCATCCCGTATCCATTTTTTATGATATTTGTTTACGAACGTTTCAAATGATTTCATATATTTTCTATCTCCTCTAGTAAAATAATGATTAGTTTCCTCCAATTTGAAAAGTTCATACACAAAACCCTACTATTTCGTAACGGGCTATTAGTATTTTGCATAATATGGATTATAGAAATAAGTGAGGATGCAGGGGGATTTGTCATGGACAAGTACAATTTAATTTGTTTTGGGATCGCGTCATTAGTGGGTTCCATGGCCTCTTTTTTTTACGGAGGCTTTAGTTCACTATTAATGTTTTTAATTATGTTTGTTGTCGTGGATTATTTAACAGGAATTATGGCGGCATTTGTTGAAAAGCGCCTGTCGAGTCGAGTGGGTTTTAAGGGTATCGCACAAAAGGTATTTATATTTGCATTAGTAAGCATTGCGCATGTCTTGGACATTATTTTAGGTACTAATTTAATTAAAGACGTTACGATTTTATTTTATTTGGTCAATGAGTTTATTTCCATTATGGAAAATGCGTCACGTTTGGGTGTACCAATACCGAACATCTTGAAAAAAGTTATTGATGCCATTAAGAAAAAGGCGGATCCGTAACAATCAAATCTAAAAGAATAAAGCAGGGATTTTGTGTGAAAATAAGAGAAGATACTGGAAAGGGTGAAGATACATGGAGCGTAAAACGTACTACATTTCACTAGCAGAGGGATCAATTTCACAAGTGAGTACAGCATCTTCTTGGGACTATCAGATACAGGCAACAGATGATGAAATAACCCATTTAAGGGAAATTTTCGATCAAAATTATTCTTCTGATTGGCAGGGTTTTTGGCGGGCCCACATACCTTATGTACAATATCATTTTGACAAAACAAATGATGCATATGATAACGGATTGCAACAGGCGTTCAAGATGATTTATGAGCTTGGGGATGAAGCAACGAAGACTCATATTAAAGATCAGGGATTAATGGATGATTTAATCGAATAAAAGTTTTTTATCCATGATGGTCTAAATAAGGTACTTGACTCTCACATTTTCGATGCTACTATGATAAGATAAATAAGAAAAAAGAGATATTGGAGTTTCGATAGTATGTATGAGTTTGAAGATATTTATAACAACCGAGTGATGTTATCCTTTGAAGACCATCCTTTTTCTCGAGACCCCAAACACGTCTGGGTAATTTGTCGTTACCAGGATCAGTGGCTGTTGACCAGTCATAAGAACAGGGGAATGGAGTTTCCAGGTGGAAAAGTAGAAGATGGGGAAACCGCTGACCAAGGGGCGATTAGAGAAGTAAGGGAAGAGACAGGTGGACAGGTGTCCCAGTTGAAATACATAGGGCAGTATAAAGTGGATGGAAGAGAAAAAGTTATTGTTAAAAATGTATATTTTGCAGTAATCGATAAGTTAGAAAAACAGTCTACATACTTTGAAACGAATGGTCCTGTTCTCCTGAAGGAGATACCAGGTAACATAAGAAAAGACAATCGATTTAGTTTTATTATGAAAGACGACGTTCTGACGCATTGTCTTGATAAAATAAAGAAGGGCAACTCCATTTGAGGAGTTGCTCTTTGCTTTTACGTATGTTTCACTAACTTCTTCTCGAGATATTCCACCAATTGGTACATTATTGTTGCAAATACTGCGATAATCAACAAACTGAGTAGTACAAGAGTGAAGTTAAATACTTGAAAGCCATAGATAATCATATAGCCAAGTCCTTTAGAGCTGACCAGAAATTCACCTACAATGACCCCAACCCATGCCAAGCCTACGTTTACTTTAAGGGTAGAAATAATAGTAGGATAGGACGCTGGGAGGACTGCTTGCTGGAAAAGTTGCCTGCGGGTGGCTCCGAAGGTCCTTAGAACTTTTAGATAGTTATCATCTACTTCTTTAAAGGCAGTATAAACCACAATGGTCGTGATGATGACGGAAATAATAGCGCCCATTGTAATGATTGATCCCATATTAGGACCGATGGCCACAATTAAAATAGGGCCAAGGGCTACTTTTGGCATTGCATTCAAAATGACTAAATAAGGCTCAAGCACTCTAGAAATCATCGGCGACCACCAAAGGATGGCAGCCATGATCGTTCCAATGAGTGTTCCAAGAACGAATCCGAAGATGGTTTCGGTTACTGTTATACTAATATTCGAAAGTAGCGTGCCATCTTTTATTTTGTCTATGAATAGATTCCAGATTCTACTTGGATAGCTAAATAGCAAGGGATTAATCCAGCTGTTTTTTCCGGCAAGCTCCCAAGCGGAAAAGAAGACGATAAAGATAACCAACTGATACAGCCTTACTTGAAAGGTCACCTTTTTACGCTGTTTTAAATATCCTTGGTGAAGTAAATCAATGTTCGCTTTCTTGTTCAAGTTGCTCCAACTCCTTCCAAATCTTTTGGAACAAGGAGGAGAAGTCAGGATGCTGCCTTGCTTCAAATGGAATCATGTTTTTCAGTTCTTCCGGCACTATAAACGTTTTCGCCAAACGTCCAGGGTTCGCTTTTAATAAAAAGATGCGGTCACTCATCGCGATGGCTTCCCCGATGTCATGGGTGACGAGCAAGGCGGTTTTTTTAAAGGATTTGAGTGTGGTGAAAACTAAATCCTCAAGCTTTAGCTTCGTCTGGTAGTCAAGAGCTGAAAATGGTTCGTCAAGAAGCAGGAGCTGAGGATCGGTGGCAAGTGTTCGGACCAGTGCTGCACGCTGCCGCATTCCGCCTGATAACTGAGAAGGATATAATTTTTCAACATCCGGCAGTCCCATTTCTTTTAGCAGATGTAAAGTTTTTTCCCTATTTAGTTTCGTCTGTTTATCTGCAATCTTCAACCCTAGAAGTACGTTTTCCTCAATAGTCTTCCATGGGAAAAGATAATCCTGTTGAAGCATATAGCCAATATTGGAGACGCAGTCTTTGGAAGGTTTGTCACCTAACAATACGGTCCCTTCTGTAGGCTTAAGGAGACCCGCAATAATGGATAACAGTGTTGTTTTCCCGCAGCCACTTGGGCCGAGGAAGGAGATAAACTCCCCTTCCTCAATAGAGATGGAGATGTCTTCTAGTACCTTTGTAGCCCGTTCCGGTGTAAAATAGATGTGATTTATATTATTAATTGATAATAAACTCATCGTTCATCATCCTATTCTTCCATTACCTCTTCTGCAATGGTTGTATTTACTAATGTGCCGTATTCCACATATTGTGGAAGCTCCCCGGCTGTGTCCATGATGTTTTGCAGGTTATCCCATTCTTCTTGATCCAGGATTGGATCAGTGGCGTAAGAACCTTGACTCTTATAACGATCTACAACGGTTTCAATTAATTCTACCGACGTATCTTCAAAGTATGGAAGGATGACTTTGGCAGTTTCAGAAGCAGGGTTGTTCTCCACCCATTGTTGGGCTTTGTAGAGCGCACGGGTGAATTTCTCTGCTGCCTCAGGATTTTCTTTTAGATAGCTTTCCTTTGCCATGAATGTCGTATATGGCAAGTGACCTGACTCTTCCCCGAAAGAAGCGACAATATATCCGATGCCTTCCGCTTCAAAAATACTAGCCTGCGGTTCGAATAACTGCACAAATTCACCTGTACCTGAAGCGAAAGCGCTAGGGATGTTTGCAAAATCAACATTTTGAATCAGATTCAAATCATTCTGCGGGTCAATTCCATGCTTTTTCAGAACAAACTCCCCAGCCATTTGAGGCATGCCACCTTTTCGTTGGCCAAGAAATGTACTGCCTTTTAAAATATTCCAATCAAAGTTATCGAGTTTTTCTCTTGATACTAGAAATGTTCCGTCTGTTTGGGTAAGCTGAGCAAAGTTAATGATTGGGTCATTAGAGCCTTGGGCATACACATAGATGGACGTCTCAGAACCTACCAATGCCACATCAGCCCCGTCAGCGAGCAAGGTGGTCATCGTTTTGTCGCCACCCCAAGTGGTCGTTAATTCAATTTCCAACCCTTCTTCTTCAAAAAATCCTTTTTCAATCGCAACATATTGGGGAGCATAAAAAATAGAGCGGGTAACTTCGGCAATCCGGACTTTTTCAGTTTTGCCGCCACCGCAAGCTACAAGCGCAGCGACTAAAGCAAAAGATAATAAAATACTTAACGCAATTCTTAAACCTTTCATGTCCTACCTCCTCACAAATTGTGGGCATATGCTTTGTATGTTTTTATAGATTAGCGTATGATTTGGGCTAAATATGTGTGAATGCCTAGTGCGTCAAAAGGGGGCAATATTTTTGCAAGACGGGACAATTGTTGAAAAGACTCCATTTCCATCACCGAGTTCGAATATCAGTGTTTATAAGGTTACCTATTATAGCTCAGGATTAAAGGTGAAGGGACTGCTAGCCGAACCAAAAGCGGAAGGGGAGTATGATGGGTTTCTATATTTAAGGGGCGGTATCAAAAATGTCGGACAGGTACGTGTTGGCCGGATCGTTCAATTTGCTTCAGAAGGCTTTGTGGTGATGGCGCCATTTTACCGTGGCAATCAAGGCGGAGAGGGGAATGAGGACTTTGCTGGGGAAGACAGGGAGGATGCGTTTGCTGCTTATCAGTTGTTAGCGGGTCATGAAAAAGTTAACGCTAATCGTATTCATGTCTTCGGTTTCTCTCGTGGAGGTGTGATGGCTCTCATGACTGGTATTGAATTTCCTGAAGTGTGTTCTGTTGTGTCCTGGGGCGGCGTTTCCGATATGTTTCTCACCTATGAGGAGAGAGTGGACCTACGCCGTATGATGAAGCGAGTAATTGGGGGGACTCCGAATAAATATCCGGAGCGATATGAGTGGAGGACACCGCTGTTGGAGCTTGGCCGGCTGGATGCACCTATTTTGATTATTCATGGAGAACAGGACAAGAACGTTTCTATTGAGCATTCTTATAGATTGGAAAAGCGTGCAAAGGAGATGGGAAAGAAGGTGGAGGCGTGGTATTATCCGGAGTACACGCACTATTTTCCGCCACAGGAGAACCGTAGGATTGTGGAGCGGCTGACGAGGTGGATGAAGGAGCAGTGATGGAATGTGGGACGTTGTTCGTATAGTTCCTTTTAAGGAAGAGATAGGTTCTCAACACCCGAACCGTGAAGCGAAAAGGGAAAACGGTAACAGAGAGGGCTCCTCAATGCCCGAACCGTGAAGCGAAAAGGGAAAACGGTAACAGAGAGGGCTCCTCAACGCCCGAACCGTGAAGTAAAAAGGGAAAACGGTAACAGAGAGGGCTCCTCAACGCCCGAACCGTGAAGCGAAAAGGGAAAACGGTAACAGAGAGGGCTCCTCAACGCCCGAACCGTGAAGCGAAAAGGGAAAACGGTAACAGAGAGGGCTCCTCAATGCCCGAACCGTGAAGCGAAAAGGGAAAACGGTAACTGAGCGAACTTCCTAAGCGCGCCCAATAAACTAAAAAGCCAACCAAGTCTCTAACAGCCTTGGTTGGCTTCTTCAAATATTTTTTCCGATTATACCGTAGGTCCGCCCAACTCAAGGACTTCCGTCGGTACATTTTCAAACTTTTTGAAGTTCGCCTTGAACTTGCCTGCAAGCTCACGTGCAAACTGATCGTATTTCTCGTCGTTATCCCATGTTTTCTTTGGTTGTAACACTTCGTCAGGTACACCTGGAACGTGTACAGGAATGGAAACCCCAAAGTATGGATCTTTTTCCACTTCTACATTTGTCAGGTCGCCTTCAAGTGCCGCCTGTACCATCGCTCTTGTGTATGAAAGCTTCATGCGGCTTCCAACGCCATACTCTCCGCCAGTCCATCCTGTGTTAACAAGGTAAACTTGCACATCATGTTCATCGATCTTTTTGCCTAACATTTCCGCATAAGTGGTTGCAGGAAGCGGCAAAAATGGTGATCCAAAGCAAGTCGAGAAAGTAGCTTGAGGTGATGTGATTCCTCGCTCTGTGCCTGCAAGTTTGCTTGTGTAACCACTTAGGAAATGGAACATAGCTTGTTCTTTAGATAGCTTAGAGATAGGAGGCAATACGCCTGTTGCATCTGCTGTTAAAAAGACGATGGTATTCGGGTGACCAGCAATGCTAGGCTGAACGATATTTTCCATTGCATCCAGTGAATAAGCTGCACGTGTATTTTCGGTCAACGTAGAGTTCTCATAGTCAGCAATTCTAGATTGACCGTCAATGACCACATTTTCAAGGACTGAGCCAAAACGAATCGCATCAAAGATTTGTGGTTCTTTTTCGCGAGTCAGACCAATGCATTTTGCGTAGCATCCGCCTTCAATGTTAAATACTCCTGTATTAGACCAGCCGTGCTCATCGTCACCGATAAGTTTACGGTTAGGGTCTGCAGAAAGCGTTGTTTTACCTGTGCCAGATAGTCCGAAGAATAATGCTACATCGCCTTCACGTCCTACATTTGCAGAGCAGTGCATTGGCATAATTCCGTTTTCAGGTAAAAGGTAGTTCATAACAGAGAAAATGGACTTTTTCATTTCCCCAGCATATTCTGTCCCGCCAATCAGGACAATTCGTTTGCTGAAGGAGATCATGATGAATGCTTCAGAATTTGTCCCGTCAACTGCTGGATCCGCTTTGAAATTCGGAGCAGAAACAATGCTGAATGCGGTTTCATGTTTAGCCAATTGCTCTTCATTTGGCTTGATAAACAGTTGTTGTGCAAAAAGGTTGTGCCAAGCGAACTCGTTGATTACCTGGATTGGCAGTTGATATTTCTCATCGGCACCTGCAAATCCTTTAAACACGAATACTTCCTCTTTGTTTTCTAAGTAAGTGAGAACTTTGTTATATAGGCGATCAAATACTTCTTCAGAGATAGGACGGTTGACGGTACCCCAATCAATTTTATCTCTGCTGATTTCTTCTTCTACAATAAATTTATCTTTAGGGGAGCGACCCGTGTATTTGCCAGTAGTAGCGAGTACTGCACCAGTAGAGGTAAGGCAGCCTTCGTTACGGTTTAATATCTTTTCTACCAATTGAGGAACAGACAGTTGAACATGTGTGTTGCTTCCGTAAATTAATTTTGTTAACCCATTATCAATTCCAACCGTTTTCATCATGGATAACTCTCCTTCAATTATATAATTTGCTTTTTTCTCATCTGTTAAAAAGTATAACACATTTAACTTAATAGTCCATACTAATTAGCTTATTTTATGAAAATTAATAGGAATTCGTTAACATTTTGTGAAAAAGAGGCTTATCCTAGTGGAAATGCACACTATCCATAAAGTGAAAGCGTTATCATTTATGCCTGTCCTACGAAAAATTTCACCAAACGCCCTCTCTCATTATAAACCCTGCCATCCAGAAGTAAAAGAAAATGATATAGAGATTTTTAAGTGAGGAGAGCTATATTATAAGGAAGCAATTATTTCCTGTAAATTAATGTCGAATTATTTCTCTTTTTTATTGACATGCAAGGTTTTAGTACGCTAATATAGAACCTTGAACGGATACTCTTATTCCGAGCTGGTGGAGGGACAGGCCCTATGAAACCCAGCAACCTGCTCAAAGGATGAGCGAGCGCAAAAAAGCACGCCGCTGTTTTGTATTAGGCCAAGTTTTTGGTCGCTTGAGAAAAGGTGCTAAACCTGAGCAAGGCTTTGACCTTGACCGATAAGAGTGAAAGGCTAATTCTCGACATCAAACCTTTCCTCAATTTTGTGGGAAGGTTTTTTCTATTTTTACACAAGATAACATAGAACATCACAATAGGAACTGAGATCCGTATCAAATATAACTGCTGTACATGAAGAGAAGTCAAACGCTTTTCATAAGTAAAAAGGAGGAACTTTTTTTAATGACTAAACAACGTCGTTTATTTACTTCTGAGTCTGTAACGGAAGGGCATCCGGATAAAATTTGTGACCAAATTTCTGATTCAATCCTAGATGCGATTCTTACAAATGATCCCAATGCACGTGTAGCGTGTGAAACTTCCGTAACTACTGGATTGGTATTGGTTGCTGGTGAAATCACTACTTCCACGTATGTTGATATCCCGAAAATCGTTCGTGAAACAATCCAAGGCATCGGTTATACTCGTGCAAAATACGGTTTTGATGCGGAAACTTGTGCAGTACTTACTTCCATCGATGAGCAGTCTGCTGACATCGCAATGGGTGTGGACCAAGCTCTAGAAGCTCGTGAAGGTCAAATGTCTGATGCAGAAATCGAAGCAATCGGAGCTGGGGACCAAGGTCTAATGTTCGGATTTGCTTGTAATGAAACAAAAGAATTAATGCCATTACCAATTTCACTGGCGCACAAGCTTTCTCGCCGTTTAACGGAAGTAAGAAAAGATGAGGTTCTTCCTTACTTACGTCCAGACGGTAAAACGCAAGTGACAGTGGAATATGATGAAAACGACCAACCAGTTCGTATTGATACTATCGTTATCTCAACTCAGCACCACCCTGAAGTTTCCTTGGAGCGTATCCAACGCAACATCAAGGAATACGTAATCAAGCCGGTAGTACCTGCTGAATTGATTGACGAGAACACAAAATACTTCATCAACCCAACTGGCCGTTTCGTAATCGGTGGACCACAAGGGGATGCAGGTCTTACTGGACGTAAGATCATCGTTGACACTTACGGTGGATACGCTCGCCACGGTGGTGGAGCATTCTCCGGTAAGGATGCAACGAAAGTAGACCGCTCTGGAGCTTATGCTGCTCGCTATGTTGCTAAAAACATCGTAGCAAGCGGACTTGCAGACAAGTGTGAAGTTCAATTAGCTTACGCGATCGGTGTTGCTCAACCAGTTTCCATCGCAGTTGATACTTTCGGAACTGGTAAAGTTTCTGAAGAGAAATTAGTTGAATTGGTTCGCAACAACTTCGACCTTCGTCCAGCGGGAATCATTAAAATGCTAGACCTTCGTCGTCCTATCTACAAGCAAACTGCAGCTTACGGCCACTTCGGACGTAATGATCTGGATCTTCCTTGGGAGCAAACAGATAAGGCAGATGCTTTAAAAGAGCAAGCCAACGCTTAATATAGTAAATAAAGAAAACCGCCCGGGAATAAGGCTTTTTGAGAGCTCTATTCTTGGGCGGTTTTTAGCATTAAAGGATTTCTTCTAATTTTAAATATAAAGAATCTCTTTCCGTTTCTAAAAGAGTGAGTTCTTCTTGCAGCCTTTGAAGTGTCAGCAAGTCTTCTTCATTGTTCATTAAAGTTTCCAATTCATTAATCTCTGTTTCTAAATCCTCTAATTTTTTTTCAACCTCTTCAAAACCATTACTTGAAGAGTTCGGAGCGGAATGCTTTATCTTTTTCTCTATTTCGACAACTTTAGGAAAGTCTGCAACCTTCTTCCTCTCTAATTCCTCGCGCTTTCCACGGGCATACTGATAATTCCCTTCATAGGTAACAAGCATTCCATCCTCTAGCCAGCATGTTTTTTCGAAATATTTATTTAAAAAGTACCGATCATGGGAGACGGCGAGGATGGTACCGTCAAACTCCTCCAATGCTTCTTCTAGCACCTCGCGGGAATCTATATCGAGATGGTTTGTCGGTTCATCCAAAATCAGCAGATTGATGTCCTGGTGCATGAGCTGTGCCAAACGGAGGCGCATTTTTTCGCCGCCGCTTAAATTCTCTACTTTTTTGAATACTGATGGACCATAAAACAAGAACTTAGCTAGCACATGTCTTGCTTGTTCCAATGTGATAGAGATGTCTTCACGGAAAGCTTCAATCAATGTTTGACTTGGATTACTGGCCTTGATGTGCTGAGATAGATATCCTACCTTTACATTACTGCCAAGTTTCACTAAACCGCTATCTGCCTCTAGTTCCCCGAGAAGTATTTTTAGAAGGGTAGATTTCCCTGTGCCATTCTGACCTACAATTGCAGCCCGTTCTCTAAAATAAACTGAAAGATCTATGTTTTTGAACAGATCTTTTGTATCAAATGATTTACGTACATTTTCCATCACTACCACATCTTTTCCGCTACGATCTGTGGCATCAAATTGAAGACCCATCGCCTTCCTTTCTAGGATAGGACGTTTTAGTTTTTCCATTCTATTCAATGCTTTCTCCATGCTTTTAGCACGACGGTGCATGGCAGCATTAGGGGGATTGCTTTGATTCGCCCATTCTTTCAGGCGTTTGATAGCTTCTTTCATTTTTTTGATTTTTTTCTGCTGTTCCTGATACGCAGAGAATTCCAACAACAATCGTTCTTCTTTCTCCTTAAGGAAACCACTGTAGTTAGTGTGGTACGTGTGGATTTCCCCGTCTTCTAAATCTATGATTTTAGTTGCTACTTCATCAAGAAAATAGCGGTCATGTGATATTGCAACAACTGTACCAGCATAGTCCTTTAAATATTGCTCAAGCCATTCTACTGAAAATATATCAAGATGGTTGGTCGGCTCATCAAGCAATAATACATCAGGGTTTTGCAACAGGATATATCCTAAGCATATTTTTGTTTGCTCTCCTCCACTCAAGCTTGCGAAGGGCTGAGAAAGTAAGGAGGTAATTTTTAGCCCGTTAGCAATTCGCTGAATGGAGGCATCCATTTCGTACCCTCCCATAAAACCAAAGCGTTCTTGCAGTACTCCGTATTCCTGCATAATCTTGTTTAATTCGTTCTCTTCTCCAACCACCGTCATTTGATGCTCTAAAAATCTTAACTTATGCTGCAGTTCCACAGTTTCCCGGAATGCGGAAAGTAAAACATCTTCTCCTGTTGTCCCATCAGGATAGGAGGGGATTTGGGCAAGGTACCCGATTTTAGCGCCTTTTTTTATATGAATAGCTCCTTTATCAGGAGCTTCCATTCCACTGATCAGTCGGAAAATCGTCGTCTTTCCGCTTCCGTTTCTACCAACAAGTCCAATCCGGTCATTTACCTGGATTTCCATGGAAACATTCTCAAAAATCATCGTGCCTGCAAAGCTTTTACTTATATTATTTAATGTACATATCATCATATTAAGTTCACTCCTTCAGAATTTAAACGCACAAAAAAACCATGAGTAAGAAGAAGCCTTCTTTCCCATGGTTTTTATTTAGACGCAAAGTACATGATGCATCTAGTGTGTGTCGGGCAAAAGATCTCTTACTATCTGTCTTTCCTATTCAGCTGTCTAAAAATGGACATACGTGTCCCGTTGATAGCTGAATCATGAAAAATTGCACGACAAATATGCAAGTATGCCATGTATTGTGTGCGAGCATTTACAGATAGTAACATCTTTTTCCCTCCTTCCGGACATGTAAGATAGATATAGTATATAATATTCCAATTTAAAGTTGCAAATTTTTTAATAATTTCTTCGCTTTAACAGAAAAAGGAGGCGAAATGGCCTCCTTTTTCTTATGCTAGTATTTGTAGCTTTTGTGGAGTTAAAGCAGTTTGGTAGTCGTGAAGGAGTCTTTCGAAAACGGAGTCCCAGGATTGCTCCAAAGCATAGTTACGGCCGGCATAACCCATTTGTACTCGTTTTTCTTCGTCTTCTATAAGACTAGTTATGGCAGCAGCAAAAGAAATAGCGTCATTTTGTTTGCACAGATGCCCTGTCACGCCTTGATTAATGATGGTCTGGACACCTCCAGCATTGGCACCCACAACAGGTGTCCCCGATGCCAAGGATTCTAAGACGACATTCCCAAAGGTTTCGGTTGCAGAGGGAAAGACGAATACATCAGAACCAGCATAAATCTCTGCCAGGTTTTTTCCAGACTGAAAGCCAGCGAAAGTCATATTGCTGGGGGCATTATTTTGTAAATCTTGTTTTATCGGTCCGTCTCCTACTATAAGCCAGTGCACATCATGACGTATCGTTTCCGGCAGGGAAGATTGAATTTTTGGAAGTAGGGCTACGTCTTTTTCAGGGGCAAGTCTGCCAACGTAGGAAAGAATATATGTTTCTTTTATATTGAATTTACTTTTTAATAGTTGAGAGGATGTACGTGGATGGAATACTGAGCAGTCAACCCCTCTAGGCCAGATTGCAGTATTGGTGAATCCGTGATTCTTGAGGTGATTCTGGGTGTCAGTGGATGGAACAAAAATCTTGCGTAATGGACGATGAAACCAACGCATATAGCTCCAAAGCACTTTTGTCAGAAATTGAAGATCATAGTATTCGAGGTATTTGTCAAAGTCAGTATGATAAGAACCGACAACTGGAATGTTTAGTTTTTTTGCATAGTGAAGTCCGCAAAGGCCGATATTAAATGGCGTTGCAACATGAATGAGGTCTGGCTTGAATTTTATAAGCTCGGCCTTCACTGACAGCATGTTCGGTAAAGCAAGTCGGCACTCGGGATATAAGAAGAATGGAAGACTTGCAAAGCGGTGGACCTGGCTGGAAAAAAGGTCTTTGTTTGTACTTTCTGGCGCAAATACTCGGTATTCCAATCCTTTGTTGTCCAAGTAATTGGTCAATCGTTTTAACGTTTTAGCGACACCATTGACATCTGGTGCAAAAGTGTCTGTGAAAATGGCAATTTTCATAGTGAGCCTCCTTCTTTTTAAGAAAATAGGGGAAGAATTAGTAGAAAGGAAAATATTCCTGTGCTGCTTCCGAGTATCATTCCAACTGCAACATCAGATGGGTAGTGAAGTCCAAGATAAATCCTTGAAATACCTACACATAACGCCAGAGGAATTAAAAGGACTGCCAGTGGCGGAAGAAATAGGACAAAAGGAATAGTACTTGAGAAAATGGCAGTAGTATGACCAGATGGAAAAGAGTGATCTTTAAGCGGGTTAGTGGCCACTTTGATCTCAGCAAGGGCTAGGTATGGACGCCGTCTTGGATATAGTTTTTTTGCAATGGCTACAGGTATGTGACTAAGTGCCAATGATAGCCCCGCTGCAATAGCTGTATGTTTTAGGGAATGATTGCTGAAGATAATGAAAAGTAAGAGGGTGCAAATGGTAAAAGTGGCTCCGCCAACATGAGTAATGTTGCGAAAAAAGAAATTCACATACTTTCTGTCAAAATGACGATTCACACTGCGAAACAAATTGCATTCAAATTCGTAGAAATTAGCTAGTAATTTGACCATCATTAGGACTCCTTTTTAGCTAGGTTTTATTCTTATTTATATTTTAGATGTACAATATTTAGGAAGTTATAAGACTATGTAAAGAATGGGTAAGAATTTGGTGGTGTAATATTTACAGAAATTTTAGAATGAAAACACCACCCTGGGAGTTGGGTGGTGTGTGGAAAGTATATTTTGCATTAACGGTTGATTTCCGTTCCAGGCGCTTCGCTTGCCTGCGGGCGGTCCGTGAGCCTCCTCACTTCGTTGCGGGGTCTCACCTGTCCCTTCCTCCCGCGGGCGTCTTCGCGCCTTCCTCTGCAATCAACTGGGTTTTTCTTTAATCAAAAAATCAATTTTGTATGGATTTGTAAAATTGGCCTTTTTCGACGTATTCTCTGCGGATGCGTGCCATGTCTAGTTTGTCTTCTTCTGTTAGTTCCCGGACAACTTTGGCGGGGCGGCCAAATGCGAGTGAATTAGGTGGAATGCGTTTTCCAGGTGGAACTAGACTTCCGGCTCCGATGAAGGAGCCTTCTCCAATTTCAGCCCCGTCTAAAATGATGGAACCCATGCCAATTAAGGCATTTTTTCGAACAATAGCACTGTGCAGTGTACATTGATGCCCAACTGTGACATCATCTTCTATTATCAAAGGCTTTTTTGGACTTTGATGTAACAGGGATTGATCTTGGATATTTACTCTGTTCCCGATTATGGTCGGCGCAACATCACCGCGAATGACAGTATGAAACCATATGCTGCTTTCTTTTCCGATGATCACATCACCAGTGATGATGGAAAAGTCTGCTAAATAGGCGGTTTCATCAATTTGTGGTTTTTTATCTAGATATGGGTATATTTTATACATGTGTTCCTCCAGCTTGTAAGAGATGATTGTTTTATTTTATTATATCAGAAAGAATTTTATATTTTTAAGGGAGTGTTTGAAATGTGGAAATGGGAGGCTGAAAATCCGAAAGGTACCATTGTCATTGTCCACGGTGCTCAGGAGCATCACGGGAGATACACATGGCTGTTAGATCAGTGGCAAACAAACGGGTATAATGTCATCATGGGGGATTTGCCCGGGCAAGGTCTTTCCACACGAAGAAGAGGGCATATCGATAATTTTGATGAATATATAGAAGAAGTGGAAAAATGGATTAAAGAAGCATATCTCTTGAAACCACCTGTCTTTGTTATCGGACATAGTATGGGAGGACTTGCAGTTATCCGTACGCTTCAAGAAAAGAAACCATTGATGGTGGATGGTGTCATATTATCTTCACCATGCTTGAAACTGTTGCATCATCCAACCAAAGGGCTTGACGTTCTTTCGAAAGGGCTTAACTTTATCTTGCCGAAAACAAAGTTCAAAACGGGTTTGACGATAGACAAAGCGACAAGAAATGAGGAAATACGAAAAACTGCTGCAGGAGATGAGCTTTACATCACGAAAGTGTCTGTTAGATGGTATCGTGAACTTGTTCAATCAATGAATCAGGCTTTTACCGGTATTGAAAAATTCCCGGATATTCCTGTTTTACTTTTGCAGGCAGGAGATGACTTGATTGTTGACAAATTTGCATCAGAAACATGGTTTAATTCCCTGTCTGCCAAAGAGAAAACGTATAAGGAGTGGGAAGGACTTTACCATGAAATTTTCAATGAACCAGAGCGTGCACGTGTTTTCCGTTATGCAAAGGCTTTTGTGGACTTACAATTAGAAGGAAGTGACTGAATTTGAAGGTACCCACCCATCCTTTTTCTTTGATGAAAAGAGTGTATCGAGATGTGTTTCCTGTAGTATATGAGGAGCTGGAGCTTTGGAAAAAGAGGGCTTCTGTTATTCCCGATGAGGAGCTTCGCAAGCAGGCGCTGGCAAGTATTGAAACGAAAGCTTTTCATTGTGAAGGCGGCGGGATCCTGTCTTTACTTGCAGGCACTGATTTTCGTCATGCTGTGAAGTTTATTGTTGCATATCAGACCATCAGTGACTATTTGGATAACTTATGCGACAGAAGCACATCGTTGGACCCTGAAGACTTTGCGGCACTGCATGAGTCCATGCCGGATGCTTTGACAGTCGGAGAACCTTTGAAAGAGTATTATCGATTTCGGGATGAACAGGATGATGGAGGGTATCTCGCCAGTTTGGTGACGACCTGTCAAGAAGTGCTGAGTTCTCATCGTAATTATGATTTGATAGCTCCGCATCTAGTTAGGCTTGC
The DNA here is from genome assembly GCF_012524115.1 of Bacillus sp. RO1. Classification (GTDB taxonomy): domain Bacteria; phylum Bacillota; class Bacilli; order Bacillales; family Bacillaceae_I; genus Sutcliffiella_A. Next base: position 48,871 of record NZ_JAAZWB010000077.1, on the reverse strand, counting down.
AGGCTATTATTGTGATTTGCAGGTACATAAGCATGTGATCGAGGAAGAACGGGTGCCAAGACTGGAAGAATGGTTCTCTCTTTACAAAGAGGAGCTACCTCCCATGGAATGGTATGAATTCTCGGCTTGTACAGGATCCACTCTTGGGATATTCTGTTTGGTTTCTCAAGCATACCGAGAAACATTCACCTCCCAACATGCCGAGAAAATAGTAGGTGGCTATTTCCCTTATATTCAGGGGCTACATATTCTGTTGGATTATTTCATTGATCAGGAAGAGGATATAGATGGTGGGGATCTCAATTTCTGTACTTATTATGAAAGTGAGTCTGTGTTTTTGGACAGATTACAGCATTTTATGAATCAGGCAGATGCCTATACAGCTGGATTGCCATTTGAGAAGTTTCATCGCCTCATAAATCGGGGCCTGCTTGGCGTTTATCTTTCAGACCGTAAAGTCCACGAATGCAAAGACATCTCCTCCATGGCCAAAAGCATCATCAAAGCAAGTGGCGGCACCGCCTACTTCTTCTACATGAACGGCCGGGCTTACCGCAAATTTCAAAGCTGGCGAGGGGCATGAAGCTTGGAGATGGAAAGCTTCAGTGATTTAGAGAGTTGAAGAGGGGTCTGACCCTCAATGCGTTAATGCAATAAAGGAACCGGCATCTCTGCCGGTTCCTTTATTTTTTTTCGATTGCGATGATGAATGGTGGGTTGTTGATTTGGTTCATGAAGCGGTATTGAAGGACGTGGGCTTTTTTTTGTTCCAGTTTGGTTACGTAGTCGAGAAGGGCGTCGCGTTCGACTTGTCCTTCTGGATGTCCATGGTAGATGACAAGGACGATCACTGCCTCTTTTTCCATCACAGATAATAGGCTGTCGACGGCTTGTATCGTACTTTCTGGAACTGTCACAATGTCTTTGTCGCCACCAGGAAGATAGCCAAGGTTGAAAATGGCTCCTCTGATTTTTCGCTGCTTTTCCAAAGGAATGCGATCCAAAACTTCGGCATGACTATCTTCAAAAAGAGTGACTCGTGACTCCAAGCCATGCTCTGCTAGCAAAGTTTTCGTATTCGACAGTGCTTCTTTTTGAATATCAAAGCCATACACATGGCCGTTTTCCCCTACAATCTCAGAAAGGAAAAGGGTGTCATGGCCGTTTCCGACCGTACAGTCCACAGCTATATCTCCCTCAGATAAGGCGAGCTTCATGATCTTTTTGCTATACGGCAATACTCGTTCCAATTTCATCGGCCATCACCACTATTATAATATTTCCCCTGCCAGCTATCTCGCCTTTTCAACTCTGCATCAATAGCATTCAATACAGACCACTTGTCCACACTCCACATTGGACCGATCATAATATCAATAGGTCCGTCTCCTGTAATGCGGTGGACAATCATCTCAGGAGGTAAGATCTCAAGCTGATCGCAAACAAGCTGGATGTAATCCTCAAAAGACAGGAATTCAAGCATCCCTTTTTCATATTGCTTCACCATCGGAGTGCCTTTCAGAAGATGTAGCAAGTGAATCTTGATTCCCTGAACGTCTAACCTCGCCACAGCCTCTGCAGTCTCCATCATCATCTTGTTATCTTCAAGTGGCAGGCCGTCAATGATATGAGAACATACACGAATACCGTGTTTACGCAGCTTATTGACTCCTTCTACATACGTTTGGAAGTCATGCGCACGGTTAATCAACAGCGCTGTACGCTCATGAACCGTCTGGAGGCCAAGCTCGACCCATAAATAAGTGCGTTTGTTCAGTTCTGCCAGATATTCGACCACATCATCTGGCAAGCAATCTGGACGTGTACCGATAGAAAGTCCGACTACACCTTCTTGTTTTAGCACCGTTTCGTATTTTTCGCGAAGAACTTCAACAGGTGCATGCGTATTGGTGAAAGCCTGAAAATAGGCCATGTATTTGCCGTCTTTCCATTTGTGGTGCATTTTATTTTTAATTTCATTAAACTGTGTAATCAAATCATCAGCACGATTTCCGGCAAAGTCACCAGATCCTGCGGCACTGCAAAAAGTACAGCCGCCATGTGCCACTGTACCGTCCCGGTTTGGACAATCAAAGCCGCCATCTAACGCGACTTTAAATACTTTATGCCCAAAATGGTTACGTAAATGATAATTCCAAGTGTGATATCGTTTATCTTCAACGGAATATGGAAACGGATTTTGCTCATTTGTGTTATTCATCCGTACTCCTCCTCTTTTTTCTCCATTATTGCTAACAAACCATTTTAGCATGTAAATTGCTTCTGCTTCAATGCTCCTCATTTTTTTAGCATGGTCTAAAGAAAAATGAGCAAAATAAAGCCGAGTACACAGAAAAAATGTGGGGTGAATGGAATCATGGCAACAAGAGAATCTGTTGAACAGTTTATACAGCAATGTGAAGATGCATTGCGCAATGCACATGCACAGTACACGGAAGCAAAACAATTGGAACACTACAATGATACAGAGTTTACGAGCGCTCAAGAGCAGATTGAGGCAACGTATAACGACTTGATGCACCTTTCCCAAAGTTGTAACGCACAGCAGCGAGAGCAATTAAACCGCATGCGTCTTCAATTGCAAAACCTGCAAAATGAAATGACTTTATTGAGACATTAAGGGAGGATACCATCAATGAAAAAACGCTCTAAGCAAAATAACCCGGAACAAAAAACAAGAAATGCAGAAAACACTGCAGTGGAAATGGGTGCAGAGTATAATCCGGTAAGAGAAGTTAAGCAAAAGAATCTGAAAAAGTCCCAGCCTGTCCGTTCTAAAAATCATAGCGAAAACGAGTAGGAAGCAGCCTTAGTGCTGCTTTTTTTGATGCAATATGAGTCATCTTGATAATCAAGTAATGTTGCATTCCCTCGGCAGACTAGAGAAAGATGTGCAAAGTTACAAAGTTTATGCAAAAGTCACAATAACCCTTGAAAAAGTTAATATCCACTTAGCAAAAGTCACAATAACCCTCTAAAAAGTCACAATAATCTCTGCGAAAGTCACAATAACGTTCGAAAAAGTTACAATAACACTCTAATAACCACCATCCCCCTCCACCTCGTCCCAAAAGTCAGAATACATACACTTTCAGATTTGAAGTTTTTTATATTGAAACTCCCTTCAAAACGGATTACAATTATTTTGGATTTCGAAATAATTGGTTGAAGGAGGGCATGCAGTGATGCGAAAAATGCCCAGAGCCCTTTGGTTATTAGTAATTGGAATGGCAATTAATGTAACAGGGGCTTCTTTTTTATGGCCGTTAAATACAATATACATTCATGACATACTTGGAAAATCTCTGTCTGTAGCGGGCCTTGTTCTAATGGTCAATGCTGGAGCAAGTGTAATAGGCAACCTGATCGGTGGGATCCTTTTTGATAAAATTGGGGGCTACCGGTCGATACTGTTGGGAATTTCCATCACCATTACAGCATTGATTGGTATGACCATCAATCACTCGTGGACTTTTTATGTGGTATATCTCACCATCATTGGTTTCGGTTCCGGAATTGTTTTTCCATCCATGTATGCAATGGCCGGTTCTGTCTGGAAAGAGGGAGGGCGAAGAGCATTTAATGCCATGTATGTGTCACAAAACCTCGGAGTCGCAATTGGAGCGGCGTTAGGTGGACTTGTGGCAGACATCCGCTTTGACTACATATTCTTAGCGAATACGGTCACATATGCGGTCTTTTTCATGATAGCATTATTAGGTTATCGAAAAATCCAGGCAAACCCGACTAGCCAGACTTCGGTATTGGATCAAAAGCGCAAAATAAAAGATCATACTAAACTTTACGCGTTGTTAACGGTATGTATCGGTTATTTGCTTTGCTGGATGGGCTATGTACAATGGCAAACGACCATTGCTACACATACTCAATCTCTTGGCATATCGCTTAAACAGTACAGTATTTTGTGGACGATCAACGGGGCATTGATTGTGTTGGCGCAACCTATCATCTCGTGGATTGTAAAAAAATACACCAAGACGCTGAAAACGCAGATCATCGTTGGACTGGTCATCTTCATCGTTTCCTTTGCAGTTGTGGGAGTAGCGGAGCAGTATACAGCATTTGTAGTTGCGATGATTATTATTACCATCGGTGAAATGTTTGTCTGGCCGGCCGTTCCAACTGTCGCGAATCAACTTGCTCCAAAGGGGCGTGAAGGATTCTATCAAGGAATTGTGAACTCAACGGCGACAGGAGGACGAATGCTTGGACCTTTCATGGGCGGAGTATTGGTGGACTTATCAGGCATGGGGCTATTGTTTGGCGTCTTGATCTCCTTCATGTTGATAGCCATTTTTACCACATTGATCTACGACCGAAAATTAATGATGGGTACAAGAAATGTTCAGGAGCTATCAAAAAGTGCTTCATAGTAAAAGTAAAACGGTGCTGTTCTCCAATGAATGGCACTGTTTTTTTAATTTATGCTATAGTTGTAATTATCTAAAATATTCGAATGAGGTATAAAAAATGAAGAAAGAAATTAATATACCAATTCGTTGGAAAATAACAGGGTTATCATTTGGAATAGTATTATTTGCATTGCTTATCATCGGCATCATTCTGCTAGGATACATGTTAAGTGTAAAAGAAGAACAGTTTTCACAAAGAGCGCTTATTACTGCTCAGGTTGTTGCAAGTAATCCGGTTGTTCAGCAAAATGTGGGAGAACCAAATGCTTCCGAATTGCTAAGGCCAGTAGTAGAGCGAATAAGGGTGATTAATAACCATGACTATATTGTTATATTAGATATGGACAAGAGGCGTCTCACCCACCCAATTCAAGAGCGTGTGAACACACTTTTTGTGGGAGGAGATGAGGGGCCGGCCTTTGCAGAGCATATTTATATTTCCAAGGCGATTGTATCTGAGGGTGTTACCTCTGTGCGGGCATTTGTACCAATTAAAAAATCTGATCAAGTGCAAGAACAGGTTGGTGTTGTGGTGGTAGGGAATGTGTTACCCACTGTGAAAGACATTATCTATGAATATTTGCACTCTATAATTGTAATCGCATTCATTACGACTTTGTTTGGCGTGTGGGGAGCTTGGCTGTTGGCTAATCATATTAAAAAACAGACATTCGAAATGGAACCGGGAGAGCTGGCTCGTGTACTTGTGGAGCGAACAGCCACATTCAATGCTATCCATGAAGGAGTTATTGCCATTGATGATCATGAGAGAATAACCGTCATCAACCACGCAGCAAAAAAAATGCTTGGTATAAAAGGGGACGCAGTAGGGGCTCAAATTAGAGAGGTAATTCCAGATACACGTCTGCCTGAAATTTTGGAATTAGGAAGGCCGATTTTTCAGCGTGATTTATATGTTCAAAATAAGGCGATTTTAAGTAACCGGGTTCCTATTACTGTTGGAGACAGGACGGTTGGAGCGTTGGCGATTTTCCAAGATAGGACCGAAGTGAATCGGTTGGCTCAAGAGTTGACGGGAGTACAGGCATTTGTAGAGGCTCTTCGAGTGCAGAACCATGAGTATTCTAATAAATTGCATACCATTGCTGGTTTAATTCAACTCGATGAAGGACAAAAAGCATTAGAATATATTTTTTCCCTACAAGATGAGGAAACAGGAATCTCCCAAATCCTCCAAAAGAATATTCATGATGATAATGTAATGGGATTGTTATTAGGAAAAATCAGCCGAGGGAAGGAACTTGGGTATCTTGTCAAAATAGATCCTGAAAGCAGGTTTGGGGAATTTCCCGAAGGCATAACTAATCATGATTTAGTGGTTATGCTCGGAAATTTAATTGACAACAGTTTTGATGCATTGAACGAATCTACCAGTAACTGCAGGGAAGTTACTATTCTTTTAAAGCAAACTGAGCAAGAGTTACTAATCTCTGTGAAGGATAGTGGAAAAGGGATGAGCACATTAGAAGCGGAAAAGATGTTTTCCCGCGGTTACTCAACAAAGGCCAAGCAAGGGAGGGGAATCGGCCTGTTTCTTATCCATTCCATCGTTTCTCGTGTAGACGGTGACATTACATTTAAAAGTGAGCGGGGTCAAGGTACGGAATTCAAGATAAGCTTGCCGATGAAGAGGGGAATGTTGAATCATGTCTAAGAGAGATTCACTGATAAAAGTATTGCTGATTGAAGATGATCCAATGGTCCAACATGTTAATAAGCTTTTTATAGAAAAAATTGAGGGATTTGCTGTATCCGGAATTGCCTCTTCTGGAGTGGAAGGAAAAACACTCATTAAAGTATTAGAGCCGGACTTAGTTCTTTTGGATGTTTATATGCCGGGACAGGACGGCCTTTCCCTAATACAGGAGCTCAGACAAGAACAAATAGATGTCGATATTATCGCTGTAACGGCAGCAAATGATACAAATACAGTTAAAGCTTTTATGAGAAATGGTGTTATCGACTATATTGTTAAACCATTTACTTTTGACCGAATGGAAAAGGCATTTCTTCAATACAAAGAAGTGTACAAACAACTTTATCGAGAATCGGCTATTTCTCAGGATAAATGGGATGAAGTGATGTCCTCGGCCAAAAAGGAAACGTTGAATAAAGTTGTGGAAGGTTTACCGAAAGGGTTGCAGGAACAAACGTTAAATCAAGTATACAACTATGTAAAAAGACTGGAAGGGGCGCAGTCAGCAGAAGAAATAGGGAAGAAAGTAGGGTTAGCAAGGGTCACAACAAGGAGGTATTTAAATTATTTAGAGTCTGTTGGAAAAGTGGAGATGGAATTGATCTACGGGACAATTGGAAGACCAATTCAAATGTATCGTATAAAGGGGTAGGTGGAGAAAATGAAAGGATTTATCGCCATTCTGACCTTTTTATGTCTAGGTGTCATTTCTGCTTATTATATTGGTTTTGGTACAAATGCAAGTACAGAACCGAGAGCGGTAGACCACGAAATGGAAGGCTTAAATGAAAAATATGTGTTGAAGTTTAGCCATGTGGTCGCTGAAAATACGCCAAAAGGTCTGGCTGCTGCGATGTTTGCAAAACTTGTAAGGGAAAAGACGGAAGGTTGGGTGGATGTTCAAGTTTTTCCGAACGGGGTGCTTTATGATGCTCAGGAAGAATTTGAAGCACTTAAGGAAAATGAAGTGCATATTATAGCTCCGGCTTTTTCGGAAGTGTCAGTTCATGACCCTAATTGGATGGTAATGGACTTACCTTTCATATTTGAAAACGAAACAGAAGTGAAGCAGGCATTTGAGGGCAAGTTGGGAAGAAAGCTGTTTGAAAGTATTGAAAAAAGAGGCTTTAAAGGCATTTCCTATTGGGATAATGGATTTAAACAAGTCACCAATCGTATCCGCCCGATCATTAAGCCTAATGATATGAAAGGAATTTCTGTTAGAGTGATGCCAAGTGACGTGCTTAAGGAGACATACGAGCACCTTGGCGCAAAGCCTAGTACTCATTCCTTTAATGAAGTGTTTGAAGTGCTCAGTTCTGGAAAAATTGATGGAACCGAAAATACTTTTTCTAATATCTATTCAAAAGGTTTCTACAAACAACAAGAGTACATGACCGTGACTAACCACAACTACCTAGGATATGCGGTATTAATGAATGCTGATTATTGGAGTGCTTTACCGCTTGATCACCAAAAAAATATTCAAGAGGCTATGGCAGAAGTTACTGACTGGCTTAGGGAATACGCGAAACAACACAATCAAGAAATGCTAGACAAGCTGGAAAATAGCGAAGTGCTTGAAATACACTATCTTTCAGAATTAGAAAAGCAGATTTGGCGGGAGGAATTGAATCCTGTTTATCAAAAGTTTAAGCAGGTTATAGGGGAAGATTTGGTCAATGGGCTTATGGAACAGAAAGAATAGCGAGAAAGGGTTATTATAAAAAGTGGCAGTTCCGGTTTTTCATCAAACGGAGCTGCCACTTTTGTGTGAACAAAAAGACCAAAAAGATACTTAAGAGCAAATAACCAAATAAAAATGAAAGCGCTTTATAATTTGAATAGTTAGAAAAAAACAAGGAAGGAGAAAGTGAATAATGAATATTAAACGAACTTTATTAGCATCTGTAGCTGGAATAGGACTTATTTTCTCAGCGGCATGTGGAGGCAATGAAACAGGGGGTTCAAGCGGGGATGATACAAAGGTTCAATATCAAGATGCACCATCTACGGTTGTAATCGGAACAGCTTCCCAAGGAGGAGTTTACTACATATACGGTGGAGGTCTTGGTCAGCTCTTAGAGACAAAACTTAATGTAACAGCAAATGTAGAAGTTACAGGAGGTCCGGTTGATAATATTCGACTTATACAAAATGGCGATCAGGATTTGGGAATGATCACGACTGGGCCGGGTTATGAAGCAATGAATGGGGTAGGTACAGAGTTTGATGGGGATAAACATGACGATATCCGTGTTGTGTTCCCAATGTACAACACACCATTCCACTGGTGGGCATTGGAATCTAGTGGGGTCGCATCTCTTCAGGATATGGCTGATAGAGGTATTACCCGTGCAGGTGTAGGACCAATGGGTGGAACATCCGGAACATATCTTCCACAAATTCATGAATTGTTGGGCTTGAAAGTAGAGCCAGTTTACGCTGGTGCCGGGGATATGGCGTCACAACAGCAGGATGGACAGCTCGATGTTATCGGATTTGCCGCAGGTCTACCAATTCCTGCAGTCCAAGAAGTAGCCGCGCTTCGTGATGTTACTCTTTTCGGAATAGATGGAGAACAGCGCGACAAAGTTATCGAAGAGTTCCCTTTCTTTACTCCTTTCACAATTGAAGCTGGAACCTACGAAAATATCGACCACAATGACATTGAAACAATTGCACAATTTAACTTCGGGGTTGTTCATAAAACGATGAATATTGATTTTGTATATAATCTGGTAAAAGCGTACCATGAAAATAATGATCTATTAGTAAGTACCCACTCCTCAGCAGAAGAAGCAGTACCTGAAGCAATCTTATTAAATGAAACAGTGCCATTGCATCCTGGAGCTATTAAATACTATGAAGAGATCGGAATTGAATTACCTGAATCCGTCTATCCTCCGGAATATGACAAAAAGTAAAAAATAATTCATTCACTTTCCATTTAGCAATGGAAAGTGAATCTTCTAATAAATGGTATTCCAAAAGGGGTTTACCTTTTTAGAAACCTTTCGGAATACCATTTGAAAAATAACTGTAACCATAAGGAGGTTTTTTCCTTGAGCAAAAAGACAAACAAGAAAAGCGCTGACGAAGAAAAGGTTCATTCCATCGTCAGCGATGAAAAAGCAAAAGAGCTGGAGGAAGCAGTGGAAGGCAGTTCCAACATGAGGGTGCTGACAGGATGGATGAAATACACGTTCATGTCCATTGCCGTCTTTGGGGCATTGTTCCATTTATATATTCTTAACTTCCACCCTATTGACCCGCTGATTTTTCGGAGTGTCCATTTGGCATTTGGAGCTGTTCTAGGCTTTATTCTCTTTAAAGGCTGGAAGTCAGCATCCAACAAAGTGAACGTTTTAGACTGGCTGTTAATTGCAGCTATTCTATATGTTACATTCTACTTTTATACCAATCTACAGGCAGTTCTCAGTAGATTTGGTACTGTACCGCAAACGCAAGATACCATTGTAGCTGTGTTAGGTTTTATCGTTGTACTAGAATTGACTCGACGTACTAGTGGATGGACTTTGCCCATTCTCGCAGGTATTTTCTCTCTCTACGCATTTATAGGACCGTACCTCCCAGGTATACTAAATCATAGAGGTTACAGCTTTGAGAGATTTGTAACATATATTTTTAAAGATAATGGCATTTTCGGAGTAACTTTGGATGTTTCCTCCAAATATATTTTGCTGTTCATCGTTTTTGGAGCCTTTCTTCAAATGTCCGGTGTAGGCCGTTATTTTATTGATTTTGCCTTTTCATTGGCAGGAGGAATGCGTGGAGGTCCAGCTAAGGTAGCGGTTCTCTCGAGTGGACTGATGGGAATGATGAATGGTACATCGGCCGGGAATGCAGTAGCGACAGGATCTTTGACAATCCCTTTGATGAGACGTGTCGGTTATAGTGGTAGATTTGCAGCAGCGACAGAGGCAACATCATCTGCTGGTGGACAGATCATGGTTCCGATTATGGGAGCCGGAGCTTTTATCATGGCTGAAGTGACCGGAATTAAATATTCAGAGATTATAGTTGCAGCAACGATTCCTGCCATTCTATACTTCATCTCGGTTTATTTTATGGTGGATTTTCAAGCGATAAAAAATAACATGCGCGGCCTAAAGCGCCATGAACTTCCATCATTAAAAGGGATTTTAAAGCAGGCATATTTATTTATTCCAATCATCATTCTAATCTCCTCTTTAGTAATGGGGTATTCTGTCATTCGTTCAGGGACGATTTCCATCATTGCATGCCTAGTTGTGAGCTGGATACATCCTTCAAACAGAATGGGACTGAAAAAGGTCCTTCATGCATTAGAGCTTGGAATGAAAAATACAATCCAACTGCTTGCGGTGTGTGCATGTGCTGGCATTATAGTAGGAGTTATTGCTCTGACAGGCGTTGGTCAGCGTTTCAGTTCTCTACTTTTAAGCATTGCTGATAACAATATGTTGATTGCACTTGTATTCGCTATGCTCATTTCCATCATTTTAGGAATGGGAATGCCTACAACAGCAGCATACGCCGTAGCGGCTTCCGTTGTGGCACCAGGCCTTATTCAGACGGGGCTTGAGCCACTTGCAGCCCACATGTTCGTATTTTATTTCGCAGTTATGTCCGCTATCACACCGCCTGTTGCATTGGCAGCTTATGCAGCTGCAGGGGTGGCAGGAACAGATCCGTTCAAAACCGGTGTGACTGCATTCAAACTGGGGATTGCGGCGTTCATCGTACCGTTTATGTTCATTTACAGCCCTGAGCTGATGATGATGGGGGCAGGGTGGAAAATCATCATTGCCACCATTACAGCTTCTGTCGGAATCTATTTCTTGGCTGCTATGGTGCAAGGCTGGTTTGCTGGAACAAACACAAGTTTGCTAGTTAGAATCTTATTACTTGCAGCTGCTCTCACTCTAATAAACGCGGGGTTAGTGACAGATCTGATTGCAATAGGAATCGCAGTATTAGCGGTAGTAATTCAAAAAATTAAAAGGAAATCAAATCCCCCAGTGGTAACTAATAGGGCAGTTTAATCTATCAAGTCAGTACTCAATTAAAAAGAGTACTGGCTTTTCTCTTATTAAACTATTGACATAAAATATCCAAATATGATAATTATTTTATAGAGTATTAGCACTCTTGCTTTGAGAGTGCTAAAATATAGTCATACATATTTGGAAGGAGAAATCAGAACATGACAAAAAAAGAATTCCAAGCTGAATCCAAACGACTGCTAGAAATGATGATCAACTCCATCTACTCCCAACGTGAAGTTTTTCTAAGAGAACTCATCTCCAATGCAAGTGATGCGATGGATAAAATATATTATCGCGCATTGACAGATGAGTCTCTTACTTTCGATAAAGACAACTATTTTGTAAAAGTTATCCCAAATAAAGAAAATAGAACCTTAACCATTGTGGATACAGGTATTGGGATGACAAAAGAGGAACTGGAAGCAAACCTTGGTGTTATTGCAAAAAGTGGTTCCTTGGCATTTAAAAAAGAAAATGAAATTAAAGACGGACACGATATCATTGGACAATTTGGTGTCGGCTTCTATGCGGCCTTCATGGTTGCGGATGTAGTGACGGTGACAAGTAGAGCACTCGGCAGCGATGAAGCGTACAGATGGGAATCAGAAGGTGCAGATGGATACACAATCGAGCCAGCTGAAAAAGACTCTGTCGGTACGGAAATCATTCTGAAAATAAAAGAAAACACAGAAGATGAAAGTTATGATGAGTACTTAGAAGAGTACAGATTAAAGTCCATCATCAAAAAATATTCGGACTTCATCCGCTACCCGATTAAGATGGATGTAACGACTTCCAAACCGAAAGCGGACAACGAAGAGGAATTAGAAGAAGTGACAGAAGAGCAGACCATCAACAGCATGGTGCCAATCTGGCGTAAAAATAAATCAGAACTGACAGATGAAGATTATGAGAAATTCTATCAAGAAAAACACTATGGTTTTGACAAGCCTTTAAAGCATCTTCATATTAGCGTAGATGGTACAATTCGCTATAACTCTATTCTGTATATTCCAGAGAGCATCCCATTCGATTACTATTCTAAAGAATTCGAAAAAGGATTGGAGCTATATTCAAGTGGCGTATTGATCATGAATAAAAGTGCGGACTTGTTGCCTGACCATTTCAGCTTTGTGAAAGGGTTGGTGGATTCTGAGGACCTGTCCCTTAACATTTCTCGTGAAATGCTGCAGCAAGATCGTCAGCTGAAATTCATCGCGAAGAACTTGGCAAAGAAAATCAAGAGTGCCTTGCTTGGCATGATGAAGGACGAGCGCGAGAAATATGTGAAATTCTTTGAGGCTTTCGGTCGTCAATTGAAGTATGGAGTCTATGCAGAATATGGCGCTAACAAAGAGCAGCTTCAAGACTTGCTGATGTTCTATTCTTCTACAGAGAAAAAGCTTGTGACGTTAGATGAGTATGTCTCCCGCATGAAAGAGGACCAGAAGTACATCTATTATGCGACAGGGGAGTCCAAAGAAAGAATTGAAAAGCTGCCGCAAACAGAGTTAGTATCTGACAAAGGGTATGAAATCCTTTACTTCACAGAGGACATTGATGAGTTCGCTATCAAGATGCTGATGAATTATAAAGAAAAAGAGTTTAAAAATGTATCAAGCGGCGATCTTGGCATTGAATCTGAAGAAGATGACAAGCAAACGGAATCCAAGCAAGAAGCAAACAAAGCAATGTTTGAAGCAATGAAGGAGATTCTAGCTGATAAAGTTTCAGCGGTTAAGGTATCTAGACGTTTAAAAACGCATCCAGTTTGTTTGTCAACTGAAGGAGAAGTAACCATAGAAATGGAAAAAATCCTAAGTGCGATGCCGGATAATCAAAATATTAAGGCTAATAAGGTACTGGAAATTAACACAAACCATGAAGTGTTTACTGCCTTGAAAAGTGCGCATGAGGGAGATCGTGAAAAACTTGCGTTGTACACAAACCTATTGTACAGCCAAGCGTTGTTGATTGAAGGCCTGCCGCTTGAAGATCCTGTTGAGTTTACAAACGACATTTGTAAAGTGATGGTGTAAGAAAATAATAAAAGCCAATCCTGCTCTCTGAAGAGTGGGATTGGCTTTTTTATTGTTTTGGAAAGTGGATAATACAGTTGATTTCCGTTCCAGGCGCTTCGCTTGCGTGCGGGCGGTCCGTGAGCCTCCTCAGGCAAGCCTTCCGGGGTCTCACCTGTCCCTTCCTCCCGCGGGCGTCTGCACGCCTTCCACACCAATCAACAGAGTTTCTTCAATTAACTATGGATTTACCAAAGGGAGTCTAACCGAGTTAACAGTAAAAGCATTAACGTATCATCCTAATAATTTATAGCAGTGGATTGGAGAAAATGGCGTAGACTCCAGCGGGGGAGTAACGGTAGGTTGAGACCCAGCAACGAAGTGAGGAGGCTCAAGCACCGTCCCGCGGAAAGCGAAGCCATTTGCGGAAATCTACTGCGGCGATTACCCACTAACTAATGTTTTCTACTTGTTTTTTTCATTTGCTTCTATCAAGTTTTCAAAGGACTTTTCCTTAATATACCGAATAGTAAACAAGTGAACATAAAAAGGAGGGAGAAAACATGCAAAAAACATTGCCAATAAAAAATCAAATGAATGGTGTTTTCATTCACGTAACTAATTTAAAAAAATCTGCCCAGTGGTACTCTGATTTACTAGGGTTGGACCTTAATCTAGATTCAGTACAATCTCCTGTCTACAACATCCCCTTAGTTGGAAGCAGTTCATTGACTCTAGATGATCATACCTTTGATCCTGGGTTTAAACATATGCCAAGCGACGCAGCTCTGTTCAATTTTTATGCACCAGACATCGATGAAGCTTATCAATATATTCAAACAAAAGGCATTGAAATTATTCGGGAGATGGAGCGGGTGGGAGAGACGGCTTGGTTTAACATCAAAGATCCGGACGGTAACGTGGTCATGATCTGTAATTGCTGACCAAGTAAAATAAAGCCGATGAAGTGTTTTTTACTCCATCGGCAATGTGAGGATTCACTTGTATGACTTATTTCTTTTTGTGTAAATAATTATATGCCAATACTAATCCCGCTATATACAACCCTAAAGCGATATAGGCAGGAACCAAGTGAATGAATGTTGTATAGCCGATAGCAAAATGAATATAGATTCCCGCATTGAAAGCTGGTAGCCCTCCAATAAAAAAAGTCCACCATACCCATCGGTTCCCCTGTTGGAAGCCCCAAAGAGAAAGAGTCAATACCAATAAGCCGACACTTAAAAGAGCACTCCCAAAACCTGCGCGATCATGAGCTAATACGGGTATTAAGTTTTGGTTGAAACTCTCAAGCATCTCAGGTGGCATACAAATATATTGGATGTCTGTAGAAACGAAAACAATTGAAACGCCAATATAAGAGATAATAATTCCTCCAAGAACAAAAGAAAACCCTAGTAGGACAAAGGCTAATTGCCCATAAATTCCAAGCTTCCAGGCATAATCATTATGAAGGTTAGGAGAGGCTGGCGTCCCAGAAATACGTTTGGTTTTCCAACATCCATAAAGGTAAACAGGCAACAAAACCAACCAGAATAATAGATGCAACCAGTCAAAATATCCATAACCAATGAAAGCAAAGATACCGAGAAAGCCTAATATGGCAGCAATATCAATAGCCTGCTTAGCCCACTTTAACCCTCTTTTGACTCCGTACCTTGCCAGCTGCATATATACAATTCCACCCGAAATCATCGTTCCTGCAAGCGTCATCCGGTCATGTGCCATGAATAACATGATTCGTTCATTAAACAACCAGATTTCCTCTTTTTTCACGCCAAGGAAATGCTCGTCATAAGGTAAAATGATTGAAGTGATACTGAAAAGGAGAGCTAAAATTCCTCCAAGAAATACAAACATTCCAAACAGCCAATAAGCAAACCACCCTTCTTGTATGTGGGGAGTCACTTCTTTTCTGTCCAATAATGCCTCATTGATCCGCTTTGTTAGTCCCGGTCCAGAAAATACATACCCTTCTTTTAAAAGTAGCAGGTCAGCTCCAGCATCCTTCAGTTCAAGAGCATCAGCTGGAGTATTTATACCTCCTGAACTAATGATAGTTTTCTCCAATCCCATCTTTCTCAGAAGTTGTATTTCTTTCAGGAGATTTTTCTTTCCATTCGTTTCTTCCACAAGAAAACCAGAAAAATGAGCAAGGTCAGATACAGGAAGTGATCCGACTTTCTCTATAGATAGTAGAAAGGGCTTATTCTTAAGTCCTAAACTTTTAACATCAGATGATTCTAGAATAAATCCAGCTACCAGGTGCTCAAACCCTTTTGCCATTGTTTCGAGTTCATCTTTTGTACCTAGTAACCGAACGAAGAGTGGTTGCTTTACAGGAGTGTTTTCTATTTTTTCTAAAGCTTTTTTGAATCCAATCGTCTCTTTTGGAAAATGGATAGTTGCTGTATCTTCTCGCACAATTGGAGTCTCACTGCTATGAATGGGTTCCCACGTCACCGGACCTACTTCGATAAATCCAAATCCAAGGTTGGAAAATGCGCGAGTTCCGCTAAGGTTAGGGTCCAATTTTCCTGACAGGCCTACAGGGTTTCGGAAAAGAACATCCATCTGTTCGGTTTGAAGGTAAGGAGAGCATTCTTCTCTCCCAAGAAAGTTAATGATATTTTCCCCTACCCCAAAAGGAATAGAAGCGATAGTATTCATGCCGCGATGAATAAACTCCCTTGAAACAACAGGAGGCAGCTTCATTAGTATCGGCTTGAAAATTCCGTGATAAGACCAATCTGGCATAATAGATACCTCACATTCAAAAACAATCATTACTTACTATTGTATCAAACTTGCAAAATATGTATTTATGAAAACGTTCTCATCATTATTAGACTTTTGTGATATATTTATCTCAGATAAGCAGGAGGGGTATAGATGGGAGTAAAAGAAAGCTTACTTACAGATGAAATGATGGATACCATAATTGCCAACGCTTTTGAATGGATTGTCGTGGTCAATCATGAAGGCAAAATCATCTACATGAATGATAGTTATTGTGATTTTATCGGGGTAGACAACAAAGGTGTAATAGGCAGACACGTAACCCAAGTCATAGAAAACACCCGGATGCATGAAGTGGTCAAGACGGGAAAGGAAGAGCTTGCCGACCTTCAATATATAAGAGGAAACTACATGATAGCCAATCGTGTGCCTATTTTTAATAAGAACAGAGAAGTAATTGGTGCTTACGGGACAGTAATTTTCAGGGATACTAGTGAATGGGACAAAATGAATAGTCATGTGAAAAGCATGCTTGGGAGAATCAGAAACTATTTACAAGAATACGAGCAACAAACAGGTGTGAAGTACACGTTGGAGGATATTATTGGAAACTCCAAGCTTATCAAACTGTTAAAAGAGAAGGTAAAGCAGATTGCTGCAAGTGACGTATCCATCCTCATTAGGGGAGAAAGCGGAACTGGAAAGGAGCTGTTTGCGCATAGCATCCATCAGCTAAGCAACCGAAGTCAACTGCCTTTTATCAAACTGAATTGTGCGGCGATCCCAGAGCATCTTCTGGAATCCGAATTGTTTGGATATGAAGAAGGAGCTTTTACAGGAGCAAAAAAAGGCGGTAAAAAGGGGAAATTTATGCTTGCTGATGGTGGTACGCTGTTTCTGGATGAGATTGGGGATATGTCCTTGCCTATGCAAATCAAGCTTTTGCGTGCCTTGCAGGAAGGAGAAGTGGAGCCGGTGGGTGCTGTAAAGCCGATACAAGTGAATGTGCGTGTGATTGCAGCTACTAACCGACCGCTAGAAAAGATGATGGAAGAAAAGCGGTTCCGAGAGGATCTGTATTATCGTATTCATGTTATTCCTTTTCAGATCCCTTCACTAAGAGAGAGAACAGAAGATATACCGTTGCTTGTTGAGCATTTTATTCAGAAAATTTGTAAACGTACAGGTAGAAGGGTGACATCTGTTACTGAGGAAGCCCTTGATGCATTGTTGCGTTATCGGTGGCCTGGTAATATAAGGGAACTTGAAAATGTTATTCAAGCTGCTGTACATTTATCCACAGGTCAAAAACTGACATTGGAAGCACTTCCTGATTACTTAAGAGATTCTTATTCCATACCAATTGGTTCCAAACCGTTAAAAGAAACGTTAGAGGATGCGGAGAGGCAGGCTATCCTTCAAACATTAGAAAAGTTCCAACATGACAAGTTGATAACAGCCAAACAACTTGGTATTAGTAAATCAAGCCTCTATGAAAAATTAAAGAAATATGGGATAAAATAACCATTAGAATTTTTGATTTAATAGTCCAGGTTTCCGGAAAGTGTTCCGGATATCTGGACTCCTTTGTTTTATGGCAGTTCGTCTGTTTTTGTCCAGATTTCCGGAAAAACTTTTTGTTCGAAATATTGAAACAATTAAACTGTTTAGTTGGCACGCTTTTTGCATTGATAAATACGGAAAGAAAAATAATAGGTAAAAAGTTTACGTTATTTTGTAAGCGTTTACCAAAAGGAGAAAAAGGGGGAAAGAAAAATGTGGAGCATGATTGGTCTTATCGGTGGTTTGGCATTATTAATTTTTTTAACGATGAGGGGGATGAACCTTCTTGTAGTAGGTCCTCTGTCAGCATTATTTGTCGCTCTCTTAAGTGGAATGCCGTTATTTCCACAACTAGTAGGTGAAGGGGAAGTAAACTTTGTGAGTAGTTATATGGGAGGCTTCTCGTCCTTTGTGACTGCTTGGTACCTAATGTTCTTGCTTGGTGCCATTTTCGGAAAAGTAATGGAGGATAGCGGAGCGGCAGATTCGGTATCGAGATTGGTTGTCGATAAACTGGGCATGAAATTTGCTGTTCTGGCTATTGTTGCTGCATGTGCCATTTTAACTTACGGAGGAGTAAGCTTGTTCGTTGTTGCATTCTCCGTGTATCCAATGGCAATCAGCTTATTCAAACAGGCTAACCTGCCCCGTCGGTTCATTCCGGCCGCATTGGCATTTGGATCTGTAACATTTACGATGACTTCTGCAGGTTCTCCAGAGATCCAGAACTGGATTCCTATTCCATACTTGGATACAACTCCTTATGCAGGATGGGAAGTAAGTGCGCTTGTTGCGGTGTTCATGATGATTTTTGGGTATTGGTGGTTGAAACGAATGATCACCAAAGCAGTTGGTCGAGGAGAGACATTTATCTCTAGAGATACTGATCCTACTATAGATGCAAATAGGCCACTTCCTAACCCATTATTAAGCTTTATCCCATTAGCAGTAGTTTTAATTATCTCTTTCATTTTCCATGATAGTTTGAAACAATCTGCATTAATCATTGCTTTACTAGGCGGTATCATCACAACTTATGTACTTGGCAGAAAATACTTTAAGGATTTTTGGAATGCAATCTCAGAGGGTACAATGGGTGCTTTGATTGCTATTGGTAACACGGCTGCAGTAGTAGGTTTTGGCGGAGTTGCCAAAGCGGTACCTGCGTTTGGTACGGTCGTTGAGGCAATGACCAACATCCCGGGGAGCCCGCTAATTGGTGCAGCAATTGCAGTCAGCGTTATCGCAGGTATGACTGGATCGGCTTCTGGCGGCCAGGTAATTGCCTTACCATTAATTGCCCCACATTATATGGACATGGGCGTCAATCCTGAGGCACTTCATCGTACAGTCGCGATTTCTTCCGGTGCACTGGATTCCTTGCCACATAACGGTTATGTTGTAACTACCGTCCGAGCAATCTGTGGTGAGACACATCAGGCAGCATATGGACCTGTCGCAGCTTTGACTGTTATCGTCCCATTGATTGGATTGGCTATTGCTATCGCATTGTTCTCTATGGGACTAGGAATCTAATAATTTTTTCCTGAAAGGAGTTTGGAGCAGTGGTTAAAGATAAAGTTGTTCTCATTACGGGAGCAGCCCAAGGAATAGGGTACGAAATAGGAAAACAATTTGCCGAAGCTGGTGCAAAGGTCGTGCTGACGGATTTGCATGAAGAGAATGTTGTGGAGGCGGGAGAAGGATTAAATCGCCTTGGATTGACAGCTAGAGGGTTGCGTTGCGACGTAACGTCTGAAGAAGAGCTAAAATCCGTAATTGATACAACGGTTTCTGAATTCGGACGGTTGGATGTATTGATTAATAATGCGGGACTTCAATATGTTTCTATGTTGGAAGACTTCCCGACTGAAAAGTTTGAGCTCCTTACTCGCGTGATGCTCGTCGCACCATTTGTCGCGACGAAGCATGCTTTTCCTGTAATGAAAGCTCAAGGATTCGGAAGGATATTGAATATGGCCTCCATTAATGGTTTGGTTGGATTTGCCGGGAAAGCGGCATATAACAGTGCGAAACATGGAGTGATTGGTCTGACAAAGGTTTCCGCATTAGAGGGAGCAGCAGATGGAATTACCGTCAATGCACTGTGTCCAGGCTATGTCGATACACCGCTTGTCCGAGGTCAGTTGAAGGATCTTGCAGAAACAAGAAAGGTCCCTCTGGAAAAAGTATTGGAAGAAATCATCTACCCATTGGTTCCGCAGCGGAGACTGCTAGATGTAAAAGAAATAGCCGATTATGCAATGTTCTTAAGCAGTGATGCGGCTGGAGGCGTTACCGGGCAGGCAGTGGTTATAGATGGTGGCTATACGGTGCAATAGTTCTTTGTTAAGCTAAGTCTCAGGTCTCTCTCCTCTAGCGTTGAGGGGGCCTGGGGTTTTTTGTTCTATGGAAGAAAAATGTCGAACGATAAATCAATTTTTTTTGATTTAAATTGTTGCATATTTTTTCCTCCGAACATATAATGAAATTAATTAATCAATTAAAATTGATTTAAGGAGGAGAAAATATGAATTTACATCCGTATACACTTACTAAATTGAACGAACAGAGATTAGCAAGCTTACAACATGACAACCGATTGGCAATAGCTTCAAAAGGCAGAAGAATAAACATCATTCGCTATCTGCAAAACCTGTATGCCCAAGTTGCCAGAAACAATCAGAGTCAACAATGCTGTGCACAAAACTAGATTTTGGACTATTAATCAAAATAAATTGATGTATTAACATAGGAGGAAAGGTTATGTTTTCATTTTTAAAGAAAAGAGAAGTAGGCTGTTGTGGTGTAGAAATTATAGAGGTAAAAGAAAATCAGTCATGTTGTGATGAGGTTGAAGCAGGGGGTTGCTGCAGCGAAAGTCAGAAGGAAAAGGAATCTTGCTGCTAAGCGGCTGTACCATTGAATACTTTTCTGGAAAACGTTCATAATGATTAGTGAAAATACCCCTTGCAGTTTTTTACTAAATTCATTACAATACAAACTAACAACAAAAACTTATACGTTGAAAAGGATCAGTAGTGGACGAAACGAGCATAGAGAGTTGACGGGTGGTGGAAGTCAACAAACGATCGGACATGAACTCGCCTTGGAGTAGCAAGTGTGAACCCTTCTAAATGGAAGGCAGTAATATTTCGCCGTATCATCCGCGTTAAGGATTCGAGTGATTATCATTTTACTGTGATAATAATCTGGGTGGTACCGCGGTAGGTTAAGTATATTCAAACCTCTCGTCCCTTTATTGGGATGAGGGGTTTTTTGTATTTATTTGAGTTAACAGGAGGAAGAAAAGATGTCATTTCAACATCAGTCCATTGAACAAAAATGGCAAAAGTATTGGGAAGAAAACAAAACATTTAAAACGCAAGAAGAAAAAGGGAAAGAAAAATTCTACGCACTAGACATGTTCCCTTATCCATCCGGAGCAGGTCTGCACGTAGGTCATCCAGAAGGTTACACAGCAACAGATATCCTTTCCCGCATGAAGCGTATGCAAGGACAAAACGTCCTTCATCCAATGGGGTGGGACGCATTCGGTCTACCTGCAGAGCAATATGCGTTGGACACAGGAAACGACCCAGCAGAATTCACGGAACAAAACATCAACACATTCCGCAGACAAATCAAGTCCCTAGGCTTCTCCTATGACTGGGATCGCGAAGTAAACACAACTGATCCCGAGTACTATAAGTGGACTCAATGGATTTTCTTGAAGCTATACGAAAAAGGCTTGGCATATGTGGATGAAGTTCCGGTAAACTGGTGCCCTGCACTTGGTACAGTTTTAGCAAATGAAGAAGTAATTGACGGGAAATCTGAGCGTGGCGGACATCCGGTAGAACGACGTCCAATGCGTCAATGGATCCTTAGAATTACAGAATACGCTGATCGCCTATTGGAAGACCTAAACGAATTAGATTGGCCGGAAAGCTTAAAAGATATGCAACGCAACTGGATCGGTCGTTCGGAAGGAGCGAATGTACATTTCAGCATCGACGGTACGGATGAGAATTTCACCGTTTTCACAACACGTCCAGACACACTTTTCGGTGCAACTTACGCAGTACTTGCTCCTGAGCATCCTTTAGTGAAAAAAATCACAACCGATGAACAACGTGAGGCAGTAGAAGCATATATCGCAAAAGTTCAAAGCAAGAGCGACCTTGAACGTACAGAGCTTTCCAAAGAAAAATCCGGAGAGTTCACTGGTGCATTCGCAGTGAATCCAGCTAATGGCGAAAAATTGCCAATTTGGATTGCAGATTATGTGTTGATGAGCTACGGTACTGGCGCAATCATGGCAGTACCCGCACATGATGAGCGCGACTGGGAATTCGCGACAAAGTTTGATCTTCCAATCGTAGAAGTAGTGGCAGGTGGCGATGTTACAAAAGAAGCCTACACAGGTGACGGAGAGCACGTTAACTCCGACTTCTTGAACGGTCTTGGAAAAGAAGAGGCAATTTCCAACATGATCGAATGGTTAGCTGCTAACGAAAAAGGCGAAAAGAAAGTATCCTACCGCCTTCGTGACTGGTTGTTTAGTCGCCAACGCTATTGGGGCGAGCCGATTCCAATCATCCATTGGGAAGATGGCACAACAACAGCAGTACCGGAAGACCAGCTTCCACTTGTTTTACCAAAAACGTCAGAAATCCGTCCATCCGGAACAGGCGAATCCCCGCTTGCTGCCATTGAGGACTGGGTGAATGTCGTAGATCCTGAAACAGGCAAAAAAGGTCGCCGTGAAACAAACACGATGCCACAATGGGGCGGAAGCTGCTGGTACTACCTGCGCTATATCGACCCGAAAAACAGCGAGAAATTAGCTGATCCTGAAAAACTAAAAGAATGGTTGCCGGTAGACATCTACATCGGTGGAGCAGAGCACGCCGTACTTCACTTACTTTACGCTCGCTTCTGGCATAAATTCTTATACGATATCGGTGTGGTTCCAACGAAAGAGCCATTCCAAAAGCTTTTCAACCAAGGAATGATCCTAGGTGAAAATAACGAAAAAATGAGTAAATCCAAAGGGAACGTCGTAAACCCTGATCATATCGTGGAATCCCACGGTGCTGACACCCTTCGTCTATACGAAATGTTCATGGGACCACTTGAAGCTTCCATCGCATGGTCCACCAATGGACTAGACGGATCCCGCCGCTTCCTTGACCGTGTGTGGAGGTTGTTTGTTGAAGAAAACGGCAAATTAAGCTCCAAAGTTGTGGAAGTTACAGAAGAAGACACATTAGAGAAAACGTACCATGCTACCGTGAAAAAAGTAACGGAAGACTACGAAGGCCTTCGCTTCAACACGGCTATCTCACAAATGATGGTCTTCATCAATGAAGCTTACAAAGCAGACACCATTGCTAAAGATTACGTAGAAGGCTTCGTAAAATTGCTTTCCCCAGTCTGTCCACATATTGCAGAAGAACTATGGGAAAAGCTTGGTAACGAAGGCACTATCACTTATGAAGCATGGCCTACATTCGATGAGTCCAAACTAGTAGAAGATGAAATTGAAATCGTGGTCCAAGTAAACGGTAAGCTTAAAGCTAAACTTTACGTACCTTCCGACGCTACCCGCGAAAAAATGGAAGAAATCGCTCTTGCCGATGACGCGGTAAAAGAAAGCATCGAAGGCAAGACAGTCCGCAAAGTCATTGCTGTTCCAGGGAAACTTGTGAATATCGTTGCGAACTAAGAGTTGTACAGAAAATTAGCCTGAGATTGCAAGACTGCCGACGTACGGATTGGCAGTCTTGTTTTCTTTTTGTTAAAATAGAGGTAATTAGCATTACACTACATAGAATCGAGGTTTTCATACATGTCAGAAATCCAAACAATTACGACTGATGAGCTAAAAAAGAAACTTGACGCCGGCGAAGAACTTTACCTAGTCGACGTCCGCGAAGACGAAGAAATCGAAATGGGCAAAATCAAACAAGCAGAACACATCCGCATGGGTGATATACCAGAAAACCTGGACAAGCTCGACAAAAACAAAGAATACATCGTAATCTGTCGCTCAGGACGCCGCAGCGAAAACGTCTGCCACTACCTGCAAGACCAAGGCTACAAAGTCCGGAACATGGTCGGCGGCATGCTAGAGTGGGAAGGCGACGTAGAATAATTTGAATGTGACCACTGACCAGTGGGCGAGAAATGCGCCGCTGGTTGGTGGTTTTTTGGTTTTTCTAGAAGTCGGTGATTTTGGGTTACTGGTCTGGATTTTTGCTTTTTTCAAAAGTAGGTAATAGGGGGTTAGGTTTGGATCTTGGAACTTTTCAGAAGTCGGTAACTGGGTCTAGTTATAGAGGCCTAAGGAGTGAGTTACTTCTCGTGGCAAAGGGAATTTAAAGCTTAAAAGAGGAATTAGTCAAAAAACGAGCTGAAATAGTCAAAAAACCCCTCCAATTATACGAATAATCCTTCCAAATAGTCAAAAAAACTCTTCAAATTATCAAGAATCCATATTCTGTAAAGGGGAATTCCTCTTCATTTAACAAAAAGAGGTAATTTCCTAAAAGATTTTTTTCAGAAAAGAAGGAAATATGTAGAAAGATGTCAAATGATACTCTTATCCTTTAAAAGAGGTGATTCTTTGATAAAAAAACCAAGATGCGTCCCCATGAGAGTGCATATTTTAAGAGCAATGAAGAGGCGAGTTCGCCCGAATCATGAGAAATTTCAAGATTTCCTCAACGAATTAGGTAGAAAAGAAGCAGGAATTTTCGGTGAACAAACTTTAGACTATTACTTGAAAAGTCTTCCAGAAACAGAGCATCCCTACTACATTTTCCATGGGCTAAGACTTCCATTTAGGGACACCTTCTTTCAAATGGATACCCTCATCTTATATTCAAATTTCTTTTTAGTATTAGAAGTTAAATTTTTTAAAGGAACTCTCTACTTTGATCCGAAAAACTATCAACTTTTACAAGAAGTTGACGAGAGTCCGCTTAAAGTATATCCAGATCCTATATTGCAAGCTTCTAATCAATGCTCCAAATTAGAATCATGGCTTAGAACCAAACAGTTTCCTGAACTTCCCTGTGAAAAGCTAGCAGTACTAACTAATCCTAAAGTTATTTCGAAAGTCCTTTCCTCCCCTAGCGAAGTGGATAGATATGTAATAAAAAGCCCCGCACTCGCTGTTAAAGTTAGTATGCTACTAAAACGACATTACTCCCAGCCTCTGGACAAGAAGTTTATAAATAAGTTAATAAAACATTTAATTAAAGATCATACACCAGATACTTCATCCCCCATTACTCAATATGGAATATTGCCTTCAGATATAATTAAAGGTGTATTATGTTCTAGTTGTAATTCATATAAAATTATGAAAAGAATTTACGGTACATGGGAGTGCCCCAATTGTTTAGTAAGATCAGATAGTGAACATATAGTAGCTTTAAAGGATTATGCCCTATTAATAAGTCCGTTTATCACTATGAGAGAGTTAAAGATGTATTTAGGGTTAGAAAATAGATTGACCATTATCAGATTGCTGAAAAACCTCAATATTGAATTTATAGGAGGAACCAAATCCCGCACCTACAACCTCACCCCACTCCTAACAAAAACTTGAAACCATTCCCATTCTCATCCGTACAATTAAATAACACACTCAGCTAGAAGGAGGCCAAGCCAACAATGGACTTCATCGACCAAAATATATTTCCACTTTTTCTAGTATTCATTGGCGTAATACTTATTGTGGAAGCCATGATGAGTTTTCAACAAAAGGGAGTTTCAACGATTTCAACTAGTAATAGATTCCAAGGAATACTAGTTACAGGGGTTATCACGCTTGGACTATTATGGTACACGACATCTTCAGATAAACTGGACATCAACACACTCTATTTTGCGCTAGGACCTCTACTCATCCCATTAATGGTAATGATCATGCAAAGAAAAAAAGACGAGATACATATCAAGAAATATGAAGCCCAGACTGTCATGGGTATCTTAGAGCGAAACCTGGACGACAAAAGATATCCTTATAAAAAAGATGTCAAAGCAGATGAAGATTATATTAGCAGAAACTATATCACGATGTATTATTTAGATGATCCTAATCAAACCATCAAATTAAAGTGGAAGGATCTTGAAACGAGTGGTTTAGAGGTGGAGTTCCAAAATTTTGCCGATAAGGATTTCATTAAGGAAGTGGTGGGGGACCTTCGTGAGGAAAGACCACCTATCTCATTCTTTAAATTTAACAAAATTTCACTGAGTATCGCAGCAATCGCTATATACATTGGAAGCATGCAATTGCTTGGATACTAGTATTGAAGGAACCAGACCATATTCGACACAAACTTCAAAAACCCTTTGGGGGTCTGACCCCCAAAAGGTTTTTTTCTCTATTTCCCCCAAACAAAAGTATAAAACCCAAAATTTCCACCTATACATAGTAATAGAATACAAGCTTTATAAACCATACTTGAAGGAGGGTGTCGGGGTTGGTGCAGATTAGGGTGTTTGATGAGGAGCATGAGCGGGACCTTGAGGATGCGGTTAATGATTTTCTGAAAGGGTTGTCTGATAGGGATGTAATTGACATCAAGTATCAAGTCGGGTGTATCAACGACGAGGATGAACAAATCTATTGCTTCTCTGCAATGGTAATATTTAGAACCTGAAAACTTCCCAGAAAGATGTTTATCAGGTTCTTTTTTGTGGGTATTGATAAATATCTAAAATAATTCATAAATAATTGAAACATTTTTGTAACACTACTCGTCTAATTAGTAACAGGTCATATAATCAACCAAACTAAAAACAGAAAGGGATGTATTCACTATGAACCACCACACACAAAACGAGGTACTTCAAGAAGAAAGTAAATCATTTATCAACGAGTTTGGCATGTATGGTGTAGGACTAGCATTTGTAATGTCTTTCGTATTACTAGTAACGACGTAGGCTTGCCGCCTTTTTCCCGGCGTTCAAGCCTGCAAGTCTTCCTGTCACCAAGGCCGAGGTGATGTTATAACCACCAGTATATCCATGGATATCTAGCACTTCTCCACAAAAATATAATCCATCTTTCATTTTCGAAGACATCTCTTTTGGATGAACTTCTTTCACTGAAACCCCGCCTCCGGTAACAAATGCCTTTTCAATGGAAAGGGTGCCGGATACTTCAAACCGGAACTGCTTGCACATTTTCGCAAGTTCCCTTATTTTTTCGTGTGCTAATGTGGCACCAATTTCCAGTTCATCTATTCCGCAAACTTCCAACAAAAATAATAAATATCTTTCAGGGACAAGCCCTTTAAGCACATTCTTGATGGCTTTTTTTGGTTCGTCCTTCAAAGCGTTGTTAAGCTGCTGAAATACTTGTTGTTCATTCAATGAAGGCATTACATCTAAATTCATCGTTACTCTATCCACACCGAATTTTTTCATCGTCTTCACAACATATTGGCTGCAACGTAATACAGCTGGCCCCGATACCCCAAAATGTGTGAAAATCATATCCATTTGATGCGTTTTTACCACTTTCCCTTTAGGATTCAAGACGCTCAAAGCTACATCGCGCAGGGATAGTCCTTGCAATCTTTTCTCGTGGATGAATTTTTCTTGTGAATTCAACGGGACCTCAGTTGGGAATAAATCTGTAATCGTATGCCCAGCTTTGCGTGCCCAAGGATATCCATCACCAGTGGAACCTGTGTGCGGCACTGATTTTCCACCAACAGCGATGACTACACATGAGCATTCCAAAAATTCTCCCGTTTTTAACAATACACCGCGCGTACGTTCCTCATCATATTCCACTGTTTCCACAGAAGTATTGGTCCGAATGTCCACTCGCAATTCCTTCATCCTATTCAACAACGCATCAACTACACTTTGTGCTTTATCTGAGACAGGGAACATTCTGCCGTGATCTTCTTCCTTTAACTGTATCCCAAGGTTTTCAAAGAACTTGATGATATCTTCATTATTAAACTCCGAAAATGCGCTATATAGGAATCTCCCGTTACCTGGGATATGTTTGATGATTTCATCCACTGGAAGCCTGTTCGTGACATTACAGCGACCGCCTCCTGAAATGGCCAGCTTCCGCCCAAGTTTATTTCCCTTATCTATCAATAGTACTCTTGCTTTTTGTTCTGCCGCAGCGATGGAGGCCATAAGCCCTGATGGACCGCCGCCTATAATAATCACATCGTATTTCATTTTTTCACCAACCACCTATATTTTCTTACATGTTGCTTATTATACCCTCTATTCTCTTGTTGGACAAAAAGAGCTACATTCCGTATGATTTCTAGTAGATTACAAATCAAAGAAAAGGGGTATCTCATGACATACTCGCCAAATCTTTCAGAAGCACATATACCATATGACGGAGGCTGGACAGAGGAAAATGGGAAGTCGGTTCTACTACTTTCCGTCCCGACAATTCCCATAGAAGTAACCACCAATATACATAAGTTTTCTTATACATGGCTTTATGAAAAAGAAATGGATGCCTATGTCCTTTGCATCCGACTAAATAATCAAGAAGAATTTGGGCTTATTTTCAGTCAAAAAGATGCAGGAGTCCTCTTACTGGATACGGATGCGTATGGCGAATTCACTTTAGTCGTAACAAAAGAGCACATAGAGAACTTGAAAGTCGAAACGCCATATCTATCTTTTCCAAAGATATCACTAACTAGAAGTTTACTGGCGGGATGGTAATATAGTGCTTCCACAATAAGAAGTATGATAAAATACAAAGGTTAGACAAAAAGTTACAAATAGTAGGTAGGGATTTTATGTCAACTTCTAATATATTGAGAGGTACCTTGATTTTGACAGTGGGAACAATGCTGTCACGGGTACTCGGTCTAGTTTATATTTTTCCTTTCCATGCCATGGTTGGTAATGATGGTGGAGCTCTTTATTCATATGCTTATGTGTTATATTCTGTCTTCTTAAGTATCGCTACACTCGGGGTTCCATTAGCGGTCTCCAAGTTTGTCGCAAAGTATAATGCTTTGGGAGAGTATAGTGTTGGGAGGAAGCTTTTCCGTTCAGGTATTATGGTCATGAGTATTACAGGAGTGGTGTCGTTTTTAACGTTGTTTCTGTTGGCACCATATCTTTCTCCTATGATTATAGAAGAAGGTAAACATACTTATGAAGATATTACATTTGTCGTCAGAATGGTAAGCGTGGCTTTGCTAGTGGTTCCTATTATGAGTTTGATTCGTGGGTTTTTTCAAGGATATGAATCCATGGGCCCAACCGCAATATCTCAAGTTGTGGAACAGCTAGTAAGAATTGTTTTCCTATTGGGAAGTCTATATTTCATACTGGAAGTATTAAATGGGGATATGACTGTTGCGATTGGCTTTGCAACATTTGCTGCTTTTATCGGAGCCATTGGAGGTCTTGTCGTATTAGTTTGGTACTGGTTTAGTAGGAAAAAGAAATTGGACTCCATGCTGGAAAAAGACCCAGAGACAGTGGATCTCTCTTATAAAGATATGTATAAGGAATTGATTTCGTATGCAATGCCATTTGTTTTCGTGGGATTGGCCATGCCTCTATATCAATTAATAGATACATTTTCATTTAATGATGCAATGGTGTTAGCAGGATTCACTGCAACCTACGCAGACACCGCATTTGGTATTATCAACAACTATGGTCAGAAATTGATTATGATTCCAATTACTCTTGCGACTGCTTTTGCACTGAGCCTCCTTCCTGCTATAACAAAGTCGTTTACTAATGGTCAGCAACAAAGCTTGCAAAAACAGCTTAGTGTAACATTGCAGATATTGCTTTACTTGACTGTCCCTGCTTGTATAGGACTATCCCTCCTTGGAGGTCCAGCTTATGCTGCATTTTTCTCTTATGATCCTTTAGGTGGGCAGCTATTGACTTGGTATGCTCCCACAGCAATACCATTAGCAATTTTCACCGTTACTGCCTCGGTATTGCAAGGAATTAACAAACAGAAATACACGGTTGTAGGACTTGCAATTGGGTTGCTATTGAAACTGGTCCTCAATTATCCGCTTATTCTGTTGATGGGTGCGGAAGGATCCATCATTGCAACTGCAATTGGCTATACAGCCAGTGTCGTGATAAATCTATGGGCTATTAAGAAGTTTACTGAATTTGATTACTCCATGGTAATAAGACGTGGTTTTCTCATGACCATCTTTAACGTCGTCATGATTGCTGCAGTCCTAGTTGTCCTTCAACTATTAGAAAGCTTCGTCCCTTACAGCGAAGGTCGTCTTCAAGCCATCATCGTAGTGGCTGTCAGCGGTCTAGTGGGAGCGGGCATCTACTTCTTACTGAGCTACAGAAGTAACCTATTAATGTACCTGTTCGGAAATCGTTTTTCATTTTTAAATAGACAAGAAAGAGGATAGAGGTCTCGAATCAAAGGGGGCCTCTTTCCCTATGAAAGGAGCGGCACAAGATATGAGATTGGATAAAATGCTAGCCAACAGTGGTTTTGGAACCCGAAAAGAAGTGAAGAAGCTTTTAAAAACTGGTGTGGTAAAAGTGGATGGAAATGTGGTAAAGGATGCAAAGGTGCATGTGGACCCGGAGGTGCAGGAGGTAACTGTCCATGAAGACATCGTGGAATACCGTGAGTTCATTTACTTAATGATGCACAAGCCACCTGGACTATTATCTGCAACGGAAGACTACCGCCAAGAAACCGTAGTAGATATTTTGCAAGAAGAGGATAAGATGTTCGAACCGTTCCCGGTTGGACGCCTGGATAAAGATACAGAAGGTCTACTTATACTGACAAATGACGGGCAGCTGGCACACCAGTTGTTATCACCGAAAAAACATGTACCGAAAACTTATTATGCGAAAATTGATGGAGAAGTAACAGTGGAGGATATCGAAGCCTTCAAAAGAGGTGTTACCTTAGATGATGGTTATGAAACCTTGCCTGCTGAACTGAAAATACTTGAGGCTGGTTCGGAATCACAAATCGAGATTACCATCGTTGAAGGAAAGTTTCATCAAGTGAAAAGGATGTTCCAAGCAGTTGGAAAAACGGTTACCTACCTGAAGCGTTTGAGCATGGGAGAACTAAAGCTTGACGAAGATCTGGAGCTTGGGGAGTACCGTGAGCTAACGGATGAAGAATTAGAACTATTACAGCGGAGATAAAAACGAAGAGCCCCATTCCAAATGAAAAGGAATGGGGTTTTATTATTGTCTGATTAATTTTATATGTAGTCTTATGAAGTCAACCTAACTTTTTTCTGCGTAGTAGTCCACTTACCTTTCGTCGGACTTTGAACCAGGTCATTAAATGCCAGCACATTTAAATCACGCTGGACGGTTCGGGGTGTAATCCCAAATTCATCGACCAACTGCTGTGTAGAGACAGTTCCCTTTTCATGAATAAACATGTAGACGGCTTTAATACGGGTTAGCATACGGTTAGTTGAAGGCTTCAAAAAACCACTCCTTATCCGGTATTTAACATGGTACTACTCGCTAAATTCTTGATGATAGGTGTTAGGTATTAAGTTAGTTTATATTGTACACGATTATGTGGAAAAAATTCTAGAATAATGATGCAATTTACACAATATTAACATTTAGTCTTGGATGTGTTAAGAGTAAATGAGTAAATTATGAGTCTATATACATTATTTTACACCACTCGACAATAATCTGCTAGTAATTATTTGAAAAATATGAAACTTTTGACCTAAAACATCGTATTAGACAGGAGAGAGGTGGGACCATAAATGAAATTACTAACCTTACAGTTAGATAAAGCAGGATATGATGATGAAATGTCTGTCTTGCAGAATATTGATTTTACTGTTTCAAAAGGTGAGATGGTGGGGCTGATTGGTCCAAATGGCGCTGGTAAGAGTACGACTATCAAAACCTTACTTGGCTTAAATCCTTTTTTTGAAGGAGAGATATCACTTCCTTCCGATAAATCATATGCCTATATTCCTGAGAAGCCTGTATTTTATTATGATATGACATTATGGGAGCATATAGATTTGATGGCTTCTTTGCTAGAGATAGAAGAAAAGGTTTGGAAAGAGAGAGTAGAGGAACTATTGAAGTTGTTTGATTTGGAAAAAGTCATTCACGAATCTCCGGCTACCTTTTCAAAAGGGATGCAGCAAAAAGCCATGTTGATTTTTGCCATCATGTCTAAGCCTTCTTTATATATTGTGGATGAACCGTTTATCGGGCTTGATCCGATTGCAACGAAGAAGCTTCTTCAGCTTTTTCATCAGGAACAGGCTAGGGGTGTAGGGATCTTGTTGTGTACCCATGTTCTGGATACGGCGGAAAAGATTTGTGACAGGTTTATTCTTTTGGCTGACGGGCGCAAGAAAGCAGAAGGGACCCTACAAGACATACAAACAAACTGCCAGCTTCCCGGTGCTTCTTTGCTAGATTGTTTTTACACCTTATCCGAAAGGGAGCAAGAGAGATGACGGCATTCCGCTTATACATGGAGCGCTTAAAACAAGAGCGTCAGTATCAATGGAAGAATACAAAAGCTGTTATTGATTGGACGATCCTAGTCTATATTGTCCTTACATTATTATTCGTTGCAGCCCTGATTTATGATATATTTCCGAGTTTCATTGCATTGCTTCAGGAACTTCCATACGGATTAACCCTTTTTGCTATCTATTATCTCGCTTGGACGGGGACTATTCGTGTTTATTATCAGCAAGCGGATATGTACTTTTTTGTTCATCGAAGAGATTTATTGCAAGGGTTGAAAAAGTGGGGTGTGATAGCGAGTACAGGATTGAATGTGATAAAATCCTTGCTGATTGCTATTCTTACCTATTTGATAATGGAGGCGATCAGCCCGACTACCCTCCCATTACTTGAGTGGATAACATTTTATCTTGCATTGTTTCTATCCACTACCATTCTAGATAAAGTGATACATTTACATTGGTCTGGATGGAAGCGAAAACTGATTACGTTCACAGCCTTTCTATTTCTTGGATTTATTACTTATCTAACAGTGAATCAATCTATGTGGATTGTATCAGTCGCTCTCCTCATGCTTGGGGTCATTACCTTTTTTACCATTTACTTTCGAACAGAGAGTTTTATGGTTGATATGGCTCATAACGAAAAGGTGCGTCAGAAATATGTCGGAATGATTTTCTATGCTTCGGAATATGTGCATGTTACTCGTTCTTCTGAGCGAAAAAAACCTTTATTTTTCGGGCGGTCTCAAAGGATATTCGAAGACAGGAGTCCCCATAGTGCCTTGACGGAATTGTTCTTTAAATATCTATTGCGAAACTCCCGTCATATTTTTTCGTATTTGCAGCTGATTGGTATTACCATCGCTGTTATGGGATATCTCCCGTTATGGATGACATTCGGCTTGTTTATGGCGTTTTTCTTTTTTCTAAAAGAGTGGTTAAATATAGTATATGATGAATTGGTGGGACATCCCTTTTTGAATATGTATAAAGGGAAGAAGCTGATTCAAGAACACTATCAAGATCTTGTAACAAGGTGGCTGTATTATCCGGCCGTCGGGTTAGTTGGATTTGTACTTATGATGAATACGCTTTTTCATTTTCTAATGAGGTGATGATTAAATGGGAAATATTAATTGGTTGGAAGAAGTAGAGAAAAGAAAAGATTCCTTAATAAAAGATACACAGGAATTCTTGCAAATCAACAGTGTGCTGAATGAGGAAGAAGCGAGCCCTGAGACTCCTTTTGGCAAAGGAATTGAAGAGGCGCTTCAATATTTATTACATAAAGGGGAAGCAGACGGCTTTCTTACAAAAAATGTTGACCATTATGCCGGTCATATAGAACACGGCCAAGGAGAAGAGCTTGTAGGAATCCTATGTCATGTGGATGTAGTACCAGAGGGGGACGGCTGGACAGATGAACCATTCAGTGCCACCATTCGTGACGGGAAAATTTTCGCACGAGGTGCAATGGATGACAAAGGTCCGACAATGGCGGCTTATTATGCTTTGAAAATAGTAAAAGAGCTAGACCTCCCACTTTCTAAACGTGTGCGCATCATTATTGGTACAGACGAGGAAAGCAACTGGCAGTGTGTAGAACACTATTTTAAACATGAAGAAATGCCTACAATGGGGTTTGCCCCTGACGCGGACTTCCCAATCATCTATGCGGAAAAAGGAATAGGTGATATCCAGCTAGGGCTTGATTTCAAAGGTGAGAAGCCATCTTCAAATGTCACCTTGTTAACATTTGAATCAGGTCGCCGATTGAATATGGTGCCAGATCATGCTAAAGCGTCACTTGAAGTGACGGAAGGAATGGACAAAATCACGCACGCTTTTAATGAATACATTTCAGAAAAAGGTATTGAGGGTGGCTATACGAAGGAAGGCAATGCTTTGTACCTTAACATCAAAGGGGTGTCAGCACATGCCATGGAGCCGGATAATGGTACGAATGCAGGTTACCATTTGGCAGATTTCCTTTATTCTTTAGGATTGGATGCAAGCGGGGCATCGTATGTCGGCTTTATTAGTGAAAAGCTTGCTTTTGATTCTCGTGGTAAGAAGCTAAAGATCAATTTTCACGATGAGATTACCGACGATTTAACCATCAATACAGGTGTTTTCCGTTATGACCGCGCAGCTTCGGTTGGGACTTTAGGGGTAAACATCCGTTTTCCGGTAACATGCGATACAAAGGAATCGGAAGAGCAATTGCGTAAGGAAGCAGTTTCGTATGGTTTTGACGTAAATAAGTTTAATGTTTCTCCTGCACACCATGTGCCACAGGATCACGAGCTTATCCAAACTCTTCGAAAGATTTATGAAGAACAGACTGGAGATAAAGCGGAGTTATTGTCCATCGGTGGTGGAACATATGCAAGATCGCTTGAAGCAGGGGTGGCTTTTGGTCCGCTTTTCCCTGGCAGGGAGGACGTGGCGCATCAAAAAGATGAGCATATTTTCATTGAAGATCTCATCAAGGCGACTGCCATCTATGCACAAGCTATCTATGAATTAGCTAAATAACATATTTATCCTAAATATAATTGTGGTAGAATGTAAAGGTTACTTCCCTGTGGGGCGGTAGCCTTTTATTTTTTCCTTTATTTGACGAGAAGAAAGAAGGATATATCATGAGTACTGCCTCAATGAAAGACAATACAACTCGCTACTTTTACAGTTTTTACTTTTTAACATTTTTCAGCTTTGGGGCTCTATTCCCATTGCTGACCGTATATTTGAAAGAAGACGTGGGGTTGAGCGGATCACAAATTGGGATGATCATGTCGATCAGTCCTGTTGTGATGATATTCGTCCAGCCATTGTGGGGAATCTTTAGCGACTATACCCAAAAACCAAAACAAATCCTGCTCTGGACGCTTTTTCTCACAGCAGTAACAGGTATTGTCTTTTCATTTATGGAAAGCTATGGTGCGCTACTTGCCGTTGCGTTTCTGTTGGCTGTTACACAAAGCGCCCTTGTCCCCATTTCAGACAGCATTACCCTCAATTATGTTCAGAGGACAAAAGGGAATTATGGTTCCATCAGGTTATGGGGGGCGATAGGTTTTGCTGTGGCTGTTCTAGTTGCAGGGTGGCTTTCTGATTTCTTTTCCTTAAAAGTGATATTCTTTACCTTTGCGATAGCTTTATTGCTTGGCACGGTCGTGTCGAGCTTTTTACCGAAGGAAAGTCAGACAATCAGTGTCAATGTCCGTGATGGCATCGGCACGCTCATGAAGTTGCCTAAGTTTGTGATGTTCCTTGTGACAACGTTTCTTGTATTCGGTCCTGTATTCGCCAACAACTTTTATTTTGGCCTGTTTATTACTGATATTGGAGGCACCGTTACGGGAGTTGGGATTGCCTTCTTGCTTGCTGCCGGAAGTGAGGCGCCTTTTATGAGGGTGGCAGGCAAGTGGATTGCGCGCTTTGGCCTTCATACAATCATGATCAGTGCGGCGTCCATTGCGATGATCCGTTGGGTCCTTTATTTCTTTGAACCGCCACTGTATGTAGTGTATGCGACTACGATTGCCCAAGGTTTTTCTGTTGGCCTTTTCATACCTGCAGCACTGCAGTTTGTTCGGGATATCGCCCCAACCTCTGCTCGTGCAACGGCGGTTTCTCTATACACTGCCATCGGTAATGGGTTAGGGAGTTGGTTCTGTACATTCTTTGGTGGGTTTATTGCAGAGTACTATTCCGTTGCACATGTCTATTTGTTCTTCGGCCTATTAACAATGTGCGGATTAGTCTTTATCCTGATGATTAACCAAGCCGATAAAAAACAACTCGCAAAAGCATCATGAGTTCTTAAAAATGAGTGGATTGGAGCGGAAGGCACTCGACTCCGGCGGGAAATAGCGGCAGACTTGAGTCTCCATAGGCAAAGCGAAGCCACTGAAAAACTGATATGATATAGTACTTAGTAATTTTGAGCTGTGGATTGGAGCAAAAGGCGAAGACTCCTGAGGGAGATAGCGCTAGGTGGAGACCCCACAGGCGAAGCCGAGGAGGCTCCAGCAGCGCCCCTAGGAAAGCGAAGCCATTTGCGGAAATCCACAGCGGTGTCTAAAACAATATATAAATTCAAAGACTTTTTCAGTGGCTTTGGCAAAGCCGAGGAGGCTCAAGCACCGCCCCGCGGAAAGCGAGTGCCTGCAGCGCAAAGGAACGGTTAATATGACAAAGACCCTTAGCTACTTCAGCCAAGGGTCTTTTCGTTTATTCATTCTCAAATTCAAAAAGGTCCGTAGACAAATACCTTTCCCCCGTATCGCATGCGATACAAACTACTACATCATCAGGAGTCAACCGTTTTGCTACCTCAATGGCAGAATAGCAAGCAGCACCTGAAGATGGTCCAACCAATATGCCCTCATGACGAGCAAGCTTACGCGTAATTTCATAGGCATCTTCATCTTTGATTTTAAATATTTCATCATATACTTCCTGGTTCAAGATATCTGGAATGAACCCAGGACTGGTTCCCACAAGCTTATGTTTGCCAGGCTTCCCTCCTGAAAGGACAGGGGATCCTGCAGGCTCCACAACATGGACAGTCAACCCTTCAAAATGCTTTTTCAACTCTTCACCTGTCCCAGTAATGGTTCCACCAGTACCGGCTGTTGCTACGAAAGCGGACAATGGCTTGCCGATTTGTTCCATACCATCAATAATCTCGAGTGCCGTAGACTTTCTGTGTGCATCAGAATTGGCATGATTTTCAAACTGCATCGGCATGAAGCTGTTGGGTATTTCTTTAACAAGTTCTTGGGCCTTTTTGATAGCACCTGGCATTTTTTCATCGCCTGGTGTTAATACTACTTCTGCACCATATGCTTTCAAAAGGTTAATCCGTTCTTTAGACATCGTATCGGGCATGATCAAAATCGCTTTATATCCCCTTGCTGCTGCATTCATTGCCAACCCAATCCCTGTATTTCCGCTTGTTGGTTCAATGATGGTTGCACCAGGTTTGATGAGGCCATCCTTTTCTGCCTGGATGATCATATTAAAAGCAGCTCTATCTTTTACACTGCCGCTGGGGTTTTGAAATTCCAATTTTAAATAAACTGTCGCCGCTCCTTCAGGCACAATGCGGTTTAACTTAACAAGTGGAGTATCTCCAATTAAATCAGCCATATTTGAAACAACCTTCACTACTACGCACAACCTTTCTCTTTCATGACTCAATAATCAGTATTGTATCATAAATTATAAAAACGGACTAAGCACATGGCTTATTATGGGATTAAGATAAAACTAACTATATCGTCTGTTTGGTGCTAAGATAATATGCAAGACAATTGAAGATATCTGGTAAAATAAGAAGGGTGAGAATATGACGACACAAACTCATTATTTTGTTGCTGTACCTCTTCCACAACCGTTAAAGGAAGCGTTTCATTTATATATGAAAGAATTAAAAAGCCACTTTCCGTTTACAAGGTGGGTGCATCCGGAAGACCTTCATATTACGCTAGCATTTTTAGGTGATTTGGAAGAAGGACAAAAAGAAAAGTTGACAACCTTTCTTTTAGAAACAGCTACAAATCATCAACATTTTTCGCTCACATTAAGTGAGCTTGGCACATTTGGGAACCCTCAGTCACCACGAATTTTTTGGTACGGTATCGAAAAGTCAATGGTACTTAATCAACTGCGAAAATCTGTATATGATGCATGTGAGATGGTTGGACTCCAGCCCGACTCACGTCCATTTCATCCTCATATCACCATAGCAAGGAAGTGGAAGGGGCCAGGATCCATTAATCATGATCTGCTTCCTGTCCACAGTTCGCAAAAAGAGACGTTTATTGTGAACAATATTATTTTATATGAAACACATCTAAACAGATTGCCCAAATATGAAGAAAAGGAAATTTTTTCATTAGTATAGGAGTATGATTAGAAAATGAGGGGAATGAAACTATTAATTCAAGTAGTAGTATTTTATTTGTTTTACAAAATTGGTGTGGTACTACAAAGTACTTTTGACATCCCGGTTCCAGGTAGTATTATCGGAATGGTTTTTCTTCTTATTCTGCTTTTGACAGGTGTAGCGAAGGAGAGATATTTGCAAGACGGAGCTAATGTACTACTTTTATATCTCCCTTTGTTTTTTGTCCCAGCCACTGTAGGAGTCATGGACTACTTTAGCATTCTATCAGGAACAGATGGAATGCTCATGTTGCTTGCTCTTTTAGTAGGAACCATTATCGTCCTGCTATGTTCTGGAATGGTTGCTCAAAAAACAGCAGTATCTGTCGATAATAAGACAGAAGTAACAGGAGTGATGGAGGATGAATAGTTGGATTAGTTTCTTGTTCATCCTTATTACCTACCTAGCTTTTCTCGTAATGAGACATATATATAACCGATTTCGTGTTCCAATTTTCAATCCTGTCGCCACTACGACTCTAGTAATTATTATTGGCTTGCTTTTGACTGATATATCGTATGATACATATATGCTAGGAGGTTGGTGGATCCAGGAGTTGCTCGGTCCGGCGGTTGTCTCGCTTGCTTACCCCCTATACCATCAACGTTCAAAAATCGTTCGTTATCGGATCCCGTTGATAGCAGGTTTATTGTCTGGAGTATTTGCGGGTATGGTTACTGGTTTTTTGTATGTAAAGGTGGCTAGCCTTCCACCCGTATACTCCGTGTCATTCCTTCCAAAATCCGTCACTTCCCCTATCGCCATGGAAATTGCCGACCTTACAGGGGGGATACCAAGCTTAGCTGCCGCGCTCGTTATACTAAGTGGCATCTTTGGTGCATTGTTTGGGCCAGTCTTATTGAGACGACTTGGGATAACTCACTATTTAGGGGTTGGAGTGGGGCTTGGGTGCGCTGCACACGGGATTGGGACTGCTAAAGCGATGGAATATGGTGAAGAAGAAGCGGCATTCAGTTCCATCAGCATGACACTATCTGCATTACTATACGCCATAATATTACCTGTAGCCATTCATTATTTATTATAGAAAAGAGTGACCACCATTGGCACAATTAATAAAATTACAAGATTATATCACCCGTTATGAAGCCGATATATATCGCTATCCAAACCAATATATCAGGTTGAAAAAGCAACAATGGAAGACCTATCAAGAGATGTTAAGAAACCCGGTTGATATAAAGAGTCCTTCTCCTAATGCTCAAACAGAGGTAACAACCTCAAAAGATGGCAGGTTAATCAGCCTTATAAAGTCCTTCAGGAAAAAGGAACAAGAAGATGAGCTGTTCACTGGTAACATCCAAAACGGTGATGACGTACATGAGGAAGAGTGGGAGCTTCCCAGTGTCACATGCAGTAAGACGGCAGAGGAGAGAAAACAAGAATTTCTTGATTCCATTCTTCCTCTTCAGCTAAAATGGGCAAGTTCGACCATCAGAGAAATGTCCTATCTGCAGAAGAATTATAAACGTGAGCGGTTACTAAGATATTTTTTGCAAAGGTTTCCAGATACGTTTTTTGTGATGTATAAACCTATCTTTTTAGTAAAGCAGGCACCAGTGGAACTTGAAATCATCCTTATTACCCCTAACGAAATTATGGCTCTCTTTTACATGGAGGAGCAAGAAGAGAGTGTAGTTTTAGGAAATAATGACCGCTTCTGGTCCATTAGGGAAAGAGAAAAGGAAAGAAAAATAGTAAACCCAACGATAAGCCTCAACAGGATGGGGTCAATCATAAAGAATATCCTTCCGCTATATGATGTGAGCTTGCCTGTTACTAAGCTTTTGTTGCACCCAAAAGGATATATTGACATAACGGATGGGCCGGCAGATGTACAAGTCGTAGATAAACGTACATATACAAAATGGTTTGAGAAGATGCGGGCTAACAAACTTCCTTTAAAACATAGTCAGCTAAAAGCGGCTGGAGCATTACTTTCTCATTGCCAGTCAACTTATATAGACAGACCAGAATGGCAATAATGAAGAATTGTATGAATATATGTCAAGGTCATGACTATGCTTGAATAATATAGAAGATGGTCAGTTCTAGAAGAATCGCACTTTAGGAGACAGGGAGGGAAAGGCATGATTTTCATCAAAAGAGAATTCGAGGCCTATTTAGATGAAATGGATCAGATCACTATTCTTTTGCCTAACGGAAGTTTTAATGGAGAATCAGCTTCCTTTACCCTATCAAACGAAAAATCTACTTATCCGCTTGAGATTATAGATAGAAAAACGCTCCAGAGCTCGGTTAAATATATATGTAAAACAAATACGCTAATCTCCATAGGCTCCAAATATATGATTATAGATGAACATGGTAGGAAAACAGATTTGCAAATCGGTGCAGTTATCCGCTCACAAGCATTTGATGAGGCATTCTATTATGAAAAGGATGACCTTGGGGCGCATTATCAAAAGGGGGAAACCACCTTTACCCTTTGGGCGCCAACAGCATCTGCAGTGAAAATAAAACTTGTAGCTCCAAAAAGTAAGGAAAACATTTTCTATAGCCTCATTCGTGAGGAAAAGGGGATATGGCGAATAACGGTTCAGGGAGATTTAGAAGGTTTTCAATACACATACCTAGTTTGCGTGAATCTTGTATGGAGGGAAGCCGTCGATCCGTATGCGATTGCATCTAGTATAAATAGTGAATCTGCCGTGATTGTAGATAAAGAAAGAATAAATGTTCCAAAAGTGTCAATGCTTCCTTTTAACGATGCAACAGATGCCATTATATACGAGCTGCATGTTCGAGACTTTTCCTCCCATCCAAAAAGCGGAATGGCTCATAAGGGTAAATATGCCGCTTTTACAGAGAATCCTCTAGAGGTGTCTGAAATTGGAATTACAGGCATGCCTTATATCCAAAGTCTCGGAGTAACTCATATTGAGTTATTACCATTAAATGACTTTGGAGGAGTGGACGAAGCAGAACCTGATAAGGACTACAACTGGGGTTATAACCCTCTTCTTTTTAATGTACCTGAAGGAAGCTATGCGCTAGATCCAAATGACCCTTATTCTCGAATATTGGAACTGAAAAATCTAATTAATACGTTGCACCATAAAGGGCTAAGGATAATTATGGATGTTGTATATAATCACGTGTATATCCGCGAGGACTCCTCTTTTGAAAAAATAGTGCCTGGTTATTACTTTCGCCATGATGAGCATGGCATGCCATCAAACGGTACGGGAGTAGGCAATGACATTGCATCTGAACGGAAAATGGTACGTAAGTTTATCCTGGATTCTATTCGATACTGGTTGCAGGAATATGATGTGGATGGTTTCCGATTTGACTTGATGGGAATATTAGACGTTCAGACCATGAATGAAGTAAAAGAGGCGGTATCTGTCATCAAACCAGGAGCCATCATCCTTGGAGAAGGGTGGGAACTGAACACGCCTTTAGCGGCTGACCGTAAAGCAATGATACTCAATGCCAAGAAGATGCCGGGAATCGCATTCTTTAATGACATGGTTCGCGATTCAGTCAAAGGTAGTACGTTCAACTTGTTCGACAGGGGATTTGCGCTTGGCAATACTCACAAAACTGCTCTGTTGAAACAATCGCTTGCAGGTAGTGTACAAATTGATCCGAACCATAAAGGACTTTTCCTTGAGCCTTCGCAATCGATCAACTATATTGAATCCCATGATAATCATACAATGTGGGATAAAATAGCCGTCTGCAATAGCCATGAAGATGAAGAAACAAGAATAAAGCGTCATCGTCTTGCCGCTTCCGTTACACTCTTATCTCAAGGCATTCCATTTTTACATGCAGGGCAAGAGTTTTTCAGGACAAAAGGCGGGGAAGAGAATAGCTATAAATCTCCAGATTCCGTCAATTGCTTAGATTGGGAAAGAAAGTATCGTTACTCAGAGAATGTGGCTTATGTGAGGGGGCTGATCTCGCTTCGCAAAGCACACAAAGCTTTACGTTTATCGACAGTTACGGAAATAAAAAGACATGTGCGCTTTCCTCTCGATAAAGGAAATATGCTCATGTATCACCTCAGTGATGTGAAACAGTATGGAAAGTACAACCATTTACTTATTATTTTCCATAACGGGACGAATACAGAAAACGTAACCCTTCCATTCTCAGGAGAGTGGGAAGTTCTTGTAGAAGGCAGTACAGCAGGTGATTTACCAATCGGCAAAGTAAACAATGAAGTCCAAGTGCCACCTATCAGCACAGTTGTATTGGCACAATATTAATTGTTACACAGGGACTTGATTTAATTGGGAAATAACGATAAAATTTAAAAGATAGCTATTGCGAAATTGTTCAATAGCTGTTTTTTT
This sequence comes from Bacillus sp. RO1, assembly GCF_012524115.1. GTDB lineage: Bacteria > Bacillota > Bacilli > Bacillales > Bacillaceae_I > Sutcliffiella_A. Next base: position 6,490 of record NZ_JAAZWB010000077.1, on the reverse strand, counting down.
GCTTAAAAAAGTTATTAATATGAAAATTCTTATTTAGCGCTTGCGCTTTTCTAATATTTGATAATGAAAAGTTGTGTTGAAATTGAAGGTGAAATGGTTGGAACATTTATTAGGTGATGAGTGGAAAATCAGTCCTGCGGGTGGTTTGACGGGAGATGCGTATTTCGCTCAAAATGAAGGGAAAAAGCTCTTCCTTAAAAGGAATTCATCGCCATTTTTGGCTGTTCTTTCAGCAGAGGGAATTGTCCCGAAATTGGTCTGGACGAAACGCCTGGAAAATGGAGATGTCATTACGGCTCAGCACTGGATAAGTGCAAGAGAACTTAAACCAAACGACATGAATATGGAAACAGTGGCTCAGCTTCTTCACAAGATTCACCATTCCAAAGAGTTGCTTGATATGCTGACTAGGTTGGGGAAAGAACCTGTGGAGCCATCGACTATACTGGAAGATATTAAGAATGGGATGGCTTTAGATCTCTTTTCTTTGGACGTGATTCAAAAATCACTGGATTTTCTTACAAAGGAAATTAAAAATGTCCAGTTTAGAGATAAGGTAGTCTGCCATTGTGATCTTAACCATAATAATTGGTTGCTTTCCGATAATCAAGAGCTTTTCTTAATTGATTGGGATGGAGCTGTTATAGCGGATCCGGCCATCGACTTATGCATGTTATTATATTGGTATATTCCGGAACAGGAGTGGAATGACTGGCTTTCCACTTATGGGATACCACTGACAGACGATTTGCGCCACCGTATGCACTGGTATGTGATAGCTCAGACTATACTATCCGTACAATGGTATCACCACAAAGATATTGAAAAAGAGAAACAGAACTGGTTGAACTATTTGGAAAGACTTTTACCGGTTGAACTATGAGTATTGATCGATGCTATCGATCCAGTTGGTGAATTTTGATTGATGCAATTGATTGTGATCATGGTCATTGCTGGAATTGATGCCAGCCTGGCTATAGGTGTAGATATCCTGCAAGATATTCTTTACATTATGATCGATTTCATTATTGACCATTAATGATTTGATGACGCGCTCCAACTGCTCGTATTCAGCAACAGAACCGCAGCAATCAATTTGATGATCCGCCAAAATATCCTTTAGAAGATGTATTTGATCATGATAATTTAACGGCATTTGTCAGCACTCCTTTATTTTATATATGTACTAGCCTTTGTTTATTTATCATTCTTATACGCGACAAAAGAATCGGTCCATCGCGATCGGTTTTTTTCTGTCATCGACTATAAACTAATAAAACGCCGAGGTGACCAAACGACATGAGATTCAGAAACAAACCATGGGCAGCAGATTTTATTGCCGAAAATTCCTATTACTGCATTCCAGATCCCGAAAATAAAAAAGGGAAGTGGAGTGAGATTTTCGGAAATGACAACCCAATCCACATTGAAGTGGGAACGGGAAAGGGAACATTTGTTACGGAAATGGCAAAAGCTAATCCGACCATAAATTATATCGGCATAGAATTATTTGAAAGTGTTATTGTAAAAGCATTGGAAAAAGCAGTAGCAGCTGATATTCCAAACGTCAAACTGTTGAATGTCAATGCACAAAAGCTATCTGATTACTTTGATGCTGGTGAAGTGGACAGAGTATATTTGAACTTCTCTGATCCATGGCCAAAAACCCGCCATGAAAAGAGAAGATTAACCTACAAAGGGTTCTTGGACTTATATAAAGAAGTTTTGGTTCCACAAGGTGAAATTCACTTTAAAACAGATAACCGTGGACTATTTGAGTATTCGTTGATGAGCTTTTCTGAGTATGGATTATTATTGAAATATGTTAGTTTAGACCTTCATAATAGTGAGTTTGAAGGAAACGTCATGACAGAATATGAGGAGAAGTTTTCTAGCAAGGGATTCCCTATCTATCGATGTGAGGTAAAATATCAAGAATAAATGAAGAAGCGTCCTTTTCCTTTAGTGAGAGGGCGCTTTTTTTGATACAATAAGGACATACATACAAATCGTACAAAGAGGGAGATGGCTGATATGGAAACGCTAACATTTGGTAAGTGGAAGCTGACTTGGTTGAATGGTGGAGTAACGCATCTGGACGGTGGTGCAATGTTCGGTGTAGTCCCAAAAGCTTTATGGTCAAAAAAATATCCTGTAAATGACAAAAATCAGATAGAGCTTAGAACGGATCCTATTCTTATTCAAACAGGGGAACGTAATATCCTTATTGAGGCAGGACTTGGGAGAGGAAAGCTCTCCGAAAAACAAAGACGAAACTATGGTGCAACGGAAGAGTCGTCTTTGGAGGAAGGTTTACAAAAACTTGGACTGACACCAGAAGATATAGACACCATCATCATGACTCATCTTCATTTTGACCATGTCTGCGGACTGACCAAATGGGATGAAGAAAAAAATAAATACGTATCTGTATTTCCTAAGGCAACCATCTATGCCTCAGAAGTTGAATGGAGCGAAATGAGGAACCCTAATATACGTTCAAAAAATACGTATTGGGAGATGAATTGGCAAGGAATTGAAGAACAGGTAAAAACATTTCAAGAAGAGACAACCATCATCAATGGAATAAAAATGATACATACAGGTGGACATAGTGATGGGCATGCCATAATTGAAATGACTCAAGGGGAGGAAAGTCTTATTCATATGGCAGATCTCATGCCTACCCATGCTCATTCTCCGTCTTTATGGGTCCTTGCCTATGATGATTATCCGATGACATCGATTGAAGCAAAAGAGAAATGGATTAAAGAGGGAATAAGACGTAATGCCTGGTTTACTTTTTATCATGACGCATTTTACCGAGCAGTAAAATGGAATGAATCTTATGAGATACAAGAAAAAATAGAACGGAATAGATAAAACATGCCTGGCAGTTTTTATCTGCCAGGCATGTTTTATTTTAATTGACTAACATCCAATATGACTCCCGTATTCTTGTCGACGATGAATTCATATTGCTCCAAGACGTCCTCGATTCTACGGGAAATTCCGCCTCTGTAGATGGAGTAGGACATATCATTTCGTATAATCGTTTCTGGCACCATCTGAATCCAGGAGCCATCAACAGGGCCTCGCTTTTTAAAGGCTTCCTTGGCAATTTTTAACGCTTTTTCAGGTTTTATGGATTGCTGCTTAGATGCTTCAGTAAAAAGATATGCGGCTGCTGCACCAATTCCAGCACCGATTAGAAGTGCTTTCCATTTCATTTCGTATCATCCTTCCATATATCATACTCGTTTTCTAAGTAAGCCCTTTTCAAATGGGAGTAACTGATGAGGTGAATTGATTCTGCCTATCTTACTAATAGTATAACTTGTAAAACAAATAAATGTCATGCTAAAGCTGGAAACAATAAAGAAAGTTCGATACAATATAATTAAAATATTTCGATAATCTAACGAAGTATAAGTGTCATTCTACATATAGGTTTTGAAAAAAGGAGCTGACTTAGTTGAATCAGGAAACACTAACTTTATTTAAAACGTTAACAGAGCTACAAGGGGCACCTGGCTTTGAACATGATGTTCGCCGCTTTATGCGCAGTGAATTAGAAAAGTACTCAGATGAAGTGGTACAAGACCGACTTGGTGGTATATTCGGAGTGAAAAAAGGCGACGAAACTGGCCCAACAGTCATGGTCGCAGGCCACATGGATGAAGTCGGCTTTATGGTCACTTCCATTACAGAAAACGGGATGTTAAGATTCCAAACGCTTGGCGGCTGGTGGAGCCAAGTCTTGCTTGCTCAACGTGTGCAAGTAATGACAGACAATGGTCCAGTTATTGGTGTTATTGGATCGATCCCTCCGCATCTTTTGGATGAAGCGAAACGTGCTAAGCCAATGGACATAAAAAATATGCTAATTGATATCGGTGCAGACAATAAAGAGGACGCAATTAACATTGGCATTAAACCAGGTCAACAGATTGTTCCTATCTGTCCGTTCACACCTATGGCTAACGAGAAGAAAATTCTGGCTAAAGCATGGGATAACCGTTATGGCTGTGGACTTGCCGTTGAACTATTGAAAGATCTTCAAGGTGAAACACTACCAAATATCCTCTACTCAGGAGCTACGGTTCAGGAAGAAGTAGGTTTACGTGGAGCACAGACAGCTGCAAATATGATCAAGCCTGATATCTTCTTTGCGCTTGATGCTTCACCTGCAAACGATATGACTGGAGATAAGAAAGAATTCGGCCATTTAGGCAAAGGTGCATTATTGCGCATTTATGACCGCTCTATGGTAACTCACACTGGTATGAGAGATTTTGTATTGGATACAGCTGAATCTAACAGCATTCCTTATCAGTATTTCATTTCTCAAGGTGGCACAGACGCTGGCCGTGTCCACACTTCCAATGAGGGAGTTCCTTCAGCGGTAGTGGGAATTTGTTCACGTTATATCCACACACACGCTTCCATGGTCCATGTGGATGATTATGCCGCAGCAAGAGAGCTCATTGTCAAACTTGTAAAATCTGCAGACCAGTCCACAGTAGACTCCATTAGAAGCAGATAATTATATAAAGTCGGGAAGCGATGGGGAATCCCCATCGTTTTTCTTTTAATCGAAAGGTGAGGTAATGATGAAAGTGGTAGTCGGTTCAAGAAACCCTGCAAAATACGAGGCGGTGCAGGGTGCAATAAGAGAGCTTGAGATGGAAGCTGAAACAATTTCACTTGAAGTAGAATCTGGTGTACGCAAACAACCCATGACAGAACAAGAAACGATTGAAGGAGCATTGCACCGTGCGAGAGGGGCTCTAAAAGAAATAGATGATGCAGACTTTGCCATAGGCCTTGAAGGTGGCGTGGTTCTTGGTTCCACACCATTCTCAGAAGTAATGGTCTGTAATTGGGGAGCACTAGTTTCTAAAGATGGGATGGAATACATAGCTGGTGGTGCCAGAATACCTCTACCTGATGCTTTTAAAGAGGAGATTTTAGCAGGAAAAGAGCTAGGGGACATAATGGATGAGTACTGTCAGCGGAAAGACATTAGGAAACATGAAGGAGCATTGGGGATCTTTACAGATGGTGCTGTTTCAAGAATGGAAATGTTTCAACATGTTAGCAAGCTATTGATTGGACAATGGAGATATAATGAGAAAAAGCAGGCTTAAATTGCCTGCTTCTAGTCCAATACGTATGTAAGTACTTTTAGGGCTTGGTTGACTGTTTCTACGGTTACATTTGCCTTGTTAGATAACTCTTTTAATGGATGATGAAGGTTTTCCGGACGAATTAAAATAAGCGGTTTTTGTAGACTAATGGCGGCACTTGCGTCCATCGCAGTGTTCCATTGTTTATATTTCTCTCCAAATAGGGCGATAACAAGGTCAGATTTTTTCATTAAGAGTTCCGTACGAAGATTATTGATTTGAGATGCTGCTTCGTCTTTTGCAATAGAGCTTGGCTGTGTACCCATAATCGCTTCTCCTATGTTGTCTGAGCGCTCGTGGTCTGTCATTGGTCCCACAAACTCTAACGGAAGATCCAGTGCTTGTGCTTTGTCTATTAATTCTTCTCTCCATTTAGTATGGATTTCACCTGCAAGGTAAACAGTAAATTTCATTACAATCCCTCCAAATAGTACCTCTTGTTATTTACCTATTTTCTAGTCTATCATAAAATAGGGAATTAAGTGATAATTCCAACTTATCCTTGTCAAGGGATAAGATTTATAGGTATGATAAGTTTGATGTGTATTTTCTAGTCTTATTGTACTAAAAGGAGTGGAGAGTTTGACTTTTGGAAGAGCCATTATTTATATTTTATTTTTATCATTACTATTTTTAACAGGTTGCTCTGTGTCTATCGAAGACGCAACACAAAAATCAGTTGATACTTTCGAAGAAACATTTAAAGCGCAATCATTAGACACTTCTGAGGATACAGATATATTTGCTTATCATTTACCCACTGGATTTACCATTGATTCGGAATCAGAGAACAATATTGTTCTTACAGAGGACGAGCAAACTTACCTTTTGTTTGTAAACCCTTTTGAACCAAAAGATTCAGAGGTATTATATGATTCTACAAAAATGAATCACTCTGATTTATTGGTAGACCATACAGTAACCGATGAAGGTCGTTTAGGTTACTTGTTGGTTTCTCCTGTTGGTGGGGAAGAGGAAGAGCTTTACGAAGTGACAGTGGGCTTGGGCGGAGTAAAAATGACAACGGTAACAGAAACGGGCAATATGGAAGCTAGTACGAAGAGCATGATGGAGATTATTTCTTCTGTGAAAATTAAATAAGTGTGAGTAAAGAATACGAAGGGGAAACCTGGAGTATTCTTTTTTATTGTTTAGTAAATTATAAAAATAATCGAATTGTGGATAGCCTTCAGAATAATTCTTGATCGCCGTTATGAAGACCTTGGTGACGAGAAAACAGGAGGAGAGAAGTCCTGATCGCCGTTATGAAGACCTTGGTGACGAGAAATCAGGAGGAGAGA